>CAMDCV010000016.1 GCA_945890645.1 Akkermansia muciniphila
TTGACAACGATCGCCGCAAGTCCTGCCTGAGTAAAATCTCCCCAAGTGCCACCCCCAATAAAAAAGAACCAATCCATCAATCTCAAAAACATATGAAACCAAAAACAATTCAATCACTCCTGGTGGCAGCTCTGCTCGCCCCCGGCGCATTATTTGCGCAAACATCATCCACCACGACTCCGGTCGGTTATGTCACTGAAAACTTGGTAGCCAATTCGGATACCATGATCGGCGTAACAGTGCATAATCCCACAATCTCGGCTGGCACGATTACTGCCGAAGCTTCGGACAAAGTTACTGTGAGCGGTGCAGACTTCACTACTTTGCTGACACCATTGGCAACCTACATTTTAGAGCTTGAAGACGGCACCATTCAAGAAATTACCTCATGGACTGCTACAGAGCTTTTCACACCTCAAGATATTACAGCTTTAGTTGTGCCAAACACTACCAAGTATTCTTTGCGCAAAGCTTCGACAATTAAAGATATTTTTGGTGCTACAAACCAAGTCGGTTTAGCTTTCAGTGAAGATGGAAGTACTGCATCAGCGGACACCATTCTATTGCCTAACGGCCTCGGTGGTTTCAACACTGTGTTTTACTATAATGACGGCTTCGATGAGTTCTGGGTAAACAACGACCTTGAAGATGTGGGAGATACTGCTGTAATTTACACAGATGGTATGATCGTTCGTAGAAAGCCAGGCACTGATCTCGATCTTGTGATTTCAGGTGAAGTTAAAGTTAAGCCAACCAATTTCGTTGTTGCTCCTGGTCTTAATATTGTTGGTAGTGTTTATCCAGTCGGTGTAACCTTGGCTAACACATCATTCAGCACTCAAGTTATTGCATCCGAAGACGGAAGTACTGCTACATCAGATACTATTGAAATTCCTAACGGAAGTGGTGGTTATAATACCTTCTTCTATTATGACGATACTTTCGATGCATTGTGGGCTAACCCAGATCTTGAGGATAAGGGTACAGAGCCTCTTACCAGTGGATACATTTTCAGAAGCAAATCTGTTGGTGCTAAGCCACTCACACAAACAACTCCGTTCTAATCTAAACTATTCTCAACTCTAATCTATATATAATACACATGAAAATTAAACTAACATCGTTATTTGCCTTGCTTTCTACTTTTAGTAGCTTCGGCGCTCTTTATTCTGTAAGTAACTCAATCGGAAACGGAAGTATTGGTATTACTTCGGAAGATGGATTGCCAGGTGCTGCGGTTACAACACGCGGATTTCAGACAACTGAAGCTCGTATTGCATTCGGTGTATTCAACATTTCCGACGCTTTGATTCAGTCTTCTACAGATGTAACTGATCTTTACAGTTCGTTCGTACAATTTGGAACAAATGAGCGCGGTTTTACTTTTACCACAGGTGGAGCTAATGGCGTTGCAACTCCTACTAGCAATACAGATATTGCTGTGACAGGTAACGCAACATTTATTAACAAAAATATTTACCTCTTTGTATCAAACGTTGCTTCGTTAGCTTCAATCACTGATTCTTCTGAGGTATTGGTGCTGAAATTGAATCGTACCTTCCTTGCTGCCGATGACGCATTCCTTGGTACGCAAGCTCTTACCTATGACGATACCAGTGCTACATTGCTTGTTGGTGGATATGACAATTTCCAGTTCAAAACACGCACTGCAGACACAACTACTGGTGCTGGTTGGAACACAGTAGGCCTTGCTGCAATCCCAGAAACCAGCACATCGTTGCTTGGTGCGATTGGTGCTCTTGCGCTTCTGCGTCGCCGTCGTAACTAATCTTTCTTAGAATTGAGATTGGTTTCTCTCTTTGAGGTCGGACTTCGGTCCGGCCTCATTTTTTTTGTCGTTTCTAGTCTCATCCATAGTGGTGTGATCAGTAAATCCTCCTGAGAGATCATGAATCAATTCTCTACTACCCCAAGGGGGTTCCGAAATAAAGCCCAGGATTGCCAACGCAATCCGTGGCTATCCTGGGATAAACCGCCATAAAAAACTCATCTACCCCAAAGGAGTTGCGGACCGCACGACGATCGTCGTGGCCTGCGTCAATAAACCGCTCATTTACGCAACTCCTTCGGGGTAGGCGAAATCTATTGGATCGGTCTCTCCAAGGGTAGGCTCGCGTGTACGCAATCCAACCCTGGGCTCTGTTGCGCAATCCCTTCGGGATAGGTTAGAATCCACTACCCCAAAGGGGTTCCAAAACAAAGCCCAGGGTTATAACGATATCGACGTTGCTACCCCGGGGAATAATCACCTGTGAAATTACACTACCCCAATGGAGGTCCGAAACGAAGCCCCGTGTCATCTCGATATCAACGTGACTACCCCGAGGAATAATCGCCCAAATTCCACTACCCCAACGGGGTTGCGTATCGTGCTGCGCATTCATTTTTGCGATGGGAAGACTCACCACAGGGAAACGGAAAACGAAAAATAAATGAATCGCAAATTGCCCGACTAAAATATTTGTAACCTCCGTAGCTGAACCGTTCAATTTTGCCCATGCATGCCACTGAATCGTGCTACAAAAAAAGCAGATCCTCCCATTCGGGGAAGATCTGCTTGATAAAAAAATGACAGCAAGAATTACTTCTCGTAGCTGACTTCAGGAGCCGATGGGAATTCGCGGAATTGCGGCAGTTTTCTCAGACCAGGTGCTTTTTCATCGCTGGTGCAGCAGAAGCAGCAGGAACTGGAAATCATGGCAGTAGCGGCCAAGGCAATGAGTGTCAGTGTACGGATCATGGTAGTTGTGTTTTTTGTAGGTTGAAAAAGGGATGGGGCGGAATTGTTAGGCTTGGGGAGCTTGGTAAGTAGGCTTAGGCGGCGCTTCTACTGACTTGCTGGCACAGCAGGAAAGAACACTGCAAGCAGCAACAAGCACGATAAAAAATGAGCAAAACAATTTCATAAATGAAAGCAACCACAAAGGGCCTGAAAAAAACTAGCGAACCTACACGGCAGTGCAAGGCAAAAAACAGAACCCAAGCGGAAAATAGAAAAAAAGAGTGGTGATTATTGAAATTATCTCTCTAACGAAAAAAACCAGCCTTTTTAAAACAAGATTCATCACACCGTGTCGAAGGCAAATGGATTACCATCACTCAAAAAAATTTGCCGAAATCTTAGATCAAAACTTTCGCTGAGATTACTCTCTCGATCTAACAATTTTTGCCGAAACGTCAGGTATTTTCTTCCACACTAACGCCGTGCGACTCGGCAGATAAAGGCGCATCGGGCCATAACCATCTTTTTGATCCACAACGTTGCACTCCTGCTCTGCTTGCACTCGACCGTGTCCATCGAATACTGTCGCATCGCTATCAAGAACAAGCTGCCACGTGCCGGCAGGAACCCACAACTCCCAATCGACCAGTGATTGATGGCCGTGAAAATTCATCGCAAACAATAAGTCGCCGCGTTGCCACACCAGAGTTTTATCGCCGCTATGTTCGACCAATAAATGACAGTGTGCATTCATCCATTCAGGTTTGCGTAGCAGAGTCATCATCGCGCCATCGAAGTCGCCCAGTGCTTGGTAACGCAAGTCCGCACGATCGCGCAGGCTCCACAAGCGCCTTGCATGAGCATACGACCACTGATTGCCCACGCGCGGAAAGTCAATCCACTCGGGATGACCAAATTCATTGCCCATAAAATTCAGATAGCCATGGCCTGCCGTGCCGAGCGTGGCGAGTCGCGCCATTTTATGCAGAGCAATCGCCCTCTCCACGCGTAAGTCGCCTGAACCGCGATGCATGGAGTGGTAAATGGCATCATCGGTAAGCGTAAACAAAAACGACTTACCGCCGACCATCGCTTGATCATGGCTTTCGACATAACTGATGATGCGCTCATCGCCACGGCGACCCGTGAGTTCGCCCCAGATCCAGCCCATGTGCCAATCTTCTTCGCGAATCTCTTCGGCACACTTAAACCACATGTCAGGGATTCCCATCGCCAATCGATAGTGAAACCCACAACCACCTTGCTCGCGCGGTGCGCAAAGTCCTGGAAGCCCACTGACATCCTCGGCAATCGCAATTGAGCCGGGTTTCAATTCATCCATGAGTTGCGTTGCGAGCGTGAGATAGGTGACCGCGTCTTCATCGGTGCGACCGTGGAAATAATCGTCGTAACTGCCAAAGCCGGCACCAAATCCGTGATCGTGATAAAGCATTGACGTGACTCCATCAAAGCGAAAGCCATCGAATTGAAATTCCTCCAACCAATAGCGGATATTGGAGAGCAAGAAGTGACGCACTTGCGGTTTGGCGTAATCAAAACAACGCGAGTCCCAGATGTCGTGATTGCCCCTTGGTCCATCATGAAAGAATTGGTAGCGGCTGCCATCGTAGCAGGAAATTCCCTCGACTTCATTTTTCACCGCATGCGAATGCACCAAGTCCATGATCACTTGCAGGCCGAGACCGTGGGCTTCATCGATGAGCATTTTCAACTCACCGGCAGTGCCGAAGCGCGATGAGGAAGCGAAAAACGAGCCCACATGATAACCGAACGAGCCGTAGTACGGATGTTCCTGCACCGCCATGAGCTGCAATGTATTGTAGCCCGCACCCACGACACGTGGCAGCATTTTCTCACGGAACTCATTCCATGTGGCAACTTTGCATTCTTCCGATGCCATACCGACATGCGCTTCGTAAATCATCGGCGGTGCGCTGAGTACAGGTGTCGCGTTTTTCCATTGGTGTGCCGGTTCTTCCCACACTTGCGCGGTAAATTCCAAGGTTGTGGCATCTTGCACCACCCGACGTCCCCACGCGGGCAGACGGTCGCCCTGTCCCCCATGCCAATTCATGCGCACGCGGTAGTGCTGTCCGTGTAGGATGGCAGCGCTTGGCACGCGCAATTCCCAACAGCCATCGCCCATCGATTCTGCCCGAAAGGCATCCATGGCCTGCCATTGAGAAAAATCACCGACGAGGTGCAATGATTGCGCATGCGGTGCCCAGTCGCGATAAACCCAAGAGCCGTCGTCAGCGCGATGCAGGCCAAAGTAGTTGTGCCCTTGTGCGAAGTCTGCCAGCGATGTACCGCAATCCTTTGCCAGCCGAGTAGCGCGTTGCTGGCGTTCTTCAAAGATCGCCCGCCACGGATCCAGCCAAGTGTCAGCAGAAAAGTCCTGTAGCGGTGCACCGGGTCGTGTCATGGCAACAGCATAGGCAGATTCCGTAAGCATCACAATCAAAACGTGGCGGAGGTAGCTTGCCTCCCGGCCTTCATAAAAACACTGGCGAGACGCCTGTGCTCCTTTCCCTTTGATTTCGCAAAGCCTGATTCTATCACAGGAGTAAAATGTATTCGCCATGAATTTTGCTCGTTTCTCATCATGCATACCATTACCCTGTGTGCTAATGTGGTGGATGGCGGAAATTATAGCGGGGATCGTGTTGCTTTTTCATGCGGCAGGTATGGTGCATGCGGTGCATGCGTTAATGCGCACACGCACCTCACAAGGCACCATTGCGTGGATCATGGCATTGTTTTTTCTCCCTTATGCGGCCGTTCCTTTGTATTGGTTTCTCGGACGCGATCGCTTTACCGGCTATGTTCGTGCGCGTCGTAGCAATGACCAAACACTCAGCCAAAAAGCTGCTGATTTCCATGCAGGTCTCAAGCCGTATGAACAAGCACACGATAGTCCCTTCATGAAATCGGCTGAGGCGCTCTCGGGACTTCCCTTGTTAGGGGGAAATCGTCTTGATTTGTTTACCGATGGGAAAAAAACGTTTGATGCTTTGTTTCATTCCATAGAGTCGGCCACTTCGTATGTGCTGGTGAATTATTACATCATGAAACATGATGCCATCGGTGATGCCTTGCAAAAAATTCTCGTCGCAAAAGCACGATCGGGAGTCCAGGTGTGGTTGTTGTTCGATGAGCTCGGCTCAAATAAATTACCACGTCGCTTCCTGCGCGAAATGAAAGACGCCGGGGTGCATTTTCATTCATTCGGCATCAATCGATTTTGGTGGTCGCGCCTGCAATACAATTTTCGCAATCACCGTAAAATTGTTGTCTGCGATGGTCGCGAAGCATACATCGGTGGTTTGAACGTGGCGGATGAATATCTTGGCTGGCATCCTGACTTGGGGTACTGGCGCGATACCCACATGCGCATTACAGGCCCCGCCGTGCTCGCGGTGCAATTGGTGTTTTTTGAGGACTGGTACTGGGCCAGCGGATCTGTGCCCAAGTGCCCGCCACAGCAAGTGCCACAGCCGGAAAATCAGAGCATCTTGATTCTCCCCACAGGTCCCGCCGACGTGCTGGATTCCTGGCAGTTGTTTATTGTTGAAGCCTGCAATCACGCACGCAAGCGGTTGTGGATCGCTTCACCCTACTTTGTGCCCGACACCGGAGTCACCTCTGCGCTGCAAGCGGCGGCCTTGCGAGGAGTAGATGTGCGCATCCTCATTCCCGAGCGTGCGGATTCTCGCCTGGTGAACTGGGCGGCGTACTCTTATTACGAGCAGATCCTACCCTCAGGCGTGAAAATTTATCGCTATCAAAAAGGTTTTCTTCACCAAAAAGTCGTCCTCAGCGACCGCTTTGTGTCGGTCGGTACAGGCAATCTCGATAACCGATCGTTCCGACTCAACTTCGAAATCACTGGCTTCACGAGCGATGCCAAGTTCGTGGATGAAGTAGAAAAAATGTTAGAAAATGATTTTCTGCAATCGTCGTTGAGCGAGATCGATGATTACCTCAATAAGCCTTGGTATTTCAAAGCCGCCTGCCGCGCGGCACGCCTTCTCTCGCCGATCCTGTAGTTTGATCAGTGCTCCCAAACGTGGTGGAGGCATCTTGCCTTCCAACCTCGCTTTAATCCATTAGAGGCCAAGTTGTCCTAATTACTTTCTTAAAAAATTCCGTAGGTAACGATTGACTTGGCAAGTTTTATTTTTCGGATTGCTTAATTATCAATAAAATCTTATTGAATATTGCGTCAGGAATATTCGTCTAAATGGTTGATATTCAATGATTTACCGATTGTCGAGGGTGGCGCTTCGGAGGCCTAAAATTTTTTTGGTGTACTTGGAAAAAATGTTTGACGGCAAAAAGTTTTTCAGGTGTACTGCAATGCACGCGAGCGTATTCGTGATTTATGTCATTTGCATTACCCAAATTCAACGGCTTTCAGGAGCACAAGATGGACCCGAAGTATCGGGTGGCCATCCCCGTGGTCTGGCGCCCGGAAGAGGGAGAGCAATTGATTTTGCAGGAATCGAACCGCTACGGCACCCCCTGCATTCGGGTCATGACCTTGGCGGCTTTCGCGGAAATGGAGCGCAATATCCGAGAGCACGTCGGCAGCACCATAGGTCAGAAGCGCGAAGCACTGGAAGCTCTCTACGCCGGCATCTTACCTGTCACCGTTAACAATCAGGGCAAATTGCTCATCCCCAAAGAGTGGAGCATCCGCGCCAATATCGCGGCGGAGGGTAATGTTCGCTTGGTAGGTCGCGGCAATTATTTCGACATCTACAGCAGTGTCGACTTTGAACTAGTCGATAAGAAGCAAAAAGCGAGCGTTCTCGAGGCCTTTGGCGATCTCGGTATTTTCTAACAATTTTTATGATTTTTTACTCACCATGCCAGACCTTGAGCCTCCTGCTGATGCAGTGGGGCGCGTGGCTTGCGTGGGGAGGAAGCAATCGCATCGCAACAAAAAAAAAGATTCGGGCGCGCCAACAGTTCTTTATGGCTGGGCGGGTAGAGGAGCAAGGGACGGCTCCTCTCCCGCCACTATTTTCCGCATTCACGCCGTGTTGTGCCGCAACGACTATGTCTGGCAGTGCCAGCGCGGTGACTATGCAATCGGCATCTGATTTTCTTATGGCTGGGCGGGTAGAGGAGCAAGGGACGGCTCCTCTCCCGCCATATCATCTTCCCGTGTTGCCCGCTGAGGTCGAACATTGGATGGACGTGAAACCCGGTGATGTGATCATCGATGGCACTCTCGGTGGCGGTGGCCACAGTGAAATGTTTTTAGCAAAACAGGGGATCGTGTTGGGCATTGATCGCGACCCGCAAGCAATCGCTCATGCGACCCAGCGTTTGGCATCTTATGGCGAGGCCTTGATCCCTTTTGAAGCAAACTACTCGCAGATGGAGGAACATCCGGGCCTGCCTGCTTCGGGAAAAGTGCAGGGCATTTTGTTAGATCTCGGCGTTTCCTCGCATCAGCTCGATTGTGCTGAGCGCGGGTTTTCCTTTCAGAAAGATGGCCCGCTCGATATGCGCATGGGACCGAATGCGGTGATGACCGCTGCAGATTTCGTCAACGAAGCCAGCGAAATGGAGATACTGCAAGCGCTGCGCGAGTTCGGAGAAGAGCCCCAAGCCCGCCGCATTATGCAATTGATTGTTGAGCGCCGTCGTAAGATGCCATTCACCCGCACGGGTGATTTGGCAGGCTGCATTGAGTCCGCTCTCGGTCGCCATGGCCGCACGCATCCAGCGACGCGAACGTTTCAGGCGATCCGCATGCGCATCAATGAGGAACTGACATTGCTGCACCGGGCACTGCACGCCGCGATGCGCTGTCTCGCTCCAGGAGGACGTTTGCTCGTCATCACTTTTCATAGTTTAGAAGATCGCATGGCCAAGCAGCTGATGCAGCATCACGCCAAGCCTTACATCGACGATCCCACTTGGCCGGCGCCACGCGATAATCCAGAGCACTATCTCACTTTACCGGTGCGCAAATCAATCAGTGCCGGAAAAGCAGAACTCACATCGAATCCACGGGCCCGCAGCGCAAAGCTCCGGGTCGCCCTGCGTAATAACCAACCCATCGCAACGCCATGAATCAATCACGTAAAACAACAACCGCCAATCCCTTCCTTTGGTTCAATGTAATCGTCGCCATCGCCATCGTCGCGTGGGGAGCGGTGAAGTACGTTACTTATCGGAATTTGCAGATCCAGACCGCTCGTGAGATCGAAGCCACCGAAAAACGCATTGCCTCACTCGTGCAGGATGAAATTCCAAGCCTCAATGCCGAAATCGACCGTCATCTGGCGCGCTACGATCTACGAGAGAAGCTGCAGCAAAATGGCAGCGATCTCATTTCTACGCCGACGAACCGCATCGAGGTGATTCGCGCCAAAAATCCTGCTGTGACTCAGCAATCCTTCCGTCCCTAGTGTAGATGTTCCGCTCGTTCTATTTTCGCTGCACGCTATTGTTCCTGCTGATTGCCGCAGGTTTCAGTTGCTTGTCGTGGCGTTTGATCGACATCCAGTACTTCAACCGCAAGCGCTACCAAGAAGCGGCGAAAAAATATAGCACGACGATCACCTACTTGCCCGGTGGCCGTGGCCATATTCTCGATTGCAACGATGAGTTGATCGCACGCAGCGTCACACTCGCGAAGATCCGCGTCGATCGCTACGCTTTGCAAAATCCTGAGCTCGCCGCTTATGCGTTGGCGTGGGACCAGTTAAGTGCAGAACCCAGTTGGACGAATCTCACGGAGCAGGCCAAGCGTCACAAGTTACGACCCTTGGTGAAAAAAATGCTGCGCACGGAAGACGAGAGTGTTTTAGTGCAAAAACACATGGCCTATGCCATCGGCCATCTCGCTCCAGCATTGCGCTTGAAGCGCGAAGAACTGCGTGCACGCATTGAAAAAAATCCCAAGAGCATGTGGTTTGTCATCGAACGCAACATGGAGGAAGAGGCATTTGATCGCGTGCAAAGCGTGATCGACAACCAAAAAATCCAAGGCTTCAGTTTGGAGAAATCCGCGCGTCGCCGTTATGCTTCTCCTGAACTCGCGAGTCACGTGATCGGCTACACGATCATCCGCGAAATTCAGCAGGGCAATTACAGCCACGAGAAAGAAGTCGGGGCATTTGGTGTGGAAAAAGCGTTAGAGTCAATCCTTGCTGGCAAAGATGGACATCGCACCAGTGTTACCAACGCCCGCGGACTGCTCATCAGTCCTGAGCCAAGTGTGACCTTGCCACCGCGCTCGGGCATGAACGTGCAGTTGACGCTGGACATGGAAATCCAGAACATCATTCAAGAAGAGTTAGTGGCGGGCATTCGCGAATTCGAAGCTCCTCGTGGTTGTGTGATCGTGATGGATCCGCACACGGGTGGCATTCTCGGCCTCGCCAATTATCCGTCCTTCAATTTAAATACCCTAGATAATGTGGCCACGAACGGTATCAACTTTGCCACGCAAATGGTCTATGAGCCGGGTTCTACCTTTAAAGCGGTCGCCATCGCTGGTGCATTGAACGAAAAACTGATCACGCCAAACTCGAGGATTTTTTGTCATAATGGTTTCTACAAACAAGGCTCACTGGAACTGAAAGACCATCACCCGTATGGCTGGTTAACGACTGAGTGGGTGGTTGGAAAATCCAGCAACATCGGCACATATAAAATCGCCTCTATGATGGGAATGTCGCGTTATTATGACTACGTGAATGCCTTTGGCTTTGGTACGAAAACCGATGTGCCATTGAGTGGTGAAGTAAAAGGCTATTTCCGCGAGACCGATAATCCCACGACGTTTTCGAGTATGACCTTTGGCTATGCGGTCAACGTTACTCCATTGCAAGTGACTTGCGCCTATTCGGCCATTGCCAATGGCGGCAAGTTGCTAAAGCCGCAATTGCTGAAGGCAGTCATCGCCAACGACGGCACGCCCATCGAGAGCATGCAGCCTCAAGTAGTGCGTCAAGTGATCAGTGCTGATGCTGCTGCGAAGTTGCGACATTGCCTAACATCGGTTGTTTCGAAAGAAGGTACGGCTTTGCAAGCTGCTGTAGCTGGTCACCTCGTGGCAGGAAAAACGGGAACGGCAAAAAAATACAACGTAGCTGCCCGAAGCTATTACAACAATCGCTACACCGTTTCCTTCGCCGGCATGCTGCCCGCCAAGGATCCAGCCTTCGTCTGCGTGGTTGTCATCGATGATCCGCAAACCAACAAAGTCTCGCGCTACGGCGGCACGATTGCCGCTCCCATTTTCGCCAAGGCCTCTAAGCGTATCGCCGAACACATGCACCTCACTCCCACGGAGGCCATCCCGACTTCTGTCGCCAATCAATGAAACTCTCTGATCTTATTTCCCTGCTGCAACGTCCGGTAGTCGCCGGTCGCACAGACATCGACATCGATGCTGTCACTGCCGATTCCCGTCACGCCAAAGAAGGCGTTGTATTTGTCGCACTTAAAGGCAGCAGCGTTGATGGCAATGCCTACGCAGGAAAAGCGTTAGAAGCAGGAGCCGCAGCGGTGATTTCGGAAAAGGCACCCCCTGCTGATTTGAGTAATGCTTCGACCTGGATTCACGTCGCTGATGCACGTCATGCTCTCGCGCAGTGCGCGGTCGCGCTTGCGGGGAATCCCGCTGCGTCGATGAAGCTTTGCGGTGTCACGGGCACCAATGGCAAAACGACTACGGCATTTCTCGTGCACTATCTGATGAAGTCGATTTGGCACCGCGCGGGTATGCTCGGCACGGTGAAGATCGATGATGGTGAAACTGTCGAAGTCGCCACCGGAACCACGCCAGATGCTGTGGATCTGCAACAAATCTTGCGTCGTATGGCCAATCATGCTTGTCGTGGTGTGGCGATGGAAGTTTCTTCCCACGGCATCCATCAACACCGTGTCACTGGCATTCCCTTTGATGCGTGCATTTTTACGAACCTCACACAAGACCACCTCGATTACCATGGCACGATGGAAGAATACTTCGCGGCGAAACGCGCGTGGTTCGATGCCGTGGCACAAAATCCGTTAGGAAAAAAACCCGTCGCGATCATCAACCTTGATGATCCCTATGGTGCGGAGCTCGCGGACTCACTCAAAGGCAAGTTGCCCGTGTGGACATTCGGTTTCGGCGTGCATTGTGATTTCCGCATCAACAATATGCGCCAAACATCTCGCGGCATGGAGTTCGAGTTGAATCATAAAGGCCGCCAATTCCTTGTTCGTGCGCCATTGATCGGTCGCTTCAATGCCTACAACATCGCTGGAGCCTTGGCGGCAGCAGCGGCTTGCGATATTCCCTTGCGCGATTCCGTGCCGCTCATGGCCGACGCACCGCAGGTTTCCGGTCGTATGGAAAACGTCGGCAACGCCGGTGGTGCGACCGTATTTGTCGATTACGCACACACCCCGGATGCCTTAGAAAATGCCTGCCGTACCTTGCGCGAGTTGGAACCCGGACGCCTGCTCACGATCTTCGGTTGTGGTGGTGATCGCGACAAGCGCAAGCGTCCGCTGATGGGCGAAGTGGCCGCACGACTCAGCGATTATTGCGTGGTTACCTCCGACAATCCACGCAGCGAAAATCCCGAGACCATTATTCGCGAAATCGTTTCTGGCATGGGTGGCACGCACCACGTCACCATCGTTGATCGCGCCAAAGCAATTCACGACACCATCGCCGCCACTCGCGCGGGCGACATCGTATTGATCGCCGGTAAAGGTCATGAGACTTACCAACAATTCGCGGATCATATCATCGACTTTGATGACAAAAAAGAAGCGGCCAAGGCTTTGCGCGAGCGCGTGATCGCAGCTGCGAAATTCCGCGAGTCATTGCCTCCGCGCAAAACCCATCAACCGCGTCGCAAAGATCCCTAATTCCATGAAAGCTCTCACAGCGCAACTTTTGACAGCACTGCTCGGCGCGACTTTGGTCGCTGGCGATGCCGCTGCGATGGTGCATGCGGGCGTTTGCACGGACACGCGTAAGCTGGTTCCCGGCTGTGTATTTTTCGCACTCAAGGGAGAAAATTTCGATGCGAATTCCTTTGCCGCACAAGCTCTTCAACAAGGCGCGGCAGTGGTAGTGGTATCAAAATGGGACGGTGCTGATACTCGTAATGGGGCAGTGTTGGTAGTGGAGGATCCTTTGCTTTCCTTGCAACAACTTGCTTCTTGGTGGCGCACGCAGCTCGACTTGCATGTGATCGGTCTCACTGGATCTAACGGAAAAACCAGCACCAAGGATTTCACTGCTGCCGTGCTATCGCAGAAATTTTCGACTAAGGCGACACGTGGCAATTTGAACAATCACATTGGTCTTCCGCTTACGGTGTTAGAAACGACACTCCAGCATCAGGCGGCAGTGTATGAAATGGGCATGAATCATCCTGGTGAAATCGCGCCACTTGCTGCCATTGCGCGACCGCAGATTGCTATCATCACGAACATTGGATCGAGTCACATCGAATTCATGGGTTCACGCGAAGGCATCGCTCGTGAGAAAGCGGCAATTGCTCACAATCTCACGGAAGAAGAAACGTTGATCGTGCCGCACGACTGCGATTTTCTGCCGCTCATTCGTAGCCTGACGCAGGCGCAAGTGATGACCACCGGCGGCGAAAACGACGCCGTGAAAGCCAGCACTATCCGCGAGGAAAATGGTGGCATGAAATTTTTGTTAGAGATCGGCCAGCACAGCGCTTCTGTTGATTTGCCGGTCAGTGGTCGCCACATGGTAGCGAATGCATTGCTCGCTGCGGCAGCGGGGCATCTTTGTGGCTTGAGCGCGGATGAGATCGCACGTGGTCTCAGTGAGGCGACCTTGAGCAGTGGACGTTTGCGACGTTTTGTGAGTCGTGGCATCACCGTTTTTGATGACACCTATAATGCGAATCCCGAGTCGATGATAGCAGGACTCGAAACGCTGGCTCGCGAGTCAACGAATGGCAAACGCTATGCGGTGCTGGGACG
Source organism: Akkermansia muciniphila (assembly GCA_945890645.1). GTDB lineage: Bacteria > Verrucomicrobiota > Verrucomicrobiia > Verrucomicrobiales > Akkermansiaceae > UBA956. Next base: position 13,754 of record CAMDCV010000016.1, read on the forward strand.
CATGGGTGAGCTGGGAGCGCATGCCGCAGAGGGCGGTCAACGCGTCGGTGAGTGCGCGGCGCGGTTGCCCGTGATTACCATCACTGTCGGCGATGAGGCCGATCTTATTTCACGCCACGCCGGTCCCCAAGCATTGCATTTCGCGGATCGCGAAAAAGCGGCGGTCTACCTGAACGAACATCTGCAAGCCGGAGATGTGGTGCTTTTCAAAGGCAGTCGCACCGCCGCCATGGAGCAAGTCATGAAACAAATTTTCCCTAACGACTGATGTTATATTGGATCTATCAATTCTGGAAAGATGCCTTCGCTGCGGAAAATGCAAGCGGCGTAGATGGCTGGGCACATACGTTTGATGCACTCAATTTGTTTCGCTACATCACTTTCCGCGCGGCGGTGGCATGCTTGTTAGCTTTTACGATTAGCGTGATCATTGGCCCTCGCGTCATCCGCAAGTTGATCTCGATGAAGCTTGGCCAACCGATACGCACTGCAGAAGAAGTTCATAAGCTCGCGGAATTGCATGGGGGGAAAATTGGTACGCCGACGATGGGGGGCGTTATGATCCTTGGTTCGGTCCTTTTAGCCACCTTGCTTTGTGCGAACCCACTCAATCCCTTCGTAGCCGTCTGCGCTTGCACCATGGGCGCATGCGGGTTGTTAGGTTTTTGTGATGACTATAAAAAAGTGAAAGAGAAAAAGTCCGATGGTCTCAGCAGCCGCACGAAATTGTTCTGGCAGTTGATCATTGCAGTCATCGCTTCGGCTTTCATTTTCTTCAAACCTGAAATCTCCGGCTATGGCTCCCCAACGCACGGTTTTATGTTAGGTAAGGAAATGATCAGCATTGATGCAATTTGTTTTCCCTTATTCAAAGAACCGCTGCTGCATCTCGGTTGGTTGATCATTCCTTTTTTTGCGCTAATCATTATCGGCTGCTCGAATGCTGTGAATCTTACTGATGGACTCGATGGTCTCGCCACGGGCTGCACGATTACCACCGCGCTTGCGTATTCAGTGCTGGCATACCTCGCGGGGCATTTTTTCCTCGCTACCGATTACCTTGTTATCCCGCACAATCAATACATCGGTGAGCTTGCTGTATTTCTGATGGCGTTGGTGGGCGCTGGTTTGGGCTTTCTCTGGTTCAATTGCCATCCCGCGAAAGTCTTCATGGGCGATACCGGATCGCTGGCGATTGGCGGTGCCTTGGGCACGGCGGCTATCGCCACGAAACAGGAACTTTTGTTAGTCTTCATTGGTGGCGTATTCGTAATGGAAGCGATGTCGGTGATTTTGCAGGTGGGCAGCTTCAAGTTGCGCAAAAAACGAATCTTCCGTATGTCGCCAATTCACCATCATTTTGAATTGGGCGGCTGGCATGAAAGCCAAGTCATTATTCGCTTTTGGTTGCTCTCACTGATGTTCGCATTGTTTGGTTTGGCACTTTTAAAAATCCGATGACACTCGCAGGAAAAAAAATCGTCATACTCGGAGCGGGACGCAGCGGTCGCGCGGCCGCCGCCTTGGCATTGCGCGAGGGTGGCGCAGTCTCGGTCTATGACGAAGCCGAAACGATCAGCGGATTCGCTGATGCGGTGTCGTTGTATCCCGATGCTACGGTGGATAATGGTGCGAATGTAGTTTGTGATTTGCTCATCGTCAGTCCGGGCATCGATACCTATGGCCCGTTGGTGCGTGCCTTTTCGCAACATGCCGGAGAAGTGATGGGAGAAATGGAATTTGCGTGGAACTATTTTCCCGGCTTTACCATTGCGATCACAGGCACAAACGGCAAAACGACGACTACCGAAATTATCAGTCAAATTCTCAACGTTAGTGGCATCTCCTGCGTTCCCTGTGGCAACTATGGCAAACCGCTCGCTGAGGTTGTGATGGAATTGCCGATGCCGGAAGTGATTTCGTTAGAAGCGAGTTCGTTTCAGTTGGAAACCATCCAACGCTTCAAACCACAAGTCGCCGTGTGGCTAAACTTCGCGCCCGATCATATGGATCGCTATCCGACAGTGGAAAGCTATCGCCTGGCGAAGTTGCGCATGTTTGAAAACCAGGATGCTTCCTGTGTAGCTATCGTGCGCGCGGGTGAGACGCTGCCCCCGCTTGCCGCCAAGGTCGTAACCTTTTCCACAGAAGACACCGAGAGCAATTGGACCTCGAATGGCATCATCATCGAGCATGAAGGATGTGAAATTCTCCACGTCGAAAAAGACACGTGCTTGCGTGGTCTCCACAATGCCGAAAACATCATGGCCGCCGTGGCTGCCTGCGAAGTGCTCGGTCGACCACTCGATTTGAAAGCCGCTTTTGCCGACTATGTGCCGCCGCCGCATCGATGTGAATTGGTGCGCACTTTGGATGGTGTCGAGTATCTCAACGATTCGAAAGCGACCAACTTGCATGCGCTGGAAAGCGCCTTGCGCTCGCAAACACGCCCCGTTGTGTTAATCGCCGGGGGGAAAGAAAAAGGCCTCGATTACCGCCCCGTGATCCCCTTGCTGCAACAGAAAGCCATTGCTGCCGTCAGTTTTGGACAGATCGCCGAACCGCTGGGCGCTGTCCTGCAACAAGGTGTAACTACGACTATCGTGCATACGCTCGAAGAAGCGGTGACAGCGGCGCGCAAGCTGGCCCCACGCGGCTCGACGATACTTTTTTCTCCCGGCACTTCTTCCTTTGACATGTTTAGCGGTTATGAACACCGCGGCACTACTTTTCGCAATCTTGTTCAAGAACTTCACTAACACTATTCCATTATGAAACCACGTGATCTATCGGTAAAACGCAAACCACTCAAGAGAGGTATGTTCTACGCCTTGCACGCCAAGCTAGGAGGCAAGATCAAGCGCCCGGCCGCTACTGCCGTTGCCGACCCGGCAGAACTGGATGGAGATATTCCACGCATGAACGTCGGGCGTGCCTTGATTGTCATCGCCATAGTGCATGTTGTCTGCATCGCCGGTATCTTTTTTCAGAAGTATTATGAAACGCGCATTCCTGGAAATGATCCTTCAGGACCTTCACAGAAGCCTCTCGCTGCGGCTGCTGTGAATAATGAAAAACCGAATATGGGTTCGACCGCACTGACTACCATGACCAGCTTACCGCAAATCCAGCGCGGTGATGACCGCCACATGGTGTTAGCCGGCGATACGTATCACTCGATCGCTCGCAAGTGGAACATCAGCGAACAAGCCCTGCGCTCGGCAAACAATGACGTCAATCTATGCTCGGGTCTCGTGTTGCGCGTACCGCCGCGCGAAATCGTAGCGCTTGAGCCCGAGGAAATGCAACGTCTGCGCAACGGCGGCAAGGCAGATGGTCCGTCGCCGCGTGCGATTCTCGTGCGTCCGAACATCGACCTTAATACAGCGCCGCGCGCCACTCCGGTCATGGATGGCGGCAACGCTACGGGCAATCAATACACCGTGCGCAAAGGCGATACTTTTTCCAAAATTGCACGCGATTACGGCACCTCGGCAGCGCATTTGATGAAAGCAAACGGGATCACGAATGACCGCTCACTGCGGGTGGGTCAGGTTTTGAAAATTCCTAGCAAACAGCATTGATGACGCGTACGGCGACCATTCTGATCATTACCTCCGTCGGCCTATTGGTCGCGATGGGGATGGTGATGCTTGCCAGCACGAGTTACTGGGCGAATGGCATGGAGCAGCCGCATATGTTGGTAAGCAAGCAGGCAAAGATCCTCGTCGGTGCCTTGCTTGCGGGATTCGCGATCGTTTATGTAAAGCCCGAACTGATGCGCAAGTTAGCGCCTTGGATTTTTCTATTTGGGGTGATACTGCTAGTCTTGTGCTACATCCCGCCCATAGGGATCGAGGTGAATGGCGCAAGGCGCTGGGTAAAGTTTCCCGGACTACCGCAATTCCAAGCGTCCGAGATTGGGAAAATCACGACCCTGATTGGGATTGCCGCGTATTATGCGCGGTATGTGACGGAGCTGCGTACGTTTTGGAAAGGCTTTGTGATTCCAGGTGCGGTGCTGAGCGTGCCGGTATTGCTGATTATGTTTGAGAAAGACGTGGATACGGCGTTGGCGTTGGGGCTTGCGTGTTTCATGGTGCTGTTTTGCATTGGCGTTAAATTTCGCTACTTGTTTCCGGTTTTCATCCTCGGTGTCACACTCGGCACGATGATGGTGATGAAGGATGAAACACGTCGCGAGCGTATTGATGCGTGGACGCACCTTGAGGAAAACCCTCAGGAATATCAGGATACCAACCGTCAGCAATGGCGCTCGCTATTAGCCTTTGGCAATGGTGGACATGAGGGATTGGGGTTGGGCAATGGCATTGAAAAGCATGGTTATTTGCCCGAAGCTCACACGGACTTTATTTTTCCCGTGATCGGCGAGGAGTTGGGCTTGTATTTCACGCTTGGCGTGGTGCTGTGTTATGTGGCCTTTGGCATCGGGGGATTTATCGTGGCTCTTAGCGCTGCGGATTTTTTCGGTAAGGCACTGGCACTGGGTGTTACGATGATGTTGTTGTTGCCAGCCATGATCAACATCGGCGTGACCATTGGCATGATTCCCAATGCGGGTCTGCCATTGCCATTCGTGAGTTACGGTGGCACAAACTTGATGTTCTCATTGTGGTCGGTTGCACTTTTACTTTGCATTAATCGCTCTAGCCAACAACGAGCCAGTGACGAAGCCGAAGCCATGCTCCCGACTCCACAGCCGATGAAGCTCTGACGGCTTAGGGTCGGGATGTTAGCACTTAATTCGTGACTTCTTCCTGTGTGGAAAAATTGCCTGATTTTCCACGTGCGCGATTATCATACTTGGGTAAGTATCAATGTCCTCTTTCTTACCACCTATGCACCTCGCCGAATCTCATCCCACTAGTGAATCCCTTCTCGCCATTTGTCTTTTTGCCGCCTTTGCTGATGGAGATAAGTCGGATGAAGAGCGAAAGCACGTCGAAGCTCTTGCTAGCGAACTGGGAGGTGACGATGCTTCTGCTGTATCGCGTCGCATTCTCATGGGGCGACTCTCTTTGGATGCTGCGGTGGCCGAATTAAAAACCCGTGAGGAGCGCATGCTCGCTTATGAGATGGCGCGTGCCGTTTGCGAAGCCGGTGGTTCGATTTCTCCCGATGAGCAGATCTTTTTAAACGAGCTTCGTGCCAAGTTATCGCTCGTCGATGCCGATGCAAAAGTTCTCGATGACGAAGTGGACTCTGTGGCTCTGGCTCCACTTGCATCAACAGAGCCGCTGACTGTAGTCGCTGATCACAGTGGCATGATTCTGCGCTACTCGATCCTCAATGGTGCACTGGAATTGCTTCCCGAAACTCTTGCCACCATGGCCATTCTGCCAATGCAAATGAAAATGGTATGGCGCATCGGCAAAGCCCATGGCTACGAACTGGACCGATCCAGCATTAAGGAATTTCTCGTCGCGGCAGGTATTGGCGTTGGCTCGCAAGTCGTTGAAGGCTTTGCCCGCAAACTCATCGGCGGCTTCGGCAAGAAGCTTGGTGGAAAACTGGCTGGTCGAATCGCCAATGAAGCAACAGGTTCCGCGTTCTCCTTCGCCTCTACTTATGCCATCGGTCATCTCGCCGAGAAATATTATGCAGGCGGTCGTAAGCTGGGCGGTTCGGAAATGAGAACCCTTTACGCTCCGCTAGCCGAGCAAGCAAAACAACTGCATACCCAATATCTTCCCGACATTCAGCAACGCGCCCAAACACTCGATGTCAGCAGCATTCTGAATCTCGTGCGCGGCAAGGTGGCAGTGTGAGGAGGGCTACTGGCTTTGTCCTTTTGCCATAATGGACCGGCCCATATCCTTGATATCAGAATACATATTGTTTTTGTAAACGTAATCGTTTAGAGGCTCACGGTACTTCGACATGCGGCTGCGCACTTCGTCTTCGGAACCCATCGTAGCGATGAGTTTCTCGCGCATCTCACGAGGTTTGATTTTCTGCTCTTCTGGGACCTTAGGATCTTCAAGGATATCTTCGATCATCATCATTGCGCCGAAATACCAAATAATACGATAGTCGAGTGCGGGATCCAAGCGTCCATCCTTTTGCAGAAAAAGCATTTGGGCTGACACATAACTGTGAGCAGTGACGAGGACTCGGATATTGCCCACTGGCCAATCGCCGTCTAGTTTCTCCGCCACACCGTTGTAAGGGAGGGGCTTGCCGAGGTTCGCTGTGAGCAATGGAGATCCGAAGTCTGTATAGGCGAACTCTTGCAGGTTCTCTGGTTTGCGCAATATCTCTACAATCGATTCGGATTCTTTGGCTTTTTCAACAGCTATAGCCGGGGCCTCATTTGCAGGTGTTTCTGAGGCTGATGTATCTTCCGTGGGTGATGCTTCTTCTGGGGGTGCCTCCTTGTCTTTGCATGAAAAAGTCAACAGTGCGATGGTAGCGAGACCAATAGTGCTAATGATGCGTAAATATTGCATAGATGAGTGATGAAAAGTGTTAGATATATGAGCTGAGAGCTAATTAGAGAAAGTGTGAACAGTTCCAATGGGTGTGTCGTAATTTTCTTATAAGTTAGCTAAGTAAGCACAAGTAAAAACTCTTTGATCGCAGTCATTTTGCGGCTCATGATCAACCCCTCACCCCTCCGTCTCACGAGGCTTCCAAGTTTTTTTGAAGACTGGTTTTTTAACCACGCTTTGTCCGAGGCTGGCGCGGTCATCGGCGATGGTGCGGCGTCCGAGTGTTCCGAGGAGTTGATTGATTTCTGCCGCTTCTAGGAGCAAGGGCATCAACGCGGCGCTAGTGAGGCCGGGTTGATTGAGAGCGGTTTGATTGATGGCGTAGCGTTTGTTGAGAACTTTTTCGGAAAGTTTGGCAAGTGCTTCTTCGGCGGCTTGCAAGGGTTGGGAAATTTCCTGATGAAAGGTCGGGTCAGCTTGCAGGGCAAGTTGATCGGCTGGGGGTAGTGTGGAAAGGAAGGCGTTGACGGCAGCGGGGCTAGTGGCATCGAGCTCAGCACCGAGGATGGTCTCTAACAAGGGAACGCCTTCGAGATAGCGGGCGGCGTCATGCAAGCTTTCGTATTGTTCGCCCAGATACTGACGGGCTTCGGGCGCGTGAAGGGCGAGATTGCAAAGGTAGGCAATGAGGGAATCGATGCTGCTGATTTCTGTGACGACCGTTTGTTCCTCTTTTGGCGAGCGTTGTTCCCGCGCTTGTTTTTTTCGCGCAGAGGAAGTGGCAACACGGAGATCGGGTGAGCTCATTTGCAGGCGCGTAGCGCAGTGGTTGAGTAAGGAATCGCGTGATACGGGATCAGTGATGTGAGCGAGCAGGGCGGCAATCTCGCGGGCGGTGTTACCGCGGGCTTGGGCATTGGCGAGACCGCCTTCGACTTGCGCTCGATCGATTTTGAAATCGAAAAACGGACGTGCTTCACTGAGGAGTTGGCGGAAGGCATCGGGGCCTTCGCGTTTGAGATAAGAATCGGGGTCATCGCCTGCGGGCATAGAGACTACTCGGACATGGATGTTTTCGCTGGAGAGTTCACGAAAGGCGCGTTCGCAAGCGGTATAGCCGGCTTTATCGGCATCGAAGCAGAGGATGGCAGTGTCGGTATAGCGCTTGAGGATTTTTGCGTGTTGTGGTGTGCAGGCGGTGCCGAGCGTGGCGATGGCGTGATCGATGCCGTGTTCATGGCAGGCAAGGGCATCGAGCTGTCCTTCGCAGATCAGCACGGCCTTTTGTTTCATGATCGGTTTGCGAGCGCGATCGAAGGCGAAGAGAGTTTTTGATTTGAGGAAAAGTGCGGTCTCGGGCGAGTTGATGTATTTTCCGGAGTTTGGATCGTTGATGATTTGTCGACCTGAAAAGGCGATGATGTCGCCTTGGTCGTTCGCCACAGGAAACATCAGTCGATCGCGGAAGCGGATGTAGAGACCACCTTGCTCGCGTTGCACGGCGATGCCGGAATCGACGAGTTCACGGCCGGTGAATTTTTTTTCGCGCGCCCAATCGAGAAAGATTTTGCCATCGGACGGCATCCAGCCAACGACCCAACGCACCGCCATTTCCTTGCCATAGCCGCGCGACTTCAGGTAGTCGCGGGCGTGCTTGGCGCGGGGATCGGTGAGCAGAAGCTCGTGCATGAAACGCGCGGCCTCGCGATGCAAGTCGAGCAAGCGACCGCGCTTGCGTTTGTTGCGCTCGCCATCGGCATCGAAGGCGTCTTCGACGATGGGAATATTCGCTTTGGCAGCGAGCTTGCGCACGGTATCGACGAAGGATAGCCCCTCGTGTTTCATCACAAACGAAAAGGCATCGCCGCCCTCGCCACAGCCGAAACACTTGAAGTTTTGGCGTTGGGGATAGATGTGAAAAGACGGTGTCTTTTCATTGTGGAATGGGCAATTCGCCTTGAAAGCAGAGCCGGCTCGTTTGACGGGGATATAGGAGGAGATGAGGTCCACGATATCGGTGGCCTCGAGAACTTTGATGCGAGTTTCTTGAGAAATCTGAGCCAATGGCAATGTGGCGTTGGTGTCGGGAGTGTATAGCACTTCGGAATGCAGAGACCATGCAAAAATTTTTCTTTTGTGTGCCAGCGGTGGTAGAAAGTTGGTGTCGCTCTGAGAAAAATCATGCAAATTCTTAGATTTGCGCTAACTTTTGCAGCGCTACAGCGTAACCCACACATGATTTTCACTCGCGTCATTGCCCCGCTATGCATACTCGCCCTAGGTGGTGGAGCGTGGTACTATTTAGGACGCCCGGTGGAAAAGCCGAAGCCAATGAGTTTGCCTGAGCAATTGATCAAGACCGAGGTTCTTGAATTGCAGCCACGTGATTACCAAGTGATGATCGAAAGCCAAGGCACGGTTCGTGCGCATTACGTGACCACGATCACGCCCTTGGTCAGCGGCACGGTGACTGTGTTGCATCCTAGTTTTGAAGATGGTGCTTTTTTTGAAAAGGACGAAGTGCTTGCGGAGCTCGACCCTGCCGATTTTGAAGCAGCACTCGCTTCGGCGGAAGCACGCTTGGCTCGTGCCGAAGCGGCATTGTCGCAAGAGCAAGCCCGTGCGAAACAAGCACGTTTGAACTGGAATGATATCGGCTACGACGAAGAACCATCCGAGTTGGTCTTACGTGTGCCCCAACTCAAAGAAGCTGAAGCATCTGTCAAAGCCGCAACGGCCGATCTTGATCAAGCCAAACGCAATTTGGAGCGCACCAAAATTAAGGCACCCTTCGAGGGGCGCGTGAAAGCTCGACTCATCGGACTGGGCCAAGCGGTCGGTGGTAGCACACCATTGGGCGAAGTTTTCGCGTCGGATTACGCGGAAATTCGTTTGCCGATTTCTCCTTCGCAACTTTCTTTTGTTAGATTGCCTATCGATGAAGCGGATACTCCTGTGCCTGTCACATTAACCGATGCGAGTGGTGCCGCGAATGCAGATTCTTGGCAAGCAAACATCGTGCGCACGGAGGGCACTTTGGATGATGCCACACGCGAGTTGTTTGTGATTGCGCGCATCGAAGATCCTTTTGGTCGTGATAAAAAGTCGCCATCATTGCGCATTGGTCAACCTCTGCGCGGTCAGATCCAAGGTGTGCTAATGGAGGATGTTTACGTGCTTCCCCGCAAAGCACTGCGCGGTGTCAATCGCGTTTACATGATCGAGGAAAATCCTCCCCTGTTGATGCGTCGTTCCATCCTACCGGTGTGGTCCACCGCGACGGAATTGGTCGTGAATGATGGATTTACACCTGGTGAAAAGTTGTCCATTTCTTCACTCGCGTACGCCGTTGATGGAGCGAGAGTCGAAGTGATTGCCACACCGGTGGAAGCGGTATCGGAAGAGCAAACCGCAGTGCCTGCACCGAAATCGTAAAACCTCAGTTCGAGGACGCGATACACAGAAAAGCGAAATTATCAAGAAAAGTTAAATTTTTTCTTGTCGGTGTATGAATTTTTGTTATTTTGCCTTTTGTGAAAACCAACGTCTTATCCATCGGCTTCATTCTGTTGTCTACTGTTACTTTTGCAGGTGCCGCCACCCACACTGTCAAATCAGGTGACAACTTGTATCGTATCGCTCTTAATCACGGCATCACGCTGAGCCAGTTGCAAAGCGCGAATCCTTGTGTGAACGCGCAATCGTTGCATGTCGGTCAGAAATTGGTGATCCCTGAGCGCGGCGCAGCTCCCGCAGCACGCAACACGGCGACCGCTCCGGTGAAAAAAGCTGTTGTCGAATCCGCTCCTGCGCCCGCACCAGCACGAGCACCTCGTGCAACTGCGAGTGGCACCTATGAAATCAAAGCGGGCGATAACTTGAGCAAGATTGCCAAGCAACAAGGCACCACTGTTGCGGCCTTACAAGCGGCGAATCCTCAATTGAATCCGAACAAAATGTCGATTGGGCAAACAATCAATATATCGGGTTCAGGACAAGCCGCTTCCTCTGCCTCCAGCGCAATCGCGAAAACGCCGACCCCTACTCCGAAAGCTGAGCCAAGTCCTGCTCCTGCACCAACACCCGCTCCCGTCAAGGAAACGGTGGCTGTTGAAGAGAGCAAAGCACCTGTAAGTCAGCCAATGCCGGATCCTGTTCCTGTGGTCGAAAACAAAACGACACAGACGGTGCAAAATGAAGAGGCCGATCCCACACCGGCACCGACATCGTATCGTTTGATCAAAACAACACGCGAACTGACCTTGGCCGAAGTGGCGAAGGAGCACCGCACGACTGCGGATAAAATCAACGCGTTGAATGGCTGGAGTTTCAGTCCGCAGACCCTTCTCGCCGTGGACTCCGAACTCTACGTTCCCGCCCAGCCATAAGTAGAGTCTTTCGATGCACACGGCATCCTTGCCCGCCTGGAGACATCCCCTCCAGGCGGGACTTTTTTTGCATTAATCTTTCGTTAGATTGCGGCAAGTGATGCGCCCCGCACGACGACGCATAGCGCGATTGCCGGGTAGATTGACGTTATGTGTCGAGTGATCTGTGAGAAGCATGCGACAGCGTTCTAACAAATCTCGCGATACTTCGGTGATCTCATGTTGTTGCAAATAATCGCGCAGGATCAAGGTTTGTAAGGGCGGTGGAAGGGCTTGCATAACGGGCACGTGCAGACGGCCTTGTGGATCGACGGCGTTGACTTGGGCGAGCGCCCATTTTTCTAACGATTCCTGATCCTGTTGCGCATCGATTTGCCGCAGCAGTAGTGGCGTGACGTCGCGCTGGGCAATCTCACACAGCAGTGGCAACGCTTCGTTGCGGATTCGATTGCGCGTGGCAAAGGGCTGCGCATTAGTGGCATCCTCGTGCCATGACAGACCGCGCTCTTGCAAGTAGGTTCGCAATTCTTCGCGACGCGTTTGTAACAGCGGGCGAAGCACTTTCAGGCTACGGCCATCAATCTGCATGGTTTGTTCGGCACGCATTCCTTTTGCTCCATGCGAACCACGGAGCAAGTTCCACAGTATGGTTTCCGCTTGATCATCTGCGTGGTGTGCGAGAAGCAATCGTGGGCAGCGTTGATCACGAGCCACTTTTGCAAAAAATTCGTGTCGCAGGTTTCGCGCAGTGGTTTCAATGGACTCGCCGCGTTGTTGTGCGTGTTTTTTCACCGCCAGACGTGTGCAATAAAAGTTGATGCCGAACTGTTGGCAAAGTTTTTCCACGAAACGAGCATCCGCGCGCGAAGCGGCACCGCGCAGTTGGTGATCGACATGACAAACCACCAAATGACGGAATCCCGCCTCAAGCAACAAGTGCAACAGTGCCACGGAATCGGCACCACCTGATACGCCGATGAGATACTTTGCTCGCGGCGAAAGATGCGCGGTAAGATCGTGAGTGGTCGGAACGGGCACGTAGCGAGTGTAGTGTTGTGAGTGAAATTGGCAATGCGCGACTTGTCGCTGTGAGGTTCGCTGTTGCAATTTTTTCACGAGTCACAGAAGGTTTGAGCATGTCTGAAACGTTTCAACTTCACGAACGATTGGCGCGTGGTTCTGTCGATCTCGGTTTGCATGGGATTTGTCGCGTTCTTCTCAAAGACCAAGCGCATTTTCCGTGGATATTGTTGGTGCCGGAAGTTTCTGCGAAAGTGACCGAATTGCATCAACTTAAAGCGGAAGAATATAAGGCTGTTTGTGAATCGATCCGCGTATTTTCACGAGGAATGGCAGAGTGGCCAGATGTGGAAAAAGTCAACGTTGCCGCGATTGGAAATCAAGTGAGTCAACTGCACATTCACATCGTCGGGCGGCACAGCGGGGACATTGCCTGGCCCGGAGTGGTGTGGGCCTGTGCGGAGAAAAAAGCCTACTCTGCGGAGGAATTGGCGGCATCCGTGGCTCGGATCAAGACATGGCTATAAGCAGGTTCTACAAGACAAGGAGAGCAGTTTGGAAAGAATTTCAGAATCGGGGGTAGAGGTAACGCCTGTATCTCATACAATCCCAGATTGTGCGTGCATTTTGCGGTATTTGTGCTAGTTCAGAGTTCGCCACAATGGCCATGCGCGCATGAAAGCAGACGAGAAAAGTTTTTTATTGGAACTCTTGCATACCCCGAGCCCAACGGGATTCGAGATGCCGGGGCAGCGGGTATGGGCCAAGTATAACCGTTTATTTGCCGATGACGTGACGTGTGACAGCTACGGCTCCACATGGTCCACGCTCAAGGGCACTAGCGAACGCACCGTCATGCTGGAAGCCCATGCCGATGAAATTGGCTACATGATCAAGCACATCGACGATAAAGGCTTTTTGCGCATTGACCGCGTGGGCGGCAGTGACGCAGCCACGGGTCGTGGACGTCGCTTGCGGATTCTCGGAGACAAAGGCGAAGTCACCGGCATCATTGGCAACACTGCGATCCATTTGCGTCGTGATGAACTTGGCAGCGAAAAAGCTCCCGCCGTGCATGATTTATGGGTCGATGTCGGGGCCGCGAATGCCAAGGAAGTGGCCGCCATGGGCTTGCGCGTCGGTCACGTTGCGGTCTATTACGATGGCCCGTTTGAGCTCGCGCACAAGCGTCTTGTGGGTCGTGCTCTCGATAATCGCATCGGTGGTTACATCATCGCACAAGTGATGAAAAAAATTGCCGCGCAGAAAAAACGTCCTGACTTCACACTGATTTGCTTGAATGCAGTGCAGGAGGAAATTGGCGGTAATGGCGCGATGATGGCGACACACCGACTGATGCCGGATGTTTGCGCCTGCCTCGATGTGACCCATGCGACCGATACGCCTGGCATTGACTCTAACAAATTTGGTTCTGTGACTCTCGGTGGAGGTCCCACGGTCAGTCATGGCACGGCAAACCATCCGCTGGTGGTTGAGCGATTGATGAAAGTGGCGAAGTCTGAAAAAATCACGATCCAGCACGAAGCCAGTTCACGGTTCACGGGCACGGATACCGACACAATTTTCCATACGCGCGAAGGCGTGCCGAGTGCTCTCGTATCCTTGCCACTGCGCTGCATGCACTCCGTCGTTGAGACAGCGCACTTGGATGACATCGAAGCCAACATTGAGTTGCTCGCTGGATTTGTGCTCTCGTTAAAAACAAAAGATAGCTTCCACCAAACTCTCTAATGAGACGATTTTTCCTGATCTTTGGTTGTGCCATTTCATTTGCCGCTGCGCAAGAGTCGCCTGACCGCGCGGCGATTGTGTTTGTCGAGGGATTGCGCGATGATTGGGATAAGGACAAATTGGTGGCAAGCAGCGCCTTGAATCCCAATACCGGCGACCGCAAGAAGGACCAGATTTTTAGTGAATGGAAAAGCGAGAGCAAAAAAATTCTGCCCCAGCCTTTTGAGGTCGTAGATCGTAAAGTGATCGGTGATAATGCTGCGGTGCTGTTGCGTCAGTACGATGCGAAACAATCTAGCATCTCACATTTGCTCTCAGTCGCTGTGGTGAAGATTGATCAAACATGGCGCGCGGCGCCGGTGCTGAGCTCTTTTCAAAATAGCGTCGTTTCGTATGATGCGGAAATACTCGCACAACGCCGTGAGCTGGAGCAGTGGATGATGTCTCGTGAAGTATTGCTTCGCGAGGAAATGCAATTGAAGGCACGGCAGGCCATGCTCCAAGAGATGGAGAAAAGTATCAGTCCTGAGGTTCTTAAAACAATCGCACCACGCGAGTTGCTCGATGGCTTAATCACTGCGATCCGAGCGCGTGATGAGGCCGCTGTCATGGCGCGTCTGGGTGGTTTCTCCGCCGATGAGGTGGAGGAGTGGGAATTGATTTCTCGTCGGGTATCTGAGGTTGTGGCTGGCAAGGGCTTGCACGCCTGGCCGTGGAAATTGTTATCAGGACGTCAGGCCTTGCTCGCCATGGGGGAACCTCTTGACCTTGGTGATGAGAAAGTGATCGATATGTTGGTCATTCATCCCGAATCGATGATGGAGGATCCGGACTGGTTGTCTTTTCAAATTGTTCAAGATGAACAGGGTCGTTCTCGAGTGCAATTGCCAGAAATTTTCATGCTGCGCAATGTTGCGGAGGAGGAAATGGGTGATGTGATGGACCTCGAAGTAGTCGAGCACGTTGCCTTGTATGAGAAGCTTCGCGAACAAGCGCGGAAGAGTTTTGCAGGGGCTGACATGAGTCGTTCCTCAGCGTTGGCCGATGTGGTGGAGAAAAGTTTGCAGACCAATGACTTCGCGACCTACTGGGGCGCGGGTGCTTTGCCAGCGAATGTGCATCGCGTCGAAGACACGCCGCCTTTGGTGAGTTCATGGCAGACCCTGCAAGGTTCTGCCGCGGGTTCGAGCTTATTTGGTCGTGTCGGTTTTCTCGAAAAGGAAGATTATGCGCTGTTGGTCTTGCAGTCCTATACTCCCCGCAGTGTGGAATCGATACAAGTGCAGAAAATCTGGCTGCAACGCAAGAATCAGCAGTGGTCATTGCTGCCGACGGAACCAGAAATGCCACCTGAAGCCATCACCAAGTGGTGGGATGAAAATCGCAAAGCTTGGGCGGTGAAATTGGCCGACTCTCTCGTTGCCGATGCCGTTCGCATTGGCGGCCTTGCGCAACAACATCCGGAAGTCAGCCGCGTCCGCGAGGTCTTTGCCGAATGGTTGAAAAGTGTGCAGGAAAAAAGTCTCGCTCAGGTCGTTCGTTATTGCGCTGCCTTTCAGGATGATCGTTCGGTGCAAGCAATGATGCGAACACTGGCAGGGGAACTCATGTATGGCGCAGGCAAGTATGAGGTGTTGGCAGTCAATGCCAATGGTAGATGGACTACTGTCAGCGCCAAGTATTTGTCCGATAAGCCCTTGTCGACTCCGCAGTTCCCGCTTTATGTCTTTGTGGCCACGGATCAAGGCCCACGCATGCTGCCACAGATTGATCTGAAACTGGCCCTCACTTCCAATCGCAGTCGCACGTATCTGAATGCATTGGCTTTTACCGATTTGAAAAAATGGGTGCCGGACACGGCGGTGGTGGAGTTGCAGAAACTCTTCGAACAACACTCGGAGTTGGTGAAGCAACAGTCGGTGATCAAGCCATGATGCGACGCACCTCGTTCCCCGCACACGCAGGTAAAACTTTTTGATTCGATCATGCGGCGCTCTCTCTATCACTTTTATCGATGGACAGCTGCGGCGAAATTTCTGCTCGGGCGGCGCATTCTGCCTGCGGGCTGGGGCATGGGCATGGCTTCCATCGTCGCCGCCACGATGCTGATGGGTAGTCCCATCACGCCACTCTACCAAATGTTCGCCTTGCTTTTTGGTTTGTCCACGGTGGCCTTGTTCTGGGCTTGGTCGCGTCGTGCTCACTTACACGCCCAACGCGAACTGCCGACCCATGCGGCGGCGGGACAGCCACTGCGCTATACTGTGTTGGTGCGGAATGGCGGCTCGCGCATGCGGCACTGGAGTGTGCAGGAAACACCGCCCGATCCACGACCCTCATGGCGGGTGTTCTCTCTCTCTCGTGAACCAGGAGAAACGTATCGCAATGGCTTTGATCGCTATTTTGCCTTCAATCGCTGGCAGTGGTTGCTGGAAAAAGCCCGATTGTATGATGGCGGCGAAAGCAAGGCAGGCCCTCTGTGCGAGAGTGATGGCACGTGTCGCTTGACGATTACACTCACACCGCTGCGTCGTGGTTGCATCGTACTCGATGACATGCGCGTGCTATTGCCTGACCCGTTTCGATTTTTCCAACGTGCGCGCAAGGTCGATGCGCCTCCCGCTCATCTTGCGGTGCTGCCACGGCGCTACCGACTTCCACCCTTTCGCTTGCCCGGTACCGCACATTATCATGCCGGCGATGACGCCACTTCGCGCCAAAGCGGCAACAGTGGCGAGTTCACTTCTCTTCGTGAATACCGCGTCGGCGATCCACCGCGCATGATTCACTGGAAATCGTGGGCCAAACTAGGCCGACCCATCATCAAGGAAGTGGAGGATGTGGTGTTTCCGCGTTATGCACTGGTGCTCGATACTTTCGCCGCTGGAAACGAGTGGGAATTTGAAGAAGCGGTATCGGTGGCGGCATCGTTTGTGGCAGAGATCGATACCGAGGAGGTCATGCTCGACTTAATGTTTCTCGGCCACCAAGAACATGTCATCACCGCCGGGCGCGGCCTCGCTGATTCGCTGAAATTGTTAGAAGCACTGGCCGCCGTCTCGATGGCCTCCGATGAAAATTTCGAAGCGCTGAGTCGTTTGATCGCAAGACACGGTGGGGATCTCAGTGCGTGCATTTGTGTTTTCACAGGATGGTCGGAATCACGCGCTCAATTTCTGCGTTCGCTCGATGCCTTAGGCCTCACCAGTATTGCCATCGCCGTGCAAACGGACGATACGCCCTTGCCCGGCAGAGTCCATGCGATACGCGCCACACACGTGCAAGAAGACTTGATGAAGTGGCGGGGGTGAGGGGATCAGCGCTTGAGACAATTCTGCTGCCCGTTCATTTCCTCTCAAATTGAATGCTCAATGCTTAGACACGTCTTCTTTATTGCGAAGCCGGAACATACTTCTCATAACGAGATAACTGGATCCCGTCCATAGCATGCAATGGCTTCAGGTAACCCACATTATAGACAAGTTCATGCATCATATGCGCGCCAATAGATGAACCTGGTTTTGGTTCCTTAATGAAGGCAACATGATAAACCGTATCAGCTTTGAAATTTCCGCTAAAATCATCACAGGTTGGACCTGTAATCGTAGGATATTTGATATCCAGCACACGACGACCGGGTTTTAGTGTTAGGCGAGTAAAGCTGCCTTTCGGTAACTTGGCTACTGCCTGACCATCGAGGGTAACAGTTCCTGATAGCACTTCCGTTTGCGGTGGAATATGAACAAAGACAGTGGCTTTGTCGCGTGGTAAACCCGTGGAAATTTGTTCGATCTGTTCTAACGAAGTGATTTCACGCTGTGTTACACAGCTAGTAAACAATACCGAGGCAATGATCCCTGCAATAGTTTTCATTTGCTGTTGAGATAGGTATCAACGCTCTTCAATCGGCTTCACGGCGCTGAGTTCTTTGGGGCCGGTGTAGAGGGTGAGGGGGCGGTAGAGGCGGTTGTCGCGGAGTTGCTCCAGCACCTGCGCCGTCCAGCCAGACATACGGGCGATGGCGAAGATCGGCGTGAACAGATCGGTCGGGATGCTCAGGGAGTGATAAACAGTCGCCGAATAGAAATCGACGTTGGCGTTGAGGTTCTTGCGCTCGCGCATGATTTGGGCGATTCGCTCGGACATTTGAATCCATTTCGGCTCGCCGAGTTCTTGGGTGAGCTCGATGGCGAGCTTGCGCAGGTGCGGGGCGCGGGGGTCGAGCACTTTGTAAACGCGGTGGCCGATGCCCATGATCTTTTCTTTGCGCGAGAGCTTGCCCTCGACGTAGGCATCGACATTTTCGAGGCTGCCAATTTCTTCGAGCATGAGGATGACGCCCTCGTTGGCACCGCCGTGGAGTGGGCCTTTGAGCGTGCCGATGGCGGAAGTCATCGCGGAATAAAAATCCGAGAGAGTCGCGACGGTGACACGCGCGGAAAATGTCGAGGCATTCATGCCGTGGTCGGCGTGCAAGGTGTAGGCGACGTCGAGAATTTTTGTGGCACGCTCCGAAGGTGCTTCGCCGGTGATGAGGTAGAGGAAATGTGCGGCTTCCGAGAGGTCGGTGCGGACGGGAGGAAGTTCGAGGCCTTGGCGGAAGCGATGGAAGGCAGCAACGATGACGGGCGTTTTGGCAACCAGAGAAATGGCGATGAGCGCATTCGCGGCCATGTCTGGTTCGCCGATGGTGGCGCGTTTGTCGTAGAGACCGAGCATAGAAACGCCGGTGCGCAGGACGTCCATGGGATTGGCATCGCGTGGGGCGGATTTGAGGAAATCAAGCACGCCTTGTGGCAGTTCGCGTTGACTGCGGAGTTCTTGCTCCATGGCGGCGAGCTCCGTGTGGTTCGGCAGGTGGCCATGGTGAAGGAGGTGGGTCACTTCCTCGAAGTTGCAGTTTTCCACCAACTCATCGATGCTATAGCCGAGGTAGCTGAGCCGGCCCTCCGCGCCTTCTACGTTGGATAGTGCGGATTCATTGGCGATAACACCTTCTAGGCCTTTTGCGTATGTGGTCATGGGCAATATTTTGTCGGGGTTAAGAAAGCGTTTGGCAGGCAAGTGCGCAAGGGAGAAACACGGAAATCAGAGAAAAAGCGATAAGTTTGCCAAGATTAGCGAATTCTGCCAGCATGGCGGCGGATGAATGATCGTGTGACGGTAGTCGTGGAAACCTCCACCCCCGAGGGCAGTGTGGGGCTTTGGCACGAAACATGGCAGGAAAAACTCTTTGTCAGCGAGCGCAGCCACAACTGTGCGATCTTCCCACCCTTGCAGGAAATGCTGGACTCCATCACAGGGATCTCCATTGATCTGATTCTCGTTGGCACGGGCCCTGGCAGTTACAGCGGCACGCGAGTGGGCATTGCAGTGGCGCAAGGACTGGCGATTGCGCATGGGGCGAGTTTGATCGGTCTGCCATCGATCGTTGCCACGCCTTCCGCGCGGGAAAAAGCTCATTGTCGCGCCATTGGCAATGCTCGACGCGGCGATTGGTGGTGGTGCGATGTGATCGATGGCAAGTGCGATGATTTTCCGCAGATGGGCAGCAAGGATCAACTCTTTGAGGTGCTCCGCGATGGCGTGCCAGTTTTTTCGTTAGATCCGATCGCGGAGGAAGAGTTTGGCTGTGCAGTGCCGCAGGAAACCCCGAGCGCGGGTCGGTTGTGGCAAGCGTGGCAGGCATTGAGCATCGAGCAGCAGCAACATTTCGCCGCTCAGATCGTGCAACCGGTCTATCTCAAGCCACCGCACATCACGATGGCGAAACCGGGGCATCCCTTGCAACGAGGTCGATAACTGTTAGATTTCCACGCGTTTGATCAGCGGCGGGCACTTGCGCAAAAATCGTTTGGCGAGAATTTCAAATTGCTCGGATAGGTCGGTGAGCGCGATGGATAAGGTGCCGATTTGGGCAGAGTCGGCGAGCATGTCGAGTCGTGCGAGCTCTTGTTGCAAATGCAGCGCGCAAGTCGTGGCGGAATCGACAATGCGCACGCGATCGCCGATCATTTCTTGCAACATCGGCACGAGCAGGGGGTAGTGCGTGCAGGCCAGTAACAGCGTGTCGATGTGCTTGTCCAACATCGGCTGTAAATAAGTATCGAGGACTTGTCGCGTAGCGGGGTGATCGATCCAGTTTTCCTCGATCAAAGGCACTAAAAGAGGAGTAGCTTGTTCGACGATCATCATGCCCGTGCGGCGCAGGGCGAGGGCGTGTTGGTAGGCATGTGAATGGATCGTGCCGCGAGTAGCGATGATGCCCACGCGTTGAGTTTGTGGGTCGGCGAGCACGGCTTCGACACCCGCTTCGATGACGCCGATGATGGGAATTTGGTAGCGTTCTTGCAACATCGGCAGAGCATGAGCGGTTGCGGTATTGCAAGCGACAACGATGGCCTTGACGTTTTGTGTTAGCAAATAGCGCACGTCTTCATCGGAAAAGCGGCGTATCGTTTCGGGTGACTTCGAGCCATAGGGCACGCGCGCGGTGTCGCCGAGGTAAACAATGTGTTCGCTGGGCAGCAGTTCTTGCACGGCGCGCACCACCGTCAGACCACCGACTCCCGAATCAAATATCCCCAACGCGCTGTTGTTCACGCGCTTGGTTTATACGAGATGCGACACGCCGCCAAGCGGGAAAATGTTTCGCTTTCTAGCGAGCTTGCGAACGCAGCGACTGACAAAGTTTTTGCAATCGTTCGGTCAGCGTCGGTTCCGGATCGGCGGGGTCATAGCGCAGGCGATTGTGCAAATCGATGGCTTCCTGCACCGTGTTTGGGTCGGCGAGTGGTTCGAGCTTTTTCACCCACAGCGCAAAGGGCGTGCCGACTGGGCGATGGCCGATTTTCGAAATCAACCAACGCTCTAACTCTGACAGGGGTGTCTTGCGCGCAGCCACTTTTTTCTGTTTCGCGCGACCTTGCATCCGGGTGCGAGTTTTCCACAAGCGATAGATGACCCAGGCCGCCACCATTGCTGCGATGGAAGAAAATATCGTCACCACCAATGTCTGGTTTTCTGGTTGCGTCCGCCAAATGGTGAAATTCTCGCGCAGGCGTTGCAAGGCATCGAGCATATCGCGTCGCCAGCCTCCCATGCCGACATCTGCCGCGATCCATGACGGCGGGGTGGTATCGACATTTTGCCAGCGCTGTGTTTGATCATTCCAGACACGGCACCAAGCATGGGCGTGCGTGCCGCGCAGAACGTATTCGCCGGTTTTGTTGTTGCGCTCTTGCACGGAAAATCCCACGCAGTAGCGCGCCTTCACGCCCGCTGTGCGCAGTAGCAACGTCGTCGCGGTGGCGAAGTACTCACAGTGGCCGCTTTTTTCTTCTAACAAAAATTGTGCCAACGCACTATCCCGCCCGGTCATGGTGCGATAGCGACTACCGCGTTCCTCAGCACGCCATTTTTCGCGCAGTTGCCCTTGGATGCGGAGGTAGGTCGAATACTTGAAATTCCGATAGAAATACAAGCGCAGCGCGGCGATTTTTTCTTCTAGGGGTAGATTTTCAAGTTCCAATGATTCTACGATTTCCCGGAGCACCGCACGTTCTTGAGCGGGGACATAGAGATCGATCGATTCCTGATCCGCATTCTCCGCAGGAAAAGGCGGTCCATCACGATCAAAGGGGCCATCCCGACGAACGACTGTCTCCACCACCGCATGGCGCGGCGTCATGCGAATCGTGCCGATGGAGTTCGATTCAAGTTCCTGCACATTCACATACATCGTGAAAAGCGAACCTGGGAGAGGAATCAGTGAATCGGTCTCCACCGCGCCGATCAAACGAAAGCGCGGCAAATCAGCGCGGTCTTCCTCACCCACACTGATCTCGCCGGTCGTACGATACAGTTTCTCATCATCGGCCGCATTTTCACCGCGATCGGCTCGACCGACAGCCGCGAGACCTTTAAAGTCCATCTCCTGCGTATTGCCTGAGGGTGGCTCGTAGCGCCAATGACCACTGGCAAAATAGCGGTTATAACTCGCGGTCTGCAAAAGGTCCGGCGCTGGGCCTTCTTCATTGTAGAGGCGCCAGAAAATTTCCGACGACTGCTTGATCTGACCCACGTGGCCGATGTTTGTATTGCTGCGATGCCACTGGCTGCTCTGCGCCGATGAAGCTTCGCCGCCCGCGCTTTGTCCCATCAAATACCAGTGCGCGCGCAATAGTCCCCACTGCGCGGCGGCGGCGAGTCCCATCATCAGCAGAAGTCCGATCACCAGCGGCTTTTTTTGTTGCGCGCGAATGCCCGTGCAACTCCACAAACACCAAGCACTCAACACCAAGATCCCGATGAAAAAAAAGTCGTCATACGCATTGCTGCCCGCGGCGGAAAATAGCAACGCGATGACAAAATACACCGGCGTGAACGAGATGCGCTGGGACTGCGGGTTCATGCCCAACTCGCGATCGAGTGCCAATTTTTTCCGCGAGAAATACGAGAAGGTATTCAGCGGAATCGTATCCGAAAATCCATACGCCTGCGTGAACTGCACCGACAATAAAAACAACGGCATCCACGACACAAATTCACGCACGGTCTCGGGCTGCACGCCATTCATCCACAGCACAAATGCCGTGAGCATCATCGCGGTCACTGATAAGGTCCACGCCCGCACATACGCGGTTTCGCCAAAGTTCCAGCGTAGATTCAGCCAATGCGGACCCTCAAACAAAAAGGCCAGCAACAGTCCCACTACCGGCAGATCCACCATCCAGCCCCAGAAAATCAAAGTCGCTCCCAATAGCATGCGCGGAAATCCCGCTGCCGATCCTGGGTGAGTCGCGACTTTTGCCTCCATGCCCAAAGCATCTCACACGATCCCCTTGCAAGCAAGCCGTGAGATGGGTAGTGTCTGCACTATGAATTCGCTGCTGCGCCCCGCCTGCCCTTGGCTGCCAGTGGTCGATTACGGGGACTGGCTGGACCATTCTCTGCTCCGTCGACACGGCGATGCGCGCGATGCGAATTTCTATTACGATGCGTTGCGTTACGGACAATTCCACTGGCGCCACGGCCATGCAGGGCGCGCCCTATTAGCGGTCACCCGCGCGCTCTATGCGCAAGTGCCGCCGGATGATGCGATCTTGCGAATTTGGCCACTGCCGTATGCCGCGCTGGCATGGATGTTAAGAGAAAACGACAGCGATGATTTCCCTGGTAATCCTCGTCTAAGCTACCAACACCAAGCCTGCCGCCTGCGTGGCGAAAGACGTGAACTCCGCACCGCCCGTGCCTGGGCCGTTTGGGCACTCGCCTGCGCCGCCCGACCCCACCTACCCGGCGATCCCACATGCCCCGAGCTTTCTCTAACAGAAATCGCCGAGAGTCTCGAAAAAGAAGCCCATCCCGGCGAAGCCCCCCTATGGAGAAGGGCTTTGCAAGCCCTTGATTCAAAGCCATAAGAGGTAATCATTGAATATGACTACGTACATTATCAATTTTGCAAGAAAACACCGATTCATAACCCTATGTTCACTCATTGCATTTTTTGTCGCATTCATACTCATCGTTTTTGGTTATATCCCGAGAAAAAATGCGAGAAGTCATTTTCTGGAAACTGACCAATTACCCGATTTGAAAATCGTCAATCATTGGCAAGAGTCAGGAGATATAGTCATCCAAATCAGAAAAGAACAGGCATCCACGACTGAGGATATTGTCAAAACATTGGACCTAGGATATGGCTTCATGGATAATCAAATCAATCAGATACAAAGCATTACAAATCATAGATTAAAAAATCCATACACTGTAGTCTACGGCGGCATGTCAAAGAGTGGTGCATCCATCACAATGATTGAGTATGAAGACTTCCTTTTTTTGAAAGCCAGTTACCACTAGATTGGCTCTAGGGAGAAGGGCTTTGCAAGCCCTGAATTCTTCAAAGCCATAAGGGATTACAAATCCCTTCTCCATATTCCACGCAGTCACCCCCGCGATCCACTTGCGCGGGGTCTTGGCATGGTCTATGCTCGACTTAAGCCCAACGCTTTCGCAACGCACCACACAAAATCATCCATGCAAACCATTCACAAAAAACACACCACACTTCGTACCGCCTTTCCTGCATGGATTCCCCGATCGATTGCACTGGTTGCAGCAATTTCCTGTCTCAGTGCAGCGGACGCCGTGTATGAAGTGAAGCCCTTGTCTGCCGAGCTCGCCAAGGAATACGACCTCGACCCCGCGTTCTACAAAAAAGGCACCTTCGCGCAAGGCATTCTCATCGCCACTTCCGAAAAGGTATCCGATGTCGCCCACCTCGAAGCGGCGTATCAGTTCGACCAAGTCATGAACTGTCTCAAGCCGGAAATCGCCCAACGCATCCGCGATAAAAAAGTGCTCTGCACCATCGTTGGCCACTCTGAAATGGTCTCCGACATGCCGCAATTTCCCTCCGACAAAACCGGCAAGGAACTCGATTACTACAACTGGCGCAGTCGCGGATTTCTCACCAAAATCAAAGACCGTTCGACCTTTCTCTTCGCGGAAGAAGATGTCATGGAATACGAGGGCGGCATGCAAAATGAAAGCATCCTCATCCACGAGTTCGGCCACGTCATCGATGGCGCGGGCTTTGATGAGGCTCTCAGAGAACGCCATAAAGCCGCCTTCAAGAACGCCAAGGAAAAAGGTATCTACAACGATGGCTATGCCGCCCAAAAATTCCGCCGTGTCAGCAGTGCGACCCCGGTGAGCTTGCTCGATGCCCTAGAAAAATCCTTCCCCGATCAAAAGCGCGACTTCCTCCAAAAATGCCTCGATGCCGGCGACATCCTCGTCAACGGCAAGCCCACCACCGGCGATGTGAAGGTCACCAAGGAAGACAAAGTCCTCATCGTCTTCGGCGGTCCCAAGCAATGCTACGCGGCGCTCAACAAAGCCGAATACTGGGCCGAGGGCGTACAAGCATGGTTCGATACCAACCGCACCATGGACCACGATCACAATCACATCCACACCCGCGACCAATTGAAAGAATACGACCCCGTGATGTATCAACTCTGCCAAGACGTTTTCGGCGATTCCACATGGCGCTTCGTCTCACCCCGCACCCGCGCCGGCACAGGTCATCTCAAGGGCTATGATCCCACCACCGCCCCCAAAGTCGTGGACCTACCCCATATCGATCAAGCCGCCCAAGACTACTACGACACCTACTGGAAAGAGTACTGGAAACGCCTGCAGGAGAAACATGCAAAATAAAGGCTGCTTGGTCAATAGCGTGCCGAGATAAGCCAAGTTCCATGTAAGGACTAAGTCTTAAAACTACGGCAACGCCGTTACATCATATAGCCCGGGGTTGCGGCGCTTCGACGCTACCCCGGGTATGCCACACCCCCAAAATTGATTCCGCCGCCCCGCGTAGCGGGGCATGGCGCACCTTGATGGGTCGGCAGTAGCAGCCTGAATCAAGTTCTACTCCGTGGTTTCTCTTTTCAGTTCTTCAATCTGGCGGCCATGGATCGAACCTCTTTATCAATCACCTCGATTACTTTGGAAATTTCCTCGATTTGAGATTCGGGCGGGAGATCGGCCGAAATGGTTTCAATCCGCTTGAGAAACAGGCGGCTGTAGTTTTCGATGCAGGGCATGCAAGTAAAATGAAAATCGACACCTCGCACCTTCTTTTCCCATACTTGGTTGATTCCTCCGCTCACCGCGGGCGCTCCGCAATAGTAGCATGTTGCGTCACGAAGGTCAGGAATCGAAATCGCATTGCTCTTGTTCCACTTCTTGGCACATTCATCGCATAATTCCAAGTGCTCCTTCATGCCATCATTGAAATGGCAAATATGGTGAGTCGCCTGTTCTTTCAGACACCGTGAGCAGGCATGGCCCGATCCGCCTAATTCTCGTTGTGACTCCATCATAATATTGCAGAACATTTTTTATTAGTAGGATCCCACATCGTAACATCAGGTGGATACAACAACCCTAGCAAACTCAAAATTCTTTATGATGGCAAGGTTTTTTGAGATGAGTGTGTCGAGTAAAAAGGATGCGCCTCATGCGATTGGGGGCAGTTCCTTTTCAGATATAACGACAATTGGTAAGAGTTCAAAGCAGGGAGTTGCTATGGATAAGCGATTAAAAATCTTCCCCTTAATGCCCATCGCCCCATTCGACTACGATCTGAAACCATACGCTGTTTTCGACTTCGCCGCCGGGGAGGAAATCGGCATCGTATTGGAGACGTAGTGTGTTGTGGGTGTGATTCCAGCAATACAAGTGGCTGACATTGGTGGAAAATCGAGTGCGCTCGTCGAGGCCGGCCATTTCCTCGCCCGAGAGCCACTCAATTCGATTGTTCCATTGCCAGTCCTCGGCGAAATCATACGCGAGCGAGAGACTCAGTGCGGTTTCATCGAACGACACTTTTTGATCATCGTCCTCGTTGATGGCATCGACATTGCGATAGCTGACCTCGGCGGCGAGGGTGGCGGCTTTTCCGGCGATGCGCAGGCGACGCTCGATATCGGCACCTACGATGAACGTAGTACGTTCCCAATGGTTTTCACCGACAATGCCCGATACCCCCACTTGCCAGGGGCGAAACTCCGATTGCCAACGGGCTTGCAGGATATTTCCCTTCAGCAAGGCTTCCTCGGCGTGCAAGGGATGGTCATCGTGTTCTTCTTCATCGTGACTGTGTTCATGAGCATAGACCGATCCGAGACCCAGCGTGAGTGCCTGTTGATTCTCGCTACCCCAAGTATTAGTGAAGCTCACGCAATTCATGATCAGACCGTCTTCCCCGAGAAAGCGAGTGGTGGCCAGCGAGGCCTGGACGAAATCGCGGGCATGAACGTGCAGGTAATTTTCCCGACCAAAGGCGGGCAACTGCATGCCGCTTCGAATCGTGAGCGAGGGGAGAATGCGGAAATCCATATACGCTTCTTCCCAATGCCCGTCCCAAGCTTCCTCGCGATCCCACTGCAGATTGTAGATCGCGAAAATCGTGAAATCATCGCCCACGTCCAGTGCCCCGCCGACCTCGAATGCTTGCAAGTTAAAGCCATCGTAGTGCGGGTCGTGATGTCCACTCTCGGCTAAAAAATCGGCATCGCCGGTGCTGCCACCCAGCGCCAGAGCGGTGCTCAAATGGGGAGAAAACCGCACGCCATTTTCGGCAGAGTGATTATCGTGTTCGCTCTCGCTGTGCGAGTGAACTTCCGCCATTCCTGTGAGGGAAAGAGCCAACAGGGTGCTAACGATTCGAATTGCCATGCGCCCAAAATGAATAAACGCATAAAAAGTGCAATAACAGATTTGCTGTGTTAGCGATTATTTTTGTGGTATCGGCAGGACTTCGGCGATTTCGAAGTCGATGATGCAAAAGCGTCCGAGTTGGGGCGAGTAGGTGATGTTGCGTGCTTCGGCATCGCCATGGCGCACGCCGTAGTCGCGCTCGAGTTCCGCAAATAGTTCCGCTGCGCGCGCTTGGGAAATGTCCGGCACGGGGCTGCCGCAGTTCGTGCTGACGAAATACAATTCCTCGGGATGTTCTTCGACCAAATGCGGGGTGTAAGGGCAGCCGCGTTCATCAAGCACTTTCAGCACCGCCACTTCTGTCGCATAGCGTTTGTCGGCATCGGTGCCGCGGAATTTTTTGTGCACTCGTCCGTTCCAGTCGATGCGCACATGGGCGCGGATGCCGTCTTTGAGGTCACGCATAATATTTTGTTAGAGAGTAAGAATGAATTTGGCGGCGGTGAAATAAATCAACATGCCAGTGACGTCCACGGTGGAAGCGAGGGAAGGCGAGGAAACCACCGCGGGGTCGAGTCGGATTGCCCGCGCTCCGATAGGGAGCAACGCGCCGAGTAAGGTGGAGGAAAAAACTTGGAGTAGCAAAGAACCACTGACGGTGATCGCCAATCGCGCGTAGGTGATGTCACTCTGCGACTGGATGAAGGGCAAGAGGAAATAGATGAATAGCCCCATCGCGAGGCCAAGCGTCGCGCCTAACATCAAACCAGTGCGGATTTCTTTCCAGGCGATGCGCAAGGCCATCCCGGCACTGACTTCGCCTAACGACATCGCACGAATGACCATGGTCGCGGCTTGACCACCGGAGTTGCCACCGGCGGCCACTACCATGGGCAAGAATAAACTGAGAACGAAGGCTTGATTCAATACCTCGCTGAAACGGAACATGACGTAACCAGAAAAAATCGACACAAAGGCCAACACCACGAGCCAGATCACCCGACGGCGGAAGTGGCTGTTTACGGACGTATTGAGATAGCTCAACTCCGATTGCTCACCACCGATGGCGGCGAGTTTCTCGATATCTTCTGTGGATTCTTCTTGCAGAATTTCCATCGCATCGTCGTAAGTGATCACACCTAACAAATGATCGAATTCATCGACCACAGGCAAGACGATCAAGTCATATTTCGATAAGATGCGCGCGGCAGTTTCTTGGTCAGTGGTGGCTAAGACGCGTTCATCGGCATCTTCCATGATGTCGTGAATCATCGTGGGCCATGGATGAAAGGCGAGGTCGCGCAAACGCACTTTACCCACCAAACGACCTTGTTCATCGACCACAAAAATCCGCGATAAAGTCTCCGCCGAATCTTTATCCCGACGCAGCACGGTGATCGCCTGCTTCACGGTCATGTCCGCTGTGATGCGACCGATCGAGGTGGTCATGCGGCCACCGGCGGTATCTTCGTCGTACTTGAGCAGGTTGCGCGTCAGTTGTTCATCGTGCGGGCCGAGCAGAGAAAAAAAGCGTCGTTGATTTTCCTGCGAAACGATTTGGAAAATGTCCACGCGGTCGTCATCGGATAGATTGCCGAGGATGATGCGCAGCTGCGCTGGTTTGAAATGCGAGAGAGCTTCCTCGATCAGTGTCCACGGCAGTTCGCCGATGAGATCGGTCGCCAATTCCGGGCCTATGGTCTTGAGGAGGAAGTCGCGTTCCTCGTCATCGTAGTTTTCGTATTCGTGGGCCAGGTCGGCGTAGTGGATTTCACCGGCCGCCGCGAGCAAGGCAGAGCCATCGCCCGCTTCGATCGCAGCGCGCAGCTTCTCCAGGTCCGTCAGCTCCATTTCCTCCGCCACGGCGCAGAGCATGCGCCCCACGGTGCGCTACGGCAAGGGCAAATCACGGGAAGAGCGGGGAGAGCCGGCGTCTCGGCGGCTTGGGGCTAGTTACTGCGGTATGGCGCGGATGGTTTGGTAGGCTTCTAGGAGAGGGCGACCGGGGGCTTCGGTGAAGTAGTTTCCGGCGCTATCGATACGCACGTAGTAGAGGCGGTTGATGGCTTTGTCTGGTGTGGCGAAGTCGGGCAGCTTGAGGTGGATGGACTTGCGGTCAGCGGCGATGACTATGCTTTCAATAACGTTGGTGGCTTTCTCGTTTTCGCGGGAACCGTAGGTCATGGCATCGGTGTAGGTCCAAGAATCGACCTTGCATTTTTCCTTGAGCTGTTCGGCGGTGACTTCTGGACGAAGTGGCTGGGTGAAGCTGATGTGGAGGCCATCGGTTTCGGTCCGCAGCGAGTGGATTTCAGCGGCGATGGTTTTGCCATCCCAGACGACACGTTGGAGGGCGGCTTCGTTGCCTCCTTTGGCACGCCAGCCGCGACCAGTTTGGCCGAGGAGTAGCGAACCGTCTTCGAGGAAGAGCGGACGCATAATGCCCGAGGCGAAGCCAGTGCCGAACATCATCATCGCGCCTTGATCAGTGACGCCGACTTTTTCGGTTTGCACGCGAACGAGAGTGGAGAGAGTTTGATCACCGACGAACATTTGTTTGCCGTAGGGGCCAAATTTTCCGCCGCTGAGATCCCATGCGGGGTTGCCTGGGGAGTTGGCGTATTTGCTGTGCGGGAACCAGAGCGCACCGAGATACATCTTGGGCTTCCAATTTTCAAAGAGGATCTCCGGCGAGCCTGGCTTCATGCCGGGCAAAGAAACGAGGCCGGAGGGATGACCGTAGAACTGACCTTTGATGAGGTAGGAGATTTTCGAGGAGCCGAAGTACTCGCCTTGGTTATCGAGATAGACGATGCGGCCATCGGGATCGGTGCCAAGGCCTGCGGGACTGCGCAGACCAGAAGCGTAGGGTTCGAACACGCCCTCGGGTGTGACGCGGCAAGCCCAGCCACGGAAGCCGCCCATGCTGCCCATGAAGTTGCCACCGGCTTTATAGGAGGCGCGTTCGTTTTTGCCTTGGTTGTGGTTGAGGTTGAGGGCGAAGTAATAGTTGCCTTCTTTATCGCGCACGGGGCCGTGGGTGTATTCGTGGTAGTTGCCGTAGAAGCCGTAATCATCGCAGACGGTTTCATAGCTATCGGCGAGTCCGTCTTTGTTGGTGTCGCTGATGCGGGTCAGTTCGGGCTTTTGCGCGATTACGATGACATCACCTTTGTCGTCCTCGATGACGATGCCGAGGCATTCGTACGAGTGCTCGACGAAGAGATGCCATTGTTTATTTTTCAGACGCCAGATGCCAGCGGCGCGCGTGCCGACGACGAGTGTGCCGTCTTTCGCGAGGGCGAGTGCGGTGGGCTCGAACAACAACGGGCGACCGAAGGTGTCGAGTGGTGCTTGCCAATTTTCCACGCTGTAGCCTGGGGGCAGAACGGCAGTTCCGGGGCTAGCGACGAGGGCTTGTGGAGCAAAATTTTCTTCGCGAGAGAGAGTCTGACGAGCGGGTGGGGTACCACCGAGTTTGGCCTTGAGGCGATAGGTTTTTTCGGGGCCAGCAGGGAGAGTCCAGATCTCTTTACTAAGAGCGCCGCCATCAACGTTGATGCCGCTCCATTGATCGGCACGTATGCGGAATTTTTGTTCGGTGCTGAGGGTGGCGGTGATATCAAAAACGATCTCGCCGCCAGCGGTGAAGGTAATTTTTTGGAGGAAAGAATTTTTTTCAACGCGGAAGTTAAAAACCGGTGTGCCATCGGCTTCGATTTTGTAGCCGTTGAAGGCTGTGTCCCATGAAGCGAGTTCTTTCATGTAGTCGCCACCTTTCCAGAGGTGTTTTTCGACGGCGGCATCGTCCGCTACGTCGGGCTGCTTGAACTCAAGATCGATCGGGCGGCCATCGGCCATGAGAGGCACGAGCGAGGGCACGGCACTGAGCACGGTCGTAGCGCCTACGCCGCGATCGGATCCGGGAGTGCTGCGGCCGACGCGTTCTTTTTTCAAATTCAAAAATCCACCACTCCAGACACCGCGCACGGAGAGGAAGCGAGGATCGAAGCTGTAGTTGTAACCGAGTGGCGTGCCGACATGGATGGCGCGACCGCTGGCTTCGAGCACAGGTGCGCGGAAGACGCGGGTGCGCTTGCCGACGACCACTTCGTTCGGGTCATCAAGGGGATTGGTGAATGTCTCCGTCTTAGGAGCTAAGCCGAGGACGGTGGCGGGGCCGTTTTTTCCTGGATCGGCCGCATTGTGGAGGTAGTGCCAAATCATTTTCAGATCCGTATCGCTAACGGCGGTCACGGGATAGGCGGGCATGATAGCCGGATAGGCTGTGCCTTTGGTGGGGCCGGATTCATGGATCGCCATGTGAGCGACTGGTTCGCGCACCGAACGGGTCAAATACGCTTCATCGGCTTTCACCGTGGTGGTTTTTCCGGTGGCATCGGCGACGTTGCGTTCGCGCGGGGTGAGTTGGAAAAGATTGTAGAGACTGGGGCCGGTTTTGATCGAGGTATCGTCCTTCACGCTGACGTGGCATTCCGAGCAGCCCCAAAGTTGAAATTTTTCTTTGCCCTTGGCGACGTAGTCGATTTCCTCAGCGACGAGGGAATGGGAAAGCAATGCGGCGGAAATGATGCAAGTGATTTTCATCGGCGAGAAGTTGACAGTGTATAGGATGGCGGTCAAAGATAATCCTTGGCGGGATGAGGAATCTTCAACACGATGCGTTGAGGATACGCACAATCCGTACAAATTTTTCAACGACTTGCCATGATCACCTCAGCCACAGAACTCTTGCAGCAACTGATCCGCATCCCCTCGGTGAATCCGGATGATCTATCTGACAGCGATGCCGCCGGCGAAGGGGCGATCGCGCTTTTTCTCCAAGGCTGGCTCGAAGGTATAGGCGCGGCGGTTTTTCTCGATGAGGTGAAGCCGGGGCGGCCGAATTTGATCGCGCGTTTTGCGCCGATGGATGGTCGTCCGCGAATTCTGTTAGGCCCGCATCTCGATACCGTGGGCGTGATGAATATGAGCATAGCTCCCTTTGCCGCTGAGCTGCGTGACGGGAAAATCTGGGGCCGTGGTGCCTGTGATACGAAAGGTTCGATGACAGCGATGTTGTGGGCCTTGCGTGAGCATGCAGCGGAGCTAGCGACGATGCCAGTGGCGGTGGATTTTGTCGCATTCATGGGCGAAGAATCCGGGCAGTGGGGGTCGAAACATTTCGCCGAGCATCATGGGCGGCACTATGCCTTTGCGATCGCCGGTGAGCCGACGGGATTGGATATTGTTTACACGAATAAAGGCTCGCTATGGGCGACGGTCGAAGCCACGGGCAAGGCGGCGCATAGCTCCATGCCGGAAAAGGGCAGCAATGCGGTGATGACTTTGGCGCGTGCGCTGGATCGGTTAGAAACGGAATTGGCTCCCCAGCTCGCTGCTTTCACCCATCCGGTGCTCGGCAGATCGACGATGAACATCGGCACCTTTCACGGTGGCACTCGCGCAAACATCGTGCCGGATCGTGCCTCGGCGCAATTGGACATTCGCGTTACGCCATCGTTGGCGGACAAAACGGGCGGCGCATTGGGCTTGCTCGAATCGACAATTGCGGCGCTCTCCTTGCCCGTGACGCTTGCCTACGCGCACGAAAATCCACCGATGGATACTTCTTGCGAGCATCCGTATTTGAAAACGTTGCTACAAGCGCGCGAGGGCACGATGACCGTGGGTGCGCCGTGGTTTTCCGATGCCGCACATCTGAGTCGCGGCGGCATTCCTTCGGTGTGCTTTGGTCCGGGCTCCATCGATCAAGCGCACACGGCGGATGAATTTTTGCGTGTGGATGACTTGCTCGCGGGTGTGGCGCATTTTTCCCAGTTTATCGAATTGCTGAAACGTGCTTGAACCACCGCAATGCCTGCGGAAAAAATGTCATGATCTGCTGAGAGACTTCGGTCAATGATGTGGTATGATTCGTATTCATGAAGCGTGTGATTTCCAGTTTGTTCCTTTTCACCATGCCGTTGCTGGCACAGGTGGATTTGTGGGACTTGCCGCCGCTTCGCTATTCTGATTCGGCGGCCACCGATGACCTGACAAAAATCGCCGCCGATTGGCAGAGCGGAAAGGTCAAACTCCAAGGCACCACGGAACTCGCACGTGTGCAGGAAATTTTGGCCGCCTTACGCGTGCCGGAGTCGTCGCAAATTTTAGTCTTTTCCAAAACCAGCAAGCAGAATCATCTCATCCATCCAGATAATCCCCGCGCTTTGTATTTCTCTAACAATTGTTATTGCGGCTACGTGCCCGGCGGTGCGATGGAAGTGATCATTCATGATGCCGTTCTCGGTCCGGTGTTTTATTTGATCGATCTCGGACATGCGGAAAAAGCTCCGGTGATCGAGCGCGATACCAGTGATTGCCTTTCCTGCCATGGCACGGGTCGTACGGAAAATGTGCCCGGTTTGCTGGTGCGTTCAGTGTTTCCCGATGAAAATGGGCATGCGTTGTTGGCATTTGGCTCGACACTGGTCACACACGATACTCCCATCGCTGAGCGTTGGGGCGGCTATTATGTGACGGGTTCGATAGCCTTGCCGCACTTGGGGAATCGCACCTATGCCGAGGGGCAAAACACCGAGCCCGCGTTGGCGAACTTGGATGACTTGAGTTCGAAGTTCGACGTCAGCAAGTATCCCTGCGCTACTAGTGACATAGTAGCTCTTATGGTGCTGGAGCATCAATGCCAGGCGCACAATTTGCTCACGGCAGCGAAGATGAATTATGACAGAGCGCGTTTTCTCAGCAAGTCGATAGCCCCCAGTGGCGATCCCGATGAAGGTTCGGCAGGTCGTGTCGCAGAGCAGGCGGCGCAACGCATCGTCGAGTGGTTTTTGTTCCAGGGCGAAGCTGCGCTTGGCGACGATGGGGTCTCGGGCAGTGATACATTTCAGCAAGCCTTCAGCGTCGCAGTGCCGCGTAGCAAGTCCGGCGATAGTCTCGCGGATTTTCAACTCAATAGCCGACTGTTTAAAAATCGCTGTTCCTTCATGATCTACTCGCCTGCCTATCGCACCTTGCCGGATTCTGTGAAATCGCGGGTCGTTGCTAAACTCAAAGCTGTGCTCGATGCCAACGAGATCAATGACGCCTATCCCGAAATTAAACTTTCCGAGCGGCGTCGCACCGCGCAGATTTTGCGTGACACCGGTGTGTTGTGAAATGTAGCTCACGGTATGCGAGCAGTCATCCAGCGAGTCAGTAAAGCGTCCGTGACCATTGCGGGCCACGAACACAGTCGCATCGATCACGGACTGCTGGTTTTGTTAGGCGTGGAAGACTGCGATGAAAGTGTGGACATCGATTGGTTGGTCGGCAAAATCGCGCAAATGCGTTTGTTCGCTGATGACTTGGGCAAGATGAATCGCAATGTTGTGGATGTCGGCGGAAGTATTTTAGTAGTGAGTCAATTCACCCTGCATGCTTCAACAAAGAAAGGCAATCGCCCCTCATTCCTGCGCGCCGCCCACCCACAAAAAGCCGAACCTTTTTACGAACAATTCTGCACGCAACTCGCGAGTGTCGCTACAGTATCCGTGCATCATGGCGTCTTCGGTGCCGACATGCAAGTTGCCCTCTGCAATGATGGACCAGTGACGATCTTGCTCGATAGCCGAGATCGGGAGTAAAGGTAAAATCTAAAAGTCGAGGTTTAGAAAACGACCTTGTTTTTTATCATCGGATCGATAACCTCAGTTGCCGAATCGAAACACGTACTTCACAATAAAATGAATTCTGAACTTTATCAACGAGTGGCCGACAATGTTGGGCGTCCAGCCATCCAACTACGGGGAACAGCCAGGGAGACGCTCACTTTTTTAGGCGGCGCCCCCGCTTCTTCAACAGAGTTCTCGTGGCCGGAAAAAGAAGGTAGGCCTCTCGGCTTTATTGGTCAGCTTGATTTAGCAGAGTTGGATCTGCGTGAGGCGGCCCCTTGGCTCCCTTCGACGGGTCGTCTATTGTTTTTTTATGACATGGATGAAGCACCGTGGGGATTTGATCCGAAAGACTGGGGCGGTTGGGCTGTTATTTACGATGCTGGTGCGGGACAGGTTCAATCGATTCCATTTCCTGATGATTTAAAGGAAGAAAATCGACTTTTGGGCACCAAGTATCTAACAGGAAAAAATTATATCAGCATTCCAAGCTTGGAGCGCGTCACTCTCGAAGAAGCAGGAATTTCGGAGGAGGAAGAAGAGGATTACTACGAACTCTCCAGCAATGTGTTCGAGAACCATCCAAGACATCAGATTGGTGGTTTTCCTGAACCTGTGCAAAGCGATTCGATGGAAGAAGAATGCCAATTAGCCTCGGCTGGCGTTTATTGTGGAGACTCTAGCGGATACAGTAGCGCCCGAGCAGAAGAGCTGCGGCAAGAACCAAACGATTGGAGATTATTGCTACAAGTCGACACCGAGGACGATCTTGATTTAATGTGGGGAGACTCGGGTACGATCTATTATTGGATTAGAGAGCGTGACGCTCGTGCGGGAGACTTTTCGAAAGTATGGCTCGTGTTGCAATGTTGCTAATGATCGCAATGGAATAAAACGCGTAGGTGCCCTATTGTTGAACCTTCCATTTTTTTTGCTACTAAAAACATTCACCTGTATTATCAATGATTTCCAATGATCAATTGGATACGCAGGCGAATATCGCGTCGATGTTGCAAGCATTGGAGTCTGCTGAGCGTGTGCTCGAGCACTTTGAGGCAAGGCATCCGGATGATGACAGACCTCGCAAAGCGATTGAGGCGGGTCGTGCATGGGCGCGTGGTGAGTTAGCGATGACCAACGCGCGCGTTGCCGCCTTCGCAGCGCATGCTGCTGCCCGCGAGGCAGAGCACCAGGCCGCTCGTTTCGCGGCCCGCGCTGCCGGTCATGCAGCCGCGACGGCTCATGTCGCTGGGCACGCGCGTCACGCCGATGCCTATGCCGCTAAAGCAGATACCGCTGTTCATAATGACTAGGGCGCGTGATAGGAAGTAAGTAAGTGCCGAAAGCATCTTGCTATTGAATCATAACCACAAGCTGTTTGATGTTACGCCCTCACACCCCTGGAAACGGCGTGGCATTTGCTTTGCGCGCCCAGCGCTCTTCGGGGCTGGTAGGCTTGATTCCCAATGCCGCAAAGTGCGCTTCCACCTCACGGGGATCGAGAAAACGCACCGTATGAGCCACGGGCCCCTCGCCGCTGGGAAAGCTGATCTCACTCAGCAAGCGAATCTGCGATGCGTTGGATGGCATTTGGTCCTCCATGACGCTGGATCATAGCACGGAAATCCGCGTCGTCGAGCGAGAGATTGTGCGCTTTGCACAAAGCGATGATGTCCGACCAGTCTTTCTCCGCTTCACTCCTTGTGCACTGACAAGTCGCATGGAGTTTGAGCGCGATCATCGCTTCGACACTCGGCACGGCGATCGGTTGCGTAGGCTTTTTTGACTGCTCGAGAATGAGGAATACATCGTCATCCACTAACATCATATTTAATCATGCTCAATTTGAACTTCTCGAATATTGTAATTCCTTGCCATTGCTTAGAATAAACTGTTTTCTTAGTGAGTCAATTCTGTTTGATGAAGTTTTTCGAGATGTGCAATTAAATATTGTTAGAAATTTAATATCAACAAGCAAAGCCGCAACAATGAGCCATAAGTCTGCCAATACTATTTAAATAAAATGGACTACTTTCCATCACTGAGTGAATTTTCTTCTTTGTTGATTCTTCGCAATCTCGCAATTCTCTTGTGCCTCGTTGCTTGGCTTTATTTCATCGAACTCAGGCGGGGCGAGCTGTGCCTCATGGCTTGCCTGGTCGCGGTATTCGTAAATCTTGTAGGCTGTCCACTTCGCGAATAAGCCGGTAACCGACCATGCGTTCACTTTTTCAGCCGGACGGGGGTGCCACAAAAGCTGCAGCGGAACCAGCGGAAAAGTATAATGTGCAGGGCGACGGAGAAGACGTAGCCGAGGAGGGGAATGTGGTGCGCTTTGCTGTTTTTCAGGCAATTGCGAGGTACAAAACATTTTTGTCCGCAGATGCGACAGCTGGATTGAAAGCTGATGGTAAGGTAGAGCAGCCCCATGACGAAAACACTAAGCGGCAGGGCGAGGAACCAAGTGGGCACCCAACGGAACAGGGACGAGCCATTGTCTTTGAGTAAGAGGGCAAACGCGGCGAAGATGCCTGTGGGGATCAACACATGACAGGCGAGCGTGATGAGAGCACCCCACCAAACTTGCAGAGGATTGCTGTGCAGCACGCCGCGAATGTAACGGCGCGAGGCGGGATCGACGCCGGCATTCGTCTCAGGCAAGGCCGACCGCATCAAACGCAAGCGTTCTTCGTTGCGAGTTCTCTGTTCTTCCCGTTGTTGCACTTGAACGCTCGGGTCCGTGAATTCATCAGTCGAGCGAATGCGGGTGCGATTCACCTCTTCCTTTTTTTGTCCAAAGGAAATAGTGTTCACATAGCTGCCTTGGACGACTGGCGTTTTGATCACCGTTTTTTCCTGTTTCTTTTCTGGCGACTTCGTACCCACGCGAATGGAGATGTCCCCACGTGCTGCGGTTAGTAAAATGGCCTCAGGAATTTCCTGCACGGGCACTTGCTTCGCGGCTAACAATTTGCCTGGCAATGGCAGTGCCAGGGGGGCCATTGCGATCATTTCAACGACGTCGGGGTCGTTTTCGAAATTGACCATTTCCGCCGCGTCGGGTGCGGCTTGCTCATAGAATTCTTCAGAATCAGCATCATTAATATTGCGCGCCGTATTGATCCATTCTGTGACTTGCTTCAGACTTGGAGGTTTTTTGTAGAGCTTGAGTTCCGAATTGGCCGTGATGAGGGCATCGCGCAGGGCCGTGGCGTCGGCGGCGGCGAGGACCTCCGTATCGGCGTAGCCCGTCGCTTCCAATAATTGGATGACTTTGTCATTCAGACGCAATTCTGATTTCAGCTGGCTCATGGAGGATGCATCAGGTTACACGCCTTGAAGGCTTTGGCAAGCATCGGAGTGAAACGGATTGGATTCGCATATTCCCTTGCCGCTCGGGGGAGGATTAGTGAGGGATGTGACGATTTCGGAATTGCGATGAGTGGGTGGGCTGAGTAGAATGTGGCTATGAATTTTGAAGGGTTGAGTGTATGGGCGGAAGAGGAATTGGCGGCGGTGCTGAAAGTTTTGCCGGAGGAGGTGCAAGTGGCAGCGGGGCGGTGTGTGCTATCCTTGGAAAAACGTCCCGGCGATAGTGCTTGGGACAAGGACCTTGAGGGCGATGAGCTAGGATTGTTCGAAGGGTCGTGTTTGTTAGACGATCCAGCCTCTACGGACTTGCCGCGCATTCGATTATTTTTAGAAAACTTATGGGAATGGGTCGAGGGCGATGAGCAGGACTATCGCGATGAAGTGGGGACAACGTATCTTCATGAACTCGGACATTATCTTGGCTGGGATGAAGATGATATTGCCGAGCGGGGACTGGAATAAGCGCGCAAGGCATCATTTAATCTTTTGTGAGAAAGTGATATCACTAGTATTCGCCAAACAGCGGAAGACTGGAGACACGGATGCCGAGAGTTTTGTCGGGCACCAAGAACAGCATGTTTCGCGCATTTGGATTACTGGAGACATATCGGTCATAACACGACACGGCCTTCTTCTCGACATCCAGATACGAAACCACCGTTTGATACATTCGGCTATCATCCATGACAGGCTTAGCGACAGAGCGTTGTCCTGCCTCGACCTTCTCTTCTTTGGTGCCGAGCAGTATGGTGGCAGTATGGGTGCTGAAATTGAAGATGAGCACGGAGCCTTTGAGGAATTCTGATTTTACCGGATTTGCAACTTGAGCCTCATACGTATTTTTTTCCGTATCTGCCACTAATGCGACTAGCACACGACCGGCGTCAGCCGGTAATGAGAAATGGCAGAGGGATTTCAAGGTGTTATTTTCCCGCAATGCAAGATGTAGTTCGCCTGCTTGAGAGGGCATCCAATCGCTTACGAGCGATGGCCTCAGAGTGAGTGTGCCGTGTTCACTCCATTTGCCCTCGGCATCAAGCGAGGCGATTACGACCTCTTGATTTTCCGCTAGGCTGGAAACACAGATGATACGCAACTGCGCTTTGCCATCTTGCTTTGCGATGGCAGGCGACATCGACGCAAGCAACAAAAGTGCGAACGTGAGCAATAATCGTGATGGAAAAAAGTGGGACATAGGTTTGATGCGTAAGAGTTTATTCAAAAGGGCCGAATTCCGAGAGGCTCATCGCTCGCAAGCCCAGTTGTTGGTCGGGGAAGAGTAAGATAAATTTCCGCGTATTCGCATTGGAGGAAACAAATCGATCATAGCAGGGAACGATCTTTTGATTGTCATCGAGGTGGCCGATTAGGAGACGGTACATGCCATCCTGATTCGCATCGATTTTTTCCACAACCTGTTGGCCGGGATTCACGGTGACGGTCCGCTCGCCGATTCGCACCGCTGCGCGCACTTTTCCGTAGTTGATGATGAGTGCCTTACCTTTTTGGAAGCCCAGATTTTCAGGGTCGATCACCTGCATTTGGTAACCATTTTTCTTAGTGTCGGGCAAAAGCACCACAATCAATCGTTTGGGTTTTTCCGGGACCACAAAGGAACCGAGGGAACGTACGGGCTCTTCTTCTTTGTTAGTGAGGTGAATCGTGCCATGAGGCAATCGGATCCATTCGGAAATGAAAGGTGTACGGAGGGTGACTGCGGTATGTTCAAACCACGTGCCATCTTCTTTTTTTGTAGCAAGCATAGTTTCTTCCTCCTTGGTGGAAAGACTTTGCACACAAAGCATGCGGACCATCACGCCCTCTTCTTTTTTTGCTGGGTCAGCGGCTTCCTGCGCAAAACAGATTCCTTGGCTCAGTAGCAATACGACGGCTCCGAAGCATCGTGAAATGAACAGAAACAGCAAGTGGGTGCGGCACCTTGCGGAGTGAGTAAGAGTTCGATGAGGCATGATTAAATTTCTTCGGAGTTGAGCCAGCGGAATGAGATGATGGTGAATTTTCTGCCAAATGTGGAGTTGGCCAGAGTGAGATTTTCCGAGGCTTCGGGAGCATCAGTAGAATTCACGTATTCAGGAACACGTTGCACGACTGCCTCGCACCACGATTTTGCGAGAATGGTTCCGCTGGCATCGCGATGGTCGCCGTAGGCGCGGATGCAAAAGGTATCCCCGCGCACGGTGATTTGCGGGCCCAGTGCGTTGAGAATTGCGGCTTGGCTGAGAAAACCCGCGCTGCCGATTGCGCGCGCGGGTGCGGGTTCATTTGTAAGAGTATCTTTGCCAGCTAAAACGGCGATGTTCGCGGGAGCCAAATCGCGGCCAGGTCCTTTGTATCGATTGTTTAGGCCTGACTTGTCGATTGCGGATTGCAAGGCTCCCAGTGCTTGGTGTGTGGCATCGGAGCTGTTCGGTCTGCGATTGACGAAGTCGGTCATGCTCAGGAACGGACCACGGGACTTTACTTCTACTACGATAGCTTTGGCGAGCGTGTCGATTTCCGTATCAGTAAGGTCGCGCAACCCGGCCCAGTCGTTGGTCGGTGAGTTGTTGTAGGCGTATCCCAAGGTGCCCAATGGGTTTCCGAACTGTTGTTTCGCACCTCCATTCACGAACAATTGCTGTTCGCGAACACTAGAGAGCAAGGCTTTCCATGCGTCTAACGAAGTAGAATTGACATTAAATGCTCCATCGACGAGCAAGTGTGCCGGTAGTTTTTTGATAGCAGAGGGCTTCAGAA
Source organism: Akkermansia muciniphila (assembly GCA_945890645.1). GTDB lineage: Bacteria > Verrucomicrobiota > Verrucomicrobiia > Verrucomicrobiales > Akkermansiaceae > UBA956. Next base: position 54,407 of record CAMDCV010000016.1, read on the forward strand.
GATCGCTGTCAAAAAGTTCATCCAAGGTAGCTTCGAGCGACTTTGTTTGATGGTATAGAAAACGTTGGTTTTTGAGTTTAGCTTTGCTCAAAGCGAACTCGCGGAATTGCTCGCGCGGGCTGCGATTGTCTGTGGCCCATGAGCCAGAGGGTAACGAGCGAGCATCGACAATACCCGACAGAAACCAAGAGTCCCACAAAGCAGTATTGACCATCCACGAAGGGTCGGTGTCGGTGCCATTGAATACGGTATTTGAGTTGATAAACGGGCTGGACCAGGAGTTGCCGATGGTTTTCGCCATAGCGGGCAAACTATTTGCATTCCCGGTAAAAGCATTGCCTGGCGCGGCAAAGCGCTGCACCAATCCGGATGCAATCGCGTGTTCAAAGGCTCCGAGCGATAGCGGGGCGGCGAGAGGGATACGGCGCTTGATGACGTTGATACTTCCTCCTAATCCTAGTTCTCGCGCGCCGCCATGATAGAGGTTTCGTCCACCCACGCCAGCCGCCATGGTTCGGTCGCTACCAAATTCATAGTCCATCGGTTCGGCGATCACAACTAGTTGGGAATTTTGCATCGTGAGGTTCGTATTTTGCGCTGAAGTTGTCGATACTACCATGGTGTTAATCGCAGGTTCATGGAGATAGTAGGCACGAGAGGCAAAGGCGTTTGGTGGCAGAAGGCCGACGCGGCTTTTTTCCACGTTAGGCATGGTGGTTGCCATCAGGACCGGCAGGGGAGTTCCGATGAACTCACTGATCATCAGGTTCTGCGGGGGGCGAATCGAACTTGGCATGTAGGTGCTGATCGGCGCGCTGGTTAGCACACTGCCCCCACCGCCGGCGAGCCGGTGCGTGCTGATACCGGTGTCCGAGCCGCCGGAGGCGTTTCTGATTTTGGCATAACAAGAAATCCATCCACTGGGTGTGCTTCCGACGTTTGTGGGGGCGGGGATCATCGTGAAATCCATGGTGTCGCCGGGCAGCAAACCAGTGGCACGGAGGCCGTCAGTTGCGGGGTTGAAGTTATTGTCCGAGTCCCATCTTTTATCAGCGATGCGCAATCCGCCACGAGGCACATAGCCACGCGTCAGGTTGACGCTCTCTGATGATGTGTCGGTGGTGGAAGCGCCAAAAACGCCCGCCTCTCCGGGTTCGAGAGTGAAGCCCCCACTGATGGACGATCTGAAGTAGGGGTAATTGATCGCTTGGGCGGTGTGCGAGTGTCTGACGGTGCCGTTAGCCCGGCGGATGTTCCACCTGGGTCTGTAGGGGAAACCTTCCATCTCCATGCGGAGAAGCACGCTGGCGGGCCAGACGATGGGAATGTCGTTGGGGTTCGAGTTGACGACCATTGCGTCAATCATAGCGGCGATGCTATAGGTGCCCGGCGCGGCACCCTGCGCAGCGTCCGGCTCCGCGATGAAGGATAGCATGACGCTTTGCGCCTCCATCTTCGGTTTGCGGTAGAGGAAGAAGCGGTCCTGAATCATCGCCTCCCTGCTGTTCTTGTTCACCAATTGAGGTTTCCCGGTGCTCCAATCGACCTCGCGATGGAGTTGATGGAAGAGGTGGAGTTCCTCAAGGTTGATGCCCCAGCGATCCGCTCCCGCCGCGTTCGCGGGCAAGCCTGGTGTGCTTGATATCGCGCCAGCATCGGTTATTTCAAAGCGGTTCATACGACCATCAGCGAGATACAGGGGTTTATTTTCCAATTCCGCGACGGGTCTGCTGAGCAGATTGGTCAGGTCTCTTTTGAGATGACCCGCTCGCACATCGGCAAGCACACCAGCAGAATGCACGGTAATGTCGTGATTGATGTTGCCTATCCCGCGCGGACCGATGGCTGCGGCGAGATTGACGACGCCATTAGTGATGGCCATCGATCGTTGCCCGGTTTTCCATTTGAACTCATCGAGTTCCGCAATCGATTGATGATTGATGTGTGGGGGGGATTGCGAGTCGAATAAGGGGTTCGATGCCAACGCTGTATCGGGCCCTGCGTTGATTTTGGCTTTCGTGGATTCGTCTGCGACCCACCAAGCGAATTGTCCCTGATTTTTCCCGACAGTCAAACGATGAGTCGGAGCGCTGACATGATCTTCAGGAACCGCTGTGGACCCGAGACTGTTTTGTCCCACCAACTTGACAATATCACCGGATCCGGCTGGACCTCCGGTCGCTTGATTGGCTCCTGATAAAAGCCAGCGACGAAACGTGGGAGTCCGCGTTGTCGGCGACTCGGCTGTTGCTGGATCTACAGGGCGTTTCCACGCATCATAGACGGCAGTCCAGTGAGGTTGCCCACCGTTTGCCGACGAGCCAACATCGTGAGGAGAGGAAATGCGTGTGTCAGGGCCCATTTCTTTTTGTAATTCACCGATCGCCATCATCAGGGAGAGTCGTGCGTTGGCGCGCGCCATGGCATGAGCTTCGCCTCGCGAGGAGGAGCGCAGGGTGACGCTAGATAGAGAGAGAATGCCAAGTGCGATGATTGTTAACAAGAACATCACAGAAAGAACAATGATCAACGCGAAGCCGCGCTTAGTGAAAGGGACTCGAGCGTCTCTTGGAATCTGCATGGGTTTTAAGGGGTGGGTTAACGTTTGTCTCGTTGAAAAAATAAGGAGTCACACTGCTTAGAGTGACTGTGAACTTATGCAACGGAGACAGTACTACCTATCAAAATTATCATACATTGCAAATACAAAAGTAGCAATTTGGTGAATAATGTTCGCTGCGTTAAGATCTATTTTTTTAACGAGTCATTTCCCCAACCCCATAGATTCATCAGTCATGAACCCACAGAAAATTCTCATGGTGGTTTTAGCTATGGTTGCGCAACTCAATGCGAAAAAATGATCCTTACACGTCGTAGGCCCAGCCATCCCGTGGCTTACGACTTGTGAGGGCGTTCGCTTCGGCATCGCCGGTGAATTGTTCCTTTACGGGATCCCAGATGAGCTTGCGGCGCAGCTTGTAGCCGATATTGCCGAGGTGGCAAACGCTGGCGGTGCGGTGACCGGTCTCAACCGAGCAGATCGGTTCGGTGCGGGTCTTTATGGAATCGAGCCAATTGCGAAAATGGTCTTTAGACGGCATGGCGCGACGATCGGCTGCGGCGAGTGGGCTACTGAGGATTTCCGGCTTATCGCTTTTCAAAACCCCGCGGTCCACCCAGATGGTACCTTTGGTGCCTTCGAAGGTGCAACCGCTCTCTCCACCGTGAAACATCTCGATGCCATTCGCGTAGGTGAATTTTAGACCGGTATCGCCTGTAGCGGGTGGCTCGATGCTGATGGGGCCGCTGCCGTCCATGCCCATCGCCCACTGGGCGATATCGAAGTGGTGTGCGCCCATGTCTGCGAGCAATCCACCGGCGAATTCTTCGTACTTGCGGAAGGCGGGGAAGTGGTTGTGCATGCCTTTCGGGCAAAGGTCTTCATGGTAGCCGCGCAAGGGTGCGGGGCCCAGCCAGAGATCCCAGTTGACGTTGTCGGGCGTGGGTTGATCGGGAAGATTGCAAGGAATGGATGGCCCGCCGACGCCGATGCGCACGGTCTTGATGTCGCCGATGCGACCGGCCCAGATCATTTCCACAGCGGTGCGGAAACGTCCGCCAAATTCACTGCGTTGCTGGCTGCCGGTTTGGAAGATGATGCTATTTATTTTCACTGCATTTACGAGCATGCGCCCTTCAGCGATGGTACGGGTGAGTGGCTTTTCGCAATAGACATCGAGCTTCTTCTTGGCGGCGGCGAGTGATTGATAAACGTGGAGGTGATCGGGTGTCATGATGACGACGGCATCAAGGTCCTCGCGCTCTAACAACTCGCGGTAATCGACGTAGGCGGTGCAGCCTTTGTAGCTGCCGGATTTTTGATCAGCGGCGTAGTGTTTCTCGACCACTTCTTTCGCTTTGGCGAGTCGGGTGCCTTCCACATCACAGACGGCAACGATTCGTATGTCATCCTGTTTGAGCGCGTGTGCCATAACACCGTAAGCGCGTTTGCCGTAGCCGATGAAGGCGATGTTCAGTCGGCCATTTTTTGGCGCAGCATAAAGAATCGAAGGTCCAAGAGCGACAGTGGCAAAAGCACCAGCGAGGAGACGTCGACGAGAAATCAAAGGAAGATGTTGCATGTTAAGAAAATGTTACGGAGCAAAGTGGGGCTTCCTATCTGGTGAAGGAGATTTCTATGCAATTCGGGAGCTCAAGTCCTGTATTTCATAAAAAATGGGGGAGTGAATGAGCGAATGGTATTACAGGCTGGAAGCCCGTCTGCCGAGACAGACAACATGTCTGTCTTCCATTCAAAATGAAACACCGATGGCGAAATGGAAGGCTCCTGTCGGTTCGCCATCGTCCCGCGTCATGTTGTGACCATATTCCAAACGCACCGGACCAATGGGCAGGTCGGCGCGGATGCCAAGACCGACGGCAACGTCCATGTTCGAAAAACCGAAGGACGAATAGTCTGCACTGAGATTACCGATGTCCGTGAAAGCCACCGCTTTGATCGGTCCGGTGATCTGATGAATATACTCGGCATTTGCGATCCAATACGCTTCGCCACCACGGTTTACCTTATCGCTATTGCGTGGTCCTAACTCACGTTCGGGAAAACTCCGCACTGTATTGGCGCCACCGAGAAAGTAACGCAGGTCGATGGGCAACTCAGTATCAGTGGCAGGAATCAACAGGCCCGATCGCAGTCCGAGCGCTACGTGATTAGTCTCCTTCACGGGCAGATACCAACTACCGCGCATTTCCCATTTGAAATAACTCGCATTCTCGGTGCCGATCACCGTGCCCACTTCACCTGCTATATCGGTGATCCACCCATCGTTAGGCGTGACCTTATTGTTGCGTTTGTCATGGGTCCATGTGAGTCGCACACGGTTGTGGTTGTATTCCGTAGCCCCCAGATCTGCTGCGGCGATTGAGGTCTCGGTAATGTCCACGTAAGACGATGCCACATACAGAAGCAAGGTATCAAACTCCGTGAGCTCCCACGTGAAATCGAACGAGAGCCCCGATTCAAGTTTTTGATAAACATCAAGATCGCGATTGACCGCGAAGAAGCGTGCCCCTGCTCGGACATCATGATCAAAGAGCCATGGATCGACAATTCGCGCATCAAACAACAGTCCGCGTGACGATATTTCCAATCCTCCACTGAGATTCCGCAAATTGCCAAGAAAATTCCGGTCGCTGTAGCCGACGCCTAAGACAGCCCCCTCATAGGTTTCTATTCCCGCATAAGCTTGGTAACTGCGTGCCTTGCCTTCCACCGCTTGCAAGGTGGCATCGAGCAACGTGCCACTCTCATCCAGTGCTGTCTCCACTCGCAACGATTGAAAAGCGCCAGTGCTCAACAATTTGCGCACTTCCCGCTCCATCCGCGTCGCATCATAGTATTTCCCTTCCATGCCATCGAAACGTAACAACACACGCGACTCATTAGTTTTTTCCAAACCCACCACCGTCACCTCGCGGAGTTGATAGCGTTTCCCGAGTTGAATCGAAAGTTCCGGTTGAAACTTGCCATGAATTGCCTCACCGCTGACACGAATCTGTGCATCAGAGTACCCGTGTTTTCGATAGAGTGCCTCGGTGATACTGCGCACCTGATTGATATTGGCAGTGGTTGCTGGCAAGCCCTGAAGCTTGAGTAGCTTGCGCTGTAAGGTCTTACGATAATGCGGTAGATTGCCGCTAATGTGTGGATACTCTAAGGTGTACAGTGCGCCCTGATCAATGCGGATGTGGAAATCGACCTTGCCACTACCATCTGGAGCTGAGCGCGATATCATTTGTGCATGGGCTTTCCAGTAGCCGCGGGACTGCAACTCTTGGATCATATACGACATGCCTTCCGTGACATCTTCTTCCAAAAAGGGCACTTGCTGTGCAAACGCTAGCTTCCGTTTCTCCGCAGGGCTGCTGAAGAGGCGTCGCATATGGCGCGTTTGCTTTGCGTCCATTCCCTCAATGGTAATTTCGCCTAGATACTGTCGTGAACCTTCACGAACCATCAAGCGGATGGTGTTGCTCGACTCGACAACCCCTGTGACGGTAGCATGGGCAAAACCTTGCAACCGCATCAGTCGCTCAAACATAAAGGCCGCATCAGACGCACGTGCTGCGGTGGCTGGTTTTTTATTGATCAACTCCAATCGATCGCCCAAAACTTCGCGCGCTTCACCATTACTCATGGAATGCAAGCCGCTAAAGCGCACTTCTGCCGCATGGAGTGCAAGGCAGGCACTACTTAGAAAAACCCCAATGATGTTTTTCACGGTGGTCATTTCATTTTCACTTCAAACATGAACAAGGTTCGCGTACGTCCGAGAGCATCCACAGCCCCATACAAAAAATAACGGGAAAACAACGGCATCTTGGCAGACGCATATTTTTTCCCGGTGTAAGGATCGGGTTCGCCTACTGCCAGTTCGACGTCTTCGAGCTTCGACAACAGCGGCATCAACCGTCGACCTAGTGGCAAACGACCGCGACGAAATTCTTCGATCAAGAGCTGCGTCGCTTTCCCTTGCGCGGCATCTTGATCGGTGAGGCCAGCCGTCGTGGTGCCGGTGGCGAGAAGAGTCATGATCTCATTTTCGGGCAAGGGCGGCTCTGATGAGAGAAGGATTTTCGGCGCAGATACGGGACCATATACATACATGCTTACATCGTAGTTCGACACGCGCGAGGCTCCACGGATATCAAGCAAAGGGTCGAGTCCGGCGGCAGCAGTAAACCTCATCTTTCCCGATGTGAGAGTGAGTTTGCTGAGAGGAAGTGAAGCGACAAGGTCCTGGATCACCGTTTCTCCCACAGGTTGGGGATTGCCCCAAGTGCCACCCACCTTTATTAGGCCTGTGATGGAACCGCGCGCGAGGTTGCCTCGAACTAAAAATGGATCATTGGTCTTCAATGTGACCGCGAGAGGCCAATTCGCAAAGGGTAAGGGCAGTGCATTGGCTTTACTTTCCAATTTGGTATCGAGCGCCGGAAGTGATGCGGCTTGCGGCAAGGTGAAAGGCTTGCCGATGGGAATGATCTCAAAATCTTTGTAGAACACGCTATCGATCAAACCGATCTCTCCACTCGTGCGCACGAGATCCCATGGCCCCGCCATGCGTAAATTTGCGTTGGCTCGCGCGATCACCGCATCGTCACGCCACAAGGGTAGAGCATCGCCCCGCAACGTGAAGTCGAGATTCGGCTTCTTAGGTTCCTTCAAATCAGCCACGCCCTGCACCACGATATTTCCCCCCGCCAATTGCAGGCTGAGCTTTTCCAATTTCACGAGGTGATCGGTAAAGGTGAGATTCAGTGATCCATTGGTGATCGGTGGAATTTTTTCGTTAGGCAAGCGTGTGGAAAAGTTTTTCATCGCCAAGGTGCCATTGATGCGTGGTGCTTTCACTGTGCCATCGATGAGAATGTGTCCATTGATCATGCCCGTCAGTTGTTTGACCTGAGGCACGAGGTCTTGGAACCGAGACAGATCGAGCTCGGGGATGTCAACACGTGCGTTGATTTTTTCCCCTTCAATCAACTGCACATCTTCCGCCCATGCCCCCGGCCGAAACGGCATCTCGGCTTTGAGTTGCATGGGAGCTGTGCGCGCGGTGAGCAATAGCCCGCTCACCGAAATTTTGTTAGGCAGTGTGTGTAAATCGACTGACAGATTGAACGCTGGAAGATCACTCCTAGCGCGACTCTCCACATCCTTGAATTGCAAATTGCCACTGATCGCGGGTTGCGCCGGCGAGCCCGTGATCTGCAAATCAATTTTTGCCGTGCCTGTCATTGGCAACTTCGCCTCGGGTTTCATCCACTGTTCTGCTGTTGTTAATGGTAGAGCCTCACTGCTTAAGCTGACCTTGAGTTCCTGCGTCTGCTGAAAAAAATCACGAGCCGATTTCACTGACTCTGCCACCGGAATGCTGGCCGTGCCGCGCACTAACATCTGATCATTTTTGCGCAGTTCTAATTCGCGCAATTCGAATCGATGATTCTCCCATGTGAGATTCATGCGCGCTTGTTGGTCACCCATGTTCACCTGCAAATTTTCGACATCGGCTTTGCGCGGCCAATCGTAAGCGGCTCGTCCCGACGCCTTCAAATCATCGGAACCGGTGCGTTTCCACGTGAAGGCTTCGATCATCGCCTCACCCGTATGCAGATTTTCTTTGATCAGACCGCTACCCTGCCATTTCACGCTAGCGTTCATGCCTTGTGGTAGCTCGGTTCCCAACCATGCCACCCAGGGTTGATAGACTTGCGGGTCGAGTTCTTTCACGGAAACTTCGGCACTATATTTCATCGCCTCGGTCTCCAGCGAGCCCTTGGCTTGAAGAGCGCCTGAGCCTCCCTCAAATGTAAAATTTTTCCCCTGAGGGGATCGTGCCGTCACACTTAAGGAAGGATGCTTTTGATCTAACGATTTTACGTCGATTTGCGCATCAAGAGGCCCGATAGTCGAACCATCGATACGCATCGATCCTTGAACACGCAGTGCCGAGGCGGGAGGCGCTACCGCATCGAGTGGACGTTTGATGCCGAGTTGTGGCGATAGATTTTCTAACAAATTTTTCAATTCGGGGATGCCTACGTCACAGACGACCGAGGCGCGTTGCCACTCTTCTTTCGCGGTTGGATTTTGATTCCACAGTACTTGAGCCTTGGCATCCACGACTCCCTCGTATCCTGCGATACGCGCCACCAGATCTCCTTTTTCTGCTACCTTGGTAAGCGTGAGATCGATGTCATCCAGCTTCCATTGTTGCCACTGCAGTGCCTGCATTTTAGTCTGCAAGCTGAGATCGAAGAGCATCGGTGGCGGAGATGCGTCACCAAAGATCGGCAGATTTTCCGGTTCGACGCGCAAGGTTAAAGCCGTGATATTTCCCTGAGCGGGAAGTGGCTCTGTTAGGTAAGGCTGAAGTTGCGTCAAACTCCATGGCTGACCCGTCATTAACAAATCGATGCGTTGAAAATCTTCCGTCGTCTGCAAGTCGAACAGCGACTCCGCAACACCAAGCCGCAGTTGCAAGGAGGGCCGTAAATTTTCAGGTGCCGAGAATTGGATGTTTTCGAAGCGCAAAGTGTCATCGTAGCGAAATTGTTCGATCAAAAAGCGATCGGGTAACCACGTGACTTCCAAAGTCTGACCGGGGATGTTTCTTTTCTCTGGCAGTTGCCAGTCCCCCGACTCGATTTTCCAATCATCTTGGCCACCGATGTGAGAGAGTTTCAAATCTTTAGAACTCGCGATCAGTTCATCACTGCGGTGAATGAGCAACTCTTCGATGTGAGCATCCACATCGTACGCCGAGGTTACCGCATGATTGGTGCGTAGCAGTTCGACTACCTTGCGAATGTCGAAAGGTAGCTCAGGCTCTGGCTCGGATGGTGTGGGAAATTTTCGATTAAGATCCATCTCGACTTTGATGCCACTCACTCGAATGCCTCGCACTTTTCCGTCTAACAACTCCCTCAATTGATAGCGCAGTTCGAGGTCACTAATGTACAAGTCAACAATCGGGCCGCCGACGAGTTGGATTTCATGGAGCGTAAGACCGCCCAACACAGTGCCGCGAACCTTCATCTCGATGGTCATGGACTGCTTCTCAAGGTAATGCTGTGAAATGTGCGGCAGCAACCAGCGAATTCCCGGGCCATTCAGCCAAACGAGGAACACTAAAAACAACAACAGCAAAATCCCCACACGACGCAGCCATTTGCGGCGTTTGCGAGGAACAGCGAGGGAGGGAGTTTCAGTGTCTGTGCTCAAAAGGACATCTCGACTCTGTCACACTCCACGCTCAAATCAAGCTCGGCGTTGTTAAATCATCAGCCAACGACCATGGTATCAATGCAGAATCTTTGGGGTTAGTCCTCGAATAGTAACATTATGATTTTTCGTTAGAAGGACAATCCTCAAGAATAATCCTGAATTATCACGATGTTTGGGCAAATTTACGAGAAATTTCTGGATTGCCAGTCTTGCAAACGACACTTAACGGTGGCAAATACAGTCAACGGGAAAATGGTGAGGTAAGGTTGATTTTTCACACACTGAAATCGTACCTCATCCGGCTTTTCGTCTAACAATATCAACGAAAATCGCCTTAATGCCGTGCCATTTGGGACTGACCCTAAAGATGACCCCAAAGATGAGTGAAAAACCCCCGTGCGAAAACAGCGCAGCGACAACTTCCTGTGACGGCGTGGCCAAACGCCCGCTGCCATGGTTGGCGGCGCTGCTACTGCTCGTCCCGCAGTTGCTTTTTTCTTCTCAAGAATATCGTCTCTGTTGTTGGCTTGTGGCTTGCTTGGCGGCGGTCTATTTGTCGCGGCGGAGCTTGGGCTGCCAACTGCAAAAATCCGGCTGGCCGGGACGGGTTTTTCTTGCCGGTCTGTTGATCGCCCACAGTGCTTCATGGCTCGGGGGCGTTCTGCATGGCGAATTGTGGTGGCTGGCCACGATCCGGGCACTGGCGGGTTTCACCGCCGTGGTCGGCTTGCTGGTGTTTATCAACCTGCTGTTGGAACCGCGTTGGGTGCATTCACTGAAAAAAACCGTAGTTGCCCTGCTGGTCATGCTGCTGGCGGGATCGTTCGCGGGATACTTTTTTTGTTTTGAACGCTTCGTCTCGATGGGAGAATTTGTGAAGTACTTCAATGAGACACGCATGATGTTGATCTGGCCGACGCGGATGCTGGCCATGCCGATCGGCCAGATTTTTTGGGAGCACACCAACTATGCTGCCTTCTACTTTGCGTTGGCCCTGCTGATGATCCTAGAATACTTGGCAAACGGCGGCAAAGGCCGCTCATGGTGGTGGTTCTGCGGCCTACTTACCATCGGAGTGTTTCTCACCGCCTCGCGCGGCGGTTGGCTGATGGTGGCTACGGCACTGCCGTTCATCCTAGTGCGACGCGGCATTCCGTTTTCCCTGAAAACAATCGGGCTGTTGGGCGCGGCGATCGGCTGCGGATTTGTCTGCTTGAAAATAAAAGTCGCTGTTTCCCCGCCATCGGCTCTACAGTCAGCAGAATTGATCGCAACTCACGGCAGTGCTCTGGTCGAGCGCGGTAGCTCTGGCCGTATCGGCGGCTACATAGCGCTATGGCACGAGCTGGAACAATCGCGTCTGCTCGGTCAGGGGCTGGCGGCCAGCGGCAAAAAAATGGGCGAACACGAGCACGAGCATTCCATCTTTCTGGCGACTGTTCGCGGCGGCGGATTGATTTCTTTGGCGGCACATTTCATGGTGGTCGGCAGTGCCTTCTGGGCGGCGTTTGCCTTGCTCAGACGCGGATTACGCTGGCCTGCCGTGTTGCTGGCCACGGTGCTCAGCGGCTTGTTGTTTGATCGAAGCACCGTGTTCTCAATCACTGGCAACTACGAGTTCATCGCTCACTGGGTCGCGGTGCTGCTGCCGCTGATTTTGTTATCCCGGCCAGAATCCGTGCAGGGCACGACTGCTTCCGGCGCGTGACAACAAAAAGACTGGAGATTGCTCTCCGGTCCTTTGTTCTTGTAGCGATTCTCCGCAGTAGTGGTTGGTATGAACCGAGGACATCACAGAGGTTAGTCCTCACGCGGAAACCTTTAATTTTCTGTTAGGCTAACAGGTTTTGTGAATTTGAATGAATTTTCGCGCAATCTCTTGATTTTTCTTTCTTCATCGCCATGCCCTGCGATGCGGGGTACGAGGGATTTTTTTAGGGGATTTAACCTAGGGTAGATCTGATCGGGCAACCCTGGGTTTTGTTATGCAATGCCGTTGGCGTAGTGAGGTGCGATGATAAGAGTGGGTTTGTGCATGGCTTACTTTTTCTCCTGACTCACGGCGAGGTGTTTTTTCCATCCTGCGATGGAGGCTGTGACACCGCAGCCGCTCAGGGAACAGTCTCCGAAATGCTAAGGGCCAAGGCCGTGGTAAAGTAATTCGGATTCTGTTGAAATCTGTTATTGCATTAGTGCTTATCACGAGTAATTTTCATGAGCTTAGATTTTAGTCGTTTTTTACTACTGTTAGTATAAACTACACTAACAAGTAACCAAATCTCAATATGAATCTCATCCTAATAAAGTTACTAACGAAGCAATTAATTTCCAACTTTCCTCTCTTTTGAAATCAAACATCCTCCCATTATTATCAGTCACCAGTCTCTCCTGTCTACCACTTGCCCATGCGGCGATCAGCACGGCTGTCACTATGGACGTGACTGTGGACACACGTAGCATCATCAACGACCCTCCATATGCCAACCCCACGGCGATTGTCACAGATGCCGTATCACGACAAGTTACACTCACAGCCAATGCGGGTGATACGGACGGTACCATTGCAGGCTATTTGTGGACGTGGTCTGGAGGTTCTTCGACGAGCGCCTCGCCCATCATTACGTTGCCATACGGTAGCCATGAAATTTCGCTTGTTGTCACTGATGACTTTGGGGCGACCACCAGCGCAACAGTAAGCATTAACTTGTTTCCACTCGCTACGGTGGACAGCGATGCAGATGGCCTCAATGATTTGGTTGAATATACGCTCCGTGATCAAGGGTTCAATTGGAATCTGTCGCAGCCTCATCTCGCCGAGGCATTAACTACTGCGGGGCTAGTGTCGCGCGCCGATCTCGCCGCGGAGGGTTATTACGATCTTGCGGGAATGCGGGTTCTTCAAGTTCCTGCTCCTGTTATTGCGCGAGATGCCATTACGGGCAAGGTAAAGCTGTTGATTGGCATCCAACAATCGACAAATTTGAGTCTGTTTACCGCACTTCCCGCGAGTGATTCCCAACTCAGCGTTACCCCTCTGGGCGAGATACTGTTTGAATTCGATGCGCCCGCTGGTTCCGGCTTCTTCCGCATTCAAGCAAAGTAGAACCAGTCTTCGCGTCAAAACTCTCCACATCAACAGATTCATGAAAACATTCAAAATTGCAATTTCAACTCTTCTAACACTCATTTGTTTGCCAATCCTTGCGGCAACTGACCCAGTGATTACTAATCTTACTGCGATTCAGCGCGCAGGAACCCAACTGGTGGACATCCACTACGACCTGAATGCTGTAACTGCCCAAGTGACAACAAGCCTGAGAATTTCCAATGATAGTGGAGAAACCTTTACTGTGCCTGTTACGACGTTAAGCGGTGACATCGGAGCTGGTACGTCCGTAAGTAATGGGAAAATGATCACATGGAATGCGGGTGCTGATTGGCCAGAACAATTCAGCCAATCCATGCGCTTCGAGGTGACCGCAGATGATGGACTGGCAGCCATCATTTACACAGCTGAAGCGGAAGAGTATTTTGCCCGTGCTGGTGTAACCGATGCATACTCAAAATATTCGATCAACGAGTTTGTCAAAGGCGCAAAACAACTCGGCATCTGGGACAAGCTCGTTTACGTTCCGTGCCTCCCCTCCATGGGAGGACTCCACCAAATCGGTGGCGCAGCTCAGCGCACCAATACATCATGGACACTCGTTAATGCGTCCTCGGTTCCAGAAGGCGTAGCCATCACTCTCAATGGATTAAGCAATCATTTGCTCTCGGATCAAGCGGTCGATAATGTCTCGAATCCTGTAGCTTGGGGGAGTTTTTCCTGTCAGACCACGACCCCGAAGTTTCAGTGGTTTGACTACTCTACGATAAGTCGTGCTGGCGGAACAGTACGGAATGTTGGGCAAGAGTTTTGGTCAAACCCTCATCGAGTCAATTTGCGGTATGCCCATAATAGTTTCATGTCTGCAACCGCGCTTACTGGATTAAGTTTTGGCTACAACAACTACAAAAACTCTCGCTTGATGGCGATCGATAGCACCAATGGTTCGTCCACATTTGGTGCAATATGTGATGAGGCTGTGGAGGCTCGAACCCTCGGCAGTGCTGTCAATTACAACAGCGCAGCGAGATTGCGCTTTTATCCTGCGGTGAATCAATACTCCACCGGAACTGGTTGGGTACAGGGAGCGTTTCTCTATTACGGGGCTTTCACGGAGGCTGGTTATGAGGCTTGGGGAAAATTCCGCGCGCTCGTAGCACAAACGTTTTTGAGTGGGGGGGTCGGTCATAGACGTTTGTTGCTCTCTGGACAAAGCAATGCGGCGGGAAATCTCGCGTTGGAAATCTCGCGCCAATCTACCGAGGATTTTGGCATGTTCAGCGTTTTCAACACTGGTATTGGGGGGAATCCGATTTCAACTTGGATTGGAAATATAGGTAATAATTCACGAACCGCTAGCTATCGCGGTCAAGCTGGTGGATTGTGGAGCGACATGCCGACACAGCCAGCATTTCAAAAATCTCGGCTAATGGGTATTGGCAAATCGCAGGAATATCTCGTGTGGTTTCAAGGAGAAAGTGATACGGAAACTGCTGAAACTGCCGCAGCCTATCGAACGCAGCTTAATACTCTGATAAACTATATCCGCACAGATACAGGCAATCCTTACCTCAAAGTCATCGTGGTACAAATCGATTACAATTATACCATACGCGATAACAACTCTGGTGGATTCCACAGCAATCTGGCGCTCACTGGAGTAACAGGCGCACTTAGCGCGCTGAACGGCGCATATACCATAAGCACGCTCACGAGTCACACAGACCCTTACGTGTGGACAAAGGCAGGCTACAAGGTAGAAGAACAAAATAACCGCTGGGTTTTTGTCGAGACAGAAGGAAATACCGTGGTCGCCTCTGCCGTACAAACAAACTTGCCGCATCCTGCCATGGTAACAAACTGGGTTGACTCCAGCAACAACACTATCGCCCTATCATTCGGCGTAGGAAATCGCACCGAATGGACCGAGCGCGTCCGTTACGCACAAAGGGAAATCGTTAACGACCTCCCCAACGTCTATACCATTGACTCTCGCGGCTATGAAAGGGCGGATAATGTCCATCTTACCGGAGCGGCCCACATTTCATTCGCTACGGCTTTGAATGCTTATCTGTTAACGCTCTAGAAACTGCACCACATTGGTCCTCGTGCCGTTACATTTATATGCTCTATCGATCTAATAAAATTTGTGAGCCCGACAGTAATTTTTGTTTTTCTCCCCGGCCCGTTCTTTATTTTTGATCAGCACTCGCAGCCACAATTTTTTTCCACGCCTCCATGGAGCGGGTGAGGTTTTGCTTTGGGTCGATCTTGATGTTGAAGCATTGCAAGCCGATGGGGCCGTTGTAGGAGAGTTTGTTGAGGTGGCGGAGCAAGTTGGCTTGGTCAAAAGTGCCTTCGTCGAGCGGGCGGATGAGAGTGTTCCAGTCCTTGCCATCCGCATCCGCGCCGCAAATGCTAACGCTCCAGAGCATAGGCTTGGCGGCGGTGAGTGTGGCTTCGAGATCATCGCCGGGCTGACATTTCAGGAAATGGCAGAGATTGAAGGCAACGCCGACATTGTCACAGCCCGTGGCTTTGGCGATGCGCAGGGCGTGGTCGATGCGTTCGATGTGAAAGTTGGCATGGGGGTAGAGCACGACTTTAAGGCCGGCGGCTTTGGCTTGGTCGGCGATTTCTTTCACAAACGCGACGGCTTGTGTGTCGTTGGGATTGGTGCCGCGCTGGACGTTGAGTTCGACGAGTGCATTTGTTCCTTTGAGCATAGCGATGGCATCGCTGACATTTTTTGCGTAATCGAAACCCTCCGCATTGACCTTGCCGCCGGTGTAGATGCTGAAAACTTTCAGGCCTTCTTTTTCGCAGGCGGCTTTGACTCTCGCCAAGTCCTCGGGATAGACCGAGCCGACGCCTTGATAGCCAAGTTCTTTGATAAGTCGCACGCCTTCGTCCGCGCTAGGAAATCGCATGCCGTTTTGAAACGGATAGAGTGCCGGGGCAGATTTGTCTGCTTTTGCAACTGGGGAGACCATTAAAGAAAGTAGCAAGACTATGGAGCGAAACATAGGTTACTTACGATCAGAAGATTCGCATCTGTCATGTTTTCGACAGTAGTCGAGCAGAAGAATTTTTGATAGAAAAATGGGATTGACATGTGTCTCATTTGAGAGTATCAATAGTTTCAGATGAAAAGTTCGTTAATCGCTAAAAAATCAAAGGTAGCGTCTGGTGGAAGCCGTAAAGGGAAATTGACCACTTCCCAATTGATTGCATCGATCAAGTCGGGTTTACCGTATCGCGAGCTTGAAGATTTACGAGTCAGCCTCGATCTGCCTATTGAGAATCTGGCGCCCTTGCTGGGTATGTCGAAAGCAACGCTACACCGCCGCAAAATTTCAGGAAAACTTGAGTCTGCGGAATCTGATCGGATCGTGCGGTATTCACGCTTATTTGACACGGCTGCCTCTGTGATGGAGTCGAAGGAAGCCGGTCGTCTTTGGTTGAAATCTCCTCAGGTGGGACTAGGCGGGGCGATTCCTTTGGGGTACGCAGAAACGGAAGTTGGTGCTCGTGAGGTCGAAGATTTGCTCGGTCGCATCGAATTCGGAGTGTATTCTTGATGATGCGTGCTTGGCGAATCGTAAAAGAAAAGCATGCGGCCACGGCCTTCGATGGCGAAGGTGCGCGGCTGTATGGCGGGCGATGGAATTCGCGTGGCACGCGTGTCATTTATACAAGTGCTTCGCTATCACTCGCGGCGCTTGAGAATTTGGTGCATCTCAGGCCGCCTGTGGTATTTCGCTATGTAGCGGTTGCGGTGGAGTTCGATGATCGCTTGGTAGAACGAGCTGATACGACAGCCTTGCCAAGGGATTGGAACGAAGAACCGCCGCCACAGGCTGCTCAAGAAATTGGTGATCTTTGGGTGCGCCAGGCTCGCTCTGTTGTGCTGGAGTTACCGAGCGTTATTATACCGGGAGAGTTCAATTATTTGCTCAATCCTGGCCATCCAGACTTCAAAAAAATTACTATGAGCAAGCCAGCACTTTTCTCTTTTGATCAGCGCTTGCTATGATGGCTCAGCGCTTATTGTCCTTGGTGTGATACGGCGGGCGATCAAAGGCGTCGTTTTCGAGTCTTGGATCATTTTTTGTTTTGAGTTCGGTCATGAGCTGATCGCGCAGTTTTGTGAGAGTGGTGGAGTAGGACTCAACGGTAGCGAGGTTTTTGGTTTGATGGGAATCTTTCGTTAGATCGTAGAGCTCTTCTTCGGGTCGTTTGGCCCAGGCGTAGTTGATGAAGGTTTCCATCCCAGCATCCTTGCGGTGGCTGACGAGCCAGGCCTTGGTGGGAGACATATCCATGTCAGGAAATGCGGCGTAGGTGTTTTTCACTAACTCCGCGAAAGTGGGTTCGGAGGTGTCGGTGACCTTGTAGGGATCACCTGATGGCCATCGGTCCGGCTTGAAGTTTTTTACGTAGAGAAAGTCCGGGGTGCGGATCGCGCGAACGGGATAGGAATTGTGTTCAACTCTCGCAGCACCGGCGTGACGCTCGCGTCCGATGAGCGCCCATCCGCGAAGTTTTGCATCGTCGCCTCCCTGAGCGAGTCCGGGCAATAAGTTTTGACCATCGGGATTATCGGGCGATTCCAGTCCGGCGGCAGCGAGGAATGTGGGTGCGAGGTCGATGAGGGATACGGGAACTCTCACGATGCGCTGGGGTAAAACACGTTGCGGCCAGCGGATGGCGAGTGGCACGGCGGAGCCAAAGTCGTGCACGTTGCACTTGCCGCGTGGGAAACCGGGAATGCCATGATCACCGGAAATGACGATGATGGTATTGTCGAGTTCGCCCATTTCTTGTAACATGGCCACGAGCACACCGCAAGCAGCATCGAAGGCCATGACCTCGCCAAGATAGTCGGCCATGTCCTCGCGTATTTCTGGCACGTCGGGCACCACCGGAGGCATTTTCCCTTTGAGGTCATCGGGGTTCAAATTCCACAGCGCTTTGCCAGAGCCTTGCACCCAGGTGCGATGGGTGTTGGTGGGATTGAACGAGTAAAAAAACGGCTGATCTTTTGTGCGCTTGGCAAGAAAGTGGCGGAAATTTTCTCTCACTTCTTCAAAGAGTTGTTCTTTCGCCGCTTGTTTGTCTTTCGCATCAGTGAGAATCTCGGAATAAGAATTCACCTTTTGGCCGGCTTTGTTGTAGAGGTTTTCCTTGCCGCCGATGATGCTGTCGCGCATGTGGAGTTTCAGGCTGTGGCCGATGTGATAGCCGCCATCGCGCAGGGTGAGGGGCATGCCTTTGATTTTCTCGAAGGGATCGGGCGTGCCTTTTTGCCAAGGGAAGTGGAGTTGTGAGTGGGAGCCATTGCGGAAAAAATGCCGACCTGTCACAAGAGCGGCGCGCGATGGGGTGCAGGACGGCACGGAGACGAAGGCATTTTGGAAGAGTGCGCCTTCTTTTGCGATACGATCAAATACGGGGGTGGTGATGATGTCGTTAGGCGAGGGTTGTTTCGGATCGGCGTAAGCAGAGGCATAGCGACCGAGATCATCGGCGAAGAGTAGGAGGATGTTCGGTCTATCTTCTGCGACGCAGGCCGTGCAGAGTATGATAGCCATGAGGAAGTATTTTTTCATGGAGAATGTTGGGTTGATACGAATCGATGGAGATAGCTTTTCCGAAAGGATACAAGGTGTCCTAGTACAAGACCGCCACGTGCAAATGTAACTTGACGCACGTGATAAATCATCACTATTTTTTTCAAAATGTTAAAGATGTTTGTGCGAAATTCTGTGGCAGCAGCTTTGGTGGCTCTGTTGGCTTCCTGTGGGAATTCGCCACAACCGCAGTGGTTGATGCCGACGCCTGTGCTCTATCAGGGTGGTCGTGTCGATCCCTTTGCCCACCTTCCGGCTCATGAGCGGCGGACTGAAGTGGACGTTTTTTTTGCTACGAATCGTGAAGCCAAAGGGGATCACTACGGTGATAATCTGAGCGATGAACTCCGACTCGGGCGGGCGACAATGGCACTGGGTGAAAATTCCGATTCGTGGCAATCATTGGTCGTTGCCTCGACAACACATCCGCGTGAGAGAGCGATGCCGGTGCGATTGTTAGACTCTGCGGAAGTGGGTCAGGATGCGGATGCTGCGGCGGTCACTCGATGGGCGGGGGATGTGGATCGCGCGCTGCGTCGTACGTTGACTCGCGACATTGTGATTTATGTGCATGGGGCCAAGGTGGGGTTTCATCATTCGTGTGCGTTTGCGGCGGAGTTGGATCATTTCAGCGGTCGCGATTTTACTCCTGTAGCATTTGATTGGCCTACGCATCAGGATATTTTTTCGTATCTAGATCGGGTGGATTTGCAGCATGCTCGTCGATCCTCCTCACGCTTGGCACAAACGATTCGTGTGTTATCTGAGCGGACATCAGTGGAGCGCATTCACATTGTTTCTTGGAGTGCGGGTGCGCGAGTGCATTCTCGTGCTTTGGCGGAACTGGCTGCGGTAGATGGGGCGGCATCGCGCAAGCGATATCGATTGGGTGTGCAGGCCTTTGCGGCCAGTGATGTGCCCGTGAAAGATTTTCTGGAGAGGCTGCCGGGCATTCATGCTATTAGCGATCGGGTGATCGTGTATTTATCGGATGCGGATTCGCCATTGAAGTGGGCGGCGCGGTTGATGGGCGGCGGTCGGCGTTTGGGATTTGAACCGGGTGCTTTGAGCGAGGGAGAACTGCAAGCGTTGCGAACGATGCCGCGCCTTGAGGTGATCGACGTTTCGTATGGCAAGCAATGGCGTGGCTTTGACATCACAGGACATCGTTATTGGTTCCAGCATTCTTGGGCCAATAGCGATCTGGTGCTTGCCTTGCGCACAGGGGCAAGAGCGGCAGATCGTGGTCTGCGTCCGGCCCCTGTGAAGGGGGTGTGGTATTTCGGGGCGCAGTACCCGCAGCGTGTGGCAACAGCGGGAAAAAATCTCACTGGTGGTCAGTGGTGATGGCATGGTGCGAGGGGGAATGGTCATCATTTCTGATATTCGATATCCTCCTCATGAATGATTTAAGCGGTTGATATTGGGATAAAGAACGATACGTTGCGCGATGCCATCGAATGTATTGGGTCAATCTCTCGAAGCCTGCTGTCAAAGTCCGCGCACGGGATTTTATCGTGATGGGTATTGTCGGACAGGGCCTCAGGACACGGGGCTGCATACGGTGTGTGCGGTGATGACAGATGAGTTTCTCTCGTTTACTCGTCGTCGTGGAAACGATCTCTCGACTCCGCGTCCGGAATTTGATTTTCCCGGATTGCAGGCGGGCGACCGCTGGTGCCTGTGTGTCAGTCGCTGGGCGGAGGCGTTGCGCGAAGGTGTTGCGCCAACCGTGGTGCTGGAAGCGACTCATGTAAGCGCCTTGGAGTTTGTGACACTCGAAGATCTGCGCTCGCGGGAATTTCAGGAGGAGTGAATGTTGTAAAGCGACTGTCGCTTGCAAATGGTGGCATTTCGCGTAGCGTGGCGCATGATCGACAATTTTCATGGTTGGGCAGCAGCGAAGGCAGGGGAATCTCTGAAGCCGATTTCTTATCTAGCGGGGCCATTAGGAGCCGAGGAAGTGCAGATTCGCGTGGAATCTTGTGGCATTTGTCACTCGGATTTGTCGATGATCGATAACGACTGGGGTACGACTGTATATCCGTTAGTCGCAGGGCATGAGGCGATTGGTGTCATCGAACACGCGGGCGATCAGGTCAAGGGATTGGCGGTGGGTGATCGCGTGGGCTTGGGATGGTTTGCAGGGTCGTGCATGAGTTGTCGTCCTTGTTTGTCGGGGCGGCATCAATTGTGCGGTAGTACTGAGCAAACGATTGTCGGTCGTCATGGTGGTTTTGCGGATCGCGTGCGGGCGCATTGGAGCTGGGCGATTCCTTTGCCATCGGGGATCAATCCCGATCTTGCGGGGCCGTTGTTTTGCGGTGGCATCACGGTGTTTGCGCCGATTGTCGATTGCGGCGTGAAACCGACGGATCGCGTGGGAGTTATCGGCATTGGTGGACTCGGGCATTTGGCATTGCAATTTTTGAATAAGTGGGGGTGTCATGTGACGGCCTTCACTAGTAGCGACAGCAAGGCGGAGGAAGCGAAGCAACTGGGCGCGCACGAAGTTCTGAATTCGCGGGATACCGAGGCGATGAAACGCGCTGCGGGGAGTTTTGATTTTATTCTATCGACGGTGAACGTGCCGCTCGATTGGAGTTCGTATTTGAATTTGCTGGCACCGGATGGCACGTTGCATTTCGTCGGGGCGGTTCTGGAGCCGATTGAAGTTGCGGCTTTCTCCTTAATTGGCGGCAGGAAAAAAATCTCTGGCTCGCCTTTGGGATCGCCGGCAACGGTACGCGATATGTTAGATTTCTGTGCCCGTCATCAGATCGCGCCCCAGACGGAGATGTTTGCGATGAGCGAGGTGAACGATGCTATCGAACACTTGCGCGCTGGTAAAGCGCGGTATCGCTTGGTGTTGAAGGCGTGAGATGTTCTCGTTGTTTGGAATTTTTCCTGAAATGGTTGGACTTTCCATAAGGAAATTTTTCAAGCACTGAAACACTGAAGACCACTGAAGGCACTGATTTTTTTAACCACTAAATACGCAGAATACACGAAAGGTTGATTCGGTATGGGAAGTCTCTCAAGAATTCTTTTCTTAGGTCTTATGTCTGGAAGCGCAGTGGTCTTCTTCCTTGTGGATAATTTCTGATTTTTTACTGCGCTAGATCACGGTGATTTGGTGTTTTTGGAACCAGTTGTGGAGGGTGGGGAAGTGGGACGTTTGTTTTCGGCAGAGGCGAACTTTTGATGTTCTTCGCTGGTGACAAAGGCATCCTTGTTCGCATCGAGGCGATCGAAGAGCACGCGTGGTCCGTGAAATTCATCACGGGCGATTTTTCCATCGCGGTTGCTGTCGTGACGGGTGAGAATTTGCGCGAAGGTGGGGAGTTGTCGATTGCCGGCATCGGGTCGTGCCACGGCGGAATCGGCCTTGCTGTTGGTGGCTAGGGCAGTTGGTGTGGTGGTTTTCATTTCGCCTTTGAGCTGGAGATCAAAAAAGGCTTGGACCATCGGTAGGATTTCAGGACCGGTGAATCCTTGGCCGTGGGCGGCACCGTGAATGGTATGAAAATGCACGCTGCGATTAGCGGTTTTGAGCGAGGTGAAGAGCAACTCACTTTGTTGGATTGGAACCACGGGATCCTTGTCGCCGTGGACGATGAGAAAGGGAGGATCGTCTGTGCTCACGTAGGTGAGGGGATTGGCGGCGGTGGCTTGGTCGGGCTTTTCCTTCACGGTGCCGCCGAGTAAGAGGGACTCGGGTGAGGTGGCCGAGGAGTGGTTTTCATAACCGGGATGCGTGACAAAGGCTTTGAAATCGGTGGGGCCAAAATAGTCGCAGACTGCTTGGACGCGGCTGGATTGATCGAGGTGATCGCCGACATCAAAGGCTTTCACATCGCCACTGGTGCCGACGAGTGCGGCGAGATGTCCACCGGCGGAGCTGCCCCAAACGCCGAAGCGTGCAGGATCGATTTGGTATGTCGTGGCGTTTGCGCGCAACCAGCGAATGGCGGCTTTGCAGTCTTCGATTTGCGCGGGGAAAATGGCATGGCCGCTGAGGCGGTAGTTGATGCTGGCGATGGCGTAACCGCGTTCGAGCCAACCTTGTCGGAGTGGTAGGCAGTTTTCCTTGCTACCATTTTGCCAACCGCCGCCGTGAATCCAGATGATTAGTGGCGCAGGGCGGTCGGTTTTTTCTGGAAGGTAGAGATCGAGCTTGTGTCGCTCGTGTGCCTTGGTGGAGTAGGTGAGATCGCGAAGTGTTACAGACGCAGCTGTGGACCAAGAGGCGAGGAGTAATAGTAGTAAGAGGCGGAGCGTGTTCATCGGCGTGTATGTTATACGGATGAACCCAGCAAGAAGGAAGAAGTTGCGGAGGGATGTGCTTAGTGATCCGTATTATTTTTGCGATGAGAAATCGATGGTTCGTTGGAAGGGACCGACGTTGATTTTGATATAGGGGCTGCCGAAGGGGGCGTTGATATAAGGGCTATCGTACACTTTTGCGGGGCGGAGTTCGAGGGGTTCTCCGTTCATGAGGGGGAGAGTGAATTTGTCGAAGGCTTTTGGATCGTAGCGATTCATTACGAGTTGTTGTGCGCCGAATTGGTAATCCACTTTCTCCGGGGTGACGCTCAAGCGATTCGCTAACACGGTGGTTTGGAATTTCTCGAATGTTTCATGTGTGGTGATATCGCCTGCGTAGAGTAGGATGCGCGAGCTGTCTTCGGGGCCGCTGAAGTTGGCGGGGTTGGCATCAAGCTTTTTTGCATCCCATTGGTGCGGGCCATCGAGAAATTTGATGCCGACGAAGGCCTTACCATTAGTGGCGAAAATCCAGCCCTTTGACTCGGTTTTTTTGAGATTTTCGCCTTCGAAGCGGATGCCGATTTTGCCGGTATTGTAAGACCCCATTGTGCTTTTGTCGTGGCGGGCGATGCGCTGGACGAGAAGCACATTTTCGTGCTGCACGCTCCAGAAGGAGTTTTGCGGGCGTCCGCCGCCGGGGTGTTCGATGACGATGTGAACGCCGCTGGGTTTGGCAGTGGTGGGGTCATCGAAGAGAATGCCGCAGGCGCGCTTTTGGCGTGAAATGCCAGCGTATTTAAGAAGTGGCGCACCACCTGCCGGATCGGGCATGTTGAGTGCGGGATTTTGTAAAGTAGAGCCTAACAGGTAATGTGAAGTACGATAAGCATAGTTGATCAGTGCTGAGTCAGCCGTCATGCGTTGTCCGTCTCCTTTCGCGGGTTGGCCTGCGTCTAATTCGCCGAGGATGCGGTTGCGGATAATGATGGGTTGAGTGATGGGGAATGTGTTGTTGGCGAGTAGGATTGCGGCGGCGGGGAGTTGGTAGCGGCTGGTCTCGATGACGCGTGAGTGGCTCGAACCAGCGGGCTTCCCGGTGGCGGCGTGGAGGAGGTTTTTATATGATTCAAAAGCATTCGATTCGTATTCGCCACGACTGCGACCACCGCCGCGACGTCCTTGCACCGAGAGCTGCGCTTCTTCTACGAAAGCGAGATCGAGCAATAAACCGAAGCGATAGCGGATGATGGGATCGGGCGCGAGCTCGTGAAGATTGAAGAGCGCGGGCCACGAGTATTTTTGATAAGTGTTCGATCCCACCTCGACCCACAGACCACTGGCAGCTCGTCGGCGCGGCCATTCGCGGAAGAAGGTAGTGTAGGCGTCGGCATGCTCCATGACGGTGTGGCCATCGGCAAACTTGCGATTTTGATAGGTGGGATCGTCCTTGAGCAGTGCGGTGATGAGATAGTGGTTTGGGCGACGCGAGAGGTCGTGGTTTTCGGTGCCTAACAAAAGGAATAGATCATCGGGCCCGGCATCGGCGAGTCGACTATCAATACTGACCCAGATCCACAGCGCTTCTCTCATCGCGGTCTCGGTGTCGGGTTTGAGGCGACCCGGAAAATGCGGACTCATAGTGCCGAAAAGGTATAAAGTGCGCACGTAATCCGTGAGAGAAAAATAGCTCCACGGCGTGTCGTTCTCGCTTTTCGGTAAGAACGCGGGGCTAGTTGCATTGCTGCGTTTGCGCTCGATGTATTCGTGTGCGCGTTTTAGCAATCGGGCATTAGCGGCATCGTTTTTTTCATTGAGAGAAAGTGCGGCCAAGGTCCAGAGGTTGTCGCCCCACACCCCATCGGGCCAGCACGTGTCTTTGGCGATGGTTTTACGTAAAGATGCCTCACGTAGCTTGAGTGAGTTCGCATGGGTTTCAGCGATGAGTGCTTCGAAATTTGACGATGCAGGAGAATGCAGCGTTGGCTCCACAGCGTTTAGAATTACGATTGGTATCAAAAATCCCGCACTGAAAAGACGTGATAACATAGCCCTTACATACGCTTGTAAGGAATGTTATACTTTCACGACATTGATGGGATTTTGGTATTTCGCTTAAAGAGGATTCGACTTATTTTTTCTTTTTCGACAAAGCTTTGATCAACAATATTGCCGTTGCTTCGCTGGATGTGGGGTTTTGGCCAGTGATCAGATTTCCGTCACGGACGGCATGAGCGGTGAAGTTTTCTTTGATTTCCATTATGGCTCCCAATTCGCGCAGTTTGGATTCGAGTAAGAAGGGCACCTCTTTCTCCAGTTCGACCGCACGCTCCTCCGCATCAGTAAAAGCAGCCATCTTTTTTCCCTTCACCAGCGGGCTACCGTCTTTTCGCATGACCTTTACGAGTGCTGCTGGTCCGTGGCATACGGAGGCAATTAGCTTGCCCTGCGTGTCGAACTCCTGAATCAGTTTTGCGGCTGCGGCATGATCTGCGAGATCAAACATGACACCGTGACCACCCGGAATAAAAATAGCCGCATAGCCTGTTGCCGAGACATCCGTAAGCGGCTTGGTTTCGCGCAAGCGCTGAGCGGCATCCTTCCATGCAGCTTCCTGTTCTGGAGTCGGTTTACTGCGCGGATCAATGGGAGCGGCGCCTCCTTTTGGAGTAAACACTTCGATCTGATATCCTGCCTTGACGAAAGCGTTGTAGGGAACGGCAAACTCTTCGAGCCAGAGACCCGTCGGTTTGCCATTTGTCATTTTGTCAGCACTAGTCACCAGCACGAAAATCGTTTTTTTTTCTGCAGCGGAGAGCGCAGTGAAACTGGCAAGGAATGCGACAAGGAGGCTGATTCCTTTACCGAATCGAGTTTTTAGGAGAATCATAAGTAGTGCAATAGAGTCGATATAATCCTTGTGTCAATGGGGGAAAGGCAGTTTTCATGAAGCTAGAGCTTCTCCCTGATTGATAGATGTTATTGTTTGGTTTCGTATCATTTTTCGATGAAACCGATTGTATCCTTTTTTGCGGCCTCGCTCCTTCTCGCGCTCCCTGCTGCTGCGGCGGAGAAACTCAAAGCCCTCATCGTTGATGGACAGAATAATCACGCGGTGTGGCCGAAGTCCACGGTGATGATGAAACAATACCTCGAAGGCAGTGGCTTGTTTGAAGTTGAGGTAGCTCGCACGCGTTTTATCTCGAATCACAAACGCGAGGAATCTTGGCTGCCACTCGCAGGTGCGCCCGAAGCGGAAGGCAAAGATAAGCCGATGCCGGATCCCAATTTTTCGCCTGACTTTTCGAAGTATAGCATCGTGGTCAGCAACTTCGGTTACGGCGCCGCGGATTGGCCCGAGCAGACGCGGAAAAATTTAGAGGATTACATGAAAAACGGTGGCGGGCTAGTGGTCGTGCATGCAGCAAACAATAGTTGGGCGAATTGGCCGGAATTCAATAAAATGATTGGCCTCGGTGGCTGGGGCGGTCGCAATGAAAAATCGGGTCCGTATGTTTATTACGATGCACAGGGAAAAGTCATTCGCGATGACAGCGCTGGCAAGTGCGGGGGACACGGGCCGCAGAGCGAATTCCTTATCACAATGCGCGATAAAACGCATCCGATCACCAAAGGCGTGCCCGATTTCTGGATGCACAGCAAAGACGAGTGCTACTCACGTCTGCGCGGTCCTGCTGAAAACATGACGATCCTCGCGACTGCTGCTGACACACCTGAGCTCAAGAAAGATGGTCGTAATGAACCGATGTTGATGGTGCTCAGCTACGGCAAGGGTCGTGTTTTTCATACCACATTAGGCCACGATACCGAGGCATTTGAAGGTGTAGGTTTCATCGTGACCTTCCTCCGCGGTTCCGAGTGGGCGGCGACAGGAAAAGTAACGCAAGCGATCCCTGCGGATTTTCCTTCGCCAGAAAAACCTGCTGCGCGCGCGTTTGAGTTGAAGAAATAAGCGGTCACTACCGTGGCGGCGGCATTTTGCCGCCCTGTCTCATCGTGCAATAGTGAATAGTGGCATTTTTCTAACCGATCACAATGAACCAATCACTCGATTCTCGCAGATAAGTGATCACTGATCAGTGCGACTTTGCACTTGATTTGGCTTTTCATTTTTTACTCTGCGGATACGATTGGTTGATACGCAAATGATCGCTCTATTCCGCTTCATAGCTTTTCTGATTTTGCTGCAAGTAGGGCTATCACCGTGTGCATCCTGCATGGAGCCGCTTACCTGTGTAGAGCAGATCAGAGGCCTTTCTCGCGAGGATGCGGCTCGCGCCTTGCCTGTTAAACTCAGCGGCGTGGTGATCCACAAGGCTTTGATGAGCCTAGTCTTGCACGACGGCAAGACTGCGATTTACTTGGATTTCCGTTTCGCGCAGTTGCAGGGGGTGTGGAAGGGGCCGCTACCGGATCTCGATAAAATGATACCCGGTACCGGGGTTGAGATCGAGGGCGTCACCGATCCCGGTGGCTTTTCGCCGATGGTGCTAGTGGCGAAGTATAGGAACATCGGCCCGCAGCCGATACCGCAGCCGATACGGCCTGATCTTGAAAAACTGCTTGCCGGCTCGCTCGACAGTCAGTGGGTGGAGGTCGAAGGAGTTGTTAGAAGATTCGAGAAATCCCCATCCGGGGTGTCATGTCTAACACTTTTGGTGGGTGGTCATTCTTGTCCACTGCTCCCGAGTAACCAGCTTAATCTTTCCCGCGAGCAGTTGGTGGATGCCAAGGTTAGGGTGCGCGGAGTGCTTTTAAATATCGCTAACCTCCGTTCCCAAACGTCTGGATTAAAAATCCATTGCAACGGTGCGCAGGATATTGACGTGCTCGTTCCTCCACCTTTGGACGCGTTTCAGGCTCCGAAGGTGGCTCTCAACAAACTCATAGAGTTTCGTCCGGATGCCGACCTCGGACATCGTAGAGCCTCGTCTGGGGTGGTGATATTCGCTGTTCCTGGCCAGTTTTTTTACGTGCTGGATGGGCAATCCTGCGTGCGGGTGGATGCGGGTGATGCGCAAGTCGCTCCCGGAGATCTTATCGAGTTCTCGGGTTTCATTGATGCGTCACGTGTCCTCGCGTCTTTCAGCGAAGCATTGGTGCGGAAAATAGGAACCGGAACCGTGCCTGCTCCCGATGCGCCTTTGATTTCCGAGATACTTAATCCAAAGACTCGAAGCGCCGAGGAAATGGTCATGGAATCCGGCTTGCCGGACAGCAATGGTCGGCTGATCCGACTTGTTGGCGTACTGCGTGGAGTCCTGCCTCCAGACAAAGAGGGAAATACAATCGTGGTCGTCGAGTCGGACAGGTATTTGGTTAAGGCGTTTCTTCCGGTGGCGGCCTCCCCATGGGTCGTGGGCTCGGTCGTCGAATTAAGTGGCGTGTGCGAGCTGGAAATGGAGCGGCTCGACAAAATGCCATGGTTCTCGATCACAGGATTTCATGTGTGGCTCTCGTCTCCAGGAGACCTGCGAGTGATTTCAGAACCGCCATGGTGGACGCCGCGGCGCCTTTCAATCCTTCTTGTCGGTGTGGCTCTCATTCTGGTTCTCGCGCTGGTATGGGGCGGCACGATGCGCCACCAAGTTTCCGTGAGAGGGGCGCAGCTTGCGTCGGAGATTGCGGCGAGCGAATTGGCACAATTCGAGTTCGACACGATTTTACGAGAGCGGCAGCGCTTGGCCATTGACCTTCATGATAACTTGGAACAGGCACTAACAGGTCTCGCTCTTCAACTGGAGATCGCGAGCCGGAATAGGACTTCCGATCCAGCGCTTAGTGAGCGGCATCTGAATCTCGCCCAGCAGTTTCTGGAGCGGAGCCGCAATGAAATCCATCGTACGGTCTGGGATCTCCGCGACCATGGCCAGGAGGGCAGAGGCTTTCTTGATATTCTTAACGAACGAGTTTCTGCCATGGTGGTGGGCGCTGGCATCACCATAACACTGAAAAGTGAGGGGGACCTGATTCCGATGCCCGCCTTGATTGCGGGAAATTTACTGCTTCTCGCGCAGGAAGCCGTGACCAATACCTTGAAACATTCAGGTGCTAAGGAAATTTTCATCCTCCTCCGGCTGTCTCCCGAAGAAGTAGAACTGGTGCTGGAAGATCACGGCTGTGGCTTCAATGCGTCTGAAGTCCCCGGTCATCACGAGGGGCATTTCGGCCTTCAAGGCATGCGCGAGAGAACCAAGCGCCTTGGTGGGCAAATTGAATTACAAGCAGCACCAGGTCAAGGGACGACCCTGCGGGTAAGGATTCCTCTGCCCGCAGAAAAATTGGGTGAGCAACGAAAAGTATAAAAAAAATGAAGCCAAAAATACGAGCCATGATCCGAGTCATGATTGTCGATGACCATTCGATGGTCCGCATGGGAATCATTGGTTTGTTAGCCACTGAGCCGGACATCAAGGTCATCGCCGAGGCTGATGATGTCGAACAGGCTGTGGAAGCTTTTACGAATTACCTCCCGGACGTGGTTCTGATGGACGTGCGCATGCCTGGTGGCAGCGGATTGGAAGCGTTGGCGCGCATCAAGGCTATAGCCCCCGCAGCACGCGTGGTGATACTCTCCACCTATGATCTGGAGGAACCCATAATCGAAGCCCACAACAGCGGAGCTTGTGGGTATCTTCTCAAGTCCGTGAAGTTTGACGAGCTGGTTTCCGCGATCCGTATCGTCCACGCGGGCGGGACTTGCTTCCCTATGGTGTTGCAGTATTACATAGCCGCTAGAGCCGAAACAAAACCGCTGACGGCCCGTGAAATCGAAATTCTCGATCTGCTCCGCCGCGGCTTTTCCAACAAGGACATTGGGCAGGTTCTTGGGATATCCGAGAACACCGCCAAATTCCACGTGAAGGCGATTCTCGTGAAGCTGGAGGTCACCGACCGTGCGGAAGCGGTCGCTGCCGCCTTCGAGCGCGGCCTACTGCAGGTGGATTGACGGGCCGGGGCACCTACCCGTTCGGGGGGTGGACACTCCCGCAGTCGGCGTGTAAATTCAAAGCCCATTGTTTTACTCTCCATCACATCCGTTCCACTCATTCCGCGATCATCGTTCCATCCTCGCGGCCATGCTCCTAGCAGCAAGCACGTTTTCGGCTGTCGGCCAAATGGCAGCGACTTCCAATGGCAAGTTTGTTGGTAACGTTTTAAGCTCTGCCTCGCCTGATGCCGTTTTTGACACATACTGGGATCAGGTTACGCCTGAGAACAGTGGCAAATGGGAAAGCGTAGAAGCGACGCGCGACGTGATGAATTGGTCGCAGTTGGATTACATGTATGCCTATACCCGCGCCCGCGGAATCCCGTTCAAACAACACACTTTTGTCTGGGGCCAGCAAACTCCCGCTTGGGTTACTGCCTTGCCCGCGAATGAACAACGCGAGGAGGTGGAAGAATGGATCGCCGCCTTCGCCGCCCGTTATCCCGACACTGAATTCATAGACGTGGTCAATGAACCGTTGCACGCGCCCGCGGCATACCGGACGGCGCTCGGCGGAAACGGCGCGACCGGCTGGGACTGGGTGATCTGGTCCTTCGAAAAAGCCCGCCAGTATTTCCCCAATTCCAAGTTGTTGCTCAATGACTACAATATCATCAACTCCGACAGCGCGACCACCAATTATCTGACCATCATTAACCTGCTCAAGGATCGCGGCCTGATCGACGGCATCGGCGAGCAGGCCCATTTCTTCGAGAGCACCTCCCTCAGCACTATTCAGAACAACTTGAACCGTCTCGCCGCCACCGGCCTGCCGATCTACATTTCGGAATTTGATATCGACTTTGCCAATGACACCACGCAGTTGAATCGCTACCAAGAATTGTTCCCGGTTTTCTGGACCAACCCTTCGGTGCGCGGCATCACGTTCTGGGGCTACAAGCAAGGTCAGATCTGGCGAACCAATGGCTACCTGCTCCGAACCAATGGCAGCGAACGCCCGGCCATGACATGGATAAAAAATTACATCGCCGCCAACCCCCAATCTTTCAGGGCATCGGTCACAGCACCCGCAAACGGCCAAGGATTGAGCAATGTGTCGCCTGTCTCCGCTTCGGCCACGGTCGCTTATGGAACCGCTCCGTTCACCGTGACGTTCCAGAAGAAACTCGATTCTGAATCTGAATTCACCACGGTCAGTTCGGATAATACGGCCCCTTATACAGCGGATCTGGGCAACCTGCCGGTGGGAAACTATCAAATCCGTGTGAGCGTGACCGACGGCGACTCCGCGACGGTTACCTCCATGATGAACTCCTTCAACGTCTTCCCGGCCGCAGGCGGCACTTGGCTCGGAACTTCCGGCAACTGGGGTGACCCCGGCATCTGGTCGGGCGGCGCCATTGCCATCGGAATTGGTTCGACCGCCAGCTTTACCAGTGTGGACATCGCTGCAGACCAAGCCGTGGCACTCAACGGCAACCGCACGATTGGAAACATTGTCTTCACCGATGCCATCAATAACTCGCACAACCTGATCATCTCGGGAGCGAATACCCTCACCCTTGATGTGGACAGTGCTGCGCCGGTTATCAACGTCACTCAAGCCGAGCGTATGCTCATCGTCTCGAGCGTGGTCGCAGGCAATGAGGGCTTGCAGAAAGCCGGATCCGGAACGCTTATCCTCTCCGGTAGCAACACCTACAGCGGCACCACCACGATTAGTGCCGGCACGTTGAGGCTGGAAGGAAACGCGTTCTCAACGACCGCACGAAATTACTCGATCAGCTCGGGATCCGTTTTGGATCGGAGTGCTGGCCAAATACCCACGGGCACCACGACGGTTTCCGGCAGCGGCACTTTTCGAGTCTCTGGGACGGGGCTTAGCGCGGGCAGTGATGGCCGCGATTTAAACGTCAGCATGGGTGCCGGTGGTCTGATCGACATCCAATCCAATATATACAACGGCGGATGGCAGGCTATTAACTGGTCCAGCAACCAGGCGACGCTGAATGTGGCTGGTTCGCTGAACATCGTCGATGGGCAAGCCATTACTGCTGCTGCTTTGACAGGTGCCGGCACGATTGATTCGACAACCAATGCTGGGGCGGCTCCCAATGAGCCCGCCAATTTCACCCTCGGAGTGAGTAATGGCTCCGGCACTTTTGAAGGTAGTATCACCGCCGTTGGCACGCGAGTGATTTCCTTGGTCAAGAACGGCACCGGCACTCAAACCTACGCAGGCAGCACCACCTTTCGCGGCACCACTACCGTCAATGCGGGAACCTTGCAGTTTGCCAAGATAATCTCGCTTTATGCAGGAGTCACCACGGACTGGGTCAAAACCAAGATCACAGTTAACAACGGTGGCACGATCGCAATCCATGTTGGTGGCACTGGTGAGTTCACTGCGGGGAACGTCACTAGGCTACTCACTGGTCTGGGAGGAACCGTTAATAACAACGGCCTGCGGGCGGGATCAACCATCGCCTTTGACACCACCAACACTAGCGGCGGCACTTTCTCCTTGGCTGATACCATCGCCAACACCACCGGCACAGGTGGCGGGGCTGTTGGTCTTAAGAAGCTTGGTCCCAACACATTGATTCTCTCCAATACCAACACCTACACCGGCCCCACTATCGTTGATGCTGGGACGCTCGCGGTGACGGGTTCCCTTGGTGCCACCGCTGTTAGTGTCACGGGCGGTATCCTCGCTGGTAACGGAGACTTTGGCGGCAATGTCACCATCGCCCCAGGTGCATCTTTTTCCTTGGCTGTCGCCTCCACCACCGCAGGCCAAGATACCAGTGCGATCACCGGCACACTGGCAATCGCGGAATGCACGCTCAACCTCACCGCCGCGTCAACACCCGCT
>CAMDCV010000017.1 GCA_945890645.1 Akkermansia muciniphila
TTTACTGATTGGGCTCTTTCCACACTGGGAAGCCACGGCACGGCAGAGGAATTCATCGCCGCGTGGCGCTCCATTTTCACACCGATTCACAAAACGTGGCGGCTCGCCGAACGATGGGCAGGTGATGGCCATCGATTGATTCTTTTTTCTAACATTAACGCCATCCATCACCCTTGGATCTTCGAGGCTTTT
Source organism: Akkermansia muciniphila (assembly GCA_945890645.1). GTDB lineage: Bacteria > Verrucomicrobiota > Verrucomicrobiia > Verrucomicrobiales > Akkermansiaceae > UBA956. The sequence continues at coordinate 193 of CAMDCV010000017.1, forward strand.
CCCGTCTTCCAACACTTTCACGGAGCTGTCATGTCCTATGAAATCGGTTGCATGAAACCGCATGATGGATTCTATCAGTCCGCTATCGAGGCATATCAACTCATCCCGCAAGAAACGTTTTACATCGACGACCTCCCCGCAAACATCGCCGCGGGAGAGCGTTTCGGATTTCATTGCCACACTTATGATCACCGCGCACATCATGCGTTAGAAGCGCGCGCTACAGCGTTAGGATTGAAGATATCATAAAAAAAGGCGACCACTTTCGTGGCCGCCTTCTGTAAATTAGTTAGATTGCGAACAATTAGAACGCAACGCTGAGAGTCACACCGGTGATGAAATTTTCATCGCCGAACTCGCCGCTACCAGTGGTGAAATCCGAAGGGAAGTCGCTGGAAGCATCCGTGAATTTCACGTATGGGCTAACAGTGAGGTTCTCTTTTGGAGTCCAAGCAAAACCAGCTTTGATGTAGTAGTGATTCACACCGTCATCGAAACCATCGTAGCCTTCATAGAGACCCAAGCCTGCATTCAAGTTGAATGCGAGTTGCTCGTTGATTTCGAAGGACTTGCCGAGGTCGAAGGAGAAATAGAAGCCTTCATACAGGTCGAAGTCGTAGAATGCGCTACCAGTAGCAACGATGCCGTAGCCGATTTCACCGCTGAGAGCGAGGAAGATCTCTTGGCTGTTGGAATCATTGTCTTCGGGATACGAATAGAAAATGTAACCCAGAGTCGCGGTCACAGCACCGAAAGTTTTGCTAGCGGTAAGTGTGTAGTCAGCTTCGTTGTCCACGAATGCTTCGTCGTCGTTAGTGGAAGCGTACCAAACGTTACCGGCGAAGGTGATGCCATTGTACTCAGTGCTGAGAGCAATGCTTGCATCAACAAGTCCGTCACCTTGGTTGGCGCCACGGAATTCATACATGCTGTGGTATCCAGCAGATACACTGCCTTCAATCTCAGCCGATGCTTGATTCACCATCAGAGGTGCAGCAACTGCCAAAAGGCCCATCATTTTTTTGGTTGTCATCTTCATGTTTATTTTTAGTTGGTTGGGTAACCCCGGCGAAATTTGCCGAAGTATTACGAAAAGTCAAAGCAATTATCGTGCCATGATAAAAAAAGTTCCCGACACATCCTGGTCTTATGTTAGGCATTCCAGGTGTTCCGGTCTTACTACTATGTTCATAGTGTCATAGCTTGTAGCCGTATTCTCTCTCCGCAGCACTGAAAACAGAAGACTATTCTAACAAACAAGGAATACTGGGCCAAAAAATGCGCGAGCATGACTGTTTGGCTAGACGAAAAGGACAAGAATTCCGTGGAAACGAATCAAGTGAACTTTTCATACGTCTCATAAATTTTTTTCATGAGGCGACTCAAAACCTTGATTTTCATGACATTGGCAGACGAATTCGCGATTCTCCATGAGATAAATTTGTAGGTTCGATCAGATTCCTGACAAATCTGGCACGCTTTCTGCATGATTGCGCCGAACGCGTTGAGCGAACAACCTGTAGAATCTATGAGAAAACGAACCATGACAACTACGATACGATCCCTGTTTCTGATTGCCTCCTTGGCTTTCGCATCTGTGCTTGGTGCACAGGAAGAAACAGCGCCCGCCACGCCACCGCCTGCGGTGGAAGAAGCCGCCACTACTCCAGCGCCTGCCGCTGAGGAGCCTGCCGCTGAGGTGGAGACTCCTCCGGGCACGCCCGATGAAGGGCTCGCAACCTTGATGGCTGACCAAGGACCAGCCTTCGATTTCTTCACAGTTTCCAACTTGTGGATTTTGATCGCCACAGCCTTGGTGTTCATCATGCACCTCGGTTTCTCCTGCGTTGAGTCGGGTCTGTGCCAATCGAAAAACACGAACAATATTCTCTTTAAGAACGTGTTCATTGTTTGCATGGGCGTTTTGGCCTACGGCGTATGGGGTTACAACGCTATGTATCCCGGCGTTGCTGGAACGTGGAATGGTTATTTCGCCATGGGCAAACCATTTAACAATGTGCTCAGCGGGGCTGATTTGACCTATGACTACGGCAAAACAGCATTGTGCATGACGAAATACACCGACTTTTTATTCCAAGCAATGTTCGCCGCTACAGCAGCTACGATCGTATCGGGTGCTGTTGCTGAGCGTGTAAAACTTGGCAGCTTCATGGTGTATGCAATCATCCTCGTGACTTTCGCCTATCCAATCACCGGATCTTGGCAGTGGGGTCAAGGCTGGTTGTTTGCCCGCGACTTCAAAGACTTCGCTGGTTCTACGCTGGTTCATGCATTCGGTGGATTTGCCGCTCTGGCCGCCATCATCGTTCTCGGTGCCCGCAAAGGCAAATATCTTCCCGGTGGCAAAGTTCGCCCTATCCTTCCACACTCTACTCCCTTGGCTACCATTGGTGTATTCCTCTTGTTCCTCGGCTGGTTCGGTTTCAACGGCGGTTCGGTACTCAGCGCCAATCCCGGTGCTCTCTCCTTGGTGTTTGTTACCACCGCTTTGGCTGGTTGCGCCGGTGGATTGGGTGCCATGCTTACCTCTTGGATCGCGCTGAAAAAGCCTGACCTCTCCATGATGCTGAACGGCATGCTGGCAGGTCTTGTTGGTATCACCGCAGGTGCCGACGTGGTCGCAGTCTGGAGCGCAGTGCTCATCGGACTAATCGCTGGTGTTCTTGTAGTTGTATCGGTCCTGCTGCTCGACAAACTTAAACTGGACGATCCAGTAGGTGCCGTTTCCGTGCACGGTGTTTGTGGTATCTGGGGCACAGTGGCTGTTGGCTTCTTCTCCCTCGATCCCAAGTTCACGGTGATGACCCAGTTGATTGGCACACTCTCCGTAGCAGCCTTTGCTTTTGTCTTCTCCTTGATCCTCTGCTTGATCCTTAAGATGGTAGTCGGAATTCGAGTGAGCGAAGACGAAGAGCGAAAAGGTCTCGATGTGGAAGAGCACGGCACTCCTGCTTACCACTTCGGCACTGATGCTAACGAGTTGACCTAATTTTCTCCCGCACATCAATCTGGCACTATCCCGATCAAGCTCAGCTTGGTCGGGATTTTTTTGCTCACGGACAAAGTTGGCATGTCGAATGCTTATTAGTAAAATTCATACAGGGGCGTTGCTCCTGCACGAAACCCACCTAACCATATGAACAAAAGAAGTTTCATCTGCCTGCCGTCGCGACTCTTGAGTCTCGGAATTGCCTTATTTACCAGTCATGCCAGCCTATTGCCAGCTCAAGATGCTCCCCCCAGCACTCCTGTGGTCGAGGCTGCCGCAGCGACGCCTGCGGATGCCGCACCCGTACCGACGGTCGATGAGCGCCTCGCAGACTTAGAGGGCTATGTCAAAAACGCTGCGCCCACGAGTCAGCTGAAAGACACACCTGGCCCTGGTCACAATGGGTTCATCATGATTTGTGCGGCGCTTGTGTTATTCATGACACTACCGGGCTTGGCACTATTTTACGGTGGTTTGGTGCGCAGCAAAAACGTTCTATCGATCTGCGCGCAGTGCTGCGGGATCGCGGGAATCGTCGCCATCCTCTGGTGGGCGGTCGGCTACAGTCTGGTTTTCGGCGAAAGTTTCAATTCACCCTACCTCGGCGGAACGGAATTTTTCTTCCTTAAAGGAGTAGGCGCCGCACCGAACACCGACTACGCAGGCTGGGTCTCGCAAAGTGTGTTTTGCATGTTTCAAATGATGTTCGCCATCATCACCCCGGCACTTATCATCGGTGCTGTCGCCGAGCGTATGAAATTCAAAGCCATCATGCTCTTCGTATTCTTATGGATGTTGGTGGTCTATTTCCCGATGGCTCACATGGTCTGGGGCAGCACGGGCCTAATGAATGGCGTCTGGAATGGTGATGCCAAAGTCACTGCCATCGACTTCGCGGGCGGCACAGTAGTTCATATGACATCTGGTTGGTCCGCATTGATTCTCTGCATTCTGCTGGGCAAACGCGTCGGCTTCGGCAAAGAAAAAATGTCCCCGCATAGCATGGTTCTCTGCTTTGTTGGCACAGGTATGCTATGGGTCGGTTGGTATGGATTCAACGCAGGCTCGGCTCTCGCTGCAGATGGGGTCGGCGCGAATGCTTTCATGACGACCACCTTAGCAGCGGCAACCGCTGGTTTTGTTTGGGCCCTGATGGAAGGCTTCCATCGCGGCAAGCCCAGCGTGCTGGGTTTCTGTTCAGGTATTGTCGGTGGTTTGGTCGTCGTAACACCTGCTTGTGGATTCATCGACGCAAACGGTGCCATGCTGATTGGCGTTCTTGCGGGTGTCATCCCCTACATTTTCGTGGCTTTCATCAAAGGCAAGCTCGGTTATGACGACGCTCTTGATACTTTCGGCGTGCATGCCGTGGGCGGAACACTTGGTGCCATTCTCACCGGTTTCCTCGCCACCAGTGAGGCGAATGGAAATCTCATTCTCGCTGATTACGCTGGTAAGAACGGACTCGCCAAAGCACTGGAGGACGGTTCGTTTGCCCTTGATAAAGGTGCTTTGATGACAGGCCAATTGATCGCTATAGGAATCACCTTGGCTCTGAGTATCATAGCTACCATCGTTATTACCTATATCGTGAAAGTTCTTGTGGGACTGCGTCCTACACCGGAAGAGGAGCGCGAAGGTCTCGACCTTGCCAACCACGGCGAACAAGGCTACGAACACCAGTAAATCATCGATTCAATGAGAAAACGGGCTACCGCAAGGTAGCCCGTTTTTTTGCGTTGCATTCGCAGGCATTACGCATTCACATCGCTACGTGCGACGCTACATAACCCCGCTACTCATAATTCTACTGCTGATGAGCGGGCTGTGGACGGCATGGCAATGGTTTCGTCCCTATGAATTAGGCAATCAATCTCCATGGCAAGTGCAGCAAGTCACGGTCCGACGCGATCACGATTATGCTTGGATGGAAATCGAGTTGGCCCTTCGATCCCATGAAGCGATACCTATGCCCCCGCTCAGCCGATTGATGGATGCGATGGGCACCCGCAAAGAACCTGCTGATGCCAAAATCAGCAGCGATGGCCAATCTTGTCAGGTCCGCTATTGGCTGGAGTGGTCAGAGCTGGAATCTGCTTGGAGTTTGCAAATGCTTACCGATACCCTGCGCATCAAAGAATCCGGGACGATCCAATTAGAACACGGACAGACGCGCACCTTCCGCCAACCAAATTGGTAATATGATCTATCTTCTCATCGACAACTCCAACACCCGCACCAAGTTCCGCCTCGCGGATCGTGAGAAACTGTTAGAATGGCAGGGATGGTTGCCGACACATGAGATCAGTCTTGAGGCGGTGAAAAATCTCACGAGAAATCTCACATTCGATGCCGTTCTCCTTTGCTCCGTCGTGCCAGAAAAAGCAGCAATTCTACGCGAATGTTTCAGCACGCAGCAGCCTTTCCATCAAGTCAACTGCTACAGCAAGATGCCGCTGAGCATCGACTACCCATTGCCAAAGCAAATCGGCGCCGACCGTCTCGCCAATGCCGTCGGTGTAGTGAAGCATTACCCCGTGCCCGCCGTTGTGATTGATTTCGGCACTGCGGTGACTTTCGATGTCATTTCTGCGGAGCCCGCCTATTGTGGAGGAGTGATCGCACCGGGACTTGGCGCGATGAATGATTACCTCCATCGGAAAACTGCTCTGCTTCCTTTAGTTGAATTGGCAGAACCGGCACAAGCGATTGGAAAATCCACACACGAAGCGATGTTAGCCGGCGCTGTTTATGGCTACCGTGGTTTGGTGAAAGAAATCCTCGTAAAATTGTTAGAGGAAATCGGTTCTCCTACAACCATCATTGCCACTGGCGGGGATGCAGCACTCATCGCAGCGGGTGTAGTAGGAATCGATCATGTCGACCCCTCACTCACACTGGAAGGCTTGCGTGCACTCGCGATGGAAAATCTTTAAGATTTCCTGGGCAACAATCCGTTAGTTACTGCGTTGTTGTTCGCGCTGAAGGTTGCGGTTAAGGCGATCAACGACATTGGGGGGAAGCGTATTTCCATTGACCCAATTGAGAGCCGCCTGTTGATCACGCTCCATCCACCATTCGATGGTGCGAGTGTACATGCGCTCTTGTTCTTCTGGATTCGTCATGCGCGAGATATTCGCCACTGCGGTTTGCGGGTCCTGACGGAAAGAGTGCCAGACAAATTGTTGCACGGCGCGATCAGTGAGATCGCCACTGTGTGAATCCATCAGTGCAGAAGCTTTTTGCGGGTCGTCCGATGCGACGGCATTGATGATGCCACGCAGAGCATTGGAACGGGCCTCGCCAGAAGGCAATTTACTGAAGTAGTCGAGTGCCGCCGATTGATCTTTGTTCGCCATGGCATAAAGCGCATCGTCAATGCGACGATTGGCCGCTTCCGAAGGATTCGCGACGAGCCAGTCGGCTGTGCCCTGCGGATCTTTCGCCGCTGTGCTTTCAGCCACCCGAGAGATCGCACCTTCTTTCAAGGCAGGGTCCGTTATGGAATCGACCCAATCACGGGTCTCCGCGATGCCACGCTTTAACAAAGCAGGCAATAGATTGTCGAGTGCTTCACCTCTCTCTTGGGAACGGGGCATTTCCATGAGTAGCGAAGAAGCACGATCGGGATCCTGGAAAGCCAAGCCTTTGATCACACCGACCATCCACGGATTCGCGCCCTCCCCTGTGTGATTGGATTTAGCCCAAGAAATTGCGGAATCGGGATCATAACCGGCCCATGATGCCAAAATTGTTTGACGGGCAAAAGGATTATTCGTTGCCTTGGAAGCATAATCGAGTGCTTCTTGTGGATTCACTTTAGCCCATGCGCTCAGCAACATCGAATAATCACCCATCCGCTCGGAAGGAATTCCATCGGCGCGGAAAGCGGCCACAAAATCTTGAAACTGATCAGGAGAGAGCGAGTCCACTAATTGAAGCCAAAGCCGGGCGCGTTCAAGTGGGTCGTTAATCTCACTGAGTGCACGCATACGGGCGACAGGATCCGTTTTCGTTTTGTCCATTGAGGAAGCAATATCTGTTCCGGTTCTTGCCGTCGCACTGCTACGGCGAACATCACTGGAGGAAGAGAGATTGCTACCACTCGAAGAACGCATCGCTGAACTACCTCCCGCAGAAATTTGATTGTTTTTGTCTGAACCCTTGTCCGTATTGCGCCCGACCATAAAGCCGATAGCACCAACGATGATAGTGAGAGAGATGGGTAGAATTTTTGCTTTCATGGAGTAATGGGTCAGTTACGGAGATAAGTTTATGAATCTTGCATCGCTTGTGCGCATGAAAAGTGCCTTAATGTTCAACACAGCGGCACGGAGTAGCTGGTTTGCGTGTAAAAATCGAGATTTACGGTTTTTCCATTGTAAGGGTAAAGGTGTTTCGCTTGATTCATGGCATGCCCGATGGTGAATCCTCGCTCGTAACTGTATTGATGGTCTTGCTGCCTTTGATGTTGCTCCTACTTTTTGTGGTGTTTCTCATTGTCTTGCGGATTTCGGCTCGATTGCGACGCTTGGAAAGAATTTGGGAAGAAACGCAACCCAGCCCCGAAGAAGTCGCAGTGCAGAAGCGTGAAACGCAAAAACTGGAGAATTCGGAATATGAAGAGTTTTTGCGCGAGGATGGCAAAAGAAGTCTACTCAGCAAGCGTGAACAATCCGCTGCATTTCGCGAGTGGCGCCGCGAGCGAGGCAAAACATGGAACGCATCGGATCGCTCGGATACTTAACGTCGTTCACTAAATTCGATCGACAAGGTTTGCTCCATCTCGCGGATTTTGTGTCGCTCTCGCGGGTCGATCAAGGCGAGAGACAGCCCCGTTTTCCCAGCGCGCGCGGTCCGTCCGCTGCGGTGAGTGTAGTATTCGATTTGATCTGGTAGCTGATGATGAATCACAAATGATAAGTCGGGCACATCGATGCCGCGCGCGGATACATCCGTGGTTACGAGAACGCGCACTCGCTCTTTTTTAAAGGCACGCATCACCTTGTCTCGTTCAGTCTGCATCAGATCGCCATGCAAAACATCCACGGCAAATTCGCGCGCATGTAACTGTTGCGCGAGTTTAATCGCGATTTCGCGGGTACGACAAAAAATCAACCCCCGTTGTTCCGTATGCTTTTCGAGAAATTCACTAATACGATCGAGCTTTTCATCGCGCGTCGTGACCAAACATTGGTGGTCAATGTGGCGGTTGACGACGTGGCGACGATCAACTTTCAACACAGGTGCATTGGCGGCCATGTGTTCGCGAATCAGTTGTGAGATACCCTCATGGATGGTAGCAGAAAATAACCACGTTGTTCGGCGCTGCGGTAACTGGCGCAGAATCACCTGCAATTCTTTGCGAAAGCCCATGCTGAGCATTTCGTCAGCTTCATCGAGGATCAAGTGACGCACGTGTTCCAGTGTGAGGGCTTTGCGTTTGAGTAAATCGATCAATCGCCCTGGAGTGACGACGATGATGTGGGTCGGGCGTTGCAAAGCGATGACTTGTCGATCGATTTTATCGCCACCGGCAAGCACTTCGACAAAGACCTTAGCACTGTATTTCGTGTAACGGAAAAGCTGCTTACCAATTTGCTTCGCGAGCTCACGAGTAGGCGCGATCACCAGCCCCTGAATGCGTGCTGTCGTGGGATCGATTTTTGTGAGCAAGGGCAATCCGAAAGCGGCGGTCTTGCCCGTACCCGTCTGGGCTTGAGCGATCAGATCAGAATCTTTTTCTAGCAAAAACGGAATCGCCTGCGTTTGTATGGATGTGGGGGTGACGATGCCCATCTCAGTGAGGGCTTGGCATAAATCGTCGCGAACGCCGAGTGCAGTAAATGTATTCAAGAGAGTAAAAACGGGTGAATTCGCAACGTAAGGCATCCAACGTGGAAATACAAGCCGCGTGTTTCAGCACCAAGCATCGACTGCTTCTTGCCATGGATGCCTGGGCATGATACTAGATGCCTATCAAACGATGAATGAAGCTTTTCAAGAGCCTGTGAAAAAAAAGTTGGTGGAACCTTGAGTCGTATTTCACCTTTACTTCGTCTCGCAATGTTACAAAAGAATGCCCTGATGCTCAGGGGTGGAAAATGGCAGCCTCCAAAAGATGATGGAACCCTCGTTCGAAAAGTTGTTGGTAAAACTCGCTGATGCGGAGATGTGAGATTCTATATTTAGGAAAATATTAAGAAGACTAGCTACCAAACACAATCGATTTTGAGTTGCAAAAACACAATCCCGCGCAAGGATGGGGCGTGTATCTCGCCTACTGCACCAACATCCATCCCGCCGAAACTTGGCAGGAGACATTCACTGCGCTGCAAACACATGCGCTAAGGTTAAAAGAAATTCTTGATGGTGAATCAAAATTGTTGAAGCCTTTCCCACTGGCACCGCGACTCTCCGCCAAAGCCGCAGCGGAATTACTCGAAGGCACAAATCTAACGGATTTTGTGCAGTGGGTGAAACAAAACGACTGCTGTGTCTTCACGATTAATGGCTTTCCGTTTGGCGCTTTTCATGGCACGCGGGTGAAAGAAAATGTCTATCGCCCCGATTGGACCGAGCGCATTCGACTCGATTACACCCTGCAGTTGTTTCGAATCTTATTGCCGTTTTTGCAACCCGGTGAGCAAGGATCGGTCTCCACTTTACCCGGTTCGTTCAAAGCATTCCACGCGAATGAAACGCTCATCTTCCACCATCTTATTCAGTGCGCGGAAGAGATCGAGGCCATGTCGCAAGCGAGTGGGTGCGACTTGCACTTGGGTCTAGAACCCGAACCGCTCGGGCATTTTGAAAACACACAAGAGACCTTGGAGTTTTTCCATCGACTTTGGGACTACGCGCAAGACCCAGCCGTGGTGCAGCGCCGGATTGGGGTCAATTACGATACCTGCCACTTCGCCTTGGAGTATGACGACTGTGTCAATTCGCTCGAAGCGTTTCGCCAAGCGGGCGTTCGTATTTCCAAAGTACATCTCTCCGCGGCTCTGGCCCTTGACCCACGGGATCCACAAGCCCTAGAGGCATTGCGTAGCTTCGATGAACCTACCTACTTGCATCAAGTTCTGCTGCAAATGCCGGATCAAAGTATTACGCGCTTCACTGACCTACCCGATTTTTTTACCGCAGATCCACGACTGGCAGCGCAGGCTGACGAAGCACGGGTGCATTTCCATATTCCCCTCGATGCGGATCCCATGCCGCCCCTTCGTTCGACAAGGGAACATGCCGCGGAATTGTTAGCCTATCGGAATTTACAACCGGATTTTTGTGTTCATTACGAAATTGAAACCTACACCTGGGGCGTTCTGCCTGGTGCGCTTCAACGGCCGCTGGAAGAACATCTCGCGGCCGAGTATCGATGGGTCTTAGAACGAGTGCATGTATGAAATCGATTTTTTTACGGATGGTGGCAGCGGCCATGTTTCTATTTCTCGGGGCGTGCCTCGGTGGGCGCGAAGAATTTTGGTTTGAGAGCAATGGCAGCGGTCGATTAGAGGCTGAGTATGAGATTCCGGCCTTCGCGATCGCGTCGTTAGGCGGAGAAGTAAAGCTGCGCAAACTCATCGGAGATTTTTTCGCCCAAGAGCCGGGCGTTTATTTGGACGATTTTGCAGTCGAATCCAAAGGAGGGCAGGCAGTCTTGAAACTCCGCGCCCGCTTTGACTCAGTCTTGCAATTGTCAAAGTTGATCGAGCATTCCAAAGAAAAAACAGGCGCCGAATCATTGCCCAAACCGATGCTCAAACTATTCGGTGATGTGAAAGTGAAACGCGCCGGTCTATCGGTGGATTTTCACCGTCGGATCGATCCCAGTCAGGTCTTCGCCGGTGGTTTACTCAGCCCTTCTCAGGACCAAATGAAAGGGTATAAGCTCGAATACATCATGCACCTACCTACCAAAGCGACGCAGTCAAATGCGCATCAAGTGCAAGACGATGGTCATACGCTCATTTGGAGCTACGCGCTAGCCGATGCGATGAAACAACCTGCCGAGACGAATTTCGTCACACCGATTCCGATTCCATTGTGGGCATGGTTTACACCGACAATTGCCTTGTTGCCGATTTGGTGGCTGTGGAAACGCAAGCGAAAAGCTCAACGACTCTCACACAATGCTGTGAACACGGGAGCTGGCACGTAACGGCGCACAATGTCTTCCCATCCCGCAGGGCCGATGAGACTCTTGATCATCGATGATGATAATTCGGCGATATCGCGAGGAGGCATCAGAAAAACGGTATCGATCTCTGGTGCCATATCGGAATTAATGTGTCGCATCACCCGCTCATATTCATAGTCGTGAGGCGACCGAATCCCGCGCAGGATATAAGTAGCATTCATGCGTTTGGCGTAATCGACGAGATACCGGTTGTCAAAATGGGCGATCGTCAGACGCTCGCACGTATGGGTTGAGGCTCGCAAGAACTCCATCCGCTGCTCCACGGAATAGCTGTATGATTTCTGCGGGTTATTGCCGATCGCAACAATCAATCGATCAAACAACTCCAAACCGCGTTGGATCATCCAGATGTGACCATTGGTGGGAGGATCGAAGGAACCTGCATAAACAGCTGTGCGCATGGCAGCACCATAGCGAATAAAAAAGTCAGCGTCAATGTGTGACTAAAAATTTCATTTTTCCAACTGGACTTCAGTCGTGAATTTGGCTATGTGATAAGTATGGTTGGGAAACATGTAACAGTGCTGGGCATTATACTGACGACATCATGGGTAAAAGCATGGAGTCCCGGCATCGCATCTCCCGTGCCCGTAACCGACCTAACGGTTGATACGACCAATCGAAATGATGTCATTTCCTTTTATCAACACGTTTTCAAAGCCTCCGAAAATTACGCTTCGGTCATCAACTGGACAGGCAATCATACGACTTGCACCCCCGGCACCTTGCCGCAGGCCTACGTGGAACTCGTGCGACGCCGAGTCAATTATTTTCGTGCGATGGCTGGCATTACTGCCAACATCACGATGAATACCAATTCCACCGTAGCGACCGCCAGCGATCCCTCTGCAGCACCATCGACCACCACCAAAGCAGTGGCAGCGCAACAATCGGCTATGCTGTTGAGCAAAACATTTATCCTTTCGCATACGCCTAATTCAAGCTGGGACTGCTATACAAAGGAAGGTCACAACGGCAGTTTTTTCGGGAATGTCGGACTCGCGATTTATGGTCCACCGGTTATCGAAGCTTACATGCGCGAAGATGCCGAGAACGCCGCAGCAGGTCACCGTCGCTGGATCCTGTTCACCCGCGCCACCAATTTTGCCACCGGCGATGTACCTGGTGTAGCTAATACCTTTGCCGCTGCAAATTCTCTCTATGTCAGGCAACGCGATGACGAATTAGTTGATGGTCAAGTTAAATTTGTCGCTTGGCCACCAGCAGGATACCTGCCATGGCGGAATTCTACGGAATACTGGTCACTCAGCTATCCAGGCGCGGATTTTACGAGTGCCACGATTTCTGTCACAAAAAATGGAGTAACGGAGCCGATCGATAGCATTAACCGAACGCAAGGCCTTGGCAATAATGGCATCGTCTGGCGGGTTCCCGGTGTTGCCAAAAGCGGCGTTGATACAACCTACCAAGTAACCGTCGCCAACATTGGGATTTCAGGTGTTCCGAGTTCCCACACCTACAATGTGACTCTTTTCAATGCAGAAAATTTATTACAAGCTCCAGTCCTCACGGGCGCGAGCACTATTCCACCCGGCGGCAGTAGCATGTTCAGTGTCAGTCCGGTCAGCATTGCAGATGAATACCGACTCGAGGTCAGCAAAACCATCCCGCTTCCCACCACTACTGTCGAAGGAGGAGAAGATGCCACACCATTACTCCTCATTCCCGGTCCAGTAACAGGATATCCGATAAGAGCCTCGACTTTCGGTTTTGTCAAAGCCGGTTCAAAGGCTCTGAACCTCGCCTTTACCGAACCGAGTCAATCTGAGCAATGGATCGAATTGGATCGTACTCTGATGCCGAAGGCCGCTGCGTCGATCAGTTACTACCGCCGCATAGGATACATGAGCAGCAACACGCAGTTCGTGGTGCAATACAGCCTCAACAACGATGGTCAGTGGAAAGATATTCCCGGGACGGAAAAATTCGGCAACAGCCCTCTCTCTTCCTCCACCTCGGTGACCGAATCCGGATACTCTGCTATACTCACATTTACTCTACCCTCTGAGACCCTTAACACTCCGACAAGCATTCGTTTTTTGATCCGCAAAGCAGAAGGGTCGGAATTCTTAGCGGAAGCAGGTACTCCGAACGTATCCGGTACATTTATTGATGATGTTTCTTTCACCAACGTCGATTGGCTCAGCGCCCGCACCTATACAAACTACCCCGCGAACGCTACGACCGTCACACTTAACGCAACCACAGCGGGCGGGACCATCACCAGCGGAACACAATACAACCTTCGGCTTCAGCCACGCGTCGCTTCCGCATGGATGACCGCCAGTACCTTGAAAACCGTTACGAGCGCAGTTGTCACGAATGTCCCTCCCACTCTTGATACAATCAGCAGTCCCCTCACGATTCTAGAAGATGCTGGGGCACAAATCATTCCGCTTGCAGGCATCACCGCAGGCTTTGGCGAAACGCAAGCGTTGACGGTCACCGCGACCTCCAGCAATACAACACTGATTCCCCACCCCACCATCACCTACACCAGTCCCAATACTACTGGGTCTCTACAACTCCAACCAGCGTTGAATCAATCGGGCTCTGCCACCATTACCGTGACAGTCAATGATGGTCAGGCCACCAATAATACAGTTTCACGCACCTTCACGGTCAACGTCTCGGCAGTCAATGATGCTCCCACGATCTCTATTATCACGGATCGTAGCATCAATGAAGACACCAATACGGGTGCCATTGCGTTCACCATCGGCGACGTTGAGACAGCGGTGGGATCATTGACGGTCACTCGTGCTTCTCTCAATACTACGCTGCTGCCACTGGCCAACGCCACTCTCGGGGGCAGCGGGGCCAACCGCACCATCACTCTGGCGCCAGTCGTCAACCTATCTGGCACGGCTACGATTGAAATCATGGTGAGTGATGGCACCACAATTACAAAGAGGTCGTTTGTTCTCACTGTTCTCCCGATCAACGATGCTCCCACACTTACGACGATTGCGAATCGTTCTGCTATTCTTGAGGACGCAACCATGCAAACGGTTGCGCTCAGCGGCATCGGTGCCGGACCTAGCGAAAGCCAAACACTCACCATCACTGCCACCTCCAGCAATCCGAGCATTATACCCCATCCAACGGTGGTATACACCAGCCCGAATGCCAGCGGCTCTCTTCAATACACGCCCGTTGCGAACGCCAATGGTTCCGTCACCATCACCGTCACCGTGAATGATGGCCAGGCGAGCAATAACACAGTAGTCCGGAGCTTTACCGCAGCCGTCACCGCTGTTAACGATGCACCCACGATTTCAGCGTTCTCACCTCGGATCATGGTGCAAAATACCACTCTTCCAACGATTAATTTTACTGTCGGTGATTTGGAAACGGCGGCAACATCACTAACAGTGACTGGGGCCTCGAACAACACCACAAAAATACCGAACAATAAGATCGTGCTCGGAGGATCAGGTGCCAATCGTACTGTCACCATCACTCCAGCAGCAAACCAAACCACCACTGGCACACCGGTCACTGTCACACTGACTGTGAGCGACGGAAATAAGACCAAAACCAGTTCTCAGATCGCTATCACCATCAATTCACAAAATAGTGCGCCGACCATCACAAGTATCAGCACGCAAACAATCAATGAAGACAGCGCCACAGCGGCGATTCCATTTACGATCGGAGATCCAGAAGAATTGAACGGCTTGCTCACTGTCTCGGCAATCTCTAGCAATACCACCTTGCTGCCGCCCAGTGGCATCTCATTAGCGGGTTCCGGCCTGAACCGCACGATTGCCCTCACACCTGCCGCCAATCAATTCGGCTCCGCCACTGTTACCATCACAGTGAATGACGGCCAGAGTATCAACGCCACAGCTACCACCACATTTACCTTGCAAGTCAACTCGGTCAATGACCCGCCTTCCATTAGCTCTATTGGCAATGTTTCGATCAATCAAAACACCAGCACAGGCGAGATTTCGTTCACTGTCGGTGATATTGATCACAATCCTAACTCGCTGATTATCTCTGCTTCTTCTACGAATTTGACACTGACCCCCCCTGAGACCATTTCTCTCTCGGGTAGTGGCAGTAATCGCAAGATTTCTATCAACCCTACCAATGGTATTGCAGGTCAAAGCACGATTACCCTCACGGTAAATGATGGAGCCCTCACAAACACAAGCACTTTTGTCCTTACTGTGACAGCTCCAACTGTCGTCGGCTTTGATGCTTGGGTGCAGAATACTTACCCGCAGTTGGTTGGTTCAGCATTTAATGACGATTTTGATAAGGACGGTATACCGAATGGCGTTGAATACGCTTTTTCGTTAAACCCGACCACATCAAGCACACTCGGAGCACTAGGTCTCAATGAAGTAGCCCACACCATGAGCCTTGTCATGCCGCTCCCAGCGGTGCGAGACAACATCATCTATAGCGCCGAATATTCCGATAATCTTCAAACATGGAACACGAGCGGTATGGTCGTCTCGATCGCCAGCGGACAAATTACCGCCACATGCCCGATGGGAGTCAATCGCCGTCACATGCGTTGGAAAATCATCAAGAACTAATCAAAAGTCGCAAGACCCCGGGGTTCGCGCGAAGGGAATGACGTCACGGATGTTACTCATGCCTGTAGCAAACATCAGCATGCGTTCAAAGCCCATGCCGAACCCTGCGTGAGGAACGCTACCGTAACGACGCAAATCAACGTACCACCAGTAGTCTTCTGGATTGAGGTGATGTCGTTTCATGTTTTCTAACAGTACGTCGAGGCGCTCCTCCCGCTGGCTCCCCCCCACGATTTCGCCGATACCTGGCACGAGCACGTCCATGGCGGTTACGGTTTTTTCATCATCGTTGAGGCGCATGTAGAACGGTTTGATCTCTTTCGGGTAGTTGTACACTGTGGTTGGCTTTTTAAAATGCTCCTCAGTCAGCCAACGCTCGTGCTCGCTCTGGAGATTGAGTCCATAGGCGACAGGATACTGAAATGTTTTTCCGCTTTTCAATAACAACTCCACGGCCTCGGTGTATGTTACACGCTCGAACGGACGCTCTGCCACGAATTCCAATCGCTCGCGTAAACTTTTATCGACAAACTTTTCAAACACCGCCAAGTCACCCTCGCTATTTTCTAACGCATTACGCACAAGATACTGCACCAAGGCTTCGGCCAAATCCATGTCACCCTGTAAATCGCAGAACGCCACCTCCGGTTCGATCATCCAGAACTCTGCCGCATGCCGTGAGGTATTTGAATTTTCCGCGCGGAACGTAGGCCCAAAGGTGTAGATGTTCGACAAGGCGCAGGCAAATGTTTCGCCCTCCAATTGCCCGCTCACCGTTAGATAAGAACGTTTCCCGAAAAAGTCCTCCGCGTCTTGCGCCGCCTTATCAGGCGGCAAGGTCGTAACGCGAAACATTTCCCCGGCTCCCTCGCAATCACTCGCGGTGAGAATCGGTGTATGCACATACGTGAAATCCCGCTCTTGGAAAAACTGATGGATCGCAAAAGCCATGCGACTGCGCATCCGAAACACGGCCCCATGCAAGTTCGTGCGAGGACGCAAATGGGAAATGCTGCGGAGAAATTCCAGACTGTGACCCTTTTTCTGCAAGGGATAATCAGCGGGCACTTCCCCCACGAGTCGCACGCGATCCGCATGCAGTTCCCACTGCTGCCCCTGCCCCAATGAAGGTACCAAACGGCCTGTAATTTCCACCGATGCTCCCGTCAGCATACGCTCAACTTGATCGTAGCCCGCTATGCCCGCATCCACCACCACTTGCAAGTTCGCCAGGCAGGTGCCGTCATTGATTTCCAAAAACGAAAACGCTTTTGAATCCCTTCTGGTACGAACCCAACCCGCGATTGTCACTGAATCTCTCTCCTTCTCACTCCGCAGCACTCGCTTGATCAATTCACGCATGAGCAAGGGTTACCAAATGGATTCCCCGCTGTCAATCCGACCCGATTATTCCACGCCCAAACACACAAACTTTTACTTGCCAATCCACATTTCCTATCCTAGAGAGGTGTTCGCATGACTTCACGACTGCTATCCATTTTTTCTCCGGTACTGGCTCTGATGCTCGCACTAACGAGTTGCAGCAAAAACGACAATACCGTGGACGCGAACGGCGTCAGCAAAAAGCCCTTTGTCAATCCCCACAAGCCAGGCACTTACGAGCACTTTACCGCTGAACCTTCCTATCCGAAATCGTATAGCATTTACAAAAATAGCGAGCTATACTCACAAACTCATTCTGGCAATTCTCACATCATTTTGGATACAGCGAAGCAACGAGCGATGCTGATGAACGGCGAGCAAGTCGTCATGGATTACCCGATCTCCAGCGGCCGTCGCTCTCACCCGACACCGAAAGGTCGCTTTGTGATTTTAGAAAAAATCGTCGATAAAAGCTCTAACCGCTACGGCAGAATCTATGATGCGGAAGGGAATGTGGTGAATTCAGATGGTGATGCGTTCACTGATACAATTCCAGAAGGCGGTAAATTTGTGGGGGCCCCCATGAAATATTGGATGCGACTTACGTGGGACGGTGTAGGCCATCACATTGGCCCGATCCCTAGCAGCCGCAATGCGGTGTCGCACGGATGCATCCGTGGCTACCACAAGGCCATGCCAGACGTGTATGCCAAGGTGAAGACCGGCACCTCTGTAACCATTCAATAGGCGATTTGCTCCTATCCCGGAGACAAGTTTCAGAAAAAGGACTTTGATTTTTCGCGGCTGCACCGTATGAGTGGCTTGTGATCAGTCCTAGCAGCTTAGCCTATTACCAAGAGACCTTGTCGCAAATTCATGCCGATGGCCTCTACAAAGTGGAACGTCCGCTCGCATCATCGCAAAATTCGCAGGTGATCCTTGAGGATGGGCGCAGCGTCATCAATATGTGCGCCAACAATTACCTCGGTCTCGCCGATCATCCACGCATTGTCGAAGCGGCAAAAACATCTCTCGCCAAGTGGGGATTTGGTATGGCATCGGTGCGCTTCATTTGCGGAACGCAGTCTCTCCATTGCGAATTGGAAGATACGATTACTCGCTTTCTCGGCACGGAGGACACCATTCTTTATCCCAGTTGTTTCGATGCAAATGGCGGGTTATTCGAAACACTGCTCACCGATGCCGATGCCGTAATCTCGGACTCGCTGAATCATGCATCGATTATCGATGGCGTCCGCCTCTGCAAAGCGAAGCGCTACCGCTACGCAAACAATGACATGGCGGATTTGGAAAAGCAGTTGCAACAAGCGACCGCCGATGGAGCACGCCTCAAACTGATCACCACCGATGGCGTCTTTTCCATGGATGGTATCATCGCCTCGCTTGATGACGTCCACGCACTCGCCCAAAAATATGATGCGATTGTTCACTTCGATGACTGCCATGCCACGGGATTTCTCGGCGCACGTGGTCGTGGCACGCACGAGCACTGCGGACTATTTGGCAAGATCGATCTCACCACTGGCACACTTGGCAAGGCGCTAGGCGGTGCTTCCGGGGGCTATACCTCGGGAAAAAAGGAGCTAATCGAGCTGCTGCGTCAGCGCTCCCGCCCCTATCTATTCTCGAACAGTATCGCCCCAGTAATCGTCGCCGCATCGCTCGAAGTATTCCGTATGTTAGAGGAATCGACGGAACTCGCAGACAAGGTAAAAGAAAACACGACCTATTTCCGCACGGCAATGGAGCAAACTGGATTCACCATCAGTGGTAAAGATCACCCGATTACACCGGTGATGCTCGGCGAAGCGACCTTGGCCCAAGAATTTTCTCGTCAATTACTCGATCAAGGCATCTATGCCATCGGCTTCTTCTTCCCTGTCGTACCCCAAGGTAAAGCTCGCATTCGCACACAAATCAGTGCCGCGCACAATCGTGAACAACTCGATACCGCGATCGATGCCTTTGTCAAAGTCGGCAAAAACCTCGGAGTAATTGCGTAGCATTAAAAATCACATCCCCGGCAAATCGACTGACTTGGAGAACTCGTAAGAGTGTTCTGCAAGAAACTTGGCTTTCGCTTCCGCGTCAGCAAATTTGCGCGACTTCATCTGGTTTAATCCGAAGTCGGAGAGAACGGTGATACTGATCTCGGCTCCCGTCACTTTGCCCGTTTTGATTTCAGCGTTAGTCGCCGTGAGCCCACCGGCAGCAACCGCAGCGTCGGTATCAATTCGATCGCCGTAGACTCGCAGTGTGCTTGCCGTAGAGTTTTCTCCCAACGTAACGCGTACAGGTTTCACCAGTGTAGTAGTTCCGGTGACCGTTGTCACATCGACGCGAAAAGTGATCGAGTATTGGTAAATGTTTTCACATATAAAGCTGTATTTTGCATCTTCGCTATTCGAACCGGCGGTGATACGAGTTTCATACTTATCATTTCCTGCCGTAGCTGTGAAAGCTGCTTTGAGATCGGGTTTACCCAAAAGGGTATCGAAGGTAGGCTTCGGATCGACGAGTTGACGATAAAATACGAAAGTCGAGTTCGTGTTGTCCAAGCCTTCCAATGGATCTTGGTAGGCGAGCTTGTAGGATACGGTGCATACGTCTCCGCCCTTGTCTGCCGCTGTTCCCGCACCACCATTGTATCGATCAGTTGCCGCGGAAAAGAAAATAAACTCCGCGGCATTGGTGCTGCGATCGTTGGCATTGCCGGGCATGGTGGTTTCCGTTTTGGCGTATATCCATTCATTGATATTGCCGGAGCGAATCACTAAACTTTCCAAATCCTTTGCCATCACATCAAGCATCGACTTCGCCTGACGGGACGCCCGCACTTCCGCACGACTCCGCTGCCATGCTCCCATCGCCACATTAGTAATGCCAACCAGCATGCCCATAATGATGATCGCAATGCCCATAGCCACCATCAGCTCGATGAGGGTAAAACCTTTTTGAGAACGTTTGTGAGAGTGAGATTTCATAAAAAAAGGGTTTTGAAAAATCGGTTATCGACGCACCGCAAGATTGCGGGTGAACATCGGCTTGGTATATTTGGCGACGTCAAACTTTCCGCCTGTTTTGAGGAAATTAGGATCCGTAGTCTGGATTTCGAAGAATTCAGCGGTAAAAGGAATCACTGCCTCTGGAAATGAATCGGCACCAGTGCCTGCAAGCGGCGTAGATCCCGTGGGTGGTGTGATTTTACCGGATTCTCCAATTTTCAGACCATTCGTACCATCGAATACCAATTGGGTCATTTTTACAAAAAACACCCGTCCTTCCAGTGCCTTCAGGTCGTTGATGAATTCGGTATCACTGCGACGACGGAACATCGGCTGCACCACAAAATCCTTACCAGCCTGGCCTCCTTTGGTCACATACGGCTCCATCGTACCATCACGACGCAGTTGGTTAGGATTACCGCGATATTGATACGCGAAGACTACATCGGCACTCTGATGCGAGCTGAGAATCCAATTGTATGCTTTGTGAAACGCTGTGATGTCTTCAGCGCCTGTAGCTGTCGGACGATTGGTGGACAATTCTTTTTCCAGAGTGCTGGTCAGGCGATCCGCCTCCTGCACGTTGATGGAGCGACGAATACCACGTGTCGCCGGGCCAAAGACAGCCATGAATGCAGTCAGCATTACCACCAGCACACCGATGGCAATGACGGTTTCCATCAATGTGAAACCAGCGACTTTTTTGGGTAGGAGTTTTTTCATAAAAGACGTTCGCGTGAATCGTTAGAAGTTTTTAATGCTACTCAAATCGCCGATTTGCGTAGGATTGCGAAAGGTAGATGTCTCGCCATTACCCCAAATTGCGAAGGCGGCAAAGTCGCGTTTGGCGGATCCGGTCACGATTGGAGCGGAACCTTTGGGGCGGGAGCCTGAACCGATCACAAATGTAGCGCCCGGAGTCGTGCAAATGCCCTGACCGTTGAACTCGTAAACCACATACTGACCACTATCAGCGCTTTTAGAGAGCGTGACGGATTCGGGCTGCATTTTGGAACTGCCCGCACCGTCTTTTTTGCTGAGGTCGACACTGTAAAATGTGCCGTCGGGCAGCGTATAACCGCGACTGGTAAGACTCCAAGAATTCGTAGGCTGCCCTGTGTTTGGGTCAATATCTTGCGCTGCGATTACGATGCGGCGGAGGTAGTTGCTTTGGTCGTTGATGTTTTTTACATCGATCAACACCCGCGCACCAGCGCTGCGGCCTAAAGCGGTGGCACGAGCCTCGGCAAAAACGGCTTCGGCATTGGCAATCGCGGTTGACGTCCCTTTACCACCTGTCAAATTGCGAATTCCCATTGCACCCATGGTCATCAGGATGGTCATGATCACAATCACTACAAGCAATTCGACCAAACTGAAGCCGCGTTGATTGTAAGAGTGACCCGTATTGTGGAAAGGTGGTTTTTTCATACAGGAGGTGGGTTACGAGAATGAAAGTAGCAAATGTTCGGGATTACGCAATAAAAATTTGTGATTACATCGCAATTACTTGATGGCGGAATTTGTCACGAGTTATAGCGACCATTTCGTGGGCCATTCATCCACTGCCAAGCGGATTTCACAGTTTCCTCAATGTTCGTGTGTTTCGCTCGCCATTGCAGACGCCGCCACGCCAATGAGGGATCTGCCACCAACTGAGCAGGATCGCCTGCACGACGAGGTCCCATCACCACAGGAACAGTCTTTCCTGTCACTTTTTCCACAGCAGCAATGATCTCTTTCACGGATATTCCGATGCCCGTACCGAGGTTGACCCGCAGCGACTCGCCACCTTCTGCTAAATGGTCCAGCGCACGTGCATGTGCCGCCGCGAGGTCTTCAACATGGATGTAATCGCGGATGCAGGTGCCATCAGGTGTAGGATAATCTGTGCCAAAAACTTCTACCGGACCTGCTTCGCCCGTCAATGCCATCAGCACGCGTGGAATCAAGTGAGTTTCCGGATTGTGATCTTCGCCGATGACGCCATCAGCCGAACAACCGCTTGCATTGAAATAGCGCAAACAAGTCGATCGCAGGCCCCAAGCGGTTTCGCAGTCGGCCAAAATCCATTCGAGCATTAGCTTGCTGCGACCGTAGGGATTGATGGGTGACTGCACGGTTTCTTCCGTAATCGGGATGGTCGTCGGCACGCCATATGTCGCGCAAGTCGAGGAAAACACAAACTGTCGGCAACCAAACTCTTGCATGATTTCCAGCAAGGCCAGGGGAGCGGATGTATTGTTGCGATAGTATTTCAATGGGTTCGTAACTGATTCCCCCACATAGGCAAATGCGGCAAAATGCACCACGGCAGAAAATTTATGCTCTTCGAACAAGCTGCGCAGCAACGTATGGTCACCAATATCGCCGCGAACAAGTTGCACCGCATCATCCACAATCGCCTCTTCATGGCCATAGACCATGTTGTCGAGCACGACAATCCGAAGCCCCTGTGCGGCAAGTAAACGCACCGTGTGTGAGCCAATGTAGCCTGCACCACCGGTAACCAGAATCATATTTTTTGTCGTCATAAATTTGTGTGCCGCAATCCAATCCAATGCAGGCCTCGCTGTCAATTACGCAAAGCGACAAGATTGTTTTTTCCTTTTTGAATAAATCATCTTCAGTCTCGTCACACGCTTGCTATGAAAAAATATCTTTTGTTCGCCACCGCTGGTATCGGCCTGCTAGCCAGTTCATGTTACTACGACCCGAGTTACGGAGGCGGTGGAAGTTATGGTGGATCTGCGAGTTATGGCGTAAGTTCCTATGGAAGCGGATACAGTTCCTCCGTTTTTGTTAGTACTGGCGACCCTCGTTGGTCGTACGATCCATATCGCTATTGCTATTACGATCGTTACAGTTCGCGTTACTACGACCCGTATCGCTACGGCTATTACCCTGTCGGCTATCGTCCTATAGCCGTTCGCGGATGCCCTCACCCCTACAACTGGTCCGGCCGTGGCTACTGCCCGCCTCCACGCAGTGTTCGCTCGCATACATTGTCGGATTGCGACAACCGTATCAATTATTACCGCTCTGCCAACCACCATTGGTCGCGCAATGTTAGCACCTCAGGCTCTTCCTCGTGGATGAATTCCTCGGAACGCTCGAATTTGCAAAAACAATCCAGCTACAACAACCATCGCAGCGGAAATTCCGATCATTCCAATTGGAGAAGTGACGACAACCGTCAACGACCTGACTCGCGCTACCAGAGCACGCCCCCTTCGCGTGGTTCCTACAATTCGGCGCCTCGTCCGCAATCATCGTCATGGAACAGCAGTTCTTCACGACCACAACCACAAAACTACGTGCGTGAAACACCTTCCATCCAACCTCGCCCCACCAGCGGCGGATTGTTTAATGGCATGGATCGCAATTCCCGTCAGCCCGACGTGCAGCGCAATGAACCGCAGCGTCAGAACTTCACCCCACCCACACCACAACCATCGCGCCGCGATAACGACCGTAATTCGCAAAGCAATGATCGGGACTCGGACAAAAAAAATCCCTTCCGTCGATTCGGTGACTGATTCAAATTGATTTCTTACTCAAGGCCGGAGACGCGTTCTCCGGCCTTTTTGCGTATGATGGAAAATGAGGCTTGGTTTCCACTTGCTAGTGTTTGATGCGCTATTAGGATGCGCCCGATGAAACGAGTTTTCGATGTCTTCCCTGATGGTGGTGCTAAAGCCATGCGCTCTTTTTCTTTGAAAAAGCTGCTCTACATTCCAATATTCATTCTTTTGTTGATCGGTGCTTTCACCTGCTTTTACACGGTGAATGCCGAGTCGGTTGCCGTTGTGCAGCGCTTCGGAAAATACTCGCAAACCGCCCCGCCGGGACTGCATTTTAAAATCCCCTTCGGCGTCGATAAGGTCACTGTCGTACCCACACTACGCCAATTAAAAGTGGAATTTGGTTTCGCAACTCGCGGTGCCACCAATGAATATCAGGGCAGTCAACAACCTGACCTTGAACGCAATATGGTGACAGGAGATTTGAACGCCGCTGAGGTTGAGTGGGTCGTGCAATACGGGATTTCCGATCCGGTGCAATACCTGTTCCACGTGCATGAGCCCGAGGCCACCCTGCGCGATATTTCCGAGAGCTCGATGAATGAAGTCGTGGGCGATCGCACCATCGATGAAGTCCTCACCTATGGCCGTAGCGAAATCGAAATCGATTGCTTGAAAAAATTACAAACGACCATGGAGCAGTTCAATATGGGCATCCGCGTTGAGCAGATTCAGTTGAAAAACGTCCACCCACCGCGTGCCGTGCAGAACTCGTTCGATGAAGTCAACCGCGCCCAACAAGAACGGGAAGAGCGCATCAACATCGCCAATGGCGAGAGAAACAAAGTCATCCCCAAGGCCAGCGGACTAGCCCAGCAAATGATCTCTTCCGCAGAGGGTTACGCGCTCCAACGCACGAACGAAGCGCAAGGTGATGTCGCGCGTTTCAGCCAGTTGCTGGTGCAATATGAAAAAGCGCCGCTCGTTACGAAACAACGTCTCTATCTCGAAACCATGAACACCGTCCTGCCAAAAATGGGCAGCAAGATCATCATCGATGAAGACGCCAAGCAGTTCCTGCCGCTCATGAATCTGCAACAATCCCCCACTCCCAAACGCTAATTTTTTATGAACAAACTCTCTTTTCCCGCTATCTTGTTCGCTGGTTTTATCGCCATCATCGTGCTCTCTAGCAGCGCCTATGTGATCGATGAAACCGAACAAGTCATCATCACCGAATTCGGAAAACCGGTGGGCACCCCCATCAACAGCGACCCGAATGTCAAAGAAGCTGGTCTCCATTTCAAAAAGCCTTTTATCCAAACCGTCAATCGCATCGAAAAACGTGTAATGGAATGGGACGGTCCTGCTACTGAAATGCCCACACGCGACAAGCTCTACATCACAGTCGATAACTTCGCGCGCTGGCGTATTTCTGATCCGAAAAAATACTTCGAGAGCTTGCGCGACACACGCACGGCCCTCTCACGACTCGATGACGCCATCGGTGGTGCCACCCGTAGTGTCATTGCCAAACATGATTTGATTGAAGTAATCCGAACCGACAAAGCGCGTATCGCAACTCTGCCCGATGACTTGGTCGAGACCGGCATCCCCGCCACGCTGCCGACCATTCGCTATGGTCGCCACGCGCTCGATCAGGAAATCCTCGCTGCAGCCAAGAGCAAAGCAAAACTCTGGGGCATCGACCTCATCGATGTGCGCTTCAAGCGCATCAACTACAAGGCTGGCGTGATCGACAAAATCTACGACCGCATGCGCACCGAGCGTCAGCAAATCGCTTCGAAATACATTTCGGAAGGTGAGGGCGAGGCCGCGAAAATCAAAGGCTTAACAGAAAAAGAATTGTTAGAAATTCAATCCAAAGCCTATCGCCAGGAGCAAGAAATCAAGGGCAAAGCCGATGCCGAAGCCACGCAGATTTATGCCACAGCCTACAACAGCAGTGCAAAGGCCCCGGACTTCTATCAGTTTCTGAAAACACTCGATACGTATGAAAAAACGATAGATCAAGAGACGACTGCGATTTTCACAACGAATAGCGATTTATTCCAATTGCTGAAGAGCGTGGAAAAAGAAGTGTCTGCGGAGCCTGCCGTGCCTACGCCATAATCGCGCGAGCAATTTGCTCACGCACTGTTTCGCCGCTCATCACCTCGACTAGAGCGAGCCCGAAGTCGAGCGCAGTGCCCGCACCTTGGGAAGTGATCAACGCGCCATCGATGATCACTTTTTCGGTTTGCAGAGCGCTTGTCAGTTCGGCCCAACAACTATCATGACACGTGAAATCTTTACCGTCTAACAAACCAGCATCCTGCAACAATAAAGGCGCGGCACAGATCGCGCCCAGTGGTTTCCCGGTAAAATTATACTCGCGCAGAAAACCCAACAAGTCGGCCCGCTGTCGCAGCGCCATTACGCCAGGACCGCCAGGAAGCACCAGCAGATCGACATTCGACGCATCGATGTCCGCAAAGCTTTGATCCGCCTGAATGACAAAACCCCCGCGCGTGTTCACCAGTCGCATTTCTTCCGTGGAGGCAAAACTCACCTCCAACCCTGCTCGACGCAACATATCGGCGGGAGCGATGAGTTCCAATTCTTCAACCCCATGACCAAAAACAAACAAAGCTTTTTTCTGCATGAATGAGCCATAGCCGAAGTCACGAAAACTTTCCAATCGCAATCTTGCATTGCCCGAGGAAATCCGCTACCATCCCCTTTCCCCGATGAACACCGCCGCTGATTTTTCTCAATACGTATTGCCGACCTACGGTCGTTTTCCGCTTGTCCCTGTCAAGGGTCAAGGCTCGTATCTATGGGATGATGCCGGCAAACGATACCTCGATTTCTGCACCGGCATCGCCGTGTGTTCCATCGGTCACTGCCACCCCGCCCTCACCGCCGCGATCCAAAATCAGGCCGCGACCTTGATGCATTGCTCGAACCTTTACCAAATTCCGCAACAAGCAGAACTGGCACGCGTGATTGTGGAAAATCACGTCAAACTCCCGGGCAAAGTCTTTTTCTCGAACTCCGGCGCGGAGGCCAATGATGGCCTTATCAAAACCGCCCGTCGTTTCGGCCACGCTCGCCCACAAGCTAACGGCGAAGCTCGCTACGAAGTGATCACCTTCACACAATCGTTCCACGGTCGCACACTCGGCTCCATGGCTGCCACGGCGCAGAAAAAAATCCACGAGGGTTTTGATCCGCTGTTACCCGGATTTCGCTATTGCCCTTTCAATGATCTGGCGGCACTGGAAGCTGCCATTTCTCCTATCACGGCGGCGATTCTGTTAGAGCCGGTGCAAGGCGAAGGCGGCGTCCACATCGCGAGTGCCGAGTTCATGCGCGGTGCCGCGGCCTTGGCGAAAAAACACGACTTGTTGTTGTTTTTCGATGAAGTGCAAGCGGGCTTCGCTCGTTGTGGTCACGCGATGGCATGGCGCGCACTGTGCCCCGAGATTGAGCCCGATGGCATTTCCTGGGCCAAGGGTATGGGCGGTGGTTTTCCCATCGGCGCGTTCTGGGTTTCGGACCGCATGATTGATGATGCAAAGTCTCTCAGCTCGCTCATGAATCCCGGCTCGCACGGCTCCACTTACGGCGGCAATCCTCTCGCTTGCGCGGCATCACTTGCCGTGCTCGAAGTCATCGAGCGCGAGCAACTTGGCGACCACGCCCTTGCCATGGAGGCTTACATTCGCGAGCAATTTGCTACGTGGCAAACTCCCACCATCACTGGCCTTCGCGGACTTGGATTATTGTTAGGTTTCTCGTTAGATGCCGCACTCATCCCTGCCGTCGAAGGAAAAACACCGGCGCAAGTCATCGTCGCGCAACTCATGGAGCGCGGACTCCTCACCGTACCCGCGGGTCCTGATGTGATTCGTTTTCTTCCGCCGCTCACCGTCAGCCGCGAAGAAATCGAAGACGCTCTCCGCCTCTTGCACGACACTGTTTCCTCATTACCCCACTAACGCCATGCAACACCTCCTCTCCATCGAAGAACTGGACGCTGCCACCATCGAGCACCTGCTCGCCGATGCCACGCGCCTCAAGGCCCAGCGCGGTTCTCATGAAACGCCGCTTACCGGCCAGACATGGGCGATGATTTTCACCAAGTCCTCGACACGCACCCGCGTTTCGTTCGAGGTCGGTATCCGTGAGCTCGGCGGCTTCCCGATGTTTCTCTCGAAAAACGACATCCAACTCGGTCGCGGCGAGCCGATCCAAGATACAGCCCGTGTGCTCGGTCGCATGGTTCACGGCATCGTCATTCGCACCTTTGATCAAAAGGATGTTGTTGATTTCGCGCAACTCTCCGGCATCCCTGTGATCAACGCGCTCACCGACGAAGAGCATCCCTGCCAAATCCTCGCCGATCTCCTCACGGTGCAGGAATTTCTCGGCGGCTGGGCGGGAAAAAAAATCGCATTCATCGGCGATGGCTTCTCGAACATGACCATCTCCTGGATGTGGGCAGCGAAACATCTCGGCTTCGAGTTGGCCGTCGCTTGTCCCGCTGATTACCAACCGAGTGATGCCTTTTTGCAAAAACTCAACGCACCGAATGTCACCATCACCCACGATCCCATCGCCGCCGCACGCGGTGCCCACGTCATCAATACCGATGTCTGGCTCTCGATGGGTCAAGAAGATCAAAAAGACAAAGAACTAGCCTTCGGCCCCTTCCAAGTGAATGCCGAACTGCTTGCCCACGCCGCGCCCGACCACATCGTGCTGCATTGCCTACCCGCCTATCGCGGCAAGGAGATCACCGAAGAAGTGTTAGAAAATCATGCCAGCGTCATCTTCCAACAAGCCGAAAACCGCCTCCATGCGCAGAAAGCCATTCTTGTGGCGATCGCGCGGAAGTGATGGCTTTTAAAAGCGGGAAAAACATCAAATATGCTCACTGTTTTGATTCGATTCATCCCCCTGCTGATGCAAATATTTGGCATCGCGGGAATCATTTATGGTTTCTTGTATTCAGGCAGCATGATCCTAGGTTCCGGGATTGGTAGCCCGACGGGCAAACCGTCAGATGATCATTACGTGACTGCGGCTTGGATGATTGGCGTGCCAGTTTTGATTTTTCTCATCGGCTGGCTGTGGATGGTGATCGGATTTCTCACGGCTCCGAAGCGCAGAGTAGAAAAATGAATTTCAACGGCGCAGCCGCCTTGAACTGCTGTGGGAATCACAGCTTTTCGATCGGTCATTGAACATGGTAACAACGATAGACCTGTTAGCCGCTTGATGAAGTAAGGAAAGCGGTGATGCTCACCGCAGTCCAAGGCCTTCGGCTTTACAAGGGCAGCTCGTAGCCGCGTCCGCTCATGCCTTCGAACCAACGGAGGTAGGCAGAGTTTACGGTGGCGTAGCCGCCGGGGGTGGGGTAGTCGCCAGTGAAGTACCAGTCGCCGCAGGGGCCTTTGATGGAGGCGTGCAGGTTCTCGATGGTTTGGAAAAGAATTTCTACATCGCCACTCCAGTTCATGTCTTCGGGATAGACCATTTTACTGATCTCGGCTGACACTTCTTCGTGAGTGAACGCTTCATACACGCGCTTCACAGCATTCTTCACCTCGGCGGGTGGTTTGGCTAATTCTTCACGGCACTCGTTTGCCACTTCATCGAGCAGATGCTGACGACCCGCACGACGATGCAATGCAACGGCGGCTTGGAAGGCAATGAACTTGCCCATCTCTGACATATCGATGCCGTAGCAATCGGGATAGCGGATTTGCGGCGCAGTGGAACAGACGACAATCTTTTTCGGATTGGTACGGGCGAGGATTTTGAGAATCGATTTTTTCAATGTCGTGCCGCGCACGATGGAGTCATCGATCACGACGAGGATATCGTTCTCTTTCACGACGCCGTAGGTGATGTCATAGACGTGCGAGACCAATTGTTCGCGGCCTTTTTCCTGGGTGATGAAAGTGCGCATCTTGATGTCCTTGTGCGCGATTTTTTCGCCACAGGGCCAATTTTTCAGGATCAAGGAATCGACTTTCTCGGGCGTGAGAGTTCCCTCCGCAAGACCTAACAGAATTTCCGAACGCACTTGTTGTCGGCGATACATGCGCAGTCCATCCATCATGCCGTAGTAGGCCGTTTCTGCAGTGTTCGGGATGAAGGAGAAGACGGTGTTGTCGAACGTGTGATCGATGCTTTTGACGATCTGATCGACCAAGGCCGCGCCCATCGCTTTGCGTTCGCGATAGATGGAGGGATCGTTGCCGCGGGAGAAATAAATTTTTTCAAACGAACAAGGCGAGGGCTTCGCGCCGGTGGCGAACTTGCTTTCGCGAATGGTGCCATCGGCCTTGATGACGACGAGGGAACCGGGCTCGAGGGCGCGGACTTCGGTGGCGCTGGCCTCGAATACGGTCATGAGCGGCACGCGCTCGGAGGCGAAGGCGATGACTTCTTCGTTCAGCAACATGTGACAGGGACGAATGCCGTGTGGGTCGCGCATGACAAACATGTCGCCATTGCCGACGACGCCGACGATCGCGTAACCACCATCCCACGCTTGGGCGCTGATCTGCACAATGTTTTCGACGTCGAGCATTTCGGAAATTTTATCAGGGATATCATGGCCATCGCCGCCCTCATCGCGGAGGCGACGATACAAATCCGTGTGTGCCTCATCGAGGTGGAAACCGATTTCTTCGAGCACCGTTTGCGTGTCCGTGCCGAAGACCGGATGCTGGCCGCGCTCGATGAGCTTGCGGTTCAGTTCGCCGGTATTGGTCATGTTAAAATTCCCCATCACCATGAGGGTGCGCGTCGGCCAGTTGCTGCGGCGCAGGTAGGGATGGCAGGAGCCGGAATCGAATTCTCCCGAGGTGCCGTAGCGCAGGTGACCGATGAGAATTTCGCCACCGAAGTCGAAGTTTTCCTTCACACTCGAGGGGACTTTCGGGTCGAGTTTATCTTTGCGAGCGAGTTTATTGAACCACTTGATCTCATCGCGGAACAAGCTAGCGAGCGAATCCTTTTCCGCATCGCGACGACGGAAAATATAGGGCGCGCCGAGTGGCATGTTGAGCTTGGCGCAGCCGATGCCGACACCGTCGTGGCCACGGTTGTGCTGCTTTTCCATGAGTAGGAAGAGCTTTTGGAAACCCCACAAACAAGTGCCGTAACGGTCGTGAAAATACTCCAACGGCTTGCGCAGTCGCACCGCGGCAATTCCGCACTCGTGTGTCAAAAAATCACTCATGAAAACTTTGGGTTAACCAACTTAGACCATCACTCACCAGCGACCTTCACGTGGACGCCGTCACCCGCGCGCATGGTGCCTAGCACTATGCCACCAGGACCGGCGGCGCAGGCTTTTTCTGCATCTTCCGGGGCGACAATCGCCACCCATCCGATGCCCATGTTGAGGGTGTGGAAACGATCTTCCGCGTCGATGAATTCGTAAAGCTTGTGAATGCCCGGCAGATCCCACGCGGGGATGGTCAGGTCGGCACCGAGACCTTGGAACAAACGCTCCAAGTTTTCGGGCAATCCACCGCCGGTGATGTGGGCCATCGCGCGTGGCTTCGCGCCCGCCGCCTTCAGTGCGCGGGTGACATCGTGGTAGAGGCGCGTGGGCTTGAGCCACTGTTGCAATTCTTCTTCGGTAGCGAGGTCGGGTTGCTCGCGCAATACGCGCCGCACGAGACTCCAACCGTTCGCATGAATGCTGTCGGACGCATAACCCACCAATACATCGCCAGCGGCGACAGTAGTGGGATCGATCAAATCGCTTTTCTCGGCGCAGCCGATGCAGAAACCGGAAAGTTCGATCACGCCCTCGGGGACGATGCCCGGCATTTCCGCTGTTTCACCACCGGCGAGAATGCAACCGCAGCTTTCCAAATAATCTGCCATGCCAGCGATGAGACGCTCGATTTTTTCACCATCGAGCGCGGGGATGCCGATATAGTCGAGAAACATCAGCGGGTCGCCACCAGTGGTCAGGATGTCGTTCACGTTCATCGCGACGAGGTCTTTTCCAGCGGTTTCATACATGCCGCGCTCTAACAAAAGATCGATCTTGGTGCCGACACCGTCGCAGCCGGTCATGATTACAGGCGCTTTATATGAACTGAGATCATAGCAAGCGGCAAACAATCCGAACGCCCCCAGCAGTTGGCGCTCTTTTTGCGTGCGCTTCACATGGCTCTTGATGTCCCCGACAATCGCCGCGGCTTTCCGCGTATCGACCCCTGCTTGTTGATAAGTCAATTTTCCCGACATTGCGTTCAGTGCCTCGCGGCGAAACGCTTGTGCCACCCCCGCGCCCCTGAGTCACGCCTAAAAACCGCGCGGGGTGAGTTTTCTGAAAATGGCTTTATCTGCCGTATTCCTTTTCACTTTGCGCAGTGCTCCGAAGCGTGCTACCTACAGCTAGTCATGCCACGCATTTTCCTCATTGTCTGCTTTCTTACCGCCTTTGCTCAGGGACAGGGATTTGCACCATCGCGCGAGCAAGTTCCGCCCATCGCACGGGAATTTCGCGGCACTTGGGCGGCGGTGATTTATAATATCGACTGGCCGAGTTCCAGTAAACTCAGTGCCGCAGAGCAGCAGTCAGAAATGCGCGCGATTCTGGACCGCATGGTGTCGCTGAACCTCAACGCCCTGATCTTCCAAGTGCGCCCGCAATGCGATGCCGTGTATGCTTCGCCGAACGAACCATGGTCGCCGTGGCTTACTGGCACGATGGGAAAATCCCCCGGCTACGACCCACTGGAATTCACCATCCGCGAGGCCCATCAGCGCGGCATCGAGGTGCATGCTTGGTTCAATCCGTTTCGCGCTTTATCGAATGCGAATGCCACCACCTCCGCCAATCACATCACCCGCAGCGCCCCACAACTCACGAAACGCTACGAAAACCTCATCTGGTGCAATCCTGCACTGCCAGAGTCTCGCCAGCGCGCCCTCACGGCGATGCTCGATGTGCTGCGTCGCTATGATGTCGATGGCCTCCACCTCGATGATTACTTTTACCCGTATCCGCAAAAGGGAAAACGCTTCACTGACGGCCTCAGCAATGATGCGCGGCGTCAAATCATCGATGCCTTCATGGCTGAACTTTACACCCAAGTGAAACGCATCAAACCTTGGGCACGCGTCGGCATCAGTCCCTTCGGCATTTGGAAACCCGGCGTTCCTGCTGGCACCACCGCCCAACTCGATGCCTTCGAAGATCTCGCCTGTGATGCCCGTAAGTGGTTGCAAAACGGCTGGTGCGATTACCTCGCGCCGCAACTCTATTGGCGCATCGAAGGACCACAAAGCTACACGCTCCTTTTAGAGTGGTGGCGTCAACAAGGCTCGCGTCCTGTGTGGCCGGGTATCGCATCTTCACGCATCGGCAGCACCGAAGACCCGACGCGCAAGGCCACGGAAATCATCAATCAAGTGCAACTCAGTCGCAGCATTGGCAGCAACCACGCCGGTCACATTCATTGGAGCGTAAAGGCCATTATGCAAAATCGCGATAACATCAACGAGCAGTTGAAGACCCGCTATACCGCACCTGCACTTGTGCCGCCCATGCCATGGCTGAGCAAGGCCGTGCCACTCCCCCCCCGAGTCACCGCGCAAGCCGAAGGCGGAAAAGTCACCGTCCGCTGGCAAATTAGCGATGCCACCACCAATAAAGTCGTCGTGCAAGTGCGCCGCGCCCAACAATGGTACACGATCCGCGTCGCCCCATCGAACAGCGGTGGCATCGTGCTGCCACCCGTGGATGCCGTAGCCCTTACCACCGTGAATCGATTCGGCAATACCAGCGCGCCTGTTGTGTTGCGCAAATAAATGCACATTCGACCAACTGCTTCAAACCCAAGATACCAAAGGAATGTTTTGACGATGTTACCAAAAATGGTCAAATTCCTGCATGCCACAATTTGAAGGAAAAATTGCAGTCGTTACTGGCGGAGGCCGAGGCATCGGTCAAGCTATCGCCACCGCATTTGTTGAACAAGGTGCCAAAGTCGCCGTGGTAAGCCGCAGTGCGTCTAGCTGTGGTGCCGTCGCTGATGAACTCAATGCCCGCTTCCCAGGTAGCGCCATAGCCTATGCCGTCGATGTTGCCGATCACGAAGCCGTGCAAGAGCTGGGCAAAAAAATCGTAGCTGACTTCGGGCACATCAACATCCTCGTCAACAACGCCGGCGTCACTCGCGATGGCTTATTGATGCGCATGAAAGAAGAAGACTGGGACACGGTGCTGGACACCAATTTGAAAGGCGCATTCAACACCGTCAAAGCCTTCATGCGCACACTCATGAAAGCACCCGATCCACGCATCATTAACATCGCATCGGTCATCGGAATTATTGGCAATGCCGGTCAAGCAAACTACTCCGCGAGCAAAGCAGGACTGATTGGTTTCACCAAAGCCGTGGCTCGCGAACTCTCCGGACGCGCCGTCACTTGTAATGCCGTCGCCCCGGGCTTCATCACCACCGACATGACAGGGGAACTTCCCGAAGCCGTGCGTGAGCAAGTCATGGCAAAAATCCCACTCTCGACCTTTGGCAATCCTGCCGACATCGCCCACGCGGTGCTTTTCCTCGCCAGCACCGAGGCCCGCTACATCACCGGTCAAGTGCTCGCTGTCGATGGCGGTATGACCATGTAATTTTATCTTCATGGAACTCATTTTACTGCGACACGGCAAAGCGGAACCGCACGGACACCCCCATGGGGATTCCGAACGCGCACTAGTTTCTAAGGGAGTCGAGCAAGCACGCCGGGCCGGAGCATACCTACGCATGGCAGGCCAGTTGCCGGAAATCATTCTCACAAGTCCACTATTACGAGCCAAACAAACGGCCGAAGTTTTCAGCGTTGCGGCGCACCTTCCCGGTCCTGTGGTTCAGTCGTGGCTAACTATCGGCATGCACCCGGATCTCGCCTTGCGCGAATTGGCAGCCTTCTCCGAATTCAAACGCGTGTGCTTGGTCGGTCACGAGCCCGACTTTTCTTCTTTCATTGCCTGGGTAACCAATGGAGAAGGCGGTGCCGTCGAAATGCGAAAAGGTGCTATAGCATTGATCGAAGTCCCCCCCCCCAGTCGCGCCGGAATTCTTCGCTTCTTGATTCCGCAGCGCATGATGCAACCCGTCACTTTCTATCAGCCAAACCTAGATGATCCTTGACGCTACCATCGAATTTGTTAGAAATTTAGCGTTATGAAAAAACAAATACTACTACTCTGCTCCGCCGCTTCCTTTCTCGTTTGCTCATGCAGTGTAGGTGTCAGCGCCGGCGTGGGAACTCCCAAAACCTGCTGTGGATCCGACAAGTGCAAAGGTTGCGATCAATGCGAATGCAGTCCCGCCGCCATCAAATCCGGCCAATGCACTTGCAAAAAGCCGTAACTTGCAGAGCTGCAACGGCCGAAATTTTGGATGTGCGGCAATTGGCTACCCATTCTTCGCTCAAGCGTAAAGCGTTCATATAACCCATCCCTGAATCGATGCCGCTTGGCGAATCCAAGATATCATGAGTTCCTCGTCCCACTCGCTGTCTTCGTAAAGATCAATCCATCGTGCTTGACCGCTTTTCTCCGTGCCTCCAGGCGGGACAGGCACGAGAGACATGCCGGAAAAGAAGGTGACTTTTACATAGCGGGTGAGAACGTGAGTGGAAAGAAACCACCCGAGTTCTTCGACGCCATACAACGGCGAATTCCATTTCACGGCTTTTTTCACGTGGGGAATTTCGCGCACAATGAGGTCGTCTAGTTTTTTACCCACAGCACTCTTCCACCCTGGCATGGCAGCAATGTATGCCTGCACCGGCGCATCGCCATCGGCTTTCGCGATCTGAGGATTCCCTCCAGACAACAGCATAACTTCTCCTGACTTGGAGGCGGACTTCGAGTCTTTTTTCATATCAGCTGATGTAATAAACTCGGCATACTTTGTCCACCTCTCACTTCGCATCAACGGTTCTAACGAACCTCTTCGATTCAATACTTCCCTTTTTCCCTATTCATTGCCCAATCGTTTTGTTATCGTATCTTCGTGAAAATTTTCACTCTAATTTTTTCTCTCTTACTCATGGCCTCATGCGCAAGGCCCAGTGGACACGAAGGTTACATGACGCGTTCTTACACGGTACGTGGCCAATCCTATCAACCGATGTCGGTCGATAGCGCCTTGCACTATTCCGAAGAAGGCACGGCATCCTGGTATAATGAATCGAAGTTTTTAGGACTCATCCGTGGCAATACATCACTTGGGGAAAAGGTCATGCCGTGGCACATGATCGCTGCTCACAAGACCCTCCCCTTGCCTTGCTTGGTAAAGGTCACCAATCTCTCTAACGGGAAATCGGTCAAGGTGCGTGTGAATGATCGCGGGCCATTCATCGCGGGACGCATCATCGATCTCTCGCCTCGCGCAGCAGGGAAGATCGGGATGAAAGAGCAAGGTCTCGCCGAGGCGCGCGTGGAAGTCATTTCGGTGGGTGATGGCTCCTACAAACGCAAACCACGCCGCGGATTTTGGTGAAATGTTTTTTGAAGCCTCTCAGTATTGATACGACCATGAAAAAATTCTTCGTCGTCTTATTCGCCGCTGTGCTCAGTTCTTGCTCCACCATTGCACCTCCGGCTCCGAGCGGCTCTGTGGATCACTTGGTGTTTTTCTGGCAGAAGCGTCCGGGCAATCAAGAAGATCGCAAAAAAATCACCGATGCGATTGATCGACTGCGCGTTATAGAGGGCATGACCGCTCTCGATTATGGTGTAGCCGTGCCAAGCGATCGTCCAGTCGTCGATGATTCATTCGATCTCGCGATGCGCATGCGCTTCACGAGTCTGCAGGCCTTGCATAGCTACGAAACCGACCCGCGCCACGTGAAGGAAGTGAAAGAAGTCTTGTTGCCGCTAACGAAGAAAATCCAAGTGTATGACTATACGCCCTGAGTTCAAACTCAGTGACTCTTCTGAGAAAAGGTGCCCGGCGTGAGATCACGACGCTCGCGGGAACGTGGGGAGAAAACGATCGGAATTCCTGGGGAGGGATGCGACTCCCGCATCTGATTGCGCAGGTACTGGGCGTAGCTTTGATTCAGCAGTTTCTTGTCGTTGACGAACAAAATATAGGTCGGCACGGGAATGAGTTCGCTGGTTTTGTCGGTGGCTACGGTGCCGTAGTAGAGCTTGAGACGTCGTTTCAATTTCGAGTCAATCGGTGGTGGATTTTTCTCTAACGCTTTTTGCAGCATGCGATTGAGAATGCCAGTGGTGGGGAATTTTTGCGATTGATTGCGTACCTTGATCACCTCCTTGAGGATCATGTCCACCGAATCATTTTCTTTGGCCGAGACGATCGCAAACGGTGCGTAGTCGAGGAAAAACAATTCGCGTTTGACGTGGTCGGTCGCTTCCTCGATGCGGGATTTTTTCTTGGCGCCGGGGTGGTAGAGGTCGAATTTGTTCAGCACGACGATGCAGGGTTTATTCTCCTCTAAAATCAACTGCGCGATCTTGCGATCCTGCGCGGTGATGCCGGAGGCGAGGTCAATCACCAGCAAGGTTAGGTCGGCGCGACGAATCGCTTTCTCCGTGCGCATCGCTGAGAAAACTTCCACGGAAGTATCGCGCTTCGCCCGTGGACGCAGACCGGCGGTGTCGATGAGAGTGAAATGTTCGTTTTTGAACTTAAGGGGCAAGTCCACCGCATCGCGGGTGGTGCCGGCGATGTCGGAAACAATCGTGCGTTGGTCGTGCAAGATCGCATTGGCGAGCGAGGACTTGCCAGCATTCGGCTTGCCGACGATGGCGATGCGAATGCCATCGGGTTGACGCATTTCGGGCGTTTCGCCTTCGGCGGGAGAGATGGGTTCGAGCAGGGCGTCGATGGCATCGATGAGTTCGCCAAAATTTCGACCGTGTTCCGCAGAGACGGCAATTGCGTTGCCGAGACCGAGTTTCGTGAATTCGGAAAAGGAAGATTCGTGATTGTCGTGATCGACTTTGTTCATCACCAGCATCACTTGCGCTTTCGCCTTGCGGAGTTTCTGGCTGAGCGCGGAATCGATGGCGGTGATGCCATCGTGGGCATCGACGACAAACAAAATAATATCCGCCGTGGAAATGGCGATATCGACTTCAAACGCGACTTGTTCGGCAAAGCCATCATCGAGCGTGGCACCGATGCCGCCGGTATCGACAATTTCGCAGGGAAATTTCGTGACCTTCGCCGGCGCGGAGAGGCGGTCACGAGTGATGCCCGCTTGGTCGTGGACAATGGCGATTTTTCGTCCGACAAGACGATTGAACAGAGCCGATTTCCCCACATTCGGGCGACCAACGATAGCAACAGTAGGCATGGCGGCGAGTATGCCTGAAAGAATGTCAATGACCAAGTCTAAAAAAACTTACGATAAAAGAGCGCTGCAAAAATACTGGCAAACCGCGCTCGTAGCGCTAGCTTTTTGCCTGTGAGCGCAACACTTAAGACACTTGAAATCCTCAGTCAATACTACGCCTGCTTCAATGCGGGCCACACCGATGGCATGCTAGCCTTGATGGCAGACGATGTGATTCACGACATCAACCAAGGCGGCAGTGAACATGGCATCGAGGCATTTCGCGAATTTTTCGTGCGCATGAATCGCTGTTACAAGGAAAACGTCAGCGATTTGCAATTGTTCGCTAGCGACGATGGCACGCGAGCGGCGGCGGAATTCATCGTCCACGGAACCTATTTATCGACCGATGACGGTTTACCCGAAGCCCAGGGACAAACCTACGATCTGCCAGCAGGAGCATTCTTTCGCCTTCACAACGACAGAATCACCCGCGTGACCATGTATTACAACCTCCAAGATTGGCTAAATCAAGTTCATGAATAAAACCCTACTTATACTGGTTGGTGCTCTGTGCCTGTTCCGCGCGCACGCAGAGCCCTTGAACATCGTCTATATCATTTCCGATGACCATGCGTGGACGGATTATTCCTTCATGGGCCATCCGCAGGTGAAAACGCCGCACATCGATCAACTCGCCAAGGAGTCGCTGCTCTTTAAGCGCGGCTATGTGCCATCGAGCCTCTGCTGTCCCAGTCTCGCAACCATTCTCACGGGAAAATACCCGCACCAGAATAAAATCACATCGAATGATCCACCGATGCCCAAGGGAATGGCCCGCGGGAGTTTTCAAAAATCTGATGCGTTCAAGAAGGGTCGCGAGCGCATGAACCAATTCATGGACGCGCAACAAACCCTTCCGCGTATTTTATCGGAACAAGGCTATCTGACACTGCAAACCGGCAAATGGTGGCAGGGCGACTTCACTCGCGGCGGCTTCACCCATGGCATGACGAAGGGTGGACGCCATGGCGATGCAGGCCTCGAAATCGGACGCACGACGATGAAGCCCATCGACGATTTTCTCGATTTATCGATCAAGGAAAAGAAGCCGTTTTTTGTTTGGTATGCGCCGTTGTTGCCGCACGACCCCCACACGCCGCCGCAGCGCTTGTTAGAAAAATACCAAAAGCTCACACCGTCGATTCACCAAGCACGCTACTGGGCGATGATCGCGTGGTTCGATGAAAGCATCGGCCAGTTGCGCGAGAGCCTGAAGCAGCGCAACCTTGCTGACAACACTCTCATCGTTTATGTCACCGACAATGGCTGGATCCAAAGTCTCGACGCACCGCGTTATGCCCCGAAATCCAAGCAATCACCCTACGATGGCGGCCTGCGCACTCCCATCCTTTTCCATTGCCCGAAACTCCTCAAGGCACAAGACGCGCCGGAGTTGGCGAACTCCATCGATATCCTGCCGACCGTTCTTTCTTTAGCAAAAATCGAAGCACCGAAAGATCTGCCCGGCATCAATCTCAGCGATGCCGAATCACGCGGCAAACGCGATCACATCACCGGCGCCTGTTTCCAACACAATGCCGTGGACCTCGATATTCCAGCGAGCAGTCTGCGTTGGCGCTGGGTGATACAAGGCGAATGGAAACTGATCTTACCCAGCGCGCAAGAGAAAGACGCCAAGCCGGAACTTTACCGCATCCTTGATGATGTCACCGAAACGAATAATCTTGCGGAAAAAGAATCGGAACAAGTGGAGAAGCTGACAAAAGTTCTCGATCGCTGGTGGAAGCCTAACCTGCCATAATGGCTCATTTTCGCTTGCCTCGGCGCTCTTCCCCACGCACGGTTGCCGCGCGCCTCCGCGCTATGCCATGACTGATCTCGCACTCGCTACTCACGCCGCTCTCGAAGCAGGAAAATTGTTGCACGAAAAATTCGGCCAACTCGCAGTGGTCGATGAAGCCACACACCACGACATCAAGCTCCAGCTCGATAAAACTTCCCAGGACCTGATCACGAAAATCCTTCTCGACGCCTGCCCGGGTGACGCCCTCTATGGTGAAGAAGGCATTGCGGGTAATCAGGAATCCGACCGCCAGTGGATCGTCGATCCCATTGATGGCACGGTGAATTTTTTCTACGGCATCCCGCATTTTTGCGTCTCGATTGCCCTGCGCATCAAAGGCGAAATCGTCGTCGGCGTCATTCACGATCCGATGGTGCGCGAAACATGGACTGTCGAAAAAGGCGGACCCGCCATGCACAATGGCGTGCCGATCACAGTATCGAAGCGCGACAAACTCGAGGAGTCGATCCTGTTCGTCGGCTGCGGCAAGGACGGCGACGCCCTTCGCACCGGCATGGATCGCTTTGCCAAGGCCTCGCTACGCGCCCGTAAAATGCGCATGATGGGCTCAGCTGCATTGGGCATGGCCTACATCGCTTCAGGCCGACTCGATGCCTATGTGGAATCGAAAATTTCCCTCTGGGACATTGCTGCTGGTCAGTTGCTAGTGGAAACCGCAGGCGGAAAAGTCGAGTTATCCCCCTCTCCCGGGCATCCTGATTCCTACGCAATCGTTGCCACCAATGGTCTCATCCCCATCGAAGAAATACTCTAACATATTTTTCATATGCCCGCGTTTCCCGTTATCGTCGGTGGCACAGTTGCTATCGACAATGTCATCACTCCTCACGCCGAAGCCAAAGAATTGCTCGGTGGCTCAGCATCCTACGCCGCGCTTGCGGCTGCCTATTTTACGAGCCCAGTGCATTTGGTCGGAATCATCGGCCACGACTACCCCCAGCAGCACCTCATGATGCTGCAAGAACATGGAGTAACGCTCGATGGCGTAGAACGCTCTGCCGGCGAATCCTTCACTTGGACCGGCGAATACCACGATAACATGAACGACCGCACCACACATCGTGTGGGCTTGAATGTGTTGGAAAACTGGGAAGTCAAAGTTCCGGCTTCGATCGCTACTACGTCCATCGTAGTTCTGGCCAACATGTCGCCCGACAACCAATTGCAAATGTTAGCGGGCTGCACGGCATCGCCACGATTCGTTATTGCCGATACGATGGACTTA
This sequence comes from Akkermansia muciniphila, assembly GCA_945890645.1. GTDB lineage: Bacteria > Verrucomicrobiota > Verrucomicrobiia > Verrucomicrobiales > Akkermansiaceae > UBA956. Next base: position 41,393 of record CAMDCV010000017.1, read on the forward strand.
TGGATCAATATCGCCAACGAGCGCCTTCACGATGTGTTACGCGAGCTCGATTTGTTTGTGATCAACGAAGGAGAAGCCCGCGAGTTCACTGGCACCTCCAACTTGATTCTCGCTGGTCAGCGATTATTGGAAAAAGGCCCTCGTAACGTCATCATTAAGCTCGGTGAATTCGGAGCCATGCTTTTCACCGGCTCTGCCAACGGTTGGCAAGTAAGTCCTACGACTTTTTTCCGCTCCGCCGCATTTCCGTTGCATGAAGTTTCAGACCCTACTGGTGCCGGCGACACCTTCCTCGGCGCTCTGGCAGGCTATCTCGCTTCTCTCGGCAAGACGGAATTCACTTTTGATGACATCCGCCAAGCAGTGATCAAGGGATCGATTCTCGCCTCATTTACGTGTGAAGAATTTTCCACCCGCAAGCTGCAATCCTTGAGCCCTGAAGAAATTCAAGAGCGTGAAGATTTGTTCAAAGTATTGACGGCCTGGTAATCAGCCGAAGGCCTTGGACTGCAGTGGAATCACCGCTTTTCTTACACTCGTCGGTGACCTAACAGGATTTTTCGTTGTTACCGAATGAAATGACCGACCGAAAAGCTGCGATGCTCGCAGCAGTCCAAGGCGGCGGCGCCGCTACAGAATCAGCATACAATCCCCGTAGCTGTAAAAGCGGTATTCTTGCTCCACCGCTTGCCGGTACGCTTCCAAAATCAAATCGCGCGAGGCAAAAGCACTGACCAGCATCAATAGCGTGCTCTGCGGCAAGTGGAAATTCGTAAGCAAAGCGTCGATCGCACGCAGTTGGTACGGTGGATAAATAAATATATCCGTGCTGCCACTATGATTGCCCACAGGAATTCGTTCTCCGGGAGATGCAGATTTCGCGAGATGCTCTAATACGCGTGTGACCGTCGTTCCCACTGCTACCACACGTCCAGCATGATTAATGGCACCTGAAGTAGCAGCCGATACGTGAAAATTTTCCGAATGCATCTCATGCTCCTCGGGACGTTCGGCCTTAACCGGACGAAAGGTTCCCACACCCACATGCAAGGTCAAAAACACATGCGGCAGCTTCTCTAACAATTCCGGCGTGAAATGCAACCCGGCAGTCGGCGCTGCGATGGCACCCTCCTCGCGTGCAAAAACAGTTTGATAGCGATCGCGATCGCTTGGCTCGTCATCGCGATTCATGTAGTGCGGTAGTGCGAGATGACCGTGAACATTGAGATCAATTTCGCGATCCCATTCGATCAAGCGGTCGCCATTTTCATAAACTTCCACCACCGATCCTATGGCCTCGGCGATTTGGATGGTCGCTCCGACCCGCATTTTTTTGCCCGGCTTCACAAGGCAACGCCACAGTGTGGGGCTACTCCGATCCAGGCACAATAGCTCACTTTTGCCATCGTTCGAAAACAAGCGAGCTGGAATGACTTTTGTGTCATTGAGCACCAACAAATCATCCGCGTTAAGGTATTCCGAAAAATCACGAAACATCCGGTGCTCAATCGTTCCGCTTACCCGATGCACCACCATCATGCGCGAAGCTGCGCGATCCGCCAGTGGTCGCGAGGCAATGCGCTCTTCTGGGAGATGGTAGTCAAAGTCTTGGGTGAGGAAATTCACGGCGCCATGAGAGGGAATAGCGCCGTGCTTGGCAATCCAATTTCTTGTCGAGATTTACCAGTTTCTGAGGAACATGGCGCGATCCTTGCTTGAATTTATCATGTTCATGAGTAGGTTGCGCTGCCGCAGCGCCCCGACGCGCTTGACTTCTCTCACATTCAGACATGTCCACCATTCCCTTTGTTCCAGACGACGCACCTTTCACACCCGAACAGCGCTTGTGGCTGAATCGATTTTTTGCCGCGAATTTTTCCGCAGCTGGTGCTGTCAATGTGAGCGCTGGACCCGCCATACCGGTCACACTGCTCTACGCTTCCCAGACGGGTAATGCGGAGACATTGGCCAAAAAGTTGATGAAGGATCTAAAAAAAAGCAATTTCCTGCCGACCATCACTGATATCGCGCAATACGACACAGCCAAACTCGCTACGGAAAAAAATCTCCTCATCATCACCAGCACCTACGGCGATGGCGAGCCGCCTGACTCCGCTCTGGCCTTCCATCAGTGGCTGCACTCGGATGCTTCGCCCTCCCTCGCTGGGGTGAAATTTTCCGTGCTTGCGCTCGGCGACACCACCTACCCTGATTTCTGCCAATGCGGCATTGAATTCGATACGCGCTTCGCCGCTCTCGGTGCCGAGCGGATCTATCCACGCGTCGATTGCGATGTTGATTTTGATCCCGGCTACAAAACGTGGTCGCAAGGGGTGATGGCCGTTCTCGCTCCTGGAGGTGTGACAACCGTCGCGCCCACGGCACTCGAGCAAGAAGAAGACGGCTACTCGAAAACACGCCCTTTCCCTTCTCGTTTACTGCGTCAGTATAACCTTAACACCGCAGGTGCCGAAAAACAAACGCAGCACCTCGAATTTTCGTTAGAGGGATCGAGCCTCGACTATCAAGTCGGCGATGCGCTCGGCGTCGTGCCGCACAATGACGAAACGCTTGTCGATGAATTGCTAGGCCATCTACCGTTCAACACCAAAACCGATGTCGCCAGCCCTGACGGGGGAGAAATTTCACTGCGCGATGCCCTGATTCGTCATTACGATATCCGCACCCTCAGCAATAGCCTGATCGAAAAATGGCAAGCCCGCAGTGGTTCTCCATTTCTTCGCTCGCTCGTGCAGGCGAATGACAAAAAGGCCTATCAAGATTTCATTTGGGGACGCGAGTTGATCGATCTGATTATCGACTACCCCGCCGACTTCGGTGATGCCGATGACTTTCTTGCGGTCCTTCGCAAACTACAACCGCGCTTGTATTCGATTTCCTCCAGTCCGAAAGCCCATCCCGGTGAAGTGCATCTCACCGTCGGTGTCGTGAAATACCGCAGCCTCGGCCGTGACCGCGCGGGTGTTTGTTCCTCGTTTCTTGCTCGTCTAGCAGCGGGTGATACCTCCGGTGTTTATATCCACCACAACAACGCCTTCCGCATGCCGGAGGATAACAGTACGCCGCTTATTATGGTCGGTCCCGGCACAGGCATCGCACCGTTTCGTGCCTTCCTCGAAGAACGCTCCGCTACAAACGCCACCGGCAAGAACTGGTTGTTTTTTGGCAATCCCTACCGCGCCACCGATTTCCTTTACGAAGAGCAACTGGAGAAATTTGTCAGCGATGGCGTATTGCATCGACTCGATACCGCCTTCTCCCGCGACCAAGCGAAAAAAATCTACGTGCAAGACCGCATGCGCGAACAAGGGGCCGACTTGTGGAAATGGTTAGAAAACGGTGCCGCCTTCTATGTCTGTGGCGATGCCAACCGCATGGCAAAGGATGTTGATCAAGCCCTGCATGATGTCATCAGCGAGCACGGCAAAAAATCCCCTGAAGAAGCTGCCGCATATGTAGCGCAGCTCAAAAAGTACAAACGCTACCAGCGTGATGTTTATTGAAGTGGTCAGTGTGAAGTGAGCAGTGACCAGTAATTTTGAAGCGAGTAACTACGGCAAAAGCTCTGCTGGGATATTGCGTGGATCGATTGCTTTCGGTCGGTTGCGAGAAATCCATAAAAACGCACGCGGCAGGAAAAACGCGATGATGAGCATTTTCACGATCACTAGCCAACCTACAGCCGTCCACATGTAGAACAACACGATGGCCAGAACGAACAAGCTGCCGCACATGAATAAGGTACTGAACAGCCAATTCAACCAAGACACACCTCCACGAAACTTGCATTGCGGTTGTTGTGAGGCAACGCGTGCTATGAGATTTTCAATCAAATCACGGTAGGTCTCACTGCGGTCTTCAAACTGCCCCACACCGGCAAAGTGATGATTTTTCAATTGCCACGCCTTGCCACTGCGCGTCCGAATATGACAGCGATACATCCGCGCGACATAACGAGTCGGCGAGTATTCCAAACGAATCTCCGCAATATCTGATAGTAGAGTCATATCATGAAACTCCTCCGCACTCCATGCCAAGGTGTCGGAAAGCAAAACCCATCGACGCTCTTTCTCAATGAGTGACGGACGAAATGAATACACCAAATCCAGCGGCGGCGGCTGTGACATAAAATCTATCTAGCGAGGACCGCATCGCACGACAAGGATAAAGGCTAGGTTATGGGAAGCGCAACTGCCATGAATGAATCATTTGTTTTGCACTCTCCACGGATCCAATCCAAATCCTATTTCCGTGATTTCTCCTTCTGGATTGAGTATTAGGATCGCACATTCATCCGATAAAATGGCAGGATCATTTTTTTCACCTAATTGATAAAACAACACAATATTCTGGTCAACTCCATCAATTCGGAATTCTTCCGGCCCTTGCTCCGCTTTGATTGTTTCATACGAAACTTTTTTGCCAAAACCTAACTCTACTGCCTTTTTTAAGAAATACTCTTCGGTATCTTTGGGATGTAAGTTTTTTAAGTATTCTTCTGTGGGATCCTCCTGATTTGCGAATAGGAAAAATAAAACTGTAGCGATAAGCAATCCAGCGAAAACCATGAGCGCTTTTTTCATTGGAGAAGATTTTTCAAGCTGTTAGGTTCAATTTCGGAACGCTTATCTTCACAAGAAATTACTTCGGAAGGCCAGCAGGCGGGACGCCTGCGCCACTTTTTGGAGCTATGCGCTTGGAAAGCGCAGCCACGGTTACTCGTCTAGTGCAGTATCTTCTTTGGCGGTTAGCGTGGGGACTTCAGCGGCGTGGGATTGGAAGAGGAGCTCTTCGCTGTTGTCGCGACGGATTACTTCAACGTGGTCGCCAGTCTTCACGTCGCCGCGCAAGAGTGCTTCGGCCAGCGGGTCTTCGAGGTAGCGCTCCACAGCACGACGCATCGGACGCGCGCCGTAGCTGGGGTCGTAGCCTTTGGCGATGAGCAGATCGCGTGAGGATTCGGTGAGTTCGATGGTGATCGATTTGTCCTTAAGGCGCTTCGCGAGCTTGGAAATTTCCAGATCGATGATGCGCGAGAGATCGGGCTTTTCGAGCATGTGGAAAACGACCAACTCATCGAGACGATTGAGGAACTCGGGTTTGAATGCGCGCTTGGCTTCATCGATGATTTTTTCTTTCATCGTGTCAAAGTCACCTTCATCGGCATTCATGGCATTGAAACCGAGAGTGCTTTGGCGTTTGATTGTCGAGGCACCGACGTTTGATGTGAGAATGATGATTGTGTTGCGGAAGTCGATCTTGCGCCCCATGGAATCCGTGACCATGCCTTCTTCGAGAATCTGCAAAAGCAGGTTCATCACATCGGGGTGAGCTTTCTCGACTTCATCGAACAAGATCACGCTATACGGACGACGGCGAACTTGCTCAGAGAGCTGACCACCTTCTTCATAACCCACATAACCCGGAGGCGAACCGATCAAGCGGCTCGATGTGAATTTCTCCATGTATTCCGACATGTCGATCTGAATGAGCGATTCTGGATCGCCAAACATGAACTCGGCAAGATTGCGAGCGAGGTAAGTTTTACCAACACCGGTAGGTCCGAGGAAAAGGAAGGAACCGATGGGACGTCGCGGGTCCTTGAGGTCGGCACGTGAACGGCGAAGGGCTTTGGAAATCGATTTCACTGCTTCGTTCTGACCGATGACGCGCGTTTGTAGCTCGTCTTCCATCTTTAAAAGTTTTTCCGTTTCGCTTTCCTCCATGCGGCGCAATGGCACGCCAGTCCACTTCGATACCACGGCCATGATGTCCTCGTCATCGACCTCAATGATCGACTCCTCGGACTGCGCACGCCAAGCTTTCAGCGTGTCTTCGAGTTTTTTCTTTGCGTGCTTCTCGGCATCGCGCATAGCGGCGGCTTTTTCGAAATCCTGGTCGGCAATGGCGGTGAGCTTGTCTTTGTTGATGGTCTCGATTTCCGCTTCTAACTCCTTGATCGCCGGTGGTCGGGTCATTTGCGAGATGCGAGCGCGCGAGCCAGCTTCATCGAGCACGTCGATGGCTTTGTCGGGCAAATAGCGACCGGTTAGATAGCGTGCCGTCAATTTCACCGAGGCTTCAATCGCAGCGGGAGTGAAACGTGCCTTGTGGTGCGTCTCATATTTGGTGCGCAGGCCGTAAAGAATTTTGATCGCATCTTCTTGGCTTGGCTCCTCGACTTTGACTTGTTGGAAGCGGCGCTCCAAAGCCGCGTCTTTTTCGATATACTTTCGGTATTCGTTGAGCGTAGTGGCACCGATGCATTGCATCTCCGAGCGGCTAAGAGCGGGCTTGATGATGTTCGAGGCATCCATCGCGCCTTCTGCTGAACCGGCACCCACGATGGTGTGCAGCTCATCGATGAATAAAATTACATTCTTCACCTTGCGGATCTCATCCATCACCGCTTTGATTCGTTCCTCGAACTGGCCACGATATTTCGTGCCAGCGACCATCAGTGCGAGGTCGAGCGTGATAACACGTTTGTCGCGCAAAATTTCTGGCACGTTGCCCGAGGCGATTTCTTGCGCCAGTCCCTCGGCGATAGCGGTTTTACCGACACCCGCTTCACCGATGAGCACCGGATTGTTTTTGGTGCGACGGCAAAGAATTTGTATGACGCGCTCAATTTCACTCTCACGTCCAATCACGGGATCCAGCTCACCATCCTTCGCGCTCTTGGTAAGATCACGACCAAAGGCTTTCAATGCAGGAGTTTTCGTTTTGCCTTCTTGCGGTTCAGGAGCAGAGTTGGAAGACTTTTCCGCTTCGGAAAAAATGTCCTCATCTTCCGGTTCATCACCGTCCACGTCATTGTCGTCAGCCTGATCAGAAGGTACAAAGTTAGGATCGATCTCTTTTAAAATTTCTTCACGAGCACTTTGGATATCGACTTCGAGTTGCTGCAACACGCGTGCGGCCACACCATCACCTTCGCGCAATAGGCCTAACAAAATGTGTTCTGTACCCACGTACGAGTGATTCAACGCTTTCGCCTCTTTATCAGCAAGAGCCAGAACTTTTTTCACACGCGGGGTATAAGGAATGTTGCCGCCGCTTTGCCCCGCAGTGCCAGTGCCCACTTCTTTCTCGACTTCGACGCGCACGCGGTCCAGATCCAGTCCCATGCGTTCGAGCACATTGACGGCCACGCCCTGACCGAGTTTGATCAATCCTAGCAGGATATGTTCCGTGCCGACGTAATTGTGGCTGAAGCGATCCGCTTCTTTACGCGCCAAGGCGAGGACTTGTTGGGCTCTGGGAGTGAAGTTGTTCATAGCTCAGATGAGGAAGGTGGTTCGTTGTAGGGAAGTTTTTTGGTTTGTGCAGTTACCATAACAGGGCTTGGCACGTTTTGCAAATTTGCGCGGATGATTTGCGCTCGTCGCTCGTCCCGCTGTTCGGGCGACAACTTAATGCCACGCTGCAATTGCAAGTGGGCAGGCTGAATTTCCATCAGCAAATTGTCGCAAAGACGCACGGTTTCCAGTGGGAAAAATCCGAGGTTTGCCCCCATTCGTAGGATAGAAAGGTGATTGAGAGCTTCTTTCGAATCGATCAGCCAAGCATGTTGTAAGATTCCGAAAGAACGCCCCATTTTATCGTGCACCATCAATGGATCATCTTCAATTAGCTTCCATCGCGCGTTTAGTTCGTGAAACGCAACCCGCGAGATGACACGCTCCAAACGATCAATGATTTGCATTTCCGTCTCACCCAAAGTCGATTGATTCGAAATCTGATAGAGATTACCCAGAGATTCAGTACCTTCGCCATAAAGACCGCGCACCGCGAGCCCCATGCGACCAATCGCATTCAACACCTGGCCGATCTGGTCGCTAAGAACAAGACCCGGCAAGTGCAACATCGCCGAGGCACGCAAGCCAGTGCCGAGGTTGGTCGGACAAGTCGTGAGATAGCCGAGCCTACGGTCGAAGGCGAACTGCAATGTTTGCTGTAATTCATCATCTACCTCGTTGAGTGCCTCGAATGCCACTCGCAGATTCAGACCGGGGCGAATCGACTGCATGCGCAGATGATCTTCCTCATTGACCATGATGCTGAGCGATTGACGGCGCTCGATCACGGCAGCGCTACCCTCGGTGCGTGCCGCATGTTCACGACTGATGAGATGTCGCTCGACGAGCACTTGTTTTTGCACCGAGGTGAGGCCACTGAGCGATTGCGCGAAGGCATCCTTCATCGGACGCAGTTCTTGGATCACTGGCAAAATCTTGTCCATCGCCTGACGACGTTGCTCGGCAGTCGCCCATCCCGGAAAGGGCGCCAAGTGCAAATTGCGCGCCAATCGGATGCGCGATGTCAGCACCACGGCATTGTCCACCGCCCCGCCGATCATCCAATCAGCCGGGTGACGAATCAATGTAGAAAAACGCATCATAATGGTGAAGCAGTGGGCTTAGGAGTTTCGAGGTCACGAATCTCATCGCGCAGAGAGGCAGCCGTTTCGTAATTTTCCAGAGTGATGGCTTCTTCCAATCGTCCGCGCAATTCTTCGAGCTTTTCGTCGCGTGCATGGATTTCCTCGAAGCCTTTGGGCACTTTGCCAACGTGAACGACGCCCTGGTGCATACCTCGCAGGATCAACTCGACTTCCGAGCGAAACACCTGAAAGCATTCACTGCATCCAAAGCGTCGCACACGATTGAGATCATCGGCGCTGAAGCCACAGTTCGGACATTTTTTACCACCACTGTTGCGTGTTTTGACGAAGGGAGCAGCACCCACGAGAGCACTCGTGGGAACGCCACCCATCAGCATGTCGGCTAACGAAAATCCCGTCGGATCGGTCACTCCTTTTTCTTGAGAACAGCTCTCGCAGAGGCAGACTTTTTTCATCTGCCCCTCCACCAACTGTGTCAAAAACACAGTCGCTTTCTGGTCGCAAAAATCACACTTCATGGAAAAATTGTTAGGAAATCGGAGTACCGGTCGAGTTTGCTAGAGTGCGGAAGGCCTCAATGAAACGAGCAGTCAATGTACCAGGTTTGCCATCACCGATCGGACGACGGTCCAGAGCGATGACAGGAATCACTTCGGCAGCAGTTCCGGTAAGGAAACATTCATCGGAAATAAAGATATCGTAGCGCGTCAGCGTCTGCTCTTTCCACGGAATACCGAGCTGGTCAGCGAGTTCGAGGATGACTTGACGAGTCACGCCATCGAGCGCTCCATCGGCCACGGGCGGTGTCAACAGCGTGCCATTTTTCAGCAAGAAAATATTATCGCCCGTGCATTCGGCGACGTAGCCCTGCTCATTGAGCATCAAGGCTTCCATCGCACCGGCTTGGATCGCCTCGACCTTCGCCATGATGTTATTGAGATAATTCAGCGACTTCACTTGCGGCATCAATGCGGCAGGTGCTGGACGACGTGTCGCGCAGGTGACGATGGCCAAACCATTCGTGTAATACTCCTGCGGATACAAACTGATCGTCGAGGCGATGATGAACATGCTCGGGCGTTCGCAAAGATACGGATTCAACCCAAGACCACCAGTGCCACGCGTGACGACCAAACGCACGTAGCCATCCTTGAGGCCATTCGCTTTAATGGTATCGACAGTGAATTGCATCACCTGTTCCTGCGTCCAAGGCATCGTCAGCACAATCGCGCGGGCGGAATCGAACAAACGTCGAATGTGCTCTTCCAAACGAAAGACCCGACCATTGTAAAAACGAATGCCTTCAAACACTCCATCGCCATAGAGCAAGCCATGATCAAACACGGAAACTTTCGCGTCTTGCTCGTCCACCAATTTTTCATCCAACCAAATCTTCATGTGCAAGCCCAAGTTAGCCGTCCTATTTCGTCTGACAAGCCCCTAAAATGAAGAATTTATGGAGAAGGGTTTTGCAAACCCTTTTTCACAACCTGAGTCAAATTCTCTGAAGCAAGGGATTTAAAATCCCTTCTCCTTATTCAGCTCTTCATTCATCGCCTGCAGCGATTTGAGATACTTGTTATCCGGCGCGAGTTTGACCTTTCGATTTTCCGTTTCAAGCATTTGCCTCGTGCGGTTACCGCTCCCGGCGACGAGCTCGGAAATCACCTCGGCTTCGGGGAGATTTTTCCAGTATTTTTTGGGCATCTGCGACTGCATGGTCTTCGCTTTGAGGCGGGCGGGATTGAAAATGCTGCGATAATACGTCCGCCACAGTTCATCGAGGCTGTCTTCATCGGGCGCGGCACTGCGCGCAACTCCCGGCGTGAAATGAAGTTTTTTGCCGTCCCAATGCGCGCATTCGTAGGGCGTGAGGATGGCCCAATCCATGCCGACAAAACGCTTTTCAAAATAGGAAATCGCGAGGCGCACGATGCGATGCTCCGGCTCGAACCACGCTACGAATTGCTCGCGACCCGTTGCTTCATTGACACCGACAAGACGAAAGCGGACAAAGGCATGCATTTTATGAATATCGCGTCCTATTGTTTTGCACCATTGCTGGGCTAGGCGCACATCGGGATCGGTCGTCATGCCGAGTAGGTGCCTTTCACCGCCATGCGTGAGTCGCCATAACATCCGATATAGAAGCGCCCATCGGCGTGAATCCGAGTGCGCGGCGACAGTGGCCGCGATGTCCATGAAGGCTTTGGAAACTTTGGGCGGCGGCGATGAGGCATAGGGCGTGATTTCTTCGTGAACAAATAGAGTTTTCCCCTGCTCTTCATCGTTCCATAAAATTCCCTCAGGTGGTACGGCCTCGGCGAGCAGCCGACGAGCCTGCGCGCGCCATGATTCAAGACTCGGCTCAATGACAATCGTGCGCATGTTAGATTTCTCCCGAACGCGCGGAAAGGATGTCACTCGGTTTTGGCGCAGGGTTTCCAAAATTCAGTTCCAACTGTTTCGGTGGCGGCAAAAATCGAGCGCGCAAATTGTCATCATCCAGCCCGAGCTGCAGCGGATGGTGATCGGTCGTGATGATGAACGGCATGATTTTTTTCATCTGCAATCGCAAGGTCAACAAGTCCGCCAAGCGAAGTTGCGTGTAGCGTCGCGCGGCGATGATGCGCTCGACATTGCGAACGCCGATTCCCGGAATGCGCAATAGCGATTCGCGCGGCGCAACGTTGATATCGATGGGAAAGGACGCGCGATTTCTCAGGGCCCACGAAAGTTTCGGATCGAGATCAAGATCCAGATTGGGCTCCGCGGCGGTGGTGATTTCCTCGACAGAAAAATGATAGTAGCGGAGCAACCAATCCGCTTGGTAGAGGCGATGTTCGCGCACTAGCGGTGGGGATTTCAGTGGCAGAATAATAGAGGGTTCCGGGATCGGGCTGAAGCCGGAATAATAGACGCGGCGGAGCTTGTAGCCATTGTAAAGAGTATCGGCCTTTTTCAAAATCACGAGGTCCGTGGAGTCATCGGCACCGATGATCATCTGCGTGCTCTGTCCGGTGGCAAAAGGGGCGGGTTTGGGAGCATCGGGCTTCCGCCGTTCGTTGTGCGATTCTTGAATTTTATCGCGAATGTGCCCCATGGCTTCTTGCGTGCGCTGCAGGTTTTTTTCCGGAGCGAGAGTCGCCAGACTTTCCTGCGTGGGTAGCTCGATATTGATGCTAATCCGATCGGCATATCGACCTGCGAGCTGGATTAATGCGGGCGATGCCTCGGGGATGGTTTTCAAATGGATGTAGCCGCGAAAATGATGCTCCTCCCGCAACCGCCGCGCGACATCGATGACCAACTCCATGGTGTAATCCGCACTGCGAATGATGCCGCTACTGAGGAACAAGCCCTCGATGTAATTTCGCTTGTAAAAGTCTAACGTAATTTTCACCACTTCCTCCGGTGTGAAGCGCGCGCGCTGCACATTGCTCGAGCGACGGTTGATGCAATAGTGGCAATCATAGAGACACGCATTGGTCATCAGCACTTTCAAAAGTGACACACAGCGACCATCAGGCGTGTAGGAATGGCATATCCCCGCGCCGCCCGTGGAGCCGACACCTTTGCCGCCGCGCGAATCTTTTTTCGCCGCGCCACTGCTCGCGCAGGAGGCATCGTATTTCGCCGCATCAGCTAGGATTTCCAGTTTCTTCGTAAGCTCCATTTTGTTCAAATGAACTGTATTTCACATTCGCGATTTGTCACGAAGTTTTGTGGCTAAAATGTTTCTGCCTCCGGCCCTTTGAATCGAGCTTCCATCAACTTGCGGTGCTTCGTCACGCGACCACTCACCCGCTTGCGCCACATCCGATAGCTGGAGGGCTTGAGCTCGGCGCGCATGATCTCGATGACTTGTTTTTCCACAAGACCCGTTCGTTTCTGAATGTCTTCAAAGCTCGTGCGATCTTCCCACGCAAGCCGGATGATTTGCGAAGTTTGTTCGGATGTGAATTTTGATTTCATACTCAAAGTTGACTAAATCGCGAGGACTGTCATGCCGTGTTACTAAACTAACCGAACTTTGAGCCCTCGCAAATTTTTCTTATAAAAGAGCGCCGAGAGTAATTTTAGTGCGCTCACCATTCAAAAAAAGCCGTGATTTTTCTGGCAACGAGTGATACCTTCCTGCCCCGCCTTATGTCAGACGCCAAAACAGCCATCACCCCAACCCGCACCGAAAATTTCCCCGAGTGGTACCAACAGGTCATTCGCGGAGCCGACCTCGCGGAAAATTCCGAAACACGCGGCTGCATGGTCATCAAGCCGTGGGGATATGGCATTTGGGAATTGATCCAACAACAGCTCGACCGACGCTTCAAAGCCACGGGCCATCAAAACGCCTACTTCCCGCTGCTGATTCCCTTATCCTTTCTCGAAAAAGAAGCCGAACACGCGGAAGGATTTGCCACCGAGTGCGCCGTTGTCACGCACCATCGCCTCGAAGCCTACAAAGATCCTGAGACCGGCAAAACGCGCATGATCCCAACAGGCAAACTTGATGAACCCTACGTCATCCGCCCTACTTCTGAAACAATCATCGGCGCGGCCTTTGCGCGTTGGGTAAATTCTTACCGCGATCTTCCTCTGCTTATCAACCAGTGGGCCAACGTCATGCGTTGGGAGATGCGTCCGCGCATGTTTTTGCGCACTGCCGAATTCCTTTGGCAAGAAGGTCACACCGCTCACGAAACAAGAGAAGAAGCCATCGAGGAAACGAGCCTGATGCATCGCGAATACGAAGCATTCCTCCGCGATCACCTCGCTATCCCTGTGATCCCCGGTGAAAAAACGGAAAACGAGCGCTTCCCTGGCGCGGAGATGACGCTCACCGTCGAGGCGATGGTGCAGGACCTCAAAGCAATCCAGGCAGGCACTTCGCATTACCTAGGACAGAATTTTTCGAAAGCGCAGGACATCAAATTCACGGGTCGCGATGGCACCATCCAACACGTCCACACGACTTCATGGGGCGTATCCACTCGCATGATCGGCACACTCATCATGGCGCACTCCGACGATGACGGGCTCGTCCTACCACCCCGCGTAGCGACCCAACAAATCGTCATCATTCCGGTCACACCCAAAGAAGACACCAAGCAAGCTGTCATTGAATCCTGCCAAGCCCTTGCATCGACTCTGCGCAATCAATCTTACCACGGCGATCCACTGCGCGTCCATGTCGATACCCGCGACGTTGGCGGTGGCGTGAAAAAATGGGACTGGGTGAAAAAAGGCGTGCCCATTCGCATCGAGATCGGTCCGCGCGACCTCGAGTCCCGCAAGGTTGCTCTCTCTCGCCGCGATCAACCATCGAACGAAAAGTCTTTCCTCGATAAAGAAGAATTCCTCCGCGAGGCTGTGGAAATTCTCGCGTCCATCCATCAAACCATGCTTGACCGCGCCACCACGCTGCGCGATCAAAACATCCACTACTGCGACAAGCTCGATGCCTTCCACGCCCATTGGGAAAAGGAAAATCCCGGCTGGTTGTTGACCCCCTGGAATGGTAGCCCTGAGCAAGAAGAAACACTCGCAAAGCAGCACAAAATCACCATCCGCTGTCTGCCTCTGGCCGATGTCCCCTTGCCCCAAGCACCAAGTTCCGCCGACTGCATCCTCACTGGCACCGGCACCTCGCGCATGGCGATTTGGGGTCGCAGCTACTAATTATCTCACATGTCACGCGCCCGCCAACTCTGGAACTCATTCCTCATCATCAGCATCATCATCGGTGCGGTTGTGGGGCTGTGGGCCGGACGTTTCTTGCCGGGCAAAGCAGGTGAACTTTTCGGTCGCATCTTCCACATTCTCACCACCCCGATCATCCTCGAGATCAGCTTCGGGATTTTAGGGATTATCATTGTGCTAGCACTCTCCCACTACCACGAAAAAAATGCCGACGAATGGGTAGAAATGGACATTCCCAACGACCCCACGCCGCAAGAGTCAAACGAGCATTAATGATCAGTCAGATCCGTCTGATCAAAAAGTTCAAGGCACTCGCCAAAACAGCGTGAACTCATGTCGATTATACGTCAAATGCGTCTGCGCTAGCAATTCCAGTCCACCCCGCCGCGCCTGCGCCAACACCCGATGATGCAACGCAAGTATCTCTTCCATGCCCGCCGCTTTGTGCGTTTTCAGAGTGAAGACCACCAAGGCACCCGACCGCAAAACGGCCCGCTTGCTTAACACAATCGCCAGCGATTCCTCGGCACTGCCATTCATATCGCACAACAACGCATCATACAAGGTGCCGCGCGGTGGCAAAAACGTTGCCGCATTTTCCGCAAAAAATTCCAGTCGCGGATGCGATGCCACGCGTGGGTCCAGCGGCGCGCGATCCACCGCTGTCACGGCAAAGCCACGCTCTAACAACTCCGCCGTCATCCCACCAGGACTCGCACCTAGCTCTAACCATCGAGTCGTCTCCGGCAGCGCTGGATGAAACAAGCGCAGGAAATGCAAAGCCTCCGCCACCTTCGCACCGGCACGACTGATGCTATGCGGCGCGTTGTGACTGATGTATTTGCTACCACCCGCATAAAATCCCCGACACGAACGTGGCGATGCCATCGCACAAAACAACCCTTCCTTGCCTAACAAGCCAAACAAGGTCAAGGCCTCCGCCTCCTGTTCCTCAGGATCCAATCGCGCACGCGGCGGGCAAAATTCCTGCCGTAAATTTTGCTGCAATTGTGAAGCAAGTTTTTTATACACTGGATGCGGTGACCCCGCCACCAATGGACTCACCATCACCTGCTGCAGTGGCGAGGTAGCGAACTTTCGCACCAGCGCACGCGTGGCTTTTTCGAGAAAGTCCTCGGTCTGTTCCGGCACACAAGGCCACGCATGATCGACCGACATCTGCCAACGCACGAACAAGCCCGCCTCCAGCTTCGAGAGATCCAGCGGCGTCTCCCGCGAAAACAACCAATACTCCGTGCCCAAACGTTTCGCCGACCCAATCCCCAAGCGCGCGAGAATTTCCTCATGAATCGGCGCGAACACCTCGGAGATACGAATCAATTGCTGCATGCCCCACCACCCTGCGCCCTATCCCCCAGAAATCCAAGTGATAAAACAGAAGATGGTAAGACTAGGAAAATGAGCCATATCGATCGCTTGTCACATCATGCATTTTATCCAACAAGAGCGGTGATCGCTCACCGCTCTTGTGCACTATACAACTTCAGAAGATGATTACTTCTTCGGTTCGTTGAGTTTGGCTAGCACGGCTGTTTCCAATTCGGCATAGAGTGCTGGATCGCTTTTGAGCATGTCCTTGGCGGCATCGCGGCCTTGGGCGAGTTGGGTGCCGTTGTAGCTGAACCAACTGCCGCGCTTTTGCACGATTTCCATTTCCAATGCGAGATCGAGCAAGGAGCCCGTCGAGGAAATGCCTTCGTTGAACATGATGTCAAATTCTGCTTCGGCAAAGGGAGGTGCCACTTTGTTTTTCACGCATTTGATCTTCGTGCGATTGCCGGTGACGGTGCCATCGGAAGATTTGATTTGGCCGATGCGACGAATGTCCACGCGCACCGAGGAGAAGAATTTCAGAGCACGACCGCCAGGTGTGGTTTCGGGGTTACCGAACATGACGCCGATTTTTTCGCGGATCTGGTTGGTGAAAACGCAGACTGTGCGTGCCTTCGAAATAAAGCTGGTGAGTTTGCGCATGGCGGCACTCATCAAGCGGGCCTGGGCACCGACGGTGGAGTCGCCAATTTCGCCATCGAGTTCCTGTTTGGTCACGAGAGCCGCT
Source organism: Akkermansia muciniphila (assembly GCA_945890645.1). Lineage (GTDB taxonomy): Bacteria > Verrucomicrobiota > Verrucomicrobiia > Verrucomicrobiales > Akkermansiaceae > UBA956. The sequence continues at coordinate 57,601 of CAMDCV010000017.1, forward strand.
ACGGAGTCGAGCACGACTACGTCGATCGCATTGGAACGGACCAGCGCTTCACAAATTTGCAAGGCTTCTTCGCCGGAGGATGGTTGCGAGACGAGAAGGTCATCGAGATTCACGCCGAGACGACGTGCGTATTGGGGATCGAGCGCGTGTTCGACGTCGATGAAGGCTGCCAAACCGCCGCGTTTTTGTGCTTGGGCGATGAGGGTGAGGGTGAGGGTCGTTTTACCCGAAGATTCAGGACCAAAGATTTCGACGATACGTCCGCGGGGGAAACCGCCGACGCCGAGCGCGCGGTCGATGAGAAGATTTCCTGTGGGGATGACTTCGACATCCATGCGAGTGTTATCGCCCATGCGCATGATCGCTGCTTCTCCGAATTCTTTGTGAATGTGGGAGATTGCTGCATCGAGATTGCGCTTGCGTGCTTCGGCCATTTTATCGGCCCCGGTGTCTGTAGGAGTAGTTTTAGCTGCCATGTGATGATTTGGTTGACGGCGCCATTTTGCAGAAATTCTGCCCATCGTCAACAAAAAAGATGTTCGATTGAACAAAAATGTGCCTTTTTTCGCGGATTTTTGGCCAAAATCCCTCTAATGGCTTTGCTAACGCGCCTTACAAATTACTCAGCCCAAGTCCATGTCACGTCCACCTGAATATCAGGATGAATGCTGTGATGCACGGGGCAGGCGTGAACAGCGGCTTCTAATAACGGCGCTAAAGGATGATCGGCAGAAATCGGCATGGCAATGGCGACCGGTAGGGCGACGATGCGACGCGGGGTATCGGTGCTCATTTGTTTGTGCACGACGATTTTCATGCCGGCGAGATCGACTTCCTTACGCTTCGCGACGATGCCCATGACCGTTGCCATGCAGGCACCGAGAGCGGTCGCGACGAGATCTGTCGGAGAAAATGCTTCGCCACGGCCGTTATTATCGACGGGGGCATCAGTGACTAAAACATTGCCTGAAGGAACGTGGAGCGCGGAGCAATGAAGCTCGCCTTCATAATCGATGCGGATTTCTACCATGAGTTTTTAAGTTGTGTGGTTTCGGGATCTTTGGTGACTTTAGCGATGACAACCCGGAAGCCGTATAAGTTGTCGCGACGGCTGGAGTGTTTGATGACGTGGCGAAAGGTGATGGAGAGTTTCTCCTCACTGTAGGTATTCCAACCACCGCCGCGCACAACACCACTATTCTTCAGCGCATCGTAGTCATCCGCAACCCATTCGTGCACATTGCCATTGAGGTCATAAATGCCATAAAGGTTGGGGGCAAAAGAACCCACTGGCGCGGTTTTTTCAAAGCCATCAGTGTAACCGCGGATGATGCGTTCTGGGCTGGCGTTACCTTCGTTTGCGGCGGTCTCATCCGCAAAGTTGCCTGATCCCGGCGGAGGTGGCCAAGTTTTCCCCCACGACCAAACTTGCAATCCTTGGATATCGCGCTGCCCCGGGGTGTTGCCTTTTTCGTTTTGCAAGCCCGCCATGATCGACCATTCCAAATCCGTAGGGAGCCGGTACTCGTATGAAAATTGGATGCGCTCTTCTTTTCGCTCTCGCTGCGTGAGCCACTCGCAAAAAGCGATGGCATCGGGGCGATTGATATACACCACGGGATGATCAGGTCCATGGGCGTAATCCGGCACAGGATTGCGCGGATGTTTGCTTTCCTTGAGAAAGAGAGCGTAATCCTGCATCCGTGTCTCCCACGCCGAGACCATCAAGTCCTCACCCACGGGCACAAATTTCATACCTAACGCATTTTCCCAGGGTTTGCCAAAAATAACTCCTTGGTTTTGTTTCAGTGTCACTGCGACATCAAGCCGCTCACCATTTTGCAAATGGAGTTGCTGCGTTTGTGGTTTGTAGCCATCGAGGAGAAACATCAAATCAACAGGGCCTGGGCGGATTTTTTCAATCATTGTAGGGCCATAGATGCGACCCCGTGATTCATCGTTAACGTAAACCTCGACTCCTTCCGGTTGAGCGGACACTTGGATGGAGCCATAGGGTACCTCGCGCACAATCACACGGAACGGATAGAAACTTTTCGCGCGCTGCTGCTCGGTGAGTGCCGGATTGGAAAAACCAGATTCCACCCGTGGCAAAATTTCCTGATCCGCGGTGAGATAGGATGGTGTCGCCCCCAGCTCCAGCCATCGACAAAACAACTCAGCCTCGCTCTCTGACGTCACCACCACTCGGCTGCCCTTACCATTTTCACTGATTTGAATGATCTCGCCGACGTTCGCAGGACGTTTCTCCGCAGTCAGGTATTGCTTCCAATATTTTTCCGATAGAAAATCGAGTGAGACATGAACATCATTTTCCGGCAGATATCGAATCCCGAGATGGTCTACCCAAGGCTCGCCAATGATGGGCGGAGAGAAAATTTTCAGATTGCCGCCTAACAGTTCGGGCTCGTCAGTATCCTTGACCTCGTGCTTGATTTTCATTTCCTGATAGCCGCTCTTGCGCAACGTAAAACGCAAGTTCGTCCCGACAGGGTAGGATAATACACCAGTCTGCGTTTCTCCCATATAAACATCTTGATCATCAAACACAGCGGCGCCCTCGGGTTCGGTGAGAATTTTTACCTGACCCATTTTTTGTTCGATGACAGGAATCACTTGCTCGCGCTGAAAAAACTGATTAGCCCAGGCGAGCACGTCGTCTTTTTCCAAAAACTTCCAAGCGAGAAAACCAGAGCCCGCGAGAAGAATCGAAAGTGTCATCAGCACTCCTGCGCCACGACTGCGCCGACGTTTGCCGCGTTGGATGCGACGCAAGGCATCGGCGAGTTCGCCAGCGGTTTTGATTGTGCGCTTCGAGAGATGAGGTTCGCAGACGTCGCAGATCACGCGGTTCAGTGCGAGCCACTTTTTGCGGTCGGCACCCTGTGGCAACTCATCGGGGAGTTCGGGGAAATCGAGTCGGTCCTTTCCAGTAGCGATCTCGTAAAGCACCTTGCCTAACGAATAAACATCCGCCTGCGCCGAGCCGGGGCCTTCGGGTGGGACGAAGCCTTCTGTGCCGACAAAAGTGCGTTGTCCGCGCGCGGCGACGAGTCCAATATCGGCGAGCTTGGCTTTGCCGCCGACGAAGATCACGTTCGATGGTTTGACATCGCGGTGAGCGAGACCTTTTTCATGCAAGTGCCCGAGAGCTTCGGCAAGTCGCAAGCCCACTTCGAGGCATTGATCGATGGGAAATTGTTTAGCTTTGGTGTCCTTGCTATCGGCGCGAAGCGTACGTGCTTCATACTCGACAGGATGAATTTCCGTGCCGTGAAGTATGTCATCACCGAGCTCCATCACATAATAATAAAACGAGTGACGATCGGGACTGCGTCCGACGTGGAGCACGTTGACCAAACCCGGATGATCACGCGATATCGGTTCAAAGCGCAAGATGCCTTCGAATTCCCGTTCAAACGTACGCTCGTCTTCGAAGTCCTCGCGCCATACGACTTTTACGGCACGCATGGCACCGGTCACGCCGCGCGCCAGCCATACCTCGCCATAGGCACCACCGCCAATTTTGCGGAGCACCTCATGGTCAGGAATGATTGGATCAGGTCGTTGTTTAATCGCCATCTTGACGCAGTTTCTCCAGTTCTTTTTTCAACACAGAACCCACGCGATGTTTGGCCAAGTACACTTGTGCCATGCTGACCCCGAGATGCTTCTGCACCTTGGTGGCATCCCACTCGCGCAGGACATAATAATCGAAAATCTGATACTGTTTCGGCGAGACCTGGGCTTTTACGCGCGTGAGTGCGGCATCGGCCATATTGCGACGCCACTCCGTGTCCCATACGCGATCCAACTGCATGCCATTCGGGTCTTCAAATCGATCGATAACAGCGGTCTTGCGCTCGTCATCCCACTCACCGCTATTCATCGCCGTGTCTTTTTTCCGCTTGCGGAATTGGTCATTGATGCGCCAGCGGGTCATATTCATGAGCCACGATTTGAAGGAGCCTTGCTCAGGATCGTAAAGCTTCTTCTTGCTCTGCTTCGCAATCGATAAAATCGTTTCCTGCACACAATCAAACGCCTCGTCGGGTCGCAAACCGGCTTTCACCGCCACGGCATAGATCAGCTTCCAGTACGTTTGATAAAACTCATCCCATGTCTTCTGGTCCTCCCAGTTGTCGAGCCGCGCGATCAGGCTCTTGCGCGTTTTAGCGCAGATCGACGCCAAGGCTTCGTCGTGTTCCGGATCTTTTTCTGCATCGCTCATCTGCCTTGCTATAGCATAGCCCCCCCGGCTTGTCTCGCCCAGTTTCACGCTTTGCGCTTTTTGTTTGAGAAACACGTAAATTTAGCGAAAGCGAAAAATTACAGTGCTCATTGATCAATCCGCCACGGCTCCAATCAATTCGGCGGGCCCCGTAGCAGTGCTTCAAGGTTTGATGAGCTCCTGTTTTTCCGCAGCCCACGACGTCACACCGCCCTTGAGTTCATGGAGTTGGGAAAAGCCAGCTGCCTTCAGTGTAGCAATCGCTTTCGCACTTCTGCCACCACTAAGGCAATAAACGAGAACGGGCTTGTCTGGGGAAGCCACTTTTTTTACGCGCTCGACAAAATCATCGCCGCCAATGGTCACCAGTACCGCCCCCGGCAGGTGGCCTTGGGAAAATTCCTCCGCCGTCCGTACATCGAGGACAACCGTTTTGGATTCTTTCGCGAGAAATTCTTTGGCCGCAGCAACATCATGCTGTATCGGCTCGGCAGCATAAAGAGTGGAAAACGCGAGGACACCTAGGATAAAAATGATTTTCATAGTTCCAACGCAATGATAACATTCCATTCGATAAAAGCAAGGACGGGAAAAAATCACAGCGCTCGCATAAATCCTATTGTCGAACCCCGTGCATGCTTTACTATCCCGCTTGTGAGTTACCAGGTCTTCGCCCGCAAATACCGCCCCGCCACCTTCGATGATGTTCTGGGCCAAGATCACGTCGTGCGCACGCTGCGCAATGCGATCGAACAAAAACGCTTGGCACATGCCTACCTGTTCGTCGGCCCGCGTGGCACCGGCAAGACCTCCACCGCACGGATTTTCGCCAAGGCACTCAATGGCCCCGGCGGTCCAAAAGTTGACTTCGATCCCAATGATCCCGTCTGCCTGCAAATCGCCGAAGGTACTTCGCTCGATGTGGTCGAGATCGACGGTGCCTCAAACAACGGCGTCGATGAAGTGCGAGCGCTGCGCGAATCCGTGAACTACGCACCGATGCACGGGCAGTTTAAAATTTATTACATCGACGAGGTGCACATGCTCACCAACCAAGCATTCAATGCCCTGCTGAAAACTCTCGAAGAACCGCCTCCGCACGTGAAGTTCATCTTTGCTACCACCGAGGTACATAAAATTTTACCGACCATTCTCTCGCGTTGCCAACGCTTTGACCTTCGTCCCATCCCCACGGAAATCATCGCCGAGCATTTGCTCCATATCGCATCGAAAGAAGGCGTCACGCTCGATCAAGCCGCCGCGTGGGCGATTGCCAAAGGAGCCGATGGCGGCATGCGCGATGCGCAGTCGATGCTCGATCAACTCGTTGCCTTTTGCGGCAATCAGATCACCGAGCCGGACGTATTGAACATTTTCGGTTTCACTTCTCGGGAAACCATCGCCTCACTGTGCGATGCAATTTTTCAAAAGAACACCGCCGCCGCCTTGCAGATCATCCAGCGCGAGGCTTCAACTGGTCGCGATGTCTCACAACTGCTCAATGAACTCATCGGAGCCCTGCGCGCGATCATCGTCGCCAAGGTTGATCCCAACGCACCCAATGAAGGCATTCCGCTTGCCATTTGGGAACAATTGTTAGAGTCGTCGAAAAATTGCAAAGCCGATCGTTTGCTCGCCGTGATCGATGTCTTTGGCGATACCGAAGGTCGCATGAAATGGGCCAGCAATCGCAAACTGCACCTTGAACTCGGCGTGATTAAGGCGATCCAAGTCGTGGGTGAAGCCCGCATTTCGGATATCATCCATGTGTTATCCACATCGTCAGGTTACTTCGCCGATGCTCCCACCGCCACCCCGCCCGTAGCGCCCTCAAGTCCCGAAGAAGAACCTGTGAAGCAGGAAACACTTGAGCCTGCACCTGTCGTCGTAACGAGTCCCCTAGAAGTAGCCGCGCCACAAGTCGCCGCGCCCACCCCTGCCCCACGTGCGCCAAGCAAGCCGCTCGATGCCTTCGCCGCTCTCGATGCGATGATCGACTCTGCCACGGATCGCCCCGAGGAAGAAGCGCCCGTCGCCGTGGCAGCCCCCGTCATCGCGCCGCTAGCGCCACCACCACCCAAGGAAACACCGCGAGAAGCCGATGATTATCAAAAGGATCCACTCATTCAAAAAGCCCTCGAAATTTTCTCCGGAAAAATCGTTACACCCTAACTAAAACAAAAATTTATGAACATTGCCAAATTGATGCAACAGGCGCAGAAAATGCAAGCCGGTCTCGCCGCCGCCCAAGAAGAACTCGCCAAACGCACCGTCGAAACTTCGGTCGCGAATGGGAAAGTGGTCGTCACCGCCACCTGCGCCGGCGACGTGCTCGCCATTCGCATCGACCCTTCCGTGGTTGACCCGAGCGATGTGGATTTCCTGCAAGACCTCATCGTTAAGGGCGTGCAAGAAGCCATTAACCAAGGCCGCGAGATTTCGGCAACCGAGATGAAAAAACACACCGGCGGCTTGCCGATTCCCGGCATGTAATCAGATCTCCGTATGAAAACCCCGCTGCTTCTCTTAATTGCCATTTCTCCGCTTCTGCGCGCCCAGGACACAGCGGCCCCCAACATGCAACACATCAGCACCGCCTCCGCGTGGTTGAGCAGTGCCGAGCCCGCCAAGCGCAAGGCGGCGATTAGCACCTTTCGCACGATGCCGGCAGCGGCCATGGTTCATTACAAAACCGCGCTCGATGCGGCCCGCAAGGCAAACGTTGAGCGCCTCAAACAACTCGACAGCGGTAAAAACCCACTGACGGAGCATGACGATTACGCACGCCAACTCACTGATGAACGCAAGCGCGTGATGACCCTTCTACTCACCGATTACGAAAAAGATGAGCGCAAGATCCAAATGCTGCGCGAGGAAATAGAAGCACTCACCACTCTCTACACCAAGCGCGAGAAAATTGCTCAAAGCGACCACTCACGATTGGTGACAACGCTGCAATCTGCCATCGATGCGATCTGTGAAATCACACGCGAACAGGAGAAGCTCAATCCACAACAGGACACTCGCGAGCTCAGTGAGGCGGAACTTCGCGAGCAAGTCATCAAAGATAACACCAGCGCTGAACGCCTCACTCAATGCCTCACTAGCTTGAATAAAAGCAAAGAGGAAATCGTTCTCCTGGCCGATGCCGAGAAGCATAATTCACAGCAGGGCAATTGGTGCAATGGCAGCATGAAATCCTTCGCCACCGTGTTGAATTACGAGCGTGCCATCATGGGGCTGCCTCCCTTACGCATCGAAGAAAAACTCAGCGCTGCTGCTGCCGGACACAGCAGTGACATGGCCAGCGGCGGATTCTTCGCACACGAATCTCCCGTGCCTAACAAAAAAATGCCACAAGATCGAGCACAGTTGGCCAACTTCGCCGGCAACGTGCGCGGCGAAAACATCTTCATGGGATCCACTGTCGCGCAAGAAGCCTACGACGCTTGGTTCGGCTCCGATGGCCACCGCTTCATCATGTTCGGCGATGGCCCCAACTGCTGTGGCATCGGAATCTCCGGCATCCACTGGACCCTCATGACCGGCAAAAACTAACGTGGCGGAGGCGTCTCGCCTCCCAGCCCAAAAATTCCCTTTCCCCATTCAATCTTCCTCACTCACTATTCGCCTCCGCGTGCCCCGCAAAATTCATGCCCTACTCGCCACCGCCCGCATCGCCAACGTGCCGAGCGTGATTAGCAATGTTTGTGTTGGCGTGATGCTGGCCATACATGTCACACCACACGGGCACTTAATCTCAGAAGATCTTAGATTATCGTTTCCTTATCAAAACATGCTGGCAGTTATTGTCTCAGCCTGTCTTCTCTATGTCGCTGGCAATTTCCTCAATGACTGGCACGATAAAGATTGGGATCGGCAACATCGTCCCGAGCGTGCTTTGCCCGTGGGTCATTTTACACGGCTTCATTTTTTCCTTATCGCTTTGTGTATGTGGCTTGTCGGTGGCATACTTGCCTATTATGTAAACTTGTCGACATTGGCCACATATTTGGGGATATCCCTATGTGTTATCGCCTACACGCGTTGGCATAAAAAACATTCATTATCCATCTGGATCATGGGTGCATGTAGGGCGGGACTCTATCTTTTGGGATTTCTCGCAATCTGTTATTTACTCAAGCCGACAATGCTCACTTATTTACGGATATCTCCGATCCTATTGGCACTGACTTTCAGCATGATCGGACTACTCAGCTACATAGCCGGCTTATCTCTATATGCCCGCCGGGAATCATTGTCTGCTGATGCGCGCCCTTCGGGTGTGTTCCCATGTTTGCTCCTAAGCTTACCATTGCTAACGCACAGTTGTGTCTGGATTGCTTTGGCCTCATCGGGGCAAGGTAGTTTTTCGATATGGATGCTGCTGCCTATGATTCCCTTTGCCTGGTGGCTTGCCGTTACTTTGTCTCGCGGTTTTAGTTTATCACAAAAAGTCAGCAGACTGCTCGCAGGGATGCCACTAGCGGATTTTATTTTACTAGGAATGGCGCTGGTTCACTTTCACTACTTTTCTAACAGACGCTGGGGAATATCTCATGCTGAAGTCATATTGCCTAACTCCCCTCTGATGATCGCCCTGGTTGTTACACCCCTAATCGCCTTCCTCCTCGCCCTACTCCTCCAAAAAATCGCTCCTGCCACCTGATATCCTCACCATTCACTCTTCACCATTCCATGACTCTTCCCCAACTCGCCGACTCCGCCGCCGCAGGACTTTCCCAGCCCGCCACCGTCATCGCCGCCGCTCCGGGACGCGTTAACCTCATCGGCGAGCACATCGACTATTGCGATGGCTTTGTCATGCCGTTTGCCATCGATCGCTACATCGTCATCGTCGCGGCACCGAATGATAGTAAGATGGCAAAACTCGCCAGCGATGGGTTGCCCGATGCCATCATCGACCTCAGCACCCCCCAAGATATTGGCGAACCACACTGGGCAAATTACGTTAGAGGAGTGATCGATGGCTTTCAAAAACTAGGTCACACCCTTCCCGGCTTCGATGCGCACATCGTCTCCACCGTCCCTGGAGGCGCAGGTTTATCTTCCTCCGCTGCGCTCGAATGCGCCACGGCAACTCTGCTTGAAGGATTACTCGGTCTCACGCTACCCAAAAAACAAAAGGCTCTTCTCTGCCAAAAAGCGGAACACGAATTCGCCCAAGTGCCCTGCGGCATCATGGACCAATTTGCGTCGGTCTTCGGTGAGGAAAATCGCATCGTCATGATCGATTGCCAATCGGAAGAGCCGACACTCGTTCCCTTTGAAAATCCCTCCATCGCCGTCATCATCGCGAACACCAACGTACATCACCAACTCACGGACGGCGGCTACGCGATTCGACGTCGCCACACCGAAGAAGCGCTGGCGAAGATCGGAATAGCCTCGTGGCGCAACGTCACACTCGCCGATGTCGAAGCGAAGTGGGAAGAATTGGGTGACCCCGTGAACCGTCGCGCGCGGCACATTGTCACTGAGATCGCCCGCACGCAGGCCGCCGCATTGGCACTGGAGGCGAATGATTTCACCGAACTCGGAATACTCATGCAAGCCTCGCACGTTTCCTTGCGAGATGACTTCGAAGTCTCGTGCGAGGAGCTCGACCTGATGGTCACCATCGCTAACGACATCGGCCCACGCGGCGGCGTGCTCGGCGCACGCATGACCGGTGGCGGATTCGGCGGCTCGACAGTGACGCTATGCGATAGCGACCAAGCCGAATCCATTATGGCCACCATGCGTATGGTCTATCAACAAGCCACTGGCATCGAACCAGAAATCTTCTGCTCACGCCCCTCGCGCGGCGCGCATTTGATTCGCTGATCACGCTAACAGTTTCTGCAAATGCTTCGCAAGTCCCGCGCCGAGATCACTCACTCGTTTCGCCATCGCGGCATCTGACATGCTGCCATCTTCCGCAAAAGCGGAAAACGCCGAGCCAACCGCAATTTGATCCGGCAACACCGTGATGCCGATATTTCCTAGGATGGCGCGCAAATGCACCAGCCCACGCAAGACACCGAGCCCACCAGGGGATGCTGCGCAAATCACAGCGGTTTTCCCGGCGAGAGCGGAGAGCGGTTTTTCCCCTTCGCTATCGCCGCGAGATACCCAATCAATCGCATTTTTCAATGCCGCTGTGAGACTGCTGTTGTATTCGGGCGAGGCGATGATCAGCCCGTCGTGATCGGCGAATAATTGCTTCAATCGCTTGGCCGTTGTGGGTTTCCCCGAAGAGGCTTCTAGGTCTTCATCGAACAAGGGCATGGGAAAATCATGCAGCGAAATGACAGTGACTTCGGCCCCCGCGGCTCTCGCGCCCTCTGCTACCAGAGCGGCGAGTTTTTGATTATAGGAATCGCGGCGCAAACTGCCGCCCAAGGCTAGTATTTTTGGAGTGCTCATAGATTTTAGTTAGATTGTAGGAAAGTAGAGAAGGCGCGACGCTCCGCCCATACAAGATAGAGCGAACACGATATAATCAATAACACAGGTCTTGCGGTAAGTCCTGCGCCGTTTGTGAAAAAGATTTGGAATGCCACAATATTGACAATCACAGGACCGAGCAGCAGCAAGCCAAGCCGACGCAAGCGCGGAATTGCCACGGCGATGCCGCCGATGATTTCCAGCACCTTCACAAAGGCAAGGAATCCGCTGAGAAACATGCCGCCGAGAAAACTCGCCGCCGGAGTTCCTTCGGGAGCAGGCGGGACTGGCATAAACTTCAAAAAGAAGTTCAAGCCGAAGACAAGGAACAGCAAGCCGAGAAGGCCCGCCACAACATTGGTAATAGTTGATTGGTATTTCATATGTATTGTTAGTTGAGAGTCATTACTAAATTTATAGTAGATCAAAAAGTAGCGCCTCACTATCGCTTTCCGCTTTGAATTGCCAAGTGCCAGCGCTATCGGTGCTAATCGCATCGCCTGCTTGCACGGTCTTTCCATCGACTTCGATCGCACCACGGATCACTTGCAACCACAGTCCACGATCATTAGCGAGGGTATGATCCACACTTTCCCCAGTCGTAAGGCGCAGACGATAGACATCCGCATCTTGGTGGATGGTGGCGGAGCCGTCGCGACCATCGGCGGAGATGACCAACACTTTGTTCGCGTTTTCCAGTGCGGGATCGGGATGCCATTCGGTGTAGGAAGGGGTGAGACCACTCTGACGCGGCAAGATCCAGATTTGCAACAAGTGCGCGGCCTGATCGGCATTCGGATTGAACTCGCTGTGAGTCACGCCGCTGCCCGCACTCATCAATTGGATTTGACCGGGCGAAAGCACACGACCATTGCCCATGCTGTCCTTGTGCTCGAGTTGCCCCTCTAACAGATAGCTGAAAATTTCCATGTTGCGGTGCGGGTGCGTGCCGAACCCCCGACCCGGCGCGATGCGATCTTGATTGATCACACGCAGCGAGCGAAAGCCCATGTGCTTTGGATCATAGTAGTCGGCGAAACTGAAGCTATGCCAGGTATCGAGCCAGCCGTGATTGGCGTGGCCCCGTTCATTTGCTTTGCGGATGATGGTTTTCATAGAGATATATTTTGTGAACGACTCAAACTAACGCGAATGCGGAAAAATCGGAAATATCATTTTGGTTGCTTTAGCATACTTTTTAGGTATAGTCGGATTCCTTATGGAACTGCGCCATTTGCGATACTTTATCGCCGTAGCCGAAGAGGAAAACGTCACCCGCGCCGCGGAGCGGCTGCATGTATCGCAGCCACCGCTGAGCCGACAAATCCACGACCTTGAAGAAGAACTCGGCTTGCCCTTGTTTGATCGCACGGGAAAATCACTGCAACTCAATGCCGCCGGTAAAGTCTTTCTCGTCGAAGCGCGAGCTGTGCTCGAACGTGCCGCTCAAGCACTGCAAACCGTGCAGGCATTGTCAGACAATCACGAACAAATCATTGATGTCGGCTACGCACCTTCCTTGTCGGTGCAAATCCTCCCGCAAATCCTACGCGTATTCGAGCAAACGCAGCCACTCGTGCGCGTGCGCCTGCACGATCTCTCCAGCGGCGAAATGCAACAAGGCCTGCGAGATGGTTCCCTGCAGGCAGCATTTCTCGCACTGCCCCGACAAGCCCAGCGCGGCGATCTTTCCTATGCAAAACTACAAAGCCATCCCGTCTGCGTAGCGATGCCGGCACATCATCCACTCGCGAAAAAACGCAAGATCACACTCAACGAATTGTTCGGCCATCGCCTCATTGGCTACAATCGTCAAGACTATGCCGAGTATCATCAGTGGCTCGAATGCCTCAGTCGCGCGGTGCAGAAAAAGGCCACTCTCGCGGAAGAATACGACAGCATGACCAGCCTGATCACTGCCATCGAGAGCGGTCGCGGCGTCGCACTCGTCTCCAAAAGCCTCAGTTGCTTTAGCGGCCCGCGCTTGCAGTATCGCCCCATCACTCCAGCACCGGATCCTTTCCACGTTGCCATCGCCTGGCGTGAAAAAGGCCTGAAGAAATCCACCCGCGCGCTCATCGCCGCCGCGCAAAGCGTGATCGAGTCGGGAAAGTCGTAGTGTCTAAGGTCTTGAAGGTCAAGACCACTGATCACTGCTGATTCACGGCTCAAACGTGAATAACACCTCACGAATGGGTAGGGCAGTCGTCATCCCTAAGGTGATTTCATCGCCGGGCTTTAAGGGGCCTTTCCAATCGCCTTCGTACTCAAATTCGGTGACTTTGCCAGAATTGGAAATGTTATGGGCATTCGTATCCGCTACACTAGATGACAAGAGAGCTTCGCCCACATAGCAGACGGGGATTCGGTCGTTATCGCCAATTGCCGCTTCTCCTGCCATTCGTTCGTGATCGTTATTCCATCGTCCTTTGATGGAGTATTTGTAACTGCCTTTGGGCCCCGTGGTCACATCGTGAAACTCAATGGACAAGATGCCATTCGCTGTAAGAATCTGTGGGGCTGATTCCAATGAAATGCCATTGGCTGCCACTTTGGCTTTCGCGATCAGGAGTGCTTGCGAACGTGGATACGGATACGCCTGCGTGGGGCTGATGACAAAACGGAGGCGGAGGATTTTTTCATCGGGCGGGTAGGGGAAGCCAGAGACTACGTAGTTGCCGGGTCGACTCAGATAAACTTTTTCTGCGCGGGTGCCCCAGGCACCTAACAGTTCTGCGCAAGTGCATTCCAAGCCTGGCAGCGGTTGGTTGTTGTAATCAAGTTGTTGACCTTCTCCCGGAACTTTCGAGAGAAACGAAACTTTGGGCTGAAGGATTCTTACCCCATCGATTTTCACTACGGACTGTAGTTCTAATTCATAATCAGTATCAGATTGCTTTTGTGGCAGGGGGCTTGCCGTCCACGCGGCGGGTGCTGCGGCATGGGAAGGGTTTTTCATTTTCCACGTCACAGGCTTCCCTCCTGCACGTGCGGCACGGAACTCCAACTCCGCTCCCGAGCGCGGCCAAGCGGCGAACACAATCATGCCGCGTTGTTCGCGATCTTTTTCGGAACTGTAGGGGCCGTGACCATTGATCCAACCGCCTGCCCCGTCGGAGAGTTGCACGACGAGCTCAGGCATGGTGCTGTCATTCTCTGGCGCTTTGAGAAGTGCGTCCCAACCGGGAAACAGGGAATCGCTGCTGCCTTTGGCTCGAATTTCATCTCCCCACAGCAGGCGCTCGCATCGAAGCGGATCGCCTCGGAAATTCAGCAAGCGAGCTTCGATTACCAGATTGGTGGGCGGCGAATCGAATTGAATGCCTGTAATGTGGTCATTGATGGTGACTGTTTTGAGTTTGCACCCCACGCCGTTGCCGCTCATGCCGGATGTGCTCGATCCTGAAGATTGGGAGGAAAAGAGCGAGCTTGCAGGTTTCGCGCTCATGTCACCATCTACGACCGAGCCATCGCCGATGTTGAGAATCTGCAATGATGATCCATCCTCAAAAGTGAGAGTATGAAGCGGCTTGCCCACTAACAGACGAGAAGATGCCCCGCCATTGGAGCTTACAGAAACCTGCGGCAACAAAAAGAAAAGTAACCCGGCGATGACAAGAAAGCCCGCGATTGATGCAATCCAGATCGTTACCGCATTGCCTGCTTTGGCTGCGATCCGCCGCTGTGCCGCTAAAATATTCATGCAGGCATCATGTTTATTTTAGCTCTCAGCGCAAGCAAGGACACGTCACGATCACGCACCAAAACCAATTCTGAAAATTCTGAAATTCTGTCAAAAATAGCGAGTCACATCAAAACGCATTTTTAACCACAACCGGAGCGCCGCGAAGATGGCCGAACAAGTTAAATATTAAGAAATGAGGCAAAATACACCAAATACACGAAAGGAGAAATGAGTAGAGGAAGTCACGATATTGAAAGGGAAGGTTCAAAACCACTGCTCACTGATCACTGTTAACTCCACACTTCTGCTTTCTTCAATACTGCGCCATCCACTCTAACATTTTCTGCCGATACTCGCCGTTATTGCGCGATAGCGAATTCCCATGACTGCCGCCTTTTACTTCGAAGAATGTTTTGCGAGGTCGTGCGGCTTCGTAGAGTGCTTTCCCCTGTGACAGTGGAACGACTTCATCTGCGGTGCCGTGAATCATCAGCAGAGGCACCGAGAGTTTCGCCACGGAATCTTTCGGCGATAGCTCATCTGATACCAGATTTTTGCCAAAATCTCCGGCCATGATGATGGCCATGCTTTCATACGAAGCAAAGGTGCCATCGGTGATCACCGCGCGCAGACCTGGCACTTTGGCGCGTGTGAGTGCCACGATGGACTTCGCACCGCCGAGGCTATGGCCGAAAGAAAAGATTTTCCCCCCAGCGATTTCTTTGCGCTTCTGCGCATAGGAAAAGGCCGCTTCCACATCAAGAATGAGACCTTCGCGTGTGGGCGCGCCTGCGGATTTGCCGAAGCCGCGATAGTCATACATCAGCAGTTGATAGCCCTGCTTGGGTAGCCAATTGACAAAGGGCAAGTGATGCCCGAGAGACCCCGCATTGCCGTGGGAAAACACTACGGTGCCCTTGACGGCTTGCCCTTTGGTCACAGGCAAAAACCAACCATGCAACTTTACATTGTCGGTTGTGGAGAAAGCGACCTCTTCAAATTTCATGTCGTAGGTAGCCGGCGTCGCGGGCGTGTCCTTGGTGGGAAAATAAAACAAACGGTTGCCACCATTCGGGCCGAGCATCATCTGCGCCATCTGCGTCATGCTTCCGTCCTCATCCTTGCGTAAGGTTTCGAGTAGTTTCGATAAATCAGCAGGCATTTCCTGAGCACTCAGCGGAATACCAGCCAGCAAGGAGCAACAAAGGAGAAAACATTTCATCACAAGGGAAACGAGCCACATTCCTTAAATTGCGCAAGAAGTTTTTGGAATCGTTTTTCAGATCGGGATTGTGCAGAGGTTAGGAATCGGCTATTTACAATAACTGTAAGTTATCACAATGAACTACCATATCATATTTTTTATATTATTTCTGTTCATTCATTTTTTAATATTTCTATGCATTTTATTTTCGGGAAATGCTGATGCGCAGCAATATTTTCAGATCACCGGATATTTGAGCAACGCAAATTTATTGTGCATATTTGTGTTTTCAGCATATTTACTGGGACACATAGTGCATGCCATCATCAAAAAATTGAAATACTCCACTATTTGTGCGAGTTGTGTAGCAATTGCATTATGGTGGATTTTATCAGAATTTAGCGACTTTCTCGCTACTGGAATCCAACCAGATTATTTTAGAGATTTGTTTGTTTTTCATTTTTTCATTATTGCCGCATCTGCAATGTTGCTTGTGGTAGACCGGGTTTATCAAAATCGAAGATAACCCCCATCCGCTGAACGCTGCCACTTGAACCCGGCCGTAAATATGATTTTTTCTCCAGTCGCCGAATTCTTGAAATACTTCTCCCGCTCGATGCGTTTCCTTAACGAATTATTGCATTCCCTCCTGCTGCGATTAAAATACCCATCACGCTTATGAAACCAAAATGCCCGGGCAACCCTTTGGAACGCTATTCCTCGCGACGCGAATTTTTTTATGTCGGCCTGCTCGGTGGGTTGGGGCTGAGCTTGCCGGGATTCCTGCAACGCCAGGCGATGGGAGCACAGAAATTTTATGAAACCAAGGAAGGTGTCGCCAAGAGCGTTATCCACATTTTCCTGCCGGGCGGACTCGCGCATCAGGAGTCGTTCGATCCGAAACCACTCGCTCCCTCGGAATACCGGGGACCCTTTGGCGCGATCGATACGAAAATCGCGGGCGTGCAGTTTGGCGAGTTCATGAAACAGACGGCGCAAGTCGCTGACAAGATGACGATCATCCGCTCGATGACCCACGGCGAGGCCGCCCACGAACGCGGCACGCACAATATGTTCACCGGCTATCGACCGTCGCCCGCTGTCGAGTATCCTTCGATCGGCTCGGTCGTGTCGCACGAACTCGGTTCGCGCAATAACTTGCCGCCCTACGTCTGCATCCCGCAGGTGCCGAATGAGTTTGCGAATTCCGGCTACCTCAGCTCTGCGTTCGGACCTTTCGCACTTGGCGCTGATCCCGCACAGAAGGGTTTCAAGGTGCGCGATCTTAGTCTCCCGAATGGCGTCACCGATGAACGCTTCGCTCGTCGTCAATCGCTGCTGCAAACCGTGGACGCGCATTTCCGCAATTTGGAAAAATCCGACGAGCTCGACTCGATGGACGCCTTTTACCAACACGCTTATAAATTGATCTCGTCGCAAGAAGCGCGCGAGGCTTTCAATCTCGAAGCCGAGCCGGCAAAACTTCGTGAATCCTATGGTCACACCCAAGCCGGACAGCGCATGATTTTAGCGCGTCGATTGGTCGAAGCCGGAGTGCGCTTTGTTTCTCTCACCGCGGGTGGTTGGGATCACCATGACAATTTGAAAGGTGGCATCGAAAGCAACCTCCCGCCGACCGATCAAGCCATCGCCGCGTTGTTGCGCGATCTCGATGAACGCGGTCAACTCGATAGCACACTGGTGATGGTGACGAGTGAATTTGGTCGCACGCCGAAGATCAATCCGACAGGCGGACGCGATCACTGGCCACGCGTTTTCTCGACGATGCTCGCCGGTGGTGGCATCAAGCGCGGACTCGTTTATGGCAGCTCCGATGGTCTCGGCGGCGAGCCAGAAACCGATCCGGTCACCGTCGCTGATCTTGCCACGACCATCTACAATCAAATCGGCATCCATGCGGACAAAGAACTGATGGCACCCGGAAATCGTCCGATCGAAATCTGCGATGGCGGACGGGTGATCGATGAAATCCTCGCCATAAAAGCCTAACAGAAAACGACGGTGAAACATTTTCTCCCACTTCTCGTGGCTCTCCTCAGTGCGGTGCCGCTGTGGGGATTTTCGCCGCAGCTGAATACCTTGATGCCGCGGGGTTGGCAGCGCGGCACGGAAGTGTTAGTCCATTTCCACGGTGAGCGCCTCGCCGACACACAGGAAGTTTTGTGCTATCAGCCGGGCATTGCGTTTCGTGATATCAAGGTGATTGATGAAAAACACATCACCGCAATGGCGGCCATCGCTGCCGATGCGCCACTCGGCGAACACCCGCTGCGCCTGCGCGGTGCGGGCGGCATTTCCGAAATGCGTTTGTTGCTTGTGGGGCAGTTTCCTTGTGTTGATGAGGTGGAGCCCAACAATTCCTTCGATCAACCGCAACGCATCGAACGCAACACCACCGTGCACGGCGTCGCGATGCTCGAGGATGAAGATTTTTTCGTCTGCACTTTGAAAAAAGGCGAGCGCCTCAGTGTGGAAGTCGAGGCCATGCGCCTTGGTCAGGAAATGTTCGATGCCTACGTCGCCATCCTCGATCCGCAGCGCTTTGAGCTCAGCGCGAATGATGACACACCTCTCCTACGCACGGATACTTTCGCATCCATCGTCGCCCCTGCCGATGGAGACTACCGCGTCGTCGTGCGCGAGGCCGCTTATGAAGGCAATGAAAAATGCCGCTACAGATTGCACATCAGTGCGGCCCCGCGTCCGGCAGCCGTATTCCCCACAGGCGCGAAACTAGGAGAAACCATCGAGTTCACCTTCCTTGGCGATCCCTTTGGCCCGATCAAGCAAACCATCACCTTGCCCGCAGCCGGAACCGATCCCTTTCCCATCTATGCCCTAGCCGATGGACTTTCCGCGCCATCGCCAAACTGGGTGATCCTCAATGGCTTCGAATATGCTAACGAGACGGAACCGAACGCCGACTTCAAAGCCGCCTCGCCCCTCCCTGCGGCTCCCTGCGCCGCTCAAGGTGTCATCGGCAGCGCTGGCGATACCGATTGGTTCCGCTTCACGGCGAAAAAAGATCAAGCCCTCGTGATCAGAACTCGTGCCCTGTCCCTACGTTCGCCGCTCGATCCCGTGCTGAGCTTACGCGATCCTGCGGGCAAGTTCATCGCCAACAACGACGATCAAAGTTCGCTCGATAGCATCATCCCCTGGACATGCCCTGCCGATGGCGAATACTTTCTCAGCATTCAAGACAAATTGCGTCGGGGGCAAAGTGATTTCACCTATCGCATCGAGCTCGCGCCGAAAGCGCCATCGATCTCCGCCGCCTTGCCGACGGTGGAACGAACGCTGACGCAGAAATGGAAAATGCTCACCGTGCCACGCGGCAATCGTTATGCCACTGTCGTGAATTTCACCCGTGAAAACTTCGGCGGAGCACTGCAACTCTCTGCGGCGGCCTTACCCGCGGGCATGACCATGACCGCACCGGAAGTGCCCAAGGGCGCGACCTCGTTTCCTGTTCTGTTAGAAGCAGCTGCCGATGCACCCATCGCTGGTGGACTTTATCGTATAGCCCTCAAAGCCGCAGGCGAAGGAGCTCCCGAAAATCTAACAGGTTTATTGAAGGAACGCATTGAGCACGTCGATATCAACAACCTCGGATCCTATCACGGCACTTCCGTGGATCGCATCAGCATGGCCGTGACTGAGGAAGCACCGCTGCGCATCGACCTCGAACAACCCGCCATTCCCATCGTCAAAAATGGCATCCTACCGCTGAAAATCAAAGCCACGAGAGCCGCGGGATTCGATGCCCCGGTGAAACTTCGTTTCCTCTGGACGCCGCCGGGCATTGGAGCACCGGGCACCATCGATATCGCGAAGGGTGCGAATGAAGCCACTTATGAAATCAACGCCAGCGCCGAAGCGGCCGTCGGCAAGTGGCCGATCGTGATTCTTGCCGAAGCCGAGACGCCGAAAGGCATCGTGTTAGTTTCCTCCAATTTCGCCACGCTCACCATCGCCGAGCCCTTCCTTACAATGACCATTGAGATCGCCGCCACGGAGCAAAACAAACCCACCGATTTGTTGTGCAAGCTCGATGTCACATCTCCCTTCGAGGGCTCTGCGACAGCCGAATTAGTCGGTCTACCCCACGGCACCAATGCTGCTCCTATGACTTTCACAAAGGATACAAAAGAACTCATGTTCCGCGTCGAGGTCGCGGCCGATGCCACGATCGGGAAGCACCAAAATCTTTTTTGCAAAGTGCAAGTTCCGCAGTATGGTCAAAAAATCATGCATCAGCTTGCCTATGGTGGCGTGTTGCGCATCGATGCTCCCACGATTGTGAAAGCTCCCAAGGCTCAAGCACCCGTGGCAGAAAACAAACCGGCTGCCGCGCCCGCTGCCGCACCTGTTGCAGCTCCCGCGAAACCACTCAGCCGTCTCGAACAACTCCGTCAAAAACAACTCAATCCTTAAACTACAATCATGAAAACAATCGTCCGCAGTGCCGTCGTCCTCTTGCTCAGTTCCACTCTCGCTCTAGCCGAAGGCTGGATGACCGATTGGGAAGCTGCTAAAGCCAAAGCGAAAGCAGAGAACAAGCCCATCCTCATCAACTTCACCGGCACCGACTGGTGTGGCTGGTGCATCAAAATCGAAAAAGAAATTTTTTCGCAAAAAGCCTTCAAGGACTATGCCGAAAAGAATCTCATTCTGATGGAAGTCGATTTTCCGAAGAAAAAGGAACTGGCACCCGAAATCAAGAAGCAGAACAAGGCGCTCGATAAGGAATTCGGCATCGAAGGTTATCCGACCATCTATCTGCTCGATGCGGAAGGCAAAAAAATGAGTGAAGACATCGGCTACCGCGAAGGTGGATCCGAGGCTTATACGAAGCATTTGCAAGAGCTGATCGATAAGAAAAAAGCGGCTCCCGCGAAAGCAGAGGAGAAAAAGTAAGCGTGGCGGCGGATTTCATCCGCCATGCCTTATAGAATGATAACATTTTGGCTTGGCGCTTGAAAAGCGCCGCCACGAAAAGAGTCCCCGTCACTGCATTGGTGACGGGGACTTTCTGTTAGTTAGGCTTGGAGGCGAGACGCCTCCGCCACGGTTACTTGAGATCGAAGCGATCGAGGTTCATCACTTTGGTCCAGGCGGCGATGAAGTCGTTGAGGAATTTTTCCTGCGAATCACTGCAACCATAAACTTCTGCCAGAGCGCGAAGTTCCGAATTCGAGCCGAAGATGAGATCGACGCGTGAGGCTTTCCATTTCAGTTCGCCAGTCGTGCGGTCGTGGCCTTCGAAAAGGTCATCGTGCGGCGAAACCGATTTCCATGTCGTGCCCATGTCGAGCAAGTTGACGAAGAAATCGTTGGTGAGTGTTTCCGGGCTTTTCGTGAAAACGCCCGTGTCGGAACGATCGAAGTTCGCATTGAGCACGCGCAGACCGCCGACGAGCACCGTCATTTCGGGTGGTGTGAGAGTGAGCAACTGTGCCTTGTCCACTAGCATTTCCTCAGCGGAGGTGGTGTAGTGCGATTTCATGTAGTTGCGGAAGCCATCGGCCTGTGGCTCCATCACGGAGAACGAGGCGATGTCCGTCATCACTTGCGAGGCATCGGTGCGACCTGGGGTGAAGGGCACTGTCACCGCATGTCCCGCTTGTTTGGCGGCTTGTTCGATGGCGGCGCACCCGCCTAATACAATCAAATCGGCAATCGATACTTGTTTGCCACCGGCGGCCGCGCTGTTGAATTCCGATTGGATGTTTTCTAACACATCGAGCGTTTTCGACAACACGGCGGGGTTGTTCACTTGCCAGAATTTCTGCGGTGCCAAACGAACGCGCGCGCCATTCGCACCACCACGTTTGTCGGAACCACGGAACGACGAGGCCGAAGCCCAGGCGCAGGTAACGAGGTCTGCCACCGAAAGACCGGCGGAGAGGATTTTTGCTTTGAGAACCATCACGTCTGCATCATCGATCAAAGGATGCGTCACGGCGGGGATCGGGTCTTGCCAGATGAGGTCTTCGGCAGGCACTTCTGTGCCAAGATAGAGGCATTTCGGACCCATGTCGCGGTGGGTCAATTTAAACCACGCACGAGCGAAGGCATCGGCGAATTGATCGGGGTTCTCGTGGAAACGTCGGGCAATTGGCTCGTAGATCGGATCCATGCGCAGGGCGAGGTCGGTGGTGAACATCATCGGCGCATGGCGTTTGTTCGGGTCGTGCGCATCAGGCACCGTGCCGGCTCCGGCGGAGCCTTTCGGCTTCCACTGTTTTGCACCGGCGGGGCTGTGGGTGAGTTCCCATTCAAACCCAAAGAGGTTATCGAAATAATTGTTGCTCCACTGTGTCGGCGTGGTGGTCCAGGCTCCTTCGAGTCCGCTGGTAATGGTATCGCCACCACTGCCGGTGCCGAAACTGTTTTTCCAACCGAGGCTTTGTTCCTCGATCGGCGCGGCGGCAGGCTCGGGACCAACATATTTGCTAGGATCAGCGGCACCGTGCGCTTTGCCGAAAGTGTGACCACCAGCGATAAGAGCGACAGTTTCTTCATCATTCATCGCCATGCGCCCGAAGGTCTCGCGGATGTCGCGTGCGGAAGCGATGGGATCAGGATTTCCGTTAGGGCCTTCGGGGTTTACGTAAATCAGACCCATCTGCACAGCGGCGAGAGGATTTTCCAATTCGCGATCACCGGAGTAGCGTTTGTCCGCGAGCCATTCGCCCTCGGAGCCCCAGTAAATGTCTTCCTCTGGCTCCCACACATCAGCGCGACCACCACCGAATCCGAAGGTCTTGAAACCCATCGATTCGAGTGCGCAGTTGCCCGTGATGATCATCAAGTCAGCCCAGGAAAGTTTGCGGCCGTACTTTTGTTTGATCGGCCAGAGCAGCAGGCGTGCTTTGTCGAGACTGGCATTATCCGGCCAGCTATTGAGGGGGGCAAAGCGCTGCGTGCCGGTGCCCGCGCCACCGCGACCATCAGCGGTGCGATACGTGCCGGCGCTGTGCCACGCCATGCGGATGAAAAACGGACCATAGTGACCATAATCCGCCGGCCACCAAGCCTGTGAGTTGGTCATCAAAGCGTAGATGTCCTTTTTCACTTCGACCAGATCGAGCGACTGAAATTCTTTCGCGTAATCGAAATCCGCGCCCATCGGGTCTGAGAGCGATGAGTGCTGGCGGAGGATATTGAGACGAAGTTGATTCGGCCACCAATCTTGATTGCGAGTGCCGTGGCCTGCGGCAGTGCGTGAGGTAGATCCTGCAAAAGGACATTGACCGGGGGCTGGGGAATTGACGTCGTATATTTGTTCCATAATGTCTATGATTGGTTAGCAGCTAAACTGCGTCGCCAGCTTAGCACTCTCCGAAACTGTTGCAAAAAAAATCATGAAATTCGCAGAATCACTTATCGTTTAGTCGTCCGTGACTCCTTCGGCAAGGATGCGACAGACGGTTTCCCTACTTTTTTGATGCGTTCCATGGCCAGTGTTTCCTGAATCGTTTGACCTAACAGGGCAATTTTTTCTTCCCCAGGAAGATTCCGCTGCTTCTCCCGCCACTTGGGCATGCCGCGCGCTGGAAGTTCTTGCTGTTTCATGGTTGCTGTGAAGTTGGCATGATTCGATTCTGGCTCCATGGGAAAAGAAGAGTCGAGATAGACGCATTGTATTCATGAGGAAATCAGGAATACAGGGAAAAAATACCTAGTAGATTGTATAATTAACGCATCTAGTATGCCCCAATTCTCATCGCTCAGCAATCCATTTTTTCTGGCAAAAATCACTTGAGAATTCTGTAATTTATAATTGATATTTGGAGTGCTACAGCCTGCTGTAGCTTTCGGTTAAGCAGCCCTGCTGCGACCGCCGCTGACAGCAGGGCTGTCTCGCGGAAAGCGGCAGCAGGGCTGTCGCAGTCCAAAGGGGGACTCTCACGAAAAAACCCTCGCAGCTACAAGAACTGCGAGGGTTTTGAGAGATGTGTTCGTCGTTAGAATTACCCTTGATCGGACTCGCCGGAGGCTTCTTTTTGGGCTAGCTCGCGGAGGTGGGCTTTGCGGCTCATTTTCACGCGGCCTTTTTCATCGACGCCGAGGCATTTGGCGGTAAGCATGTCGCCTTTTTTGACGACGTCTTCCACTTTTTCGACGCGGCCTTCGGCCAGTTCGGAGACGTGGACGAGACCATCTTTGCCGGGCAGCACTTCCATGAAGGCACCGAAGGCGGTGATGCTGACAACGCGACCAGTGTAGGTCTTGCCAATCTCGATCTCAGCAAACATGCGATCGATCAGCTCCTTGGCGCGGTCGAGACCGACTTGCTTGGAAGCGTAGATGTGCACGGTGCCGTCGTCGTCGATGCTCAATTGAGCGCCGGACTCGGCTTGGATGCCTTTGATGTTCTTGCCGCCAGGGCCAATGAGTTCGCCGATGCGATCCGCAGGGATCTTCACGGAAACGATGCGTGGCGCGTAGGGGCTGAGTTCGGCGGGTGCGCTGATCGACTCTTCCATCTTATCGATGATCAGCATGCGGCCGTTTTTCGCGACTTCGATGCCTTCTTCCAGGATGGAAAGCGGGATGCCGGGCAGCTTGAGGTCAAGCTGATAACCGGTCACACCAGCGCGGGTGCCGCAGAGTTTGAAGTCCATGTCGCCGTAGAAGTCCTCGCTGCCGATGATGTCGAGCAGAGTGGTGTAGGCTTTCATGTTGCCATTCTCATCCATCTCGGTCACGAGACCGCAGGAAATGCCGCCGACGGTCGCCTTGAGAGGCACGCCTGCGTTGAGCAAGGACATCACGCCAGCGCAAACGGTTGCCATCGAGGTCGAGCCGTTCGACTCAGTCACTTCGGAGGAAACACGCATCGCGTAAGGGAATTCGGATTCCGCAGGGATGACCGGAGCGATCGAGCGTTCGGCGAGTGCGCCGTGGCCGATTTCGCGACGGTTGAGGCCGCCCATGCGTCCAGTTTCGCCCACCGAGAAGGGAGGGAAGTTGTAGTGGAGGATGAAACGTTTTTCCGTTTCGCCACCAGCATAGTTGTCCATGTCCTGCTTTTCATCGGCAGGAGCGAGGGTAGCGATGGCGAGGGCTTGCGTTTCACCGCGAGCGAACAAGGCCGAGCCGTGAACGCGTGGGAGAAGGCCGACTTCGCCTTGCAGAGTGCGCAGGTCACCGACTTTGCGACCATCAGCGCGCAGACCTTTTTCCATGATGGAAATGCGGAATGCTTTTTTCTGAAGGTATTCGAACGCTTGCTCGATTTCGAACTCGGTGGTTTGTGGGAAACGCTCCATGATGGCGGCTTCCACTTCGTTGCGCAGGGCACCGACTTTTTTGCCACGCTCGACTTTCGAGGCAGCGTAGATGGCGTCCTCGATGCGGCTACCAGCGATTTCGTAAGCGACTTCCAGCAACTCGTCTTTGGCGATGGTAACGGTGTATTCGCGCTTGGGCTTGCCGGCTTTGGCGATGAGTTCTTCCTGAGCGCTAATGATTTTCTGCACGGCGGCTTGAGCGAAATGCAGCGACTTGATGAATTCTGGCTCGGGCATTTCCAGAGCGGATCCTTCGATCATGATGACATCATTTTTTCCGCCGACATAGACGAGGTCGAGATCACTCTCGGCGCGTTCGTCGTGGGTCGGGTTGATGAGGAATTCACCATTGATGCGACCGACGCGCACGGCGCCAATCGGAGCAGCGAAAGGGATGTCGGAAAGGCATAGGGCCGCGGAGGCACCGTTCATCGACAAAATGTCGGCGTCGTTGATGCCATCGGCGCTGAGCAGAAGGGCAACGATTTGGGTGTCGTAGAGGTAGCCTTTGGGAAACAACGGGCGCAGCGGACGGTCGGTCATGCGGCAGGTGAGGATTTCCTTTTCGGTCGGGCGGCCTTCGCGTTTGAAGTAGCCACCGGGGAAAACCCCTGCGGCGGACGCTTTTTCTTTGTATTCCACCGAGAGGGGGAACCAGGTTTGGCCCGCTTTGATTTTGGTAGCGGAGACGGCGGTCACCAGGATGATGGTGTCGCCGCAGCGGACGGTTACGGCACCGTCGGCGAGTTTGGCAAGTTTGCCGGTTTCAATAATCATGGGATTGGATCCCACTTCGATGGTTACACTGTGTATTTGCATGTCTGTCTATTTTCTTTTCGTTAAAACCTGAGGCGGAATGCCGCAGGGGTGTTTGGTGTTTTTGGACAGACCCGTAAGGTGAAGAAAGTGTCAGAGGGTTGCTGTCCACGATGGGATTTCCATAAGGGGAAAAACCATCGTTTTGTCAAAACGGCCACGGAGGATTCCTCGGTGGCCGTTTGAAAAAGTGCTAGTTAGCGACGGAGTCCCAGCGATGCGATGATCTTCTGGTAACGTTCTTCGGATTTCCCTTGAACGAAGTTGAGGAGCTTCCGGCGTTGGGCCACGAGCTTCAGCAGGCCGCGGCGGGAAGAATTGTCCTTTTTATGGAGTCCCAAGTGGCTGGTGAGGTGGGCAATGCGCTGAGTCATCAGGGCAATTTGGTATTCGGCGCTGCCAGTATCGGTGGCGTGTTGTTTGTAATCAGCTAGGTTAACGGTATTTTCGCTCATATATTTGTTCGGTTCAGTGCAGCCATGATAGCCGTTCTGTCCTGTGGAGGCGCAGCGAAGAAAGCAGTTTTGGGGAAAAATGCAAGGTTTTTCTGTGGAAAATGTTAGCAGGGCGAACCGCCTTGGACTGCTGCGAGGATCGCAGCTTTTTCAGTAAGTGGAATTGAGAGATAAGGAGGATGATCTCTGTTAGCTCATTGATGAACGGAGCAAAGCGGTGATGCTCACCGCAGTCCAAGGCCTACGGCTGAAGAATAAAAAAGCCCTCGGGCCGATGGGCCAGAGGGCTTGTGTTGAGGCTGGGCGGCGAGACGCCGCCACGGTTATGGCACTTCTACATTGAGGCGGGCGAATTTCTTCGGATCGGCTCCCATCGGCACAGTTAACGTGATGGTGTCGAAGCCGAGTGGGCTATCTTCGGTGACGACGACGCCAGGGGTGGATCCGGCAGTATCAGCACCAACGGTGTAAACCGTGGGCCAAGTACTGAGGTCAGTTCCAACTTCAATTTCCACAACGGTGGAACCATCGATGGTATCCACATCGCGCTGGAAGGTGAAAATCAGGTTCGTTCCGGAAATGGTGCTTTGCGGCAGTTTGCTGAGGTCGTTGGTGCTGACCAAACCACCGAGGACGTATTCGACTGCGTTATTGACGCCGTCGCCGTCTTTGTCGAGGTTCGCGGCACTTTCGATGGCATTGATCGCGGCCCATGAGGCGTAGCCTGCGGCTGTTTCCAGCGTGAGGATGCCGGTGGTTTCGTCGAAGGTGTAGGTTTTCGCACCGGTGACCTTGGTCCACTTGTCGCTACCCGCATCGGTAAAGCCGGCGACAGTGAAGCTCGCCCCGTAGGCCCCGCTGAGCGAGGGAACATTTTCCAAGGTCCAAGTGCCGGAGGTGAGTGCATCGGCGGCGCTGGTATCGATGACGAAGTCGCCGTCGAGGGTGACCGTGCCTGCGCCGCTGATGCTG
>CAMDCV010000018.1 GCA_945890645.1 Akkermansia muciniphila
TATGACATACTCGCCGCGCACCTAGTGAAAGCGCGCGATCTCACCGAGCTCACCAATTTTGACCCGGACCCCCGTCACATCAAACGAGACAACCGCAACCGGAAATCCCCCATAGAATCAGGCATCACAGCCTTAACCTGACGCGAATGAGCATTTACCGTGGGTTCACCAGACTCGCAAAGCGTTACTTCATTAGTTTTATATGCGTTTTTAGTGGGCAGAACTAATTGTGTAATCTTCAAATCTTCCAGATAGCTTTTTGTGATTTATGTTTTGATGAGGCGGCGCTGTAACTGGTCGTTGAGATTCGATGCATTTTCTTCGATGAATTGAAGTTTGGAAAGGGTTTGCTCAATGAATTCTACCCAGGGCAATTCGCCCTGGTTTACTCTCTCCAATCTATCTTTGATATCTTCAACTAGTTCTCCCTTGAATGGAGTTTCGTGCAAGAATTCGTTAAAGAGTGTTCTGTTAGGCGATGGGGAGGGGTCTTTCAGACGTTTTCTGACTTCCTCTACAAATTCTAGTATTTCCCGCTTTTTTCGTTCTAAGGTAGTTTCTGTAATCCAACCATAACGTTTCAACAAGATTTCCAGACCGTTTTTGGGATCATTTTTAATCAAGTCGCGGTCTTTTGTTTCCCACTCGCTATCTGAAACGTCGGATGCGATTTTTGTAAGGTCATAGAGGCTGCGATAGGCTGAACCTTGGATCGCTTCGATTAACTCATCGGTAGATGGGGTTGTGCCTTTGAGCAATTCAAGAAGCCTTGCTTGCTCTTTGATTACGTAAATCGTTTTTTCGAGTAGGTAGGTATCAGACATAATAATGTTTCAAAAGTGGTGCGAGGTTTTCAAATAAATGCATCGGGGAAGGCGCCATGGGTGGTGATTGCGTCGTCGATTTGGGGCATGAGGGAGTGGGTCTGGGTGATGGCAATGAGCATGCGTTGGTAATAGCGGAGGTCATCGGTGGTGAGGGTGCGGCCTCGGCGGAACATGGCAAATAATTCGTATAGCGGCAATGGGAAACGGGACACTATCAAAACTTGGCAATTAACGATTTTTAGCGACAGCCTCATTCCTGCTTGAACTTTGCCGCAGGATTTGCAGTCTGAGCTTGCACGTGCTCGTAGCTTAGCTAAACAGGGCTTTGCAAAACGCCTTTAATTTAAAAAAACTTCGTGAGTGCTAACAATCAAAAAAGTTGCCTGATTGCTATTGAGGGTATTGATGGTGCGGGAAAAACCACGCTAGCCAACATGCTCACTCTTTATTTTGAGACGATAGGTCGGGAGGTGATTTGCCAACATGAACCTACTTCAGGAAAATGGGGCCAACTGCTCCGCCAGTCTGCAAAAGAGGGGCGGTTAGATCCAGCGTTAGAGCTTCAATATTTTTTGAATGATCGTAAAGAGCACGTTGATGAAGTAATCAATCCGTCTTTGGAAGAAGGACATATCGTTATTTTGGATCGGTATTATTTCTCTACGATGGCATATCAAGGCGCTAGGGGCTTTGATCCACAAAAAATACGAGACGACAACGAGGCATTTGCTCCGATTCCTGACTATCTTTTCATTTTGGATTTGGATGTTGCAGCGGCTCTGCTGCGGATTAAAGCACGAGGCGATGTGGCCAATCACTTTGAAAAAGTCGATGCACTTCAAAAATCGAGAGATATTTTTCTCAATCTTTCCACAGAGCCGTTTGTCCACATTTTAGACGCAAGCAAATCGCAGCAAGATGTATTTGAAGAAGCGCTGAGTAAAATCTCTCTGTAAGCGCGCATCAAATCATCGATTCTTTGGAAGAAACGAAATAATGCCACGGCCACTTGCGTAATGGTCGGATGATGAAAAACCTATTTTGTTTCTTCGCCCTGAGTCTTGGAGTCATGTCTGCGGAGGAAACGCAGGGCAAAGCGATCGCCGAGATCACTACGGCGGCGCAGACATTTCTCGCCAGCTTGAAGCCGGAACAAAAAGCACTAGCGGAGTTCGCCTTTGCCGATCAAGAGCGCGAAAACTGGAAATTCACGCCGCAGGCGCGGAAGGGGATTGCTCTGGAAAAGCTTGATGAGGCCCAGGAGGCACAGGCGAAAAAATTGTTAGCGACGGTGCTGAGCGAGCAGGGTCTTTTAAAAGCGAATACCATAATTGATTTGGAAAAACTCTTGGGCGAGATGGAGAACAATCCCGCGCGACGCAATCACAGGGCCTACTTCACTTCGATCTTTGGCATCCCCGGTGAAAAAGTGACCTGGGGCTATCGCTTTGAAGGCCACCACCTCGCGGTCAACGTGACGATCATCGATGGAGCACACATCATCGCATCGCCGACTTTCATGGGCGCGAGTCCTGCCATCGTCGGCGAGGGTCGATTGAATGGCACACAGGCTTTAAAGCAAGAGGAAAACCTCGCTCGCACGTTAGCGGTCTCGTTGCGCGATGCGGGCAAGGAAGTCGTTTTCACCGACAAAGCCCCTGGCGATATCCTGACAGGAGAAAAACGAGTCGCTGAGCAATTGGCACCCGTCGGTATTACAGCGGATCAGCTAACACCGGATCAACAGAAGATTTTGATGCAACTCATCGGCGACTATGCGCGACGCTATCGTCCCGGCATCGAGCTCGAACTCATGAAAAAGATTACCGCGATTCCCGTCAAAGACATGCGCTTCGGGTGGGCGGGCTCTCTGGAAGTCGGAAAAGCCTACTACTATCGCATCCAGACACCTGAAGTTTTAATCGAAGCCGCCAACACACAAAACAACGCCAACCACATCCACACGGTGTGGCGCGATCACAAGGATGACTTCGGTCGTGATTCCCTCGGCGAGCACTACAAACAAGACGCGCATTGAAATTGCGTTAACACAAACTGATTGGTAAAATAATCTCATGCGTACTCTAACCCTATTATTCAGCATCGTTTCGGTGGCTTCTGCACAGCTATCGATCAAGTCCGAGGAAGGCACTGTGACGATTTTTTCGAAAGGCGAAATGATCACGCAGTATCGCACTGACTCGAAGGTGCCTTATCTCTATCCGATGTCCGCGCCCGGCGGCACGAACTTGAGCCGTCATTGGCCGATGAAAACGGATGTCGCAGGAGAAGACACGGATCACCCGCATCATCGCTCGTTTTGGCTCTCGCACGGGGCGGTAAATGGGTTCGACTTCTGGGCTTGGACGGGCA
Organism: Akkermansia muciniphila; assembly: GCA_945890645.1. Classification (GTDB taxonomy): domain Bacteria; phylum Verrucomicrobiota; class Verrucomicrobiia; order Verrucomicrobiales; family Akkermansiaceae; genus UBA956. The sequence goes on from CAMDCV010000018.1 coordinate 3,201, forward strand.
AGAAGGATGCTCGCATCATTCATAAATCCAGCTCGGATGTGAAAGCGGAAGGAAACACAGCCTCCTTCACCGTGAAGCTCGCCTGGCAGGGCGATCAGAAGACGATCCTGGAAGAAACCCGTAGCTATCAAATCGAAGAGATCGATGCCGATACGCGGGCGGTTGATATCAGCTCCACGCTCAAGGCTGCGAATGGCGATGTGATATTCGGCGATACAAAAGAAGGGTTTTGTGCTTTCCGTGTCGATCGCAGCCTACGCCTCAAAGGCCCAACGGCTAAGGGGGGGATCGTTGATAACAAAGGTCGCAAAAACAACGATTGCTGGGGCAAAAAATCCGCTTACGTCACATTCCATGGTCCCGATGATCAGGGCAAGCCTACCGTCATCACGATGATGGATCACCCGCAAAATCTCCGCCACGAGACGTGGTGGCATGCTCGTGACTACGGCCTTCTCGCCGCGAACCCTTTTGGCATTCATGACTTCGAAGCCAAGAAAGATAAAACGCTAGGCAACTATACGCTCAAGGATCAAGAAACCGTCACCTTCCGTTATCGTCTTGTGCTTCACCGTGGCGAACTCGATGAGAAAAAAATCGAGTCGTGGTGGAAAGCCTTTGCGCAATAATCCCGTAACAAACCCAATCTATGAAACGTCGTCAACTTATCCAAACCTCTCTTTTCGCCGGAACTTGGTCACTTCTCTCACCGCTGGCACGCGCTGTTGGAGCCAACGAAGACATCCGCGTGGCAGTGATCGGCTTCAAAGGCCGCGGCATGGGCCACATCGATATGCTGCTCAAAACCAAAGGCTGCCGCTTGGTCGCACTCTGCGATTGCGATGAAACCGTGCTCGCCAGTGGCAAGGAACATCTCGCCAAAAAAGGCGTCACTGTCACGACTTTCACTGACTACCGCAAGCTCTGCGAATCGAAAGAAATCGACGCCGTCAGCATTGCGACACCGAATCACACCCACGTGCTGATCTCGCTCACTGCTGCTGCCAATGGCAAACATGTTTACGTCGAGAAACCTGTTTCGCACAATGTGTGGGAAGGTCGTCAACTCGCGCTTGGTGCGGAAAAATACAAGGTCATCATCCAGCACGGCTTCCAGCGTCGTTCGGAAACGGCATGGCACGAAGCCTTTGCGTGGCTCAATGATGGACACATCGGAAAAATCAAATTGGCGCGCGGGTTTTGCTACAAACCGCGTCCCTCCATCGGCAAATCAGAGACCGCGCTTGAAGTGCCTGCCACCATCCATACCGATCTCTGGTTCGGCCCGCGCGATGTGGTGCCAGTGAAGCGTCAAAAATTTCACTACGATTGGCATTGGCAGAGTCCCTATGGCAATGGCGACCTCGGCAACCAAGGCCCACACCAACTCGACGTCTGCCGCTGGGCGATCGGTGATCCGCATTTGCCCGAAACGATTCTTTCGTTAGGCGGACGTGTCGGCTACGAAGACGATGGCGATACCGCAAACACACAGCTTTTGTGGCTCGAACACAAAGGCAAGGTACCGATTTTATTTGAAGTGCGCGGATTGCCCAAAAGCGATATGAACTACCGTGGCGGCATGGATTCCTTCAAAGGTGTCGGGTTGGGCAATCTTATCGAGTATGATGGTGGCTATCTTTCTGGTGGTCATGGTCCTGGTTGCGATGCCTTCGATAATGATGGCAAGAAACTCAAATCGTTCAAAGGTAGTGTGCCGCATCACCAAAACTGGATCGATGCCATCAAAGCCAATCGCATCGCCGCTGGCCTTGCGGCGGAGAGTGCGCATTGCTCATCGGCACTTGCGCATCTTGGTTCCATCTCGCTCGCGATGGGCAAAGCGGAAGACCTCAAAACATGGTCAGCTTCTAACAAAAACGCTGTCCTCGGCGATGCCGTCGATCGCATGGCCGCGCATTTCGATGCGAACAAAGTCGATCTCAAGAAAACTCCGATCACGATGGGAGCTCCGCTTAGTTTCGATCCTGAGAAAGAAGTCATTATCGGCGAACTCGCTGCCAAAGCGAATCCGCTTCTGAAAGGCAGCTATCGCGAAGGCTTTACGTTGCCGATTTGAGTCAACGCTATTACACTGGAATATTGTTACCAAAGTCATGAAAACTAATAGTCTCATCTGTGCGTTTTTCATGATTTTGGGTCTCTTGCCAGTTAGCGGCAATTGGCAGATTTCCTATGATACGGAACATGCGTATATTGGTTACCGATTGGATGAGCCCGACAAAAAGCCACCATCGACTGACGGACTGGCGGAAATTCTCGCCACTCACAAAAAAGATTTTCCACTGAAGCAAATTTCATTTTTCAGCTATTTCCTCAATGATCCCAAAATTCAGGAAGAGTTATTGAAAGATTTTCAGTCAAGCTATCCCGAGCTGCTAGCGGATGCTTTGAAATCATCCGGTAACTTGCACAACCCCAAGGTTTTTCCCCTTCGCGCGAAGTTTTCCGAGTGCCTATTGAAGACTCCCACGGTCGCAAAAATGAATGAACTTTTTAGTGCCACGGGCTACATCATCGCAAGGGCTGAGTGTGAGAAATTCGAAGTGAATAAGGAAAAAGAAATGCCTTCTTTTGAATGTTATGTTTGGCTGATCTTAGAAGCGAAAGCCGATCAAAAACCACAGCCGTAATCGTCGCTGTCTTTATCCGTCAGGAAAGCCGCTTGATTTTCATGGTAGCTCACGATAGCAATCGGTCGTGACTGTTGATGCTCATGCATGGTTAATTGATAGAGCGCTCGAGGAAGATATTGGGTCGGGCGATGTGACGGCGACGTACTTTGTGCCTGCGGATCGGAAGGCCACCGCTTTGTTAGTGGCGCGGCAGGAAGGTGTGATTGCCGGCACCGAGTTGGCGCAGGTGGTGTTTCACAAGGTCGATCCATCGCTCGATGTCACGCTTCTGATTGAGGACGGCAGTCGTGTCGCAGTTGGTGCGATTGTGATGAAAATCACGGGCTCGGCACGCTCGATTCTCACAGCAGAACGCACGGCCTTGAACTTTATGCAACGGTTGGGTGGCATCGCCACGCAGACATATGATTACGTGAAAGCCGTCGAGGGCACCAAAGCACGCATCCTGGATACGCGGAAAACCACACCCGGTTGGCGGGTTTTGGAAAAAGCGGCAGTGGTTTGTGGTGGTGGTACGAATCACCGCATGGGGCTTTATGATAGGGCCATAGTGAAGGACAATCACCTGGTGGCCGAGGGTGGTATCGAAGCATTGCAAGGTGCGATAAAAACATTGCTGGCGGAGCATCCGGAAGTGGAAGTCGAGTTGGAAGCGGACAGTCTCGATCAAGTGCGCGCATTTTTGGCGATGGAGGAAGTGGATTACATTTTGTTAGACAACATGACCTTGGATGAAATGCGAGAAGCAGTTGAATTGCGCGGCATTCGTACTCGACCGATGCTCGAAGCGAGTGGGGGTGTGACTTTGCAAACCGTGCGCTCCATTGCGAGAACCGGCGTGGATTTTATCTCGGTGGGCGCACTCACACATTCGGTGAAAGCGATGGATCTCGCGCTGGACTTTGTGGAATCATGAGGCAATGGCATAGCAGTCACGGGCATTGCATTCGTTGGTATGAATGTGTCGGCTCTACGAACGATGTCGCGAAAGAATGGGCGTCAGATGATGCTGCGGACGGCAGTGTGGTCTGCGCTGAAGAACAAAGTGCAGGGCGTGGGAGACGTGGCAGTGCCTGGGTTTGTCCTGTGGGAGAAGGGTTGACATTTTCGCAAATTCTCTGCCCCACGATGCCGCGCGCGCTTTGGCCGCGCTTGGCATTGATTGCGGGCCTAGCGGTGGCAAAAGTCTTGGAGTCACAGGGTATTGCTGCCGAGGTCAAATGGCCAAATGATGTTCTCGTTGGCGGCAAAAAAATCGCTGGCATTCTCGTCGAGTCGGTGGGCGACGCGGTGATTGTCGGCGTTGGCCTGAATGTGAACGTTGCTGATTTTCCGTTAGAGATTGCTGAAATTGCTACATCGATGCTGCGCGAGATGGGTCGCACATTTGAACGCGAGCCATTATTGGAAAATCTAACGCATGCCATGCACGCGCATGCCGCAAGGGCGGAGCATGACTTTTCCGAACTGATGCTAGAGTTGCGGGAACGTTGTGCGCTGACTGGCAATCGTGTTTCCTTATTGTTAGGCAATGAAATGCATATCGCCACAGTCGCTGGGTTGAGTGAGCGCGGCGAGTTGTTAATTGATCGCGATGGCCGCATCGAAGCACTGATGCAAGCGGATCAAATTCGCATCATCTCGTGAACATTTATCGTTGTTGATTTTTGTGCTCTTGGAAAATCGCTAGAGTGCGCAGGCGTTCGGTATTGTGATCGACGATGGGCAGGGGATAGTCCGGTGCGATGGGGCGACCATCAACAGGCGCGACTTGGAATTTTTTCGGATCGACGTGGGCGAGTTCTGGCACCCAGCGTTTGATGTAATGGCCTTGTGGATCGAAGCGCGTGGTTTGCGACCACGGATTTTGAATGCGGAAATAAGGCGCTGCATCAGCACCGGTGCCAGCCGACCATTGCCAACCACCGTTGTTCGAGGCGATTTCTCCATCAATGAGATGCTGCATGAACCAGCTCTCGCCGAGCCGCCAATCGTAGTGCAGATCCTTGGTGAGGAACATCGCCACGATCATGCGCACGCGATTGTGCATGTGACCAGTGGCTAACAATTCGCGCATCCCGGCATCGACGATAGGAAATCCTGTGCGTCCTTGTTGCCAGTCTGTGAGTTTTGCATCTGGTTCGTCCCAGTGCAGTTCGCGCCATTGTGAGGAAAATTCCCACTCTAACACCTCGGGAAAATAATGAATGATTGCAAAGTAGAACTCTCGCCACGCGAGTTCTTTCAGATAGATGTGATGGTTGTTTTTATGCAGGGGCGATGCGTCCATCATCGCTTGGTGAGTAGCGTCGTAAATGCTGCGAATCGAGAGTAGCCCGAAACGCAAATCCTGACTGATGCGCGAGGTGCCTTCGAGCGATGGGATATCGCGCCTATCGCCGTAATGCGCGATGCGATCCTGCAACGCGGTGCGGAATCTCTGGCGAGCGGCTTTTTCTCCTGCGGGCATAAATTTCGCCGTGTTGGGCGGCAAACCCCAGGTTTCCAATGTTGGCAGCGGGTCCGAGGGAAAATGCATCGGCGTCGAGAGCGTGGTGAGCTTAGGCACAGGTTTTTCCTTGGGCTGGGCGAGCCAATTCTTGGAATAGGGCGTATAAACGCGGTAGGGGCGCTGGTCTCCGGTGAGGATTTGCTCGGGGCTGTGCAGGCTCACATCGTGCATCGCGTGGACTTTCACTCCCATTTCCGCGCACATTTTCTCTACCTCAGCTTCGGTCGCTTTTCCAAAAGGATCAGGATCTCGTTGGAAAAAGAGGGCATCAGCGCTGGATTCGAGTATCAACTGGCGCAGCGCCTCGACCGCTTTGCCCTGACGAATGAGCAGTCGGCTGCCGAGCGTTTTCAGGTTCGCATCGAGCGAATGGAGGCAATCACAAAGAAATTGCTGACGGTTAGAGCCGGTCCAATTGTGGTGATCGCGCCAAGTCGAGACGATATAACAAGGCAAAACCGCTTCACAGGATTGCGAAGCGGTTTGGAGAATCTTGTGATCGGCAATGCGGAGATCGCGTCGATACCAATGGATGCCCAAGCGATAGAGATAACTCATGGCTGTTACCAAAGCGATAAAACCTTGGCGTGCAAGCAAAACTTGCCAGCCTTAACTTACTTCTTAGGCTTGAGGATTTTGGCACCTTTTTTGATGGTGGCATCAGAATGCTTGCCATCTACCAATTTGGCTTTCGTTAAAACCTCTTTGAGCTCGGAGAGAGCGGCTTCGGCGGCTGCGAGAGACTCTTTGGGACCACCATATTGACGGTCAGAAAAATATTTCACGAATGATTTGCCCTTGCGGGTAATGTACAAGCGCCAACCGAGAAAAGCGGAGTTTTCATAAGTGAAGCGAGTCAGATTTTTTTTGGAGGAGTAATTGGTCATTGTAGTTATATGGGTTGCGACGATACCTCTATCACATTTTTTTGTTAAATCTAGTATTTTTTTGTACGTCAGTGAATATAACAAGTGAATTCACACCTCCGCATGATAATTTTATCAAAAAATAGGTTGCCAAATCGCGTCAAATGATTTTTATTCCTCGCCCCGCGAGCCTTTTCAACTGCCGTTGGTCCTCCTGCTGTTCCCTTTACGGGGTTGCAGCATCGCTCGCAAGCGGAGGGTAACCCGGCGCTTCCACAATATTATATGTCCACCGAAACCGAAGAAGTCAAAAAACCGACCCAGCTGGGCCGCTTTGAATTGCCAAACCGCCTTGTCAAAAACGAAGACACCGCGACCGATGTGTACGCACAGTTCGTTGCTGAACCCTTTGAACGTGGCTACGGTCACACCCTCGGTAACTCCCTGCGCCGCGTGCTTCTCGGTTCCTTGGAAGGTGCTTCGATCACTTCCGTTCGCATCGCTGGTGTGCAACACGAATTTTCCAGCCTTCCCGGCGTTGTGGAAGATGTCACGGACATCATTCTCAATCTCAAAAAAGTCAAGTTCCTCCACCACGATAAAGAACCTCGCGTTCTCAAAATTCACGTGGAGCGCGACGGCCTCGTAACCGCTGGCGACATCATCGACGACAACATTTATGAAGTCGTCAATAAGGACCAACTGATCTGCACCCTCGACCGCAAAGTGAAATTCGATTGCGAATTCGAAGTGCGTGTGGGCCGTGGTTTCTCAACTGGTGAAGAAAACAAGCGCAAGGATCAAGCCATAGGCGTGATCGCGATTGACTCGATTTTCTCGCCTGTGACCCGCGTGAAATACTCCGTTGACACCACCCGCGTGGGTCAGATGACCGACTACGATAAACTCGTTCTCGATGTTTGGACTGACGGTCGTATTACTCCTCAAGATGCCCTCTTGCAAGCTTCTGCCATTCTTCGTCATCACCTCGATGTATTCGTTAACTACGACGACAAACTGGTGGACTTCGACGCCGCTCCTGCGGAATCGACCGAAGAGAATGCCGCACTCAAGAAATTGCTCAGCATGAGTGTGAACGAAATCGAACTTTCCGTTCGTGCCGCCAACTGCCTCAACAACGCGAACATCACCACGGTCGGCCAACTTGCCACCAAGACCGAGGCAGAAATGCTCAAGTATCGCAACTTCGGCAAAAAATCGCTTAACGAAATCAAGGACAAGCTCGTCGAACTCGGTCTGTCCTTGGGCATGTCGATCGATCCATCGCTCTACTCCGGTCCATCCGTTGCCTTCCGCGCTCCTCGCCTCGGTGGCGAAGAGGAATCGCAAGTTGGTCTTGCCGATCTTATCGCACAAAACCTTGACGACTAATCCACCCGTTTCCCACACCCTTAACTAGAAAGAACATTTCCGATGAGACATCGTAGCAGTAAATCAAAACTTAAGCGCACCGCCGCGCATCGTCGTTCCTTGCTCGCGAATCTGGCTTGCAGCCTGATCGAGCATGGACGTATCAAAACGACCTTGGGCAAGGCAAAAGCACTTCGTCCCGTGGCGGAAAAAATGGTCACCCTCGGCAAGAGTGGCGATCTGCACGCTCGCCGTCAGGCGCTTGCATTCCTCCGTCAAAAAGATGTTGTGCAAAAACTGTTCGCCGATGTGGCCACAGCAGCCGCCACTCGTCCTGGTGGCTATTGCCGCATCACCAAACTTGGCGCCCGCATGACCGATGCCGCGCCAATGGCCTACATCGAGTTCTGCGATGTCGCTGTCAAAGCAGCAGCTCCTGAAGCTGCCGAAGATGCGAAAGCCGAAGCGTAATTTTTTGCTGATTTCATCCTTTCAAAAGACCGACTGTTCGCAGTCGGTCTTTTTTATTTTGAGAGCATTAAATTTTCTGGGAATTCTGAAAAGATCAGCCTGTCTCAGCAGTGGGACAGTTTTTTGGAGCGGGCCTTTACTCAGTTGGTAGGCTCTTGTGGCTGCCGTCGCAGAAGGGAGGATTCTTGGTGGCTTTGCAGAGACAGAAGTAGAGAGTTTTTTTCTCAGGCACTTCGAATTTCAAGGCTTGCAGGCCGGTGCCTTTGTGGGAGCCATCGCAGAAGGGTTGATTGGAACTGCGGCCACAAGAGCACCACCAATGAGTGCCAGCTTCGACTTCGAGTGCTAATGATTTAGTGCCGCTTGGAATTGCTTTTTCGGACATGCATCGACTCTAACAGCGAGAGATAAACTGTCAATCGTTCTCTGGTCGAGGATCGCGTGAAAGCAGGTCTCGCAGGGCGAGAGCGGCAGGCCTGTCTTGATAGAGGATGCTGTGAACTGCATCGATGATGGGCGTGTTGATCGCGGCATGGCGCGCGGCTTCGTAAATCGAGAGTGTATTCGGCACACCCTCTGCGATCATCCCAATGCTAGCGACAGCTTCATCGAGTGCTTTACCTTGTCCTAGGGCCAGACCCACACGGTGGTTGCGCGAGTGATGGGAAAAGCAAGTCGCGATGAGGTCGCCAATGCCGGAGAGCCCCGTGAAAGTTTCGCGTTGACCGCCTAACGCGATGCCGAGTCGTGTCATTTCACTGAGTGCGCGGGTGACCAGCGCGGCGATGGCGTTATCGCCGAGTCCTAGTCCTGCTGCGATGCCGGCGGCAATAGCGTAAATGTTTTTGATCGCACCACCTAACTCAATACCAGCGATGTCCGTGCTCGTGTATGTTCGGAAATGGGGGAGTGTAAAAAGTTTTTGTAGGGCGTTAGCGAGCTGTGGATTGTGCGAACCAATTACCGCGCAGGTGGCGAGACGGGACGCGATTTCCTCTGCATGATTCGGACCAGAAATCACAGCGAGGGGATTTTCGGGAAAAATCTCGCGGATGATTTGGCTCATGCGGTCGCCGGTATTGCGTTCGATGCCTTTCGCGCTCGATACGAGTGCCGCCTTGGTGGAAATTTTTGCCAATTCTTCTGCCGTTGTGCGGGTGGCGGAAGTCGGCACAGAAAAAATGATGAGGTCGTGCGTGGCGGCATCGCACAATTCGGTGGAGGCGTGCACGCGGTCGCTCAAGTGGGCTTCGCTAAGATAGCGAGGATTGCGGTGCTTGGCGTTGATTTCTGCAGCTACGTTTTCATCGCGTCCGATGAGAGTGATTCGATCGCAGCGTTCACCTAACAGAAATGCCAGCGCGGTGCCAAAAGACCCGCTGCCGATGATGGCGATGGAGGATATGGGTTCGAGTGAGGAATCGGACATGACGAGGCCTTAGGATTTTTTCGAGAAGCGGTTTTCCGTGCCGTTGCGCAGTCGCTGGATGTTGCTGCGGTGTTTGTAGATGGCGAGCACGGCGATGAGAATCGAGAACGCCAGCAACGGTTTGTTCCAGGTGCCATTGGCAAATTTCCCATGGAAATAGGAGCCCCAAATGGTGAGCAAGGGCAGCGCCGCGGCAGCGATGATGCTCGCTAGCGAAACGTAGCGGCTGATGGCAAACACAAGGCCCCAGATCAAGACGAGGATGACGACAGCGGCGGGCATTAAGGCGATCAGAACACCGGCGGAGGTGGCGATGCCTTTACCCCCTTTAAAGCCGACCCATGGCGAGTAGTTGTGGCCAAGAATCGTGCACAACCCGGTGAGGACTTGGAAAATTTGCGCCGTGAGCATCGGGTGATTTTGGGCGTGTGGCGCAAGCATGGCCAAGCTCATAGGATTTTTCATGCCATCGAAATGAATCAACGAAAGACCAATCATCGTCGGCACCAAGCCCTTCATGACATCTAACAGAAAACAAGGAATGCCGCAGCTTTTGCCGAGCACGCGCCAGACATTGGTGGCGCCGATATTTCCCGAACCGTGCTGGCGGATGTCGATGCCCTTGCACTTGCCAAAGATCCAGCCGAAGGGGATAGACCCACACAAGAACGCGAGCAGAGGACAGAGCCAGAGATACATGTTAGATAGCGGGAGATGGTGCGGATTTGCGAATGCGCAGGTTGACGAGTTCGACGGCGAACGAGAATGCCATCGCAAAATAGATATAGCCCTTTGGCACGTGGAAGCCCACCCCTTCCGCGAGCAGCGTAGTACCGATGAGGATCAGGAAAGCAAGCGCGAGAATTTTCACCGAAGGATGCTTCGAGACGAAGTCGCTCACGGTCCCCGCAGCCAGCATCATCACAGCAATTGAAATAATCACCGCACACATCATCAACGAGATACGTGTGGGATCGTTCACCATGCCCACGGCGGTGATCACGGAATCGAGCGAGAAGACGATGTCGATCAATGCCACTTGAATCAATACCGAGGTGAGCGTGACGGCTCCTTTGCTGACTGTAGGTCCAGTTTCACTGACGCTTTCGACTTTGTGATGGATTTCCTTTGTCGATTTCCAGATCAGGAAAAAGCCACCAAGAATCAAAATAATGTCCTTGATCGAAATACCCATCATGCCGGCGGCATTGACCAGCGCATGAGCGGGGTCTTCATGTTGGTTTCCTTGCAACATTTCGACGAGGTAAGGATGGATGGGAATAGCAAATACATCGTTCTTCATGCTCATGATCCAAGTGATCGAGGCAAGCAACGCGAGTCGTGCGAACATTGCCAAGCCGAGTCCAAAGTAGCGGCCCATCTTACGATCTTTTTCCGGCAGACGATCAACTAGAATGGAGATAAAAATGATGTTGTCGATGCCAAGTACGATTTCTAACAACGACAAAGTCAATAAGGCACCCCAAGCCTCGGGGTGGTTAAGCCAAGAAAAATCCAAGTAGGAGGCAAGAAATAAGCTATCGGTCATGAGTGTGGGGAGTCCTGAGTGGAAAAGTGTAATGCACGCTGTTTCATCTGCGTCGCCATGAGGGAGAGTGCGTTGGCACGAGTCGGCGCGAGGTGTTCTTTAAGCCCGGTTTTTTCAATGAAGGAAAGGTCCGCAGTGAGAATGTTATCGGGACTTTGCTGATTGAGGACTTCGATGAATAGAGCGATCATGCCCTTTGTGATGAGGGAATCGGAATCGGCGAAGTATTCCACCTTGCCTTCGCGATAGGCGGCATCAAGCCAGACTTGGGATTGGCAACCTTTGATCAGATGATCGGTATTGCGTGCCGAGTCCGGCAGGGGCGCAAGCTTGCGACCGAGGGCGATCACGTACTCATAGCGATCTTGCCAATCTTGAAAAAAGGAAAGCTCTTCCAAAAGGTGTTGCTGTTTTTCAACGATGGTCATCTGAGAGGGCGCAACGTAGCGGAGGCAGGGGGCGCAAGCAATCGTGAAATGTGCGCAAAATGCATTTCTGCTAACTTCGGAGCTTGAGTTGGCAGAGGATTTCTTCAGCATGGGGGCCTCATGTTGAAACCCATTTGGCTTAGCCTATGTCTTCTTGTTGTTCCATCACTCTTGTGTGCCGATCCACTGACGCAGGCGGATCTTGAAGAATTGCGTGAGCGCCTCAAAGCGATTCAAGCAGGCACGCAACTGATGCAAGATAAGCGTTTTAAGGCAGCCGTGGATGCATTTCAGTCGGCCTTGCAAAGCGAGGATGCAGCGATGGACTTGTACCTGAAATGCGTCGAGCAAGCCGATTTCATTGACCTAGATAAAAAGGGGCAAGAATTCCGCGACTGGAAACGAGACAATGAAGAGCATTTGAAATCAGCCGAGTTTCGTCAAGCTCTGCGTCATCAGCTGCGATGGTTGTCTCTCACCATGCGCGCGGCGGCCCGTCCAGAAGATGTGCAAAAACTTGCGCCAGAGGCGCAGGAGGCCGTGAGAGCCATTGTGCAGAATGCCGGTAAACTGGAAGGACAAGGCGGCGTGTTATCACGTTCGGTCTTGGAGAGTGTCTTCGCTCGTTGTTATAAGCTAGGTGATTTGCCCTTAAAAAATTGGCCGACATCGCCCATGCAAGTCACTGCCATTTATGATCAATTGATCCTGCCACCGCTGCGCAAGCCGAGTTCTATCGTCGCACTCAGCGAGGCGTGGGACCTGCGTATGCAAACCGAAGCGGCGATGATCGAGTATTTTTCTGGTGACAGAAAGCGAGATTCCCCCGCTGCGGCCATTGCAAAATTCCGCAGCACGACTCTGCCAAACCTGCAATGGCGCAAAGAAATCGATCTTTTCCAAAGCGGGGATCAACGCGCCGCGGCGTTGCGGATGTTGACGCATATCAATGAAAATATGACGCACAACAACGCCCCGACTTGGATCGAAGAGTTCCAATCCTTGGTCAATCCGGATGCTGCGAAGTCAAAAGCCCTGGAACAGTAAAACCGATCACAGGCTCTTGAGCACTGCTTTGATCGCTTCGAAATTCGGTAGGTCTTTCGGGTGATTTTGCACTTCGGCGTATTGCACGATACCGGCTTTATCGATGACGAATGCTGAACGCTTGGCAACGCCACCCATGATCAGATTGGCTTCTGGTAAGAACTGCTCGTAAGCCACGCCGTAGGCCTTGGCGACGTTGTGTTCGTAGTCGCTGAGCAAAGGCAGTGTGATGCCTTCTTTTTCCGCCCAGGCGGCTTGGGCAAAGGGATTGTCACCACTGATGCCGATGACTTTAGCGTCGAGTGCTTCGTACTCGGCGATGCCATTCGAAATGTCGCAGAATTCCGTGGTGCAGACGCTGGTGAAGGCCATGGGCACAAAAAGTATGAGGATATTGGATGAGCCGATGTGCTCAGAAAGGGTGAACAATTGGGGGCCTTCGGCGGTTTTGGTGACGAGGGTGAAATCCGGTGCTTTATCTCCTACAGTGATTGACATATCGTAATTTTGGTTGTTGAACGGGTGCCGGCATCCTACTGCAATCTCATAAGCGGTCAACCCTGCGCTTCATTTTATTATGTTTCAATTTTCTCACATGGGACTTCGTCTCGGCGGACCCAGCGGCATCTCGGAACTGATGGATGACCTTGGGCACGCGCTGTCGAGCGGTGGACCGGATATAAAAATGCTGGGTGGTGGACAACCGGCCCATATCCCTGCGATCGATCAACGATGGAGGGAGCGCTTGCGGGAGATGTTAGAGAACGGCGAAGAAATCGATAAAGCTTTCGGTAACTACGACCCACCGCGCGGCAATCCCCAATTCATCGCCGCGCTGGTGGGGCTATTGCGTCGTGAATGTGGGTGGGATATTGCGTCAGAAAATATCGCCATTACCGCGGGTGGGCAGACGGCATTCTTTTTCCTCTTTCATCTACTTGCGGGGGAAATGCCGGATGGCACTTATAAGAAAATTTTGCTTCCCTTGGTGCCGGAATACATCGGCTATGCCAACCAGTCCGTGCGCGGGGATCTGTTTCGCGCTCATCCACCCCGCATCGAGTTCACGGGCCCGCATGAATTTAAGTATCGGGTTGATTTTGATACGCTTGAAGTCGGTGACGACATCGCGGCGATCTGTGTATCGCGTCCGACCAATCCCACCGGCAATGTCCTCACCGATGAGGAAATCGCGCGGCTTGCGGCATTGGCGAAAGCGCATAACATTCCGCTGATCATCGACAATGCCTACGGTGCCCCGTTTCCGAACATCATTTTCACAGAAGCGACACCGATCTGGGACGATCACATGATCTTGACGCTGAGTCTCTCGAAACTTGGTTTGCCCGGCACGCGCACCGGTATCGTCATTGCGAATACACAGGTCGCCGCGGCGATTGCGAACATGTCGGCGATAGTAGGACTGGCGAACCCCAACATCGGTCAAGCGATTGTGCGTCCCATGCTGGAATCTGGCGAAATTCTTGCCTTATCGAATGATGTAGTGCGCCCGTACTACATCGAGAAATCGCAATATGCGCAAAAATGCGTGGAGGAAACCTTCGGAGATCGTTTTCGCTACTATGTTCATCGTAGCGAAGGTGCGCTGTTTTTGTGGTTATGGTTTCCTGACTTGCCGATCAAGTCGAAGGTGCTGTACGAGCGATTGAAACAACGCGGCGTATTGATCATTTCCGGGCATTATTTCTTTTTTGGCCTAGATGGTTCGCTCGCTTGGCCGCACCGCCACGAGTGCCTGCGCATGACATTCACCATGTCCGCCGGGGTGGTGGCCGATGGAATTCGCATCATTGGTGAAGAAGTGGAAAAAGCATGGTGCGAAGGTTAGAAAATGCATTTTTTTGCATTTCGTGCTTGTCAAAGCGTATCGGCTGATTACGTTTCCCGCCCCGAGAGGGAACAACCACATAGCCTCGTGGTGTAACGGTAGCACAACAGATTTTGATTCTGTTTGTTTAGGTTCGAATCCTAGCGAGGCTACTTTTTAACCACCCGCGCGGTGGTTTTTTTGTTTGAAAGATCAGGGCGATTGGGTGATTACATACTCATGATGAGTAAAATTACGGGTGGGTTGATTGGTTTGGTGCTGGCATTGCCGGTTTCCGCTGCTTGGTATGATGAAATGCAGTTCGGTCCGGCGTGGTCGAATACGTTTGCGGAAGGGGAGAAGAAACAGCAAACCACGGCTGCGTTGAAAGGCATTTTGATCGATCTGGGCGATCGCAAATACAGCGCGCTGTATGATACCGAGACACAGCGTTGGGTGGCGGGTTATCAAGGTTTTGTGAAGTGGGCCGGCACTCCATGGACTGGTGCCCACGGTCCATTGGTCTCATTAGCGAGTGAAAATCCGATTTTCCGCACCGAGCCCGCCGCTGGCTATGCGGATGCGAGTGGTTCGTTCGACGATAAACGTCCGCTCAAGGGATTCGGTAATTTGCCAGCCGAACATGGTCGTTATGTGGGCTATTATAAACACGGTGCTCAAGTGATCATCGAATCCGAAGTGCTCGGAGCGAAGGTGCTGGAGACAGCACGCATGAATGATTCTGTGTTAGAACGTCACTGGGAAATCGGTCCTCGAGCGAAAGACTTGATTGTCTTGCTTGCCGATGAGTCGGGCGATGCGGAGATCACCGACGATGGCAAAAGTGCGAAAAGTGCCAGTGGCTTGCACGCATCGCTGAATTCTAGCGATAAAGCGGTGACCCTAGCTGCTGCGGTGGATCGTAAAAATCGCTTGGTAATGCGAGTGCCTGCAGGCAAATCGACGTTGAAAATCAATGTGGCTTTTGCTCGCGATAAAGCCCCTACGGCCTCAGAGCCCTTGACTCTTTCTGATCTCACTAAAGGCGGTGCACCACAATACAAAGAAGAACTGACTAGCTCCGGCACTATGGGCAATCCAACGGAAGGCTCATCGTGGGCGGTCGATCAAATCAATCTGCCCGCACAAAATCCGTGGAAATCGAATCTGCGCTTTGGAGGTTTTGATTTTCTCGACGAAAACACCGCAGTGCTTTCCTCTTGGAACGGCGATGTCTGGACGGTATCCGGATTTAAAACCGACATCACTAAACTAAACTGGCGTCGAATCGCGAGCGGATTGTTTGAAACGCTCGGCCTCAAAGTAGTGGAGAAGAAAATCTACGTGCTCGGTCGCGATCAGATCACTCGTTTGCACGACCTCAATGGCGATGGCGAAACGGATTTCTTCGAGGCCTTCAATCGCGATGTCATCATCACGCGCAATTTCCACGAGTTCGCCTTTGATTTGCAGACCGATGCGGCGGGCAATTTTTATTTTTGCAAGGCATCACCCGTGAGGGGGGGCGGTCGTGGATTTGACCAGATTATTCCGCATCATGGCATCGTCGCTAAAATTTCGCCCGATGGCAAAAAGTTTGAGGTGATCGCGACTGGTCTGCGCGCGCCGGGCGGACTCGGTGTAGGTCCGAACGGGGAAATCACCACGGGCGAGAACGAAGGCTCGTGGCAACCACGATGCAAGATCAACTACTTTACTCCTTCGCAGGCTCCGGTATTTCTCGGTACGGAACCGAGCCGTCATGAGCTCTGTAAAGACAAACCATTTCACGAACCACTTTGCTACTTGCCGATGAATGTTGATAACAGTGGCGGCTCGCAAGTGTGGGTTCCGCCCGGCGTTGACTTCGGCCTCAAAACCGGCGAGCTAATTCATTTATCGTATGGCCAATCGTCGCTCTATCGTGTGCTGCCCAGCAAAGTCGGCGATACTATGCAAGGCGGTGTGGTGAAGATTCCCGTGAAACTCCAATCGTCGGCCATGCGGGCGCGTTTTCATGCGGATGGCTCACTGTTTGTGTTAGGCTTCCGTGGGTGGCAAACGAACGCTCCCAAAGAATGTGCGTTCCAGCGAGTGCGCTACGTGAAAGAAGAACCCGTGTTGATTCCCACGGCGCAAAAATTCACGAGCACTGGTGTCGTGCTGACATTTGATCAGAAGATCGATGAGGAATTGGCAACGGATGTGAGTAGCTACTCGGTGGAGCGCTGGAAATACGTTCGCGGTCCGCAGTATGGATCAGGAGAATTTTCCATGGATGCACCCGATGCCGCCGCTGAGGAAAGTGCCTTGAAAGCGGAAAGCCAAAAAGTCAGCAAGCACGATGCCGTTACTGTTCTCTCGGCAAAATTGCTCGACGGTGGAAAATCCGTTGCTCTGGAAATCAAGGACATGAAGCCAGCGATGCAATTGAAAATCGGCTATGATCTCGAAACAAGCGATGGAGCTGTGATGATTGGCGAAACCTTCAGCACGGTGAAATCGTTAGAGTAGATGGCACACACGAATTGTTTTCTGATTGATCCTCTCGCGTGAGTTGCTAGGGTGCACGCATGAATGCGATCACGGTGGAAGAAATGCTATCCCTCGAGCAATCGCTGTTCGATAAGGGCATCGATGCCGCGACTCTGATGGAGCAGGCGGGGTGGGGCATTGCCTGTTCCATGCGCAAGTTTTTCCCTTCACCGGGACGTGCTTTGCTGTATCTCGGCAAAGGTCACAATGCCGGTGATGCCTTGTGCGCCGCACGATACTTGCGTCGATGGGGGTGGCAGATCGAAATGCATCCCGCGTATCCCGAAATTGAGTGGGCGACACTTACGCGGCAACAATTGCGGGCCCTGGAAGCCGTGCCGCAGTCAGAGCCCAATGGGCTTGAAGAAACGGTCATCATCGATGGGTTGTTAGGCATAGGAGCTCGTGGTGAGTTGCGCGATCCAATCCGATCTGCAGTCAGCGCAATCAATGCGCGGCGCATGGCGCAGGCGATCCGAGTGGTGGCGCTCGATGTTCCCACTGGTCTCGATGCCGATACCGGAGCGACGTGTGAAGTCGCAGTGGTGGCGGATTACACATTTGCGATTGGTGCTCCCAAAATCGGCTTATTGAAATCCAAGGCGGTGAATCATGTCGGAAGATTAGAGGTCATTGCGCTGCAGGATTTAGGCGTTGGTCCGGAGAGTGATGCTCGATTGATCACGCCGCAGTCGTTTCCGCAATCGCTACCCTTGCGTGCTCACGATTTTCACAAGGGCGATGCCGGGCGCGTGTCGGTGATCGCCGGATCCGTGGGTATGGAGGGCGCAGCTTTGATGACGGCTACGGCTGCCTTGCGTGCGGGTGCTGGACTGGTGACTTTATGGGTCAGCGCAGACATTTATCCCACTGTTTCCGCTCGTGCGTGCCCGGCACTGATGGTGCGACCGTATCGACAGTGGCGCAAAATTTCGTTAGATCATGCCGATGCCGTCGCGATAGGACCGGGACTTGGATTGATGAGCGAGGAGGCATTCGAGGTGATGGTGGAAATGTTGGATAAAAATCCGTGCCCCGGCGTGTTGGATGCGGATGCTCTGAATGCGATCGCGCAGCATCGTGGCCATCACTGCTTGCAAGCGCGGCATGTGATCACCCCGCATCTGCGGGAATTCACGCGACTGGCACCCATGTCTGCTCTGCGTCCGCGCGAAGAAGCCTGCGCGCATTTTACTGAGAACAATCCCTCGGTTCTCTTGTTGAAAGGGGCGCGCACTCTGGTGCAGCAACGTGGTGGCCCGATCTATCACAACAGCACCGGCCACGCTGGCATGGCAACGGCAGGCATGGGCGATGTGCTCGCGGGAGTGATCGCCGGCTTGCAAGCACAAGGCATGAATGCGCTCAGTTCCGCGTGCGCAGGTTCATGGATCTGTGGACGCACCGCAGAAATCATTGTGAGCTCGCGTAAGCAATCCACGCATTCACTCATCGCAACGGATCTGTTAGATAACCTGGGGGACGCATTGAATGAATGGCAGCGAGCGGAGTAGAATTGACTCATCATTTTCCTAAGGTCATGCGTTTTCTCATTCTACTCTCTCTCCTTACTTCGCTGCACGCCGCGCCGCGCAATGTTGTTTTCATTCTCGCTGATGATTTGGGCTGGGGTGAGCTTGGTTGCTATGGTCAGGAAAAAATCCGCACGCCCCATCTCGATCAGTTGGCGAAGGAGGGCATGCGTTTCACTCAATATTATTCCGGAGCGCCGACCTGTGCACCATCGCGTTGTGTCTTACTCAGCGGCAAGCACCTCGGTCATGCCGACATCCGTGGCAACCAACAAGCCTCAATACAGTTTCCGCAATTTTCCGAAGGCCAACATCCGATTTCATCGGACACCTGGCTCATCTCGCAAAGTTTCCAAGAGGCTGGCTATGCAACGGCAGCCATGGGCAAATGGGGCTTGGGTCCCGTGGGTTCAAGCGGCGATCCGAACAAACACGGCTTCGATGAATTTTTCGGCTACAATTGCCAAGCGGTGGCGCATTCGTTCTATCCGAAATTTCTCTGGCGCAATGACAAGCAGGAACTGCTCAATGAAACTGCGATCCCCGGTCATGCGAAACAGTCCAAAGGGGAAGTGCGAATGGCAGATTGGATTGGCAAAAATTATTCCTCGACCGCAATTTTGCGCGAGGCTTTGCAGTTCATCGACAAACAACAAAAAGAAAAATTCTTTCTCTTTCTGCCCTTCATCGAGCCGCACGTCGCCATGCATCCGCCGCAGGAATCGGTCGATCTATACCCACGCGAATGGGATGAGAAGCCCTATCGGGGGGAGGCTGGGTATTTACCCCATCCGCGACCGCGTGCTGCTTATGCCGCGATGATCAGCGACCTTGATCGGCATGTCGGGCAGGTTGTGGCAGCACTGCGCAAAAATGGCGTTCTCGATGATACGTTGATCATTTTCACCTCGGACAATGGCACTACTCATCGAAGCAATGACCAAGGCATCGGCGGAGTGGATTCGGACTTTTTTCATTCCACGCGAGACCTGCGCGACTTTAAGGGCAGTGTCTATGAGGGTGGTTTACGTGTGCCCATGATCGCTCGCTACCCCGCCGCCATTCCCGCAGGGAAGGTGAATGACTCGTCCTGCTACGCCGCCGATTGGTTTCCTACCCTCATCGCCTCTTGCGAACTGAAACCCCGCGATGGTCTCGATGGCGAAAATCTTTGGCCTACACTTACGTCCGCAAGGCCACTCACGAAGCGCAAGCCGATGCTATGGGCCTTCGCAGAATACGGCGGGCAAGTCGCCCTGCGCATCGGCGACAAGAAAGTGATTCGTCGCGGCTTGCTCACGAAAAATCCCGGTCCTTGGGAAGTTTATGACATCTCCCATGATCGTGGGGAAACCCATAACTTCGCCGCCAGTGAACCAGCTCTGATCCTCCAGGCAGAGAAAATTTTCTCCAAGGAAATTAAGGAAAATGAGGTATTTCCGCTGAGATTGCCTTGAATTGCCTTTTTGATGCCTTGAACGAAACACTTATTCTACCGACATGAAAAACACGCTCATTAGATTTTCTCTCATAGTGTTGATCCCATTCATCGCTGCGTGTGTAAAAGCGCGGAAAAAAAATGATCAACAACAAGCGAGTCCTGAACCTCAGCAGTTGCAGAATAGTCTGAACTTTGACGAGAAAAAAGACATCACGGGTCAGGAAGTAGAGGGCGATGCGCTGCAAAAAAGCCAAGATACAGCAGAGACAGACAAGGAGCAAAGTTCGGAAAAATTTCGAGAAGCGATGAAAATTGGCGCTGAACTCCAGCAAGAAATGCAGATATTGGCGTTACAACATCAAAAACTTGCTACATCTGTATCAAGTGCCATGAATTGGGCGGAATTGGAAAAAACCCGAGACTTTGACACGCGCAAAATCAATATCATATACTGTATCGACCTGAACCAGCGGATTCTGAAATGGCAGCAATCCTATGAAACAACATACAAAGATCGTCTGGATGCGATTGGCTATTCCGGGCCGAGCCGCGCTATGTTTGATCGCGGGATTTATGACAGCCGTAAAGGATCACATGAGACAATTCAGGCGATGAGAGATGCGGAAATTGACATGCTGAAAGTCGTTCTATCGATCATTGACAGATTACAAGCGCGCGGAGATGACTGGCGGTGGAGTGAAACGGATAAGACTGTGATCTTTCCTAATGAAGAAGATAACAAATGGTTCGAACGGCAGATGGCGGAAATCGCCCGATGCAGCGAGGTGCAGATCAAGGCGCTGGAACAATATCGAAACTTTCAAAAAGCGAAATGAGCGATTATAGCGCAACCAATACACCTCAAATTTCCCAACAAAAAAATCTGTCACATCGCCGGAAAGTGTGGTGAAGTCGCCGCGCCTCCGCGTTACCCGCTGACTGTATTTTCCGCATGAAAAGTTACCGACACATTCCGATTCGCCACCTTTCTGGTGAGGAGCTCAAGGCCTTGAGTGATTTCATGAAACTTTCGCTCTCGCGCGAGGACATGGAGGTGGTGCAGGGCATTTACCGCGAATGGGATCGGGAGCCGACGGATGTGGAGATGGAAGTGATCGCGCAGACTTGGAGCGAGCACTGCAAGCACCGGATTTTTGCGGCAACGATCACGCACGAATCGTCCAAGGGTACGGAAACGATACGCTCGTTGTTTAAAACGTTCATCAAGAATCCCAGCGAGCGCATCATGGAGAAAAAGCCGGACTTTGTGCTGAGCTGCTTCCACGACAACGCGGGCTTCATCCGACTCGATGATCAAAAAGCGGTCTGCTTGAAAGTGGAAACACACAATCACCCGAGTGCCATTGAACCGTATGCTGGTGCAAATACAGGCATCGGTGGTGTGGTGCGCGACATCCTCGGCGCGGGCAAGGGCGCAAAGCCGATTGCGAACGTGGACGTTTTTTGTTTCGGCGCACCCGATACGGCCCCTGCGACGATCAAGGGCAAGGACGTGATTCACCCGCTCGGCATCATGCGCGGCGTGGTGCGCGGCGTGCGCGACTACGGCAACCGCATGGGCATTCCGACGGTCTGTGGCGCGATCCAATTTGACCCGACCTACATTTACAATCCGCTGGTCTATGCGGGCACGGCAGGCGTGATCGATCAGCAATACATCGATAAAACCATGCGCCCGGGGCTGAAGATCATCGTCGTCGGTGGTCGCACGGGGCGCGATGGACTAAAAGGTGCGACCTTTTCCTCGGCTTCTCTCACGGGCGATAGCCACGTCGAGGACCAGAGCGCGGTGCAGATTGGCAATCCGATCGAAGAGAAAAAAGCGGCGGACTTCATTCTTGCCGCGCGCGATCGCAATTTGATCGTTTTCATCACCGACTGCGGTGCGGGCGGCTTTAGCTCAGCGGCCGGGGAAATGCTCAGCGAGACCGGTGGCGAGTTGTTTCTCGACAACGCACCACTGAAAGAGCCGGGTCTGATCTCGTGGCAGATTTTCATCTCCGAAAGTCAAGAACGCATGGTGCTGGCGGTGGAGGAGTCGTCATTGCCAGAGCTGCAAACTCTTGCGGATACTTTTCAAACCGAGCTCACGATTCTCGGTCACTCCGACGATACCGGCATTTTGAAAATTTGGCATCACGGCGAACTCGTGTGTGAGCTCGACAACTCGAAGCTCCACGATGCGCCGACGCGCCAACTGCAATCGCGTTTCCTCGGCAGCCCCGGCGCGACGGGTTTGGTCGGAGAAAATGTCGATCTCAAAGCGGCCTTACGCGCCGTTCTGGCGGACTTCGCCGTTTGCTCGCGCGAGCCGATCATCCGCGAATACGATCACAAAGTGCAGGGCAATACCTTGCTCGAACCCCTCGCCGGAGCTAGGGGCGATGCGCCACAGGATGGCTCGGTGATTGCCATCGATGGCTCTACGAAAGCGATGGCGATTGGTCTCTCGCTATTGCCTGAGTGGGGCAAAACCGATCCGCGGGCGATGGGTCGTGCCAGCATGGATGAAACGATGCGCTCGTTGGTATTGGTCGGCGCGAATCCCGACAAGATCGGTCTGCTCGACAATTTCTGCATGGGCAACCCGAACGATCCCGATGAACTCGGTCGTCTGGTCGAGTGCGTGAAAGGCATTTCCGATGCCGCCGAAGAATTCGAAGCACCCTTCATTTCCGGCAAAGACTCCTTCTACAACTACTTCGAAACCGAAGACGGTCCGATCAATATTCCCGTGACATTCCTGTGCAGCGGCGTAGGCATTGTGGAAGACCAGATACACGTGACAGGATCGTCGTTGCGTCGCGATCACTCGGTTTTTTGCCTGCTCGGTGAGACCAAGGACGAGATGGGCGGTGCGGTGTTCTCGCGATTGCAAGGCATCACTGGCGCGCTCGTGCCGCAAACCGATTGCGCACGCAATCTGCAAACCTATCGGAAATTCCATCAAGCACGCGTGGCCGGTTTGATCCTTTCCGCGCATGACGTTTCCGAAGGCGGACTCATCACCACCGTAGCAGAAATGGGCTTCTCCGGCAAAGGCGGAATCGAGATCGAACTTGATGCGCTTGGTAATCTCCCGCCTGCGGTGGCTTTGTTCAGCGAATCCACGGGACGCATCGTCATCGAAGTTCTTCCGGAAAACCTATCAGCTCTGCAAGAAGCGCTGGCAGGAGAGACTCTAACAATTCTCGGCAAAGCCGTATCGGGACATCGTTCTCTGGCAGTGCGTCGTGGCGGTGAAGAATTACTGCGAGAAGAGTTTTCATCGCTCAAAGCCATTTGGCAACAACGTCTGGCGGAGTTTTATTGAAAAAGTGTTAGTGATCAGTGATCAGTGAGCAGTGATTTCAGTTGTCAAAAATACCAATATAGCCGAACAAGCTTTTTTTTTGACAGAATTACAGAATTACAGAATTTCCAGAATTGGTGTAAAGCTGTTTTTGTTAGGCGTCACTCGCGGGTTTTTTACTCAGGCGTTTTGCATGCCAAAGGAAGGCAATGCCAGCGAGGATCATGAAGAGGGAGTAAAATTGTCCCTTGGTCAAGGCTCCAATCATCGCGGAGTCGGGCTCGCGGTAGTGCTCGACGAAGGTGCGCAACACCCCATAAAGAATAAAAAATACACCGCAGATCATGCCGTGCGGGGCTTTGGGATAGCGCATGCGCAAAAACCACATCAGGGCAAATAAGAAGGTGCCTTCAAGGAATCCCTCATACAGTTGCGACGGATGCCGCGCCGTCAGATACTCGGCGGCGATTTGTTTCACTTCGGGGGAGAGGCGCACTGCTTCGGTAAAGCCCTCGGGCGAATCTAACATGTTGAGGTATTCTGGGGCACGGTCGGCACACTCACTCAGGATACTCTCTTGCACGGTATAACTTTCCGTAGCGAGTGCTTGCGGAAATTTTACGCCCCATGCGAGATCGGGCGCGACACGACCATAGAGCTCGCCGTTGATGAAATTTGCGATGCGTCCAAACATCAATCCCAGCGGAGCGACGATGCAAATGCCATCGCCGATGCCAGTCCATGAAAGTTTGTGCTTGCGGGCATAGAAGTAAGTGAAAATCGCGACGCCCAGAAAACCGCCATGACTCGCCATGCCGCCATCCCAGACACGCAACACCGCCATCGGGTCTTCGCGTATCACCGCCCAGCCCTCCGTGGGGATCATGTAGAATAGAACGTAGCCAAGCCGTCCACCGATAAAAACGCCGAGCATCGCCAGCAAGGCAATAAAGTCGCCGATATTTTTTTCCGCGATCACCCACAGATTGCGTCGCGAAAGATAGCACAGCAGATAGTAGGCCGCGACAAAGGCCATCAGGTAAGAAAGCCCATACCAACGCAGCTTAATGCCGCGCCAGATGTCTAAGAGGACGGGATCAAGATCGTGAACGTATGCCAGCACCCGCCGACCACACTACAAAGCACCCGCAAGGTCAAGTCTGGAGAAAAGTGGCGGCGCTTTCCAAGCGCCCTGCCAATTCATCATGATCAAATAAATTTTTTCCTACCTTAAGTGATCATCTGCAATCAAATGAACTGAGAATTGTGTGCACGAAATGTTTACATGGGCTTGGCGCTTGAAAAGCGCCGCCACGTTACTTCACCGTTTGCAGATACTGCCAGATGGCGTTGTATTGTTCTGCGGCATTACCGTTGAGTGCAGGGTTGGGAGATTCGCCACCGGGGGCGTATTGCGGCATTTTGGTGCTGGGGGTGACGCTGGCGGGGTTGTCCATCCAGCGGTCATACCACTCGCGGCGCAGGCGTGAACTGATGTGTTCTAAGTATAGGCCCTGTACTTCGAAAGCGGCGGTTGGTTTGGTATCGCCGAGGCCGTGGCAGGTGGTGCAGCCGAAGCCTTTGTCGGCGGAAATGAGATCCTTGCCGATGGCAACGAGTGCTGCATCGGATGTGTGTGTCGTTTTTTCCGCAGGATCGATGCCGTGGATTCTTGCGAAGCCATCGCTGATCGAACTGGCATGTGCACTGTAGGCGGGCATGCGCATGTCGAGCCAAGGACGTGGTTTGTAGGTAAGTGTGCCGGCTATGATGGACTGGGTGAAACTGGGTTGTAGCATTTCGCCGAGGAAGGTCAGGTGGGGACGCGATTGATCGAGTTTTTCATTCGCCCCGGCGATGTGGGCGGTCAGCGATTGAGTTTCTGCGTGGGTGCTATCGAGCAGCGCAGGTAGGCCATCGCGCGAGTGGCAAGCATCGCAGCGGAGTGAGTGAAATTTCCGCTCAGCGGCTTCGGCTTTGTCGTTGAGTGTGAGTGAACTGCTCCCTGTTTGCGCGAAGGTGATCAAGGCAAGTCTGTCCGTTTCTGTTAGGTGTAGGGCGGGGGCGGCTCCGCGTTTTTCTGCTGGTGCGACGCAACCTTTCGACGTCCAGTCGGCAGCGAAAATTTTCTGCAACGAGGGTGTGCTGCGTTTTTCTGCGATCGGTAGTCCGGCATGGCAATCGCCGCAATGGTGAGCGGTCGCGATGGCTTTGCCGCGTTCGGCATCGCCTGTGAGGGCTGCTTGTGCGGGCAGGGTGGGCTTGGATTTGGCGGTGAGGAAGGCACTGAGGCTGCGGATTTCTTCTTCTTTGAGTGCGAAGTCCGGCATGCCGCGATGCGGGGCGTAGGCGTTAGGGGCTTTGAGAAACGCAGCGAGGGCACCGGGCTTGAACTTCGCGGCGACGTTGTGCAAGGGGATGCGTTTGCCACTGGGGTCGGGCGTGGTTTGATCGGGAGTGGTATGGCAGGCGGCGCAGCCGAGTTTGTGAAAATGTGCGCCACCGGCGAGGATGGTCGCTTCCTCGGTGGGCGGGGCATCACCCAGGGGAATGCCGGATTTCATCGATACCAGAAAGGCGGTGAGATCGGCGATTTGTTGGGCGCTCTCGGGTTTTTTGGGATCGAATAATTGCGGCATGGTCGTGCCAGGGCGCAAGGTGTGTGGCTCGCTCAGCCAAGCGCGCAGCCATGTTTCATCGAGGCGGTCGCCGGGGTTCACGATGAGTGGCGCGATTTCCTGAAGCTCTTGCATCGGGTCGGTGCCGAGCAAGATTTCGCTTTGGTGGCACTTGCTGCAATGCTGTGTGGCGAATAATTCGCGGCCTCGACGCTGTTGCATGGCGGTGGACGTGGCAGCATCGGCGGCGCTGACGAAGGCACTGGGCGGGATGGTTTGGCGCGGGAAACTTTTTTCCTCCCACCACAGGCGGAAATGCGCGGCGCCATCGGGTTGGCTTTTGTAGTGGATGATAATGTCGTGCTCGCCGGGATTGAGGCGGGTTTGTGCCGAGCGCGCGGTGCCGAGTTCGCCCTGCTCGATGAGGATTTCCTCACCGCCGATTTCGAGTTTTGCTTCGCCACGGCCTTCAAAGGAAAAAGTGAGCCGCTGGCGCTGGGCGAGTTTGATTTTCCCCGACCATGTCGTTTCAAAAGCGCCACCGCCGAGAAAGGCGCTCGGTGCTTCGCCGGCCTTCAGCCACAGCGCGGGCAGGCGGTCGATGCGACGATCCGACTTTCCGTTAGAGCGGAACTCCGCGATGAGTTGCGCGTGTAACGAGAGACAGGTGCAGAAAAACAACAAGGCAAGTTTCATGAGATGGCGCGACAATGGCTTTGACCTTTCACCCGTCAGCGGGTAAAGGGGCGCGGATACTACAGTATGAAGACCGATATTTTACGAGTACAAAATGACGCCTTGGCCGCCATCGCCGCCGCGCAGGATACCCGCAGTCTCGATGAGGCACGGGTCGCTGTGTTGGGAAAAAAAGGAGCGCTTACTGTATTATCGATGGGAATGAAGGACGTGCCACCCGCGGAAAAAGGAGAAGTCGGTCAGTTGCTGAATGGAGCGCGCCAGGCGATCACGCAGGCGCTGGAAGAAAAACAACTCGACTTGCAGGAGGTCGCCGATCGTGCCGCGTTGGTGGGGATCGATCCGACTTTGCCCGCTCGTGCGCTGCCTGCCGGTGCCTTGCATCCGCTGACCTTGCTGCGCGAGCGCGCGGTGGGGATTTTGCGACGCATGGGTTTCGCCCTCGCCGATGGGCCGGAGATCGAGGATGAGTTCCATTGCTTCGATGCCCTCAACACGCCCGCCGATCACCCAGCGCGCAATGAGAAGGACACTTTCTATTTCGACTCGGGAAAACTCCTGCGCACGCACACCTCCTCGGTGCAAATCCGCATGATGGAAAAAAATTCACCACCGCTGCGCATCATCGCACCGGGCACGGCGTATCGACGCGATGAAATCGACAGCACGCACCTTTCTGCGTTCCATCAACTCGAAGGCTTGTATGTGGATCGCGATGTTTCCTTGCCCGATCTCAAAGGCACGCTCGAAGCATTCTTGCGCGAGCTTTTCGGGGCCGATACGGCGGTGCGTTTTCGTCCGCACTTTTTCCCCTTCACCGAACCGAGTTTTGAGATCGATGTGAAGCTGGAAATCAAAGGTCAAGCGCCGCGTTGGATCGAAGTTGCTGGCTGCGGCATGGTCGATCCGGCGGTATTTGAAGCGGTCTGCCAGTCGCGCAAAGATCGAGCGTTCGATCCGAAGGAAGTGACGGGTTTCGCCTTCGGCATGGGCCTTGAGCGCCTTGCGATGATTCAGTGGGGGATTCGCGACATCCGCTTGCTGATTGAAAATGATGTGCGCTTCTTGCGCCAGTTCGCCTAACATTTTTTTGGATACTGTATGAATGTCTCGTTAAATTGGTTGAGTGAGTATGTGGACCTTGCCGGTAAGTCGGTGCAGGAGTTGGATGATTTGTTGACCTTCGCGGGCATCGAAATCGAAGGCATCCACACCAAGGGCGTGAGCTCTGATAAAGTCGTGGTGGCCCAAATCATGGAAGCCGTGCAACACCCGAATGCCGACCGTCTCAAGGTCACGCAAGTCGATGCGGGCGAGGGGACTCTGCGCCAAATCGTCTGCGGTGCACAAAATTATAAAGTCGGTGACAAGGTGCCCTGCGCATTGCCTGGCGCTGCTCTACCGAATGGATTCACGATTGGTGAAACGAAAATGCGCGGCGTCGAGTCGAAAGGTATGCTCTGTGCTGGCTCGGAAATCGGTCTCGCCGATCAGGAAAATGGCTTGTTGATTTTGCAAGGCGATCCTGCGATCGGTACGCCGGTGAAGCAGTTATTCGCGTCGGATGTTTTGTTAGAAGTGGAGGTCACGCCGAATCGTCCGGATCTGTTGAGTCATCGCGGGTTGGCTTTTGAATTGGCGGCCTTGTTGGAACAAGAACATCGTCCGTTAGAACTTCCAGCGTTGCTCACGACTTGTGGCATCGAGTGGATCGAGAATGATGCCGCCAAAGCGTGCCCGTTTTATTCTCTCACGAAAATTTCTGGAGTCACTGTCAAGGATAGCCCCGATTGGTTGAAGGAGCGCTTGGTTTCGATTGGCTTGCGTCCGATCAATAACATCGTCGATATCACTAACTTCGTGTTGCATGAAATGGGTCAACCGTTGCATGCCTTCGATGCCGCACAAGTCGGCGTGAAGATGCATCTGCGCAGTGCCAAAGCTGGCGAGTCGTTCGCTGCATTGAATGGCACGTCCTATCAACTGCGTGAGGGCGACTTGGTGATTTCTGATGACTGTGCCGAAGTGCTCGCACTTGCTGGCATCATGGGCGGTGCGACCAGTGGCGTTTCCGAGACCACTACGACAATTTTGTTAGAATCGGCCTATTTCACTCCGACCTTGGTGCGCTCCACAGCGCGTGCGCATATGCTCAGCAGTGATTCGTCGTATCGCTTTGAACGCGGCGTCGATCCTGAAGGCGTCTTGCCCGCTGCGGCACGC
Source organism: Akkermansia muciniphila (assembly GCA_945890645.1). Taxonomy (GTDB): domain Bacteria; phylum Verrucomicrobiota; class Verrucomicrobiia; order Verrucomicrobiales; family Akkermansiaceae; genus UBA956. Next base: position 31,717 of record CAMDCV010000018.1, read on the forward strand.
GCGATTCAGTTGATTCTCGAAATCGCCGGTGGCACGGTGGAAGGTGAAACGGCAGTTGTTGGTGCCTTGCCCCTGCTCACAGGTGTTGTCGAACTCGACACCTCTCGACTCGATCAATTGATGGGTGGTAGCATCGACTTGCCTGATGCCGAAAAAATTCTTACGCGCCTCGGCCTCGTAGCCGAAGGAGAAAATCTCTGGCGTGTGCCGAGCCGCCGCGCTGACCTGCAACGCCACATCGATCTGGTAGAAGAAATTGCCCGAGTCCATGGTCTCGACAAAGTTCCTTCGCGTTTGCGTGCTACCTTCGTGCCAGCGAGTGATGTCGATGCCGCTACCGATCTCGACATGAACCTCCGTCGTGCCCTAGCGGCAGTTGGTTTCTACGAAGCGCAAACGATCAAGCTCATCGCAGAAAAACAACTCATCGATGCATTGCCCCTTCGTCCGCTGCAAAACGGCGACCTCGTCAAAGTCAGTCTGCCGCTGAGCGAAGACCATGCCATCTTACGCCCGAGCCTCGTGCCCGGTCTGGTGGCCACGGCAGAACGAAATATTCGCCAAGGATTGAAGTCGTTGCGCTTCTTTGAAATGGGTCGTGTTTTTCGACACAATGGCGGCGGTAAAGCGCGCGATGTGGAATCCGAATCGATTGCCTTACTTCTCTCTGGACCACTCTCTCCCGAAGGTTGGTCAGCTACTCCATCGGTCGCAGCGATCCACGACATGAAAGCCGTCTTGCAAGTGATCTTGCCCGGTTGTCCAATCCAGTTCACGCCTCGCGATCGCGAGGGCTTTGTGCTGGCGTGCGATGTGACCGGCGGCGAGAGCAATCTCGGTGTGGCAGCACGACTGCGCCCCGCGCGGGAACGCGAACTTGATTTCACGCATCCTGTTTGGCTTGTCGAGCTCGACCTTGGCAAAGTCCGCAAGTGGGTAGGACGTCGTCGTTTGGTGGAAGAACTTCCGCAGTTCCCCGGCAGTTCACGCGATGCCGCGATGGAAGTCGCCGCGAGTCTCCCTGCCGCCGAGATCGATAAAGCCATAGGCAAGGCCGCGCAGGCTTTGTTGCAGCAGTTCGAATGCTTTGATGTCTTCAGTGATCCGAGTGGACAAAAGCTCGATGTGGCGAAAAAGTCGATCGCCTATCGATTCCATTATCGTGCCAGCGATCGCACCTTGAAAAACGAAGAAGTCGATGCCGCGCACAAGGCGGTTTTGGACACACTCGTCAAGGAGTTAGGCGTGGTATTCCGCTGAGCGATAAAAATTTCACCAAGTTGAATTTCCTGGTTTGACATCCGGGGTAATTTTGCGTTTCTTTACTTTCACACACCATAAGACCCATGAGTGACGACACCAATAAACCATCTAAGAACACTTCGAGCATCCCACTGAAAAAGGAAACCGTCCGCGTGACCCTCAAGGCCAGCGATGTTCCCGCTTCTCCTTCGGCTTCGATCACTCCTGTGGCACCGCCCACAGCACCTGTGGCTCCTCCTTCGGCGCCGCCAACCGCACCGATGGCTCCTAAGCCACCAACACCAACCGTTGGCATGCCTCGTCCGCCCGTTGCTACCGTTCCCGGCGTTCCTGTTCCGACAGCTACGGCACCCGGCGCACCTCCGGCACCCGCGCCTACCATTCCTCTTAAAACAGCCGGCCCTATGGCGCGTCCGGCAGCAGCCCCGACCATCAAGCTCAATACCGCTGGTTCCGGCGCTCCTACCGTGCCTCTCAAAACCGCTGGCGCCATGCCCGGTTTGGCACCTGCCACACGTCCTTTGGTAGCACCTGCCACCGCGACAAAGCCACTGACTCCTCCGCTTCCGGGTGCGACCATCGCACTCCCGAAAGCCACTGTGCAATTGCAGCCGCCCACGCAACCGTTGAGCACTGGTTCAGTTTCCGCTACGCAAATGGCAACCTTCAAGTCTGAGGATGAAGAGGAAGAAGGTGGTTCGGATACGATCAGCACTGTACTATCGATTTTTGGTTTCCTCGCCGCCTGTGCTGTTCTTGCCTTTCAGTGCATGACCATCAATGTCTGGGAAGGTTGGGATAAGTTGTTCTAAAATTCCTTTTTGCAAAAAAATCAATCTTCTAACATTTTTTACTATTATGGTACTTCCGATCATCAACATTCTCTTAGGCGCTGGAGCACTGGCCATCGCCATCATGACGTGGATCACTCCCATCGTCTGAGTAACACAGCAGGAAAATCAAAATCCCCACTCAACCGAAGGCCTTGGACTGCGGTGAGAATTACCGCTTTTGGGTTCGCTGGTAGAGTTACGGAGTCGTATTTGAATCCGTCTTTTTAAGGTAAATCAATTTGATTAAATCGAGTATAATGGCTCGTTTCCAAGTAATGAGCCCATTGTTGATTGCAGAAAATCTAGCACATCTACGGCAGAAAAGGAAGCCCGAATTTAACTGGGAGCGCTCCCCGTCACCGCGAAAGCTGTCTATGTTCTGAGATGGAATTACGCATCCGTATTCTCCCAGAACTTCCCATCAACCTCAAGTTGCACTTTTTTCGCAGTTGGGTGATAAAGCAACACTGTGCCTGTTAGGGCTTTCATTACTGTAGCATCGTAACTGGCCGATCCGCTGAAATACGGCATGGCTTCCTTCACGAACGATACAATGACAACATTTGCCTCCACACGCACTCCACGGTAGTAGTAAATTAAATCCTTGTGGTCTTTTCGTCCTCCCACAAATTCCTGCTCGGCACTTTTATCTGCGGCCTGGTCAGCAAGAGTGAACAACGCAGGCAATATCGATTCTAAGCTTCTGAAGGTACCTGGAATAGTGGTTTCTATTGCGGCTCCCGCTCGTGTCAGAATGACTCGGCTATCGCCTTTGGCGTGCGAGCTCAGCAACAATACGATGGAAAAAAGCTTGATAAATGTTTTCATGGTTTAGTTTAGCAAACTACTAGTTCATCCACGGCGAAATGAAAGCTCGAATTCAAACAAGACTATTACCGCTGTTTGTTGGCGCGTCTATTTGCGGTCGACATCCAGAAGACAAAGGTTACCCCGGCACTGAGCATGGAATAGAAAAAGGCATTCCATCCCATTACGGCACTCGTGTGATGCAAAACTTCACCAAGCTGGAAGTCGGATTCCCATCTGTTATCTGCAATTAGCATTCCGGGAAGTGCTCCCACTGCAAGGAACTCGAATTGGTAGGAAGAGTATTCAGCCCCATATCGAGCGACATTCCATCCTTCTATTTTTAGTCCTGCGAAGGCTGTAATAATTCCTGCGAGCGCGCCGATACAAGAAGCCTTGAGCAAAGTCACTGTTCGAAGTGTGCCACATTTCATATGATTGGAGATCAACGTTAAGTCTTCCTATGCTCGTGCTCTTGGTTGAAACGAGACGATCAAAGTCACTTCTTCTTGAAGATCTTCTGAGGAATTCCACTATCCATGACAATACCGATGAGCGTGATTACTGCAAAGATGACCGCGCATGACACGAGAGCAAATTGGCCGAAGGCCGGGAGTCGCTCCAACCACGACTCAGGAATGAAAGCCCAAGCGACGATTCCGCCCACGATAAAGACGGCGATCAATATCCAAAGAATAATTTTTGCCATTTTTTGGGGGAGATTTTTCATGTGCCTGTGGTGTCCTGCTAATTGCTAACGGGGGGCAACTTTTGATTCGGGTTGAGGTTTCTGTCTATCTTCCCTTCTGTTGCCGTAAGCAACGGGTCTCGAAAGTATGCAAGGCGAAGGCGTGAGAGCCTCCAACAATAGATGCCACCCCATATCCCAGAGTAAACGAGAAGTGCAAACCAATGGGCTACATAACAATAGGATGTCCTACCGTCTGAATCGATTTTATGAAAGGCGTTGATGGGGGATTGGAATGGATTAGGGTTATTTTCCCTGAGATTCTCCCATCCACCTTCGCTCAGCAAGGATGACTGAATGCTGAATCCACGGTTTGGGAGCTTCGTGTTCTTTCTTTTGGCGTAGTCGATGCTCTCGTGAGACACACCCATTATGCCTACCCTGGAGTGTAATGAATAATACCTGACGATGGCTGTACCGGGATCCACACGATCAGGGGTGTGGAGGACGCGGGCGTATTCGAAGGAGTCCCACCATGACCAGTTGATGAAAAGAAAGCCTGGTGCACCAAGCCAAAATATAAGGCTGCGATACCAAGGGCGTATCAGATGCTGTTCCTTCTTCTCCATGCTGTTTATTGCATAACGATAGAGTGAAGGCGCCGACGAGATCAAGCTCAGATTCTACGATGCTTTATCGCCGTTACTACTCGCAACGGTAATGACGACTTTGCCCCGTTGATGTCCTTCGCTGACATACCGAAGTGCCTCGCGAGCATCGCTGAACGGATAGCACCGATCGATGGCGGGCACGATCCGGCGCTCCGCGCAGAGTTCGGTAATCGCGAGTAGCAAGCTTCGATCCTGAGGAACGGCAAGAACACGGACGCTCTTGCCCGTTACCAGCCGTATCAAGGGACCTAACACAAGTGTGCTGAGCAGCACCGGAACCGGGCCTCCGACGATGAAGTAAGTGCCATTCGGTCGTAGCGCCCGCGCGCAGGCAAAGACAGACCGGTGGGCAATCGTATCGAGGATCAGATCAAACTGCCCTCCGCTCTTCGTGTAATCCTCTGTCCTGTAATCGATGACATGATCGGCGCCGAGCGAATGCAGGAAGTCTGCCTTATCGCCGTGATCCACACCGGTGACTTCTGCACCAGACAGCTTGGCGAGTAGCACCGCAAAACTGCCTGCCGCGCCGCCGGCTCCATTGATCAGGACCTTGTCCCCAGCCCGTACCTGCCCTTTCAACCGAATCGCCTGTAAGGCAATCGTTCCGGCCTGCGGAATGGCCGCTGCCTCTTCGAAAGTTAAGCCGACGGGCTTGCGGACGAGTGCCGTCTCCGGAACACACACGTATTCGGCGAAACCGCTGTGGTAACCGGGAACCTCTCCGAGAACCTCGTCGCCCGGTCGCAGATCGCGGACCTGGCTGCCGACCTGCTCCACTCGACCCGCTACGTCGGAGCCGAGGATAGGGTAGCGCGGCTTCCACAGTCCACCAATCCGAGCGTAAGCCGGTCTTCCGGACACTGCTTCTCGATCGGATCCATTGACAGAAGCGGCGACAACCCGGATCAGTACCTCGCCAGCCGACGGCACAGGCTTCGCTACCTCCTCGATCCGAACGACATCCGGAGAACCATACTCGGTGCGGACAACTGCTTTCATTGAAATCATCGCCATTTCGCAGGTAGTGCGTAACCCTTGGTTGTGCAGAACGCAACGCAAATTGGCTTCCAGAGCCGGAACGTCCACCCGTCTGGACTGTAATCTGCCCCTCCAGGGATGTCGATGTCTCTAGCCGCAAACGGAACCCACCATCTTGGGCGGGGGCCGATAGCAACACTTCGTCCCGCATGATTGTCCTCGTCATAAGGCACCGCGACGCTGGTAAAATCAAAGATCGCCAGCGGCAATAGGAGATAGGCCCCAAGTGCGTGGCCGAGAAGCTTTAGCCACTTAATTCGGCGCGTGCGTGTCTTCATTTTTGGCAGAACCTATAGGCCATCCACGGCGGGGAGGAAAGCACAAATTCAAATTGAGACATTACCCGCCGTTAGATGAGCCGGTCTATTGTTGGGCTAGTGTTAATACGTTTATCCTCCATGCGGTTCTGGTTCTGATGCCGTTGTCTCAGACTTTTCCATCATTCCTCTGTCCATCATTCCGCTGTCTAAAAAATTCAAGAGTCAATCAAATCAAAAATCCCTACTCAAAAACCCCAATCGGGGTGAACGATGACAGCCTAGGGTAAGCGAGAAAATCGAGCGCAGCCCTAGGGACAAAACCCACACACCCACCCCTACGCCGCCCCGCTTGCGGGGCATGGCGCTCCACCCGAGCCGATCAACAATTCTCTAAAACAAAGCGATTTTGTGAAATGAATAGTCTAACAGAAAATTAAAAGGCTCATCTCCTAGGACTCCATTTTACGCTCGCACGTCGCCACTCACTGACTTCTCATCTAGTCTTGTTAGCTTCTAATTCGTGGAAGCAGGCCCGAATTCATAATCTTACGCTGTGTTAACCCGATATCGTAGTCCACTCTCTTGATTCGCACCACGGCGTTGTCGACGTCGTAGATTGCGTAGCATGCGCGAGGGTCTCCATCTCTTGGTTGTCCAACGCTGCCGACGTTTATTAAATATTGCGTGTGCTCTTTTAGGTCGATCCGGTCTCCAGACTCAATAACCACAGAGTCGTTCTTCAAGTAGAACTTTGGTATGTGTGTATGTCCGAAGAAGCAAAGATGTGCGGCCTGGTATGAGAAACTCGACATCGCATCGAATTTGCTCACGACATAATACCAGTGCGAAGGAGAATCGAGAGATGAGTGGACTATAGTGAACCCTCTGCACTTCAATACGAGATCGAGTTCCCGAAGCCATTTTTTGTCGGCATCACTTAGTTGATCGCGTGTCCAAGAGGTTGCATGCTTAGCAACTGGATTCAATCCATCAAGGCTAGAGTCGTCAGAAGCGCTCTCGTCGAAATCTCCTTTCACGGTTGGGCAATCTAGGCTCCTGATCCTCTCAATACATTCACGCGGACTGGGGCCGTATCCTACAATGTCGCCGATACAGGCGTAGCCGCCGCATCCTTCCCGCTCGGCATCAGCCAAGACCGCCTCAAGCGCTTCTTGGTTTGCGTGAATGTCTCCTAGAATCGCAATGCGCATTTTTCTTCAGCGAACAGTTATTTAGTTAAGTCGCGGACGATATCGACTACGCGAATAATCTCAAGGTTGAATTTTGCCTCGGAAGCCGATGGATTGCGCATGTTATTGGGATTTCTGTATTTTTTGGAACTTGAAATACCATCCACTAAGTTGTCTTTGTCCATTCAAATATGATAGCGCCATGCCCCGCTGCGCGGGGCGGCGGGATTGTTTTTTGGGGGTATTGATCCCAGGGTAGCGTCGATGCGCCGCAACCCTGGACTTTAATAGGCAACGGCGTTGCCGTAGTGGGAAAAAAGACGGATTACCGCATCCTGTATTTTCTGCGGGATTTTTTTGAACATCAAATTCTCACGGGATTATGATGAGGTGGTTTGCATTCTGATCATTTGTCTTTCCCTATGTGAAAATGATAGAAAAAAGGAGCTCTGGGATGATACTAGCATTAAGCCGCCGAGACGGCGGCTCTCCCTGATTACCGCTTTTTTCCTTGTTGCACTGCTTGGCTGAACCAGTCGTTGCCGGGGGCGGGGGTGGCGGGGCGGTTGTCGCGGCGGGGGGCGGGGCTGTTGCCGCGGTCGTTGCCGCCGGCGCGGCGTTCGGTGTCGGGCTTGCTTTTCATGCTGAGGGCGATGCGCTTGCGCTCGAGATCGACTTCGGTGACGGTGACTTGGACTTTTTGGCCTACCTTGACGACTTCACTCGCATCGCGGACGAATTGATCGCTGAGCTGGCTGACGTGGACGAGGCCGTCTTGGTGGACGCCGACATCGACAAAGGCCCCGAATGCGGTTACGTTGGTGACGATGCCGGGAAGCTTCATGCCGACCTTGAGATCGCTCGGTTTCTCGACACCTTCGGCAAAGGAAAATAGCTCGAACTGCTTGCGCGGGTCGCGGCCTGGTTTGGCGAGCTCGGCGATGATGTCTTTCAGTGTCGGCAGGCCAACATCAGCGGTGACGTATGTTTCTGCTTTGATTTTTTGGCGCAGCTCGGGCTTGGTGAGGAGCTCGTGCAGGGTGCAGCCGAGATCGGCGGCCATTTGTTCGACGAGGGCGTAGCGCTCGGGATGGACGGCGGAGGAATCGAGCGGATGCGGGCTGGCGGCGAAGCGGAGGAATCCGGCGGCTTGCTCGAAGGCTTTGTCGCCAAGGCGCGGTACTTGTTTCAATGCCTCGCGCGAAGGGAAGGGGCCGTTCGCAGCACGGTGGGCGACGATGTTTTCGGCGAGTGATCGATTGAGTCCAGAAACGTATTGCAGCAGTTCTTTCGAGGCGGTGTTGAGCTCGACACCGACGGCATTTACAGCGCTGACGACAGTGTCATCGAGCGAGGCTTTGAGCGCGCGTTGATCGACGTCGTGTTGGTATTGTCCGACGCCGATGGCTTTCGGATCGATCTTCACTAACTCGGCGAGCGGGTCCATGAGGCGGCGTCCGATGCTAATCGCACCGCGAACTGTGAGATCGAGATCAGGAAATTCTTCGCGCGCCACATCCGAGGCCGAGTACACCGAAGCGCCCGCTTCATTGACCACCACGACGGGAATAGAGGAGGGGAGATTTAGCTTGCGGCAGAAACTTTCTGACTCGCGTGAACCAGTGCCGTTGCCGATGGCGATGGCTTCGATCTTGTGCTTGGAAATGATCGTGAGCAACTCCTTGGCGGCTTCGTATTGTTGCGTGTTCGAGCCGGCGGTGATGTGGAGGACGGTGTGATGGAGCAGCGTGCCGGTGGCATCGAGCGCGACCGTTTTGCAACCGGTGCGAAAGCCGGGGTCGATGGCGAGGATGCGTTTCTGGCCGAGTGGCGAGGCTAACAACAATTCGCGCAGGTTATCGGCAAAGACCTGGATCGCGGTGGCATCGGCGATTTTTTTCGAGTTGAGGCGCATTTCTGTTTCCATCGAGGGCATCAGCAAACGCTTGCAGCCGTCCTCGACTGCTTCGCGCACTTGTTGGCCAGCGGCGGCTTGGCTGCTGACAAATTGCGGCACGGCAGTTCCGCAAACGCGCTCGTGCGGGACATCGACACGCATCAGCAGGAAGCCATCTTTTTCGCCGCGTCGGATGGCGAGAAGTCGGTGCGAGGGGATGGAGCGTAGTGGCTCGGTCCAGTCGAAGTAATCGCGGAATTTTGCGGCATCGGTTTCTTCCTCTTTGCCATACATAATCTTCGAGGAAACGATGGCTTCTGTTTCGTAAAGATTGCGGACGGCACCGCGCAGCGCGGCGTCATCGGCGACGATCTCGGCAATAATATCGCGCGCCCCAGCGAGGGCCTCGGCGGTGGTGGTGACTTCTTTCTCGGCATCGATGAATTTTGTCGCTTCAGTTTCGATGTCGTGGCTGCTTTGATTTTCTAACAGAAACGTCGCGAGTGGTTCGAGACCGCGCTCCTTCGCCTTGGTGGCGCGGGTCTGGCGTTTCGGGCGGAAAGGTGCGAAAGCATCTTCCAATGCGGTCATCGTCAGGCAGGCGAGGATTTTTTTATTGAGCTCGGGTGTGAGAAGACTGCGTTCCTCTAACGATTTTAAGATCGCGGTGCGGCGGGAATCGAGATCGACGAGTCGGAGCATCGAATCGCGGATGGTGGTGATTTGGACTTCATCGAGTTCGCCGGTGGCTTCCTTGCGGTAGCGGGCGATGAATGGCACGGTCGCACCTTCGGCGATGAGTTGAGCGGTGGCGCTGACGCTGCGGACAGAGATGCCCGTTTCCTGGGCGATGAGGGCGATGTGTTTGGCGGAATCGTGTGAAGTAGAGAGAGTGGAATCAGACATGCGGGACGTGGAGTTTTTGCCTTCTGGGCGAGGGAATCAAGAGTGAAGTCGGTACGGCATGAATTTGTTTGATTTTACCCCCAAAATTTACCCGTCACTCACGGCACGCGAAAAAACTTTTTCTCTTGCGCAGGAAAATTTGGATCAGCGACTAAAGTGCCTTGAGGTATATCAATTACATCAATAATTTGATTGGTGTAGGGACTGAATACGAAACCAGGTTTGCCCGGCACGGAGTTCGCAACGGGTTGTTCTATCTGACCAACGGTTTCGCGAGCGAATTCTTCTCGCCCCATTTGTGGAACATTCTTGAGGGAAGTCATTTGATAATAGTATCCGCCCGAATCATGACCGATGGCTCTGATCTGTGTGTCTCCATCATACATCACAAATCGCTCTTCCGATTGTTGGTTTTCGCGAGTTTGATCAACTGGGCGTATTTCTGTTAGAATCTCGCTAGATAATTTTAAACCGATGGGTTGCGTAGTGCTGGTAATCTGCATACCGGTCCAGTCATTTCCTTCGCCTTCTTTGATTTCATTAACGCTAGTCTTTCCGCTAGCGGTGGTTGCTCCCGGAGCACTGATTAGTTGTGTGCCGTTTGGTTGCATGATGTCCTGGACCCACTGAAGGGCTGCTTCTTGCGTGAGTGTGCCTTGCGGAAGTTCTAAAGCGGACGGGCTTGTGATGATCTGGCTATGAACATACATCTTGGGCTGTTCTTCTTCCATTCGCACTAATGCGGTTAGAGCTGCTGTGTCTAGATTGGTGCCTTTTATCATAATAAATCCAGAAGGAACAGAGTCTGTGATCTTCGCATTCCCAACCAAGCCATGCAGTCGCAGCAGAGTCGCATTGTCAGGTTTCTCTGCTTGCGTATCCCAGTCACCGCGGTCGATCAGTTCTTGTAATAATGTCTCGCTTATGCTTTCTGGAATCTTTACGACGGATTTTTTCCGATCTTCCACCTCGATCGGCACGAGGCGAACTATCAGTCCCTCGTGTTTCACTTCCATCCCTGCCAATGCGGCGATGTATTCCAAAGCACTGGTCCATTTTTTCCCCTTGATGGAGAAACTGATCAATTTGTCCGATTCACCCTCTACACTGTATTTAATTTCTAACGGTTTTTCCAAACTGAAAAAACAAGCATCGTGGTAGGCTTCGTCTAACAACTTAAGCGCTTTGTGGATGCTGACATTGTGACCGCTGCATTCGATTAAGAAAAAATCTTTCAGTTGTTCGGGTTCGTGTGTGGTGACGATGCCCTCAGGCATGGCGCGGCTGGTGGCTCGTGCGCTACCGGTGCGACGCAGCGGTGCATCGGACGCATGATCTGCCGATTGAGTCATGCGGGTCTGTGTGGCAGCAGAATTCTCAGTCGCGCGCTTTTGATGATCCCGTATCCAAAATAAGAGTAAGCCTACAGTAATCAGAAACGATGCCGCACAAATGCGCGCAGTCCATGCACGACGCAAGGGCTTTTCCTTCGAGGAGATAGGCTTTTCTGAATGCATCACTGGGTGAGTCATTAATCGTGCAGTTGATGAAATCAGATTGCCTCAATCCTTCGCTTTTGACAATCCTTTGATTGAGAGTCTTTTGAATGAAGTCGTGCTGTTTTTCACAACCATTTTTCCGACACTCCGCGAGCTGCACCGAGTAGGGAACCGACGACGGCGCCGCGGTGGCAGTTGTCGCCGCCGACCATAGCGTTCGCGATGATGCCGGCATCGAAGTCGTCGTGGTATTTCCAGGCGAGGTAGAGTGATGCGGGCATCGATTCGGCGATGTAGCAGGCGGGGCTGAAGCGTTGGCCGATGACGTGGGTATCGGGTTGTGCGATCCAGGTATCGGCTTTGTTGCCGGAGATCCAGTCACCGGCTTCGCTACGAATGGCATCGCGCAATGTTAAGCCCTCGCGGATACGAAACAGCAAGCGGGCCAGGGTATCGGCGGCGCGTTGCACGTTGGCATGGGCGTGGGTGAGGCCGACGTGTTCTTTCACCGCAGCGCGGAGTTGCGGGAGGTCCAGATCGCGCAGAATAAAGCACAGAGCGGGCACTTGAGCGAGACCACCGATGTGCTCGTCTTGGATCGCGCATTTTCGCGGTGCTTTGCCAGAGGCGTAACGAGTGAAAAATCCGCGATGGTATTCTTCGAGGTAGGTATCGCGGTGCTTGCCGGGCGTGAGCATGAAATCGATGTAGTGGGCGAGCCAGGCATCGGGATCATAGCCGCCGATTTTTTCGCAGAGATTCACCAACTCGCGAGCGAGCTGGAAGTTCAGTGTGTTTTCTCCGGCTTTCAGAAACTGATGGTAGTGAATGCCGCGTTGGCCCCAATAGACCGCTTGGTCGTGAAGGATTTCGCCTTTTTCATTCAGCGCGGTGTATTCGGAGCGCCATAGGATCGAGCCAGTGTGCGGATTCTTTGGCGCGAGGTAGCCGGTGATTTCACCGTATTCCGCGCGTAGTGCTTCGCGGTCGTAATACCAGTGAACGGGCATCGAAATGGCATCAGCGACGAGCGAGCCTCGGTATGCGTTGTGAAAGGTGTCGGAGTTTGGTGAATTTTCTAACATATGGGGAAATCTTCGAGGATGGCTTGGGCGGCGGCAGTGCCGCTGGCAAGTGCGGTGTTGATGGAGGCGATGCCGCAGTGGTCGCCGCATTGATAGAGGCCGTGTCGGAAGCGAGCGGGTTTATCGGGTGCTTCGCGTTGGGATGGAATGGCCTGCGGGATGCGATCAATGCGCAGTAACTCCCAAGCTATGGTGCTTTCGCCAAACCAGTCGAGCAACTGTCGCCGCACTTGCTCTTCCAAATCCACCGCGTTGGCAAATGCAGCATCGATAACGCTCAGGGAAATTAAATGTCGTCTCGGTGGCGCGTAGGCGGGCGACACGGTACTCAGAACCGTTAGATTATTGATCGGCCCTTGACCCTCGCCATTGAGTAGAAGAATCGGCTCAGTCAAGGGAGCCGCGGGGGCAGTAAAATAGAGACAGGTCACGCTGTTGAAAGCGGGTAGGGGATCACTCCGACCGAGCAAGCTAGCGGCTCCTCCCGCTTCGGTAGCGATGACGATAGCCTTAGCCGAGAGAATTTCGCCATTTTCCAAACGCACAGCATTTTCTTCGATGGCGGCCACTCGCGTGTGCAATCGGATCGATGACGCGGGCAAGGGTGCCGCGAGTTGACGCGGGATTTCCGCCATGCCAAGTGCGGGAATGGCCGTGTCCCCTTGAGCGAAATTTTTCATCACAAATTCCAGCTTGCGGATTGTGGTATCGAGTCGGTTTTCCAAAAATACACCGCCGAGGAAAGGTCGAAAAAATCGCTCTATCATCGATGCGGAAAACCCTTCGGCTCGAAGTGCTTGCAACGATGTGAGTGAAGGATCGTGCCGCGAAAAATCGAAGCCGCCGAGCCGCAACCAACCGACGCGCAGCTTATCGATAAACGAGCCGATAGGACTAAATACCCCGAGAAAACCATCAATCGGATGCACAAACGGATCGGCAACGCGATGCCATTTTCCGCCGTGTCGAACGAGTGCCCCGGGATAGAATCGACGCAGGTCTAATGACTCGTAGTCGAGCATTCGCTGTGCCTCGGGATAAGCCGTCAGTAACACCTGAAAGCCCCGATCAAGGCAGTAGCCCTCACACAAATCAGTGGCCACGCGACCGCCCACACGGTCTGCGGCCTCAAGCAAAAGAAAACGTTTCCCCGCCTCCTGCAATCGCCGCGCACAAGCCAATCCCGCCAACCCCGCGCCGATGATCAAAACATCCACGGTGTCTTCACGAGTTTTTTCGAGGATAGGGGCTGTCATAGTTTCCACAAACGAGCGCCACCATAAGCCGGAATGTGATTCGCGCAAGCGACGTAATCGGCAAGTGAGTCAGTCGGTGTGCGGGCGTTACCCGATAGAATCGGCTGGGCTTGCCGGTGGAGCCTGAATCAATGTGATCTCGTTCAAACGTCGTGAGCAACTCCTAGGTGAGAGGCAGCCATTGATCGAGGTCGTTGGATACTTCGACGTGATAGGTTTCGCCGATCTCGCCGTGGACCGCGATGGCGTGTTGACCATTGATTTTGATCACCTTCAGTTGTGCGAGCTCACTGGTTTGCACGTTCACAGTGCCATCATTTTCGAACCAGCCGTGGATCGTGGCGGGATTTGCTGGATTTGCGCCGCCCTCACGGATTACTTCTCCACCTGAGATATTGACGTCTCCAATGATGGCTCCGCCGCTTTCCATGACGACCTTGCCATCCGCGCTCTATAAAATTGTGTCAACACTCAATATGCCGATGTTGCTGACTGTCAAGGTTCCTGCAGAAATCGCCAAGGATGCCAAGGAAGCACTATCGTCAAATATCGGCTGGTTTGGCGCACCCGCATCAAGGATTTGTACATCGTCATCGTCCTCTGGGACTTGGCCTCCTTCCCAGTTGAAACCGGAGAAGAAGTTCGTACTATGACTCCCGTACTAATCGATTTGAGCCCCTGCGGCTGAGGAGGCAAGTAGCTTACCTGACAAAGCGAGATTGAGGAATTTCATGGTGATGGTTGCAGTGTTTAATTGGCAGTTATTCTTCGACAAGGCTGCTGAGTTTCCAATGGATGAATCAAAGTGATGGAATATAAAGTTGAGAAATTATTTCAGCGCAAGGGAAAGATAATAGGTGAACGCATCCACAAAATGTACATCAAATTTATAGTGATTTTTAGTTCAAATAATTCTAGCTATTGAGTCCACTTAACCAAGATTTTTTTGTGCCGATTTACATGTCCGGGATTCTATAAAAAGGTAATTTACATTGAATCATTTAGAAGCTAAAACCTTGCGCTCTTTCGAACTACGGCTGCGTTATGCGATGGCGCATGAACATTTTCGGATTGGTGCCGATAGGAACGCTGAAGATGTGGTTGTCGCCGGTACCGGTGTCGGTGATGGGGTACCACTCGATGAGATCGGGGCTCCATTCCGCTTGGTAGGTGATGCCAGCTATTCCCGGTGGCTCGGTGTAAGTGAAAACGAGGTTGCCACCACTGCGCACCGCTGCCGGGGTGTCCAGACTGCTGCCACTTTTCGGGTGTAAGCCAAAGGCGTATTCTACGAGATTTTCCAAGCCATCAAAATCCGGATCTGCGGTGTTGGCGCCGTCTCCGGTGTTTGCAGGATTTTCAAAATATAACGTGCGCCATGCCGCCAGAGGATCGGTGTAGGTGATTGTGATCGTGAATTTGAGCGTGTTGCTGGTGTTGATGCCTCCATTGACCGTGCCGCCATTGTCCACGGCGGTGACGCTGACCGTAGCCATGCCCGCAGTGGTGCCGGGGGTGAAGCTAAGTGCACCGTTGGGGGTGATGGCAGGCTGCACGGTGAAGAGCGAGTTGTTATTATTGGTAACGGTGAAACTGATCGTTTGAGAAGACTCGTCTGCCGGGCCTAGTGAGATGTTGCTAGCAAATGATGGGGTGGTTGAGCCCCCGGTGCCACCTGCGATGGTCAGATTGAAGGGAATTTCTGCCCAAGTAAAAATTTGCCCACTGTACGTAGTTGCCGCAAGCTTGTCGCCTTGAGAGGAGCTGGTAATGGCTAACCACAATCGCTCTGAATCCTTTTCTTGCCATGTCACACCCGAATCTGCAGAGGTGAAAATTTTACCATTGAATGTAGTCGCAGCGAGCTTGTTGCCATCGGCCGAACTGGCAATGGTAGTCCATTGGCGATTGGAACTCCGCGCCACCCATGTAATCCCCGAATCGGTGGAGGTATAAATACGACCACCAGATTCGGCAGCGGCAAGTTTACTGCCATCCGCGGAAGAGGTGATCGCAGCCCAATTGCGAGCGGAGTTCCGAATCGTCCATGTCACCCCGGAGTCATTGGAGGTGAAAATAAAGCCTGCATAGACTACTGCCGCGAGCTTGCTACCATCGGCGGATGAGGTGATGGAAAACCATTGCTGAGGGGAATATCGCGCCACCCAAGTGAGGCCAGAATTGCTAGAAGTGTAAATTTGGCCACTCGCAACCACTGCCGCGAGCTTACTACCATCGGCGGAACTGGCAATGGATGACCAATTGCGAGAGCTGTCGCGTGCTACCCAGCTCACTCCTGAATCGGTGGAGGTATAGATATTTCCCCCATAAACGCCCGCAACAAGCTTGGTGCCATCGGCAGAGGAAGCTATGCCGCTCCAGTTCCGATTTGAGTCTCTTTCTACCCACGTTACGCCAGCATCGATGGAGGTATAAATTTTCCCTCCCGATACTGTGGCAGCTAGCTTGTTGCCATCGGCGGATGAAGTGATGGATTGCCAGTTGCGATTGGTTTCGCGTGCGATCCAAGCGGCGTCCTGGGACTCACTGGCCGGCAAGGTGAAATTCGGTGCATCATTCACAGAGTTGACGGTGAGTTGAAAGGTATCGCTGGTGACGTTCACGCCATCGCCGACATAAATGGTGATGGTGGCTGTGCCGCTGCTGTTCGCGATGGGTGTCACGGTCACGGTGCGGGCCGAGCCTGAGCCCGCGAAGACGATGTTTGAATTGGGCACCAACGTGGTGTCACTGCTGCTGCCGCTCATGCTCAGCAATGTGGTGGCGGTGTCCGGATCGCCCACTGTGATGGCTAGTGCACCAGTATTGGCATCTTCATTGATGGTCTGATTTGGAACATTGCTGATAGTGGGGGGTGCCTGCGCTTGTAGCTCTGAAGACAATACGGCAAAACAGGGGAATAGGAGGCACCACTGTGTGAGGCGTGGCATACGACGGGAGGGATTCTGGGGAGGAGTGCTGAGGTGTATTTTCATGGCTGGTGGGTAGTTGTTAGGGTTGTTGGGATGGCGAAACTGTCGCAACGCCGGAGCGGCTCACAGAGGAGAAACCGAGGGTTGGACTGCGGGACGGAGGAGAGGGGAGTCAGAAAAATGATGGATCGCTAAGTAAGGAATGATGGAAAATAGGCCCGAGTCGAGCCATGGTGAAGCACGTAACGTAATTACAATTCACTTGTGACTTTAAGTTCCGATGAAGTGATGTCCAGTTATTTTGACCTTTTTTGACTCTCGGGCGATTGGCAGAAGGGGTATTTGGCAAACCGAGCCAAGTCATGGCCCGCTCGACGCCCACGCCCCAGTGAAAATTCCCAGCTTAGCGCGAATCAACACCAGTGGATCATTATCCTTGAGCGTAAGAATGAGCGGGGCACGATAGTAAGTCTAGAATATGAGTGGATGGGAATTAGATTTCTAATCCTAACATTTGTGATTTTGTGTATTGTCGAAAAATGAATAAGCAGATGGTCCACAAGCAACA
Organism: Akkermansia muciniphila; assembly: GCA_945890645.1. GTDB lineage: Bacteria > Verrucomicrobiota > Verrucomicrobiia > Verrucomicrobiales > Akkermansiaceae > UBA956. The sequence goes on from CAMDCV010000018.1 coordinate 48,614, forward strand.
CGGTCCAATCGCTGATTAACCTTTTGTTCTGTGACTTTACGTAACAATCCAACTCGATTTTAGACTTCCCCACCGCTGCCAGTGCGGGATATGCTGAACCTGCACTGAAAAGACAGTAGAATCTTCACCCTGTAAAAAAATGAGTCACACACACATCATTCTAACTATACTGGTTGGGTTGACCGCATCTGCTGTGAAGGCGGCCGTTGTGATTGACTTCGATGAGTTTTTCGCTGGTCAAATTCTCGATCAGTCTTCGCTGCTTGATCGTGGTGTCGCATTCGATCAGCGCCTGCGCGTTACAGACGGGACAATCCCCATAGATCACACAATGCCAGGTTATTCATCACCCAATTGGGCACATAATATCGATGACCTTTATGGGAATTTGTCAGGAAGTTTCACGCTACCGGTGGATTATGTAAGCATACTCGCTGGGGACGGCGGAGGGGACGCTGACTTCTTGGTGCTGCGAGGATTTGATGCTAACGGGAATGAAGTTGCGTCGAGCGTGCTCGATTCCGACGAGGATGTAGCACGAGTCTATGAGATTGCCGCGCCTGCCATAGTCAGATTCGAGATTGCCAATGCGTTTGTACCGGGTTCATTTCACATCGATAACCTCACTTTCAATCAAGTACCTGAGCCTAGTACGCCACTGCTGCTATTTCTGGGGTGCGTGCTTCCAGTTCTGTTAAGAAGAAAGCGGCATGAGACTGCGGCAACCTGTTCCTCTCAATAACCCAAGCTGTCACCCATCAATTGAATACCATTCTCATGATCAAACACCTACTCACTTTTTCAGTCAGTCTCTGTATGTTTACCTCAGTAGCCAGCGCGGCAGAGGCCGCCGCATCCGCGCATTTCATAGGTGCCCTCCGCGAAGCCATCACTGAAAATGATCAACAGAAACTCGAAGCGCTGACATTTTTCGAAGGCGCAAGTCCCCAAGATAAACAACGCACGTCTAGTATGCTGCGGATGTTGTTTATGAGCGGGAAAGATGTGGAAGTCATCAGCCTTGAACCTTTACCCAGTGACTTCGAATCAGTAATCATCATGCGCGGCCAGAAGATCGAGCCAACGGCACCATCGGTGGGCATGGTCCAGATTACATTCAAAGGGGCGGCACAAGGCCAAGGGAATGCTGCCAGTGCTTACACCATCGTAGGTGATAAATTTTTCTTGGTCGGCATGAAGAGCACGGACCTAGGTTGGAAAGGACCGCCTGATCGGAATATCGGCTACAGCATTGTCGGGCAGGGAGCATCCGGCGTAAAAGTGGAGGGAGCATGGAATGCCAGCGGTGTTCCACTCAAGAAAGCATTCAAAGAGACCAGCCTCACATTTTGGGGGCAGTACATTGAGGAACTCAAGGTTACGAGCGACCATGGTGATTGTGATGTCACAGTGACGATTACGGAAGACGGCAAGGCGATCCATACAGAGCCTCTGAAAGGCAAGGGTGTCCTTCTATACAAAAAGAAGAGCGAATGAGAAGCGCCATTCAACGGTGAGAAGTAGCCTATTCAAGACATGACTGAAAATCTGTATCCTATGGTTTTCTAGTGCCGCTGCGAGTGACTTTACGAGAATGAACGATTATGATGTTGTTGCTTAGCGTTTGCTCCTTCTTTGGCGAATTTATCATTGTAGCTAGAGGAGTATGATCCATCGCCCAGAGCCTTGCACCGTAGCAGACGCGTGATAGGTGTAAGGACTTTGCCGATACTCGTGTTGATTTTTTTGGGGGAGGTGGTGTTGGATAGAAAATCGTTGTTTGGGGCTGAGGTGTTCCTTGGTCGTTGAATTTACGACGATGAGACAACTGGTAACATTTTACCCATCAAAAGGGTAGGGGCGGAACAAGCCTTTCTATTATGAACATTTTACAAATTTTAGGAGGCCTGTCTCATTCCGTTGCGTTTGATTTTGGAACTCGCGAGGTGTTTTTTAAGTGACGAAATTGTTGAGATGTTTTCACCAAAAAATGTTCGTTTTTGCACTACAATGCGTCGTTCTCCTAAAAATAGCATATCCTCCCATCCCACCACTATGAAACAAAAATTGAACCAACTTAAAATGAAAGGTCATTCAAGACCTTCCCTCAAGAGTTTAGCGGCCAAAATCTCTGCTGCGATACTTTTTACTACCATGCACGCAAATGCGCAGACTCCCTATGTGATGTCGGGCGGAAATTATTCCGAAACGTTTACTGATATCACAAACTGGACGAATAATTTTGCCAGCGGCATTGGCACGGCTCCTTGGGCTTCCGTAGGCGTCATCGGCACCGGCAATTCTGTCACCAGCGGAGTTAGAACATCCAAGTCATCAGCCACATTTGTTACAGGCACATCTGGGGGTTTACAAAAAGGAACTGGTACGATTGTTTTTCTATCTACGGGTAGCAGCGCAACTCCTGAAGCCGTGGCAGCAGATCTATTGTTGGATTTTACTGGTCGTACGGCGGGAACGCTCAGCTTCGATTGGGCGGCAATTGACAACAGCTCTGGCACCCGACCAACCTCTATGCGGGTCTTCTGGAGCATAGATGGTTCAACCTTTACAGAAATCGCCGCGGCGCAGGTGCTTGACAAGGTCAGTCCTAATACTGGATCAATCACCACCGTAGCTCTCCCTGCAAGTTTCGATAATTCGGCAACTGCAAGACTGCGTTTTTACAATCACGCGGGCACCACCGCAACGGGATCGGGATCCAGAGACAAATTTTCCATCGACAATCTCACTATTACGGCCGTTGGTGGCACGGACACGACACCTCCCACCATCGCTTCCACTAGTCCGGTGGACAATGCTACGGGAGTTGACTTATCTGCCAACCTCGTCGCCACATTTACTGAAACCGTGCAAAAAGGCACTTCGGGCAATGTAATCATCAAGAAAACCAGCGACGACACTGTCGTTGATACAATCGACATCACCACCGCCGCCGTCACCGTGGATGGAGCCGTGGTCACCATTGACCCTACAGTGACATTAGCTCTGAACACAGAATACTATGTCACCATTGATGCGAACGCATTCAAGGACAATGCCACCGCACCCAATGACTACCTTGGTCTCAGTTCCACCACAGCATGGAGCTTCACCACAATAGAAGCAGTAGACACCACGCCTCCGACTTTGGCTTCGACCAGCCCGATTGATGATGCTACGGGTGTTTCAACTACAGCCAATCTAATCGCCACTTTTGACGAAACCGTGCAGAAAGGCACTTCGGGCAATGTAATCATCAAGAAAACCAGCGACGACAGCGTGGTCGATACAATCGACATCACCACCGCTGCCGTGACGGTAAACGGTGCTGAGGTGACCATCAACCCCGCCGTAACACTTGATAACAGCACCGAATACTATGTGACTATCGATGCGAACGCATTCAAAGACAATGCAGCCTCACCTAACAACTACGATGGTCTGAGTTCCACCACAGCATGGAGCTTCACTACGGAGGCACCCTTCATCGCCGGACAAGTTGTCATTAGCCAAGTCTATGGCGGCGGTGGCAACAATGGCGCTACTTTCACCAACGACTTCATTGAACTTCACAACAACAGCGCGGTTACGGTTAGTATTACCGGTTGGTCGGTGCAATACGCCTCCGCCACTGGCACATTCAATGGTAAAACGGATCTTAGCGGCAGCATTCCTCCCGGTGGTTACTATTTAGTGCAGGGAGCTTCGGGGGCAAATGGTTCACCCCTGCCGACGCCAGATGCCACGGGATCACTCAACCTCTCCGCCGCCAATGGTAAAGTTGCTCTAGTTAATAACACCACTCTATTGGGCGCTGGTCTTCCCACAGACCCTACGGTGTCGGATTTCGTTGGTTACGGTGGAACAGCAAGCCTTTTCGAAGGATCTGCCGCAGCGCCTACTGGTAGTAACACGCTGGCCGTCGTTCGCCAGAATTCGGGAACCCTCGACACCAACGTGAATAGCTTTGACTTCGTAACCGCAGTACCAGCGCCTCGCAACAGTGCGACCCCTGCTTACTCAGCGACCGCTGACGGCAGCGGCATCGCCACAATTGCCAACCTCACTCCAGCCAGTCCGCTACTGAACTCGCCAGTGTTTGGTCGTAGCCTTGGAAGCCAAACGGCAGCCATCACTCTGACCGGAACCTTCCCTGGTTCGACGATCACCGATGTCACGATCGATGTTCCCGCTGCGATCACTGGTCTTCTAGTGGGCAATGTCAGCCTCACCGGCGCGGGCAGTGCCAGTGTTACGGGTAACACGATCACCATCAGCGGTGCCGCCGTGACCACCAGCACCGGACTCACGGTAACGATCTCGGGACTAAGCACTCCCGACACCAGTCTCGACGTCACCAATGACGGCAATTACGCCTTCACGGTGGCCACGAAACAAAGCGGAGGCACTCTGACAGCCATCAGCTCATCACCGATCGCCTATGTCGTGATCCCTATCGCCAATATCCGCGATGTTGATGCCAACGGTGTCCCCCTTGATCTTAATGACAAAGTGGCAGTGCAGGGTGTATGCACCGAAGAAGATTTCAATTCCAGTCTCACCATCACGAGTGCTTTCCTCCAAGAAGTCAGTGGCAGTGGCGTGAACATTTTCTCCAACAGCGTGGACAGTCCTTATCTACGCGGAAATGAGTATGTCACTCTCGGCAATGTGATTCAATTCAATGGTCTTACCGAAGTCAGCTTCACCTCCGTCTCCGCGTCAGTATTTGACCTAGGTGCTGCGGTTACGCAACCTACGCCGATCACCGTCACTCTAGCAACCTTGATGCTCGACCCAGAAAGCTACGAAGGTAAGCTTGTAACGATTGCCAATCTGTCACCCACCGACGCGACCGGTTGGCCGCTTGCAACAGTCATCCCCTTGAGCGATGATGGTGGCACTACAATACTGGATATCTACATTCATTCTGGTTCCACGGCTATCACCTCTCCTGCATTCCCAGCAGCCATTACTGGTGTCTTCGGTCAATTTGACAACGCCACACCATTCACCGCTGGTTATGAGTTGCACCCACGTGACCCGGGAGATATTGTTAGCAGCGGTCTCACACCTTTCCAGACATGGGCCACAGGAGCGCCATACAACCTAACAGGCAATGATGCTCTATTTGATGCTGACCCTGATCAAGATGGTGTATCCAACGGAATCGAATTCATTGTCGGCAGCAATCCCACAGTGGCTAATGATGCCAATGCATTCATCCCCAACGTCACTGTTGCGGGAGCACCTGGCTCGCGAGTAGCCACCATTGTCTATCGTCGCACCGATGCTTCAATCTACCTCAATTCCGTGCTGCAAATATCTCCAGATTTGCTCTTCTGGGAGGAGCCAATTGATGGCTTTAATGGCGCGAGCATCGTAGTGGATGACGATTTCTATGGCATTGGAATTGACAAAGTTACCGTTACACTGGACGCAAATGGTCCACGAGGCTTCGTCAGACTGCGGGCAGTGGCCACACCTTAATAGTTTGTTGTTCTAAATACTAGTGAACGAGGGTGGCCGATGGTCACCCTTGTTTATTTTAAGTATCTGACGATTGCGCAACACGCACAGCATGAAACAATCTTCTCCTAGCGTCATTGGCATTGATGTGGGTGGCCGTGTGAAAGGCTATCACGCAGTCGCCCTATGCGATGGCCAATTCGAACCGCATCATTTTACGCAACCGGAAAAAGTCGCGGCATGGTGTGTGGCTCATGCAGCTCAGGTCATCGCGATTGATGCGCCCTGTGCATGGGCCACGCTCGGCGGTTCTCGGCTTGCCGAGCGATCACTGGCAATAGATGGAAAAACGATCCAGTGTTTCAAGACTCCTACGCGAAGCTCTTCCTATGGTCGGGCTTTTTATGATTGGGTGTTTCAGGGCGAAAAACTTTACCAGTGCCTTTTCCCGCAGTATCATCTTTTTGACGGTTCTTCTCAGAAAGAAAAAATCGTCTTCGAGACCTTCCCTCATGCCGTCGTATGCGCCTTGGCGGGGCGAGTCATTCCAGCCCGCCCCAAGGCAAGCACTCGCCGCAGGATGCTACGAGAGCAGGGCTACGAGGATGAACCACTCAAAAACATTGACTTCGTGGATGCCGCTCTCTGCGCCTTGAGTGCGGATCGTTTTCTCCACCATCGCGCCCAATGGTTTGGCGATCGTGAGGAGGGATATATTGTGGTGCCGGAGGGAAAAGACTTATACGCCGCTAAACGTATTAATTTACAGGCGACATTCGCCACAAAAAAATCCTTGTCATAGTAAAAGGTTGTCGGTTTCCTGCCGTAGTGATCTTCACTGTTTGTATAGGGAGTGACCACCACTCAATACTGTTTGATAAAAATATGAAACACATCATTAGCGCTATTGTCATTTTATTGCTTCTCCCGTTTCACCGTTCGCAAGGAGAGGAAGATCCCAGATTTACGTCGGGAAACCTTGGCGTGGAGAATTCTTTCCTGAAGGGAATGTATGAAGTCACAGTAAAAGCCTTTAATCGAGAATTTGGGGCATTGCGCGGTCTTGAAGTTGTCCGCAAAGTAGGTGGAGCGTATGTAGTTACTGGCTTCATCACTCTGGATGAAATCAAGGAACCTGTCACGGAAAAGGACTTCGAACGAATCAACAAAAGTTTTCAACCATTCATTCAAGCACAGATCGATTTGTACAAGAAAAAAGGCATTCCTATCTCATCAATCCAGAATGATTTCCCACTGCCCGAAAGTGCAGAAGGATACCAGAAAAATGAACTGCCAAGAATGGCATACGTTCTTTCAGGCGAAAAAGACGCTTTGTTTTGCATGGATATCACATTCTCTGAAAGGAAGGATGAGCATCTTGTCGTTAATTTCACTATCGTTGCGGTTCCGTAGAGATCATAAAATCTAACAGGAAGTCATTCCTATCTCATGCTCCGCCGCCTGTTTCAACTTCACACCGCTGGTATTACAAAAAAAATATGAAAGCAACGGAATTCGAAATCGATTTTGAGCAAATCAAATCAAGCATCCATCAATGCATGGAGAAAAGTTTCGAAATCATCGATTCCCATGCAGAGTTTGCCGCGACCTCATTCGGAGTCTCATTTGATACAAGATTTGGTAGATTTTCGATCCGCTTGAATAACGATGATGATGAGTCATACCGGTGTGATGAAGTGGCATCCTTTACCGGTCCGTCACTCTGCGGCGTTGACCTGGTTCAAATCGATGAATTTCGCGAGAAATACGAGAATTCGGAATCGGACGAGGAAATGAAAATCAGAACCACGATCGATGGTAACGTAATTGTATGTGAAAGTGATGAATTCGAGAGGCTTCTCAGCGAAAAAGTCATTCACTGGGTAAAAGAGGCCTTTGCGAATCGGATAGAAAATCGTTGGCTTCCTTGTTGGATACGCTTTGAGCAAAGCAATGGGGGCGGAGAGCACTGGCGCTGCCGCGGAGCGGTCCTTCCCAAAGAAAGAGTTTGGTTAAGTGACCCGATTGATGGCCAGCGAATCGATAGTGCCCGCAGCAAGATTTGTGTATACAAAGTCGCATACAAGTGTCGAAAGTATGTAGGATTCGATTTCGAAAAATATACGCAACTCACTGGCGCTCCGCTAGAGGGAACGGATGTAGTTCCCCTGAAGATACGAACTTATGGTGAGATGCTCCGCTCTGGTGATTTGGCTCCTGTGGGATATTGCAAGGAGTTTGCTCTTAACCTCGAAAGGCCAGCGGCTACAGAGATGAAAGAGTTTTTGGTAACGGATATCGAGTTTGTTCCGTTCGAAATCTCTGGGAGAAACTGGGAGTTGTGCAATTGCCTCAATGTCCTTGAAGTTCTCAATCTCAAAACCACACGATTTGAGAATGGGGCGATCGGAAGCAACAGACGGATTGAAGAGCTTGAGTTCGACGAAAAATATTTGGTATCCTTGACTTCAAAAGTTTTTCGCATCGCGGAGAGCCCTCAGGATGGAGTCTATTTCCTTAGTTCTCTCGAGCAAAAGGGTCTACTCGAATTCTGTGAAGAGAGGGGACTGAGGGGCTTAGGATTCAATCTCGTGTGGACAAGCGATTTAGAAAGTTTGCGCGATTTGGCAGAGGAATTTAGAAGCTTGGTGGAAAGGCGACTGATGAGACTTCATGGAAGCGCCCATGTGAAAGACTCCATTAACGTCGAATGCCTTTATGGTTACCAGAAAGACTTATGGAGATTGATCGAAGCAGAGCGAATCTTTCAGGCACAGGGGGCACGAGAATTGATTAAGAACGTTCAAGGTCTGCGAGATTTCCCGAATCAGGTTGTTAGAAACTTGGTTCCTGAGAAATGGTTTTGGTTTAACAAGGGTAATGAAAGTGATGTCGCAGATAGGCTTGAGCAGGAGTTTTCAGGGAGAAGCCTGCTCGATGGCATGAATGGCTATCTATCAAGAATGCTCCCGAAAGGGATTCGTGATCTCACAAACATGGAGGCAACGAACTCAGGACACATGGCAGTCTTTGGGCCCGAGATGTGATGTATCCCGAAACGCCTGTTCAACACTTGCACTTGCTTCTGGAGACGGATGTGGTTTACCTATGTGATGAAAATGATGTTCCGCTATGCTATCCTTACCTTGATCGTTTTCTGTCTGGGGAGCTGCGGAAAAAGCACGAACGACTACGAACTAGCATCTGCGGATTTTGGTGCGGACACTCTGCACATGGTGGAGAAAGAGATGGGGCTCAAGTTGCCAAGTGGGGCGAAGGGAGTGAACTTTTATTACAAAGCGCCGATTGATCCTGCCTTCCTCGCAAAAATCGAAATTCCTGACGATGCTAAGGACGATATGGATCAACAGCTTTCCGCATTACCGAACAAACCCTTCAAGAGCAGTGGTGGCTTACCGGATAGGATAGCCTGGTGGACGCCGTCCGATGGGCGCGTAGTGCACGATCGCAAGTTTTTTGATGAGAATACGGGCCAGTCAAGAAGAGCTGTTCTGACGGAGAAGGACGGCAAATGGTTTCTTTATCTCGACTGGAATACCTAGATGAAATCGCTGCTAACGCTCGACTCCAGAGGACATGATGACCGAGCTAGTCCATCAAGGAGACTGTGTTTGCACGCGGAAGTATCTGTGTTGTGAGGGGATGGTGCGCGTTTGACTGGTGCTGCTGCCCGTTGCGGTAACATTGAGCCCCATGGCGTTCCACTGGGTGAGGTTGGGAGAACTCTGGATTTGATAGACGACTCCTGAAACGCTTTGCCAAGCGATGGTGAGCTGCGTGGCGTTGTTATGGCGCGTGAAGCTAGTGATCCGGAGCGCGGAGGCCGATTGGCCGGGATCAGTTTTTGCGGAAAATTCCATCTGGTTGGTGAATCCATCGCCATCGGGATCTGCTGTCGCGTTTTTATTGGATAACGTGGGATACAGGGCAATCCAGGCATCGTAGGCGCTTAGCACCGTCACTTGCAGGGCGGCCGAGTCTTTGGTCAAGCCACCATTATCGGTAGCGCGCAGTATGTAACTTTGAATGCCCAGGGGAGGAGTGGTGATGAAGGAATAGGGTGCCGCGGTGTCAGTGGCAACTAGCGAACCATTCCGAAAGAGCTCGACTTTTGTCACGCTGCCAGGAGCCGTATCGCTGGCGGTGCCTTCGATTGTCAGTGGTTGACCGACAGTGATGACCTGTGCTGTGCTGGGTGATGTGATCGCCACTTGAGGTGGGATTGGGATGCTGGTGCCATAAAAGGTGAGAGTGGCTGCCGTGAGTGTGCCTGCATCCTCTGCGGCTCGATCCGCGATTTTTAATGTCCAGTTGCCATCCGATGCCTCGCCCCAATGGCGCACGGTGCTGAAGGTCCAGCCGCTGTAGTTTGAATTACCGTCATCGTGGCTCTCGACGAGTCGACTGGTCATCCCATTGGGAGCGGTGAGTATCATTTCTAAATCACCGCGATAGGCGTGGGTGATGCTTACTTTGATCGTTACGTGCTCCACGCGCATGTTTTCGGGTGCAGCAAACGTGCGAGTGATACCCGTGGCGGAATTGTCGGGGATCGCCTGTGTTAGCCCTGTTTGCGCAACGGTGCCGCTTGTCATTGCGGCGAGATTGGACCATGTCGCGGCCAAATTCACAGCGGCAGTGGCATCGATCAGACCGGCTCCGTAACCATGGTGGAAATGAAAACCGGCGCTGTTATTCGCCCATCCTGCGTCGGAAGAATTGACCTTCTTTGCACTGCGGATGAGAATTTCTTTCACATCGCGCCAACCAAGATTGGGATTTTTTTCGAGCATCAATGCCGCAACGCCGGAAGCTGCGGGGGTGGCCGAGGAAGTCCCGCCGAAATCATTGGCATAATCGGAAGTGCTGTAACCGCTTCGCCCCCTGCGATCTGTGGTGGTGATGGCTCTGCTATCCGCAGATCCATCGGAAGGCGTGACGCAGACCAGATTTGCACCCGATTCGCTATACTCAGCTTGCCGTAGTCGGCTGTCCATCGCGCCGATGCCGAAGGTGTAAATGGAGTTCGCGTAGCCGTCCTTGTTGGATTGGTCTTCGATATAATCGGGATCGTTCAAATTTCTGCCATTTCCGCCGGCCCAGAAAATGAGTGTGCCCTTGCCGCCTCTGCCACTGGTGACCGCCGTTTGAAATGCCGCTAGAGTCAATGGTCCGGGTCCCTCTAACAAGTCACCGACATCCACTGGACCCCAACTGTTGTTTTTGATCTGGATGATGTCATTTCTGTACGCCATCGCTTCTCCTTCTGTCTGATCGGTCGATCCGGTAACAGAATTCGCCAATCGTAGTCCAACGATCATGGCTTCGGGTGCAACTCCCGACACCCCAGTGCCATTGTTGCCGCGTGCCGCAGCCACTCCTGCTACGGATGTGCCATGGTCGTCATCGGATGCCTGCGGACTCGGGTCGGAATCATTCTGGATCCAGTCCTTACCGTTGACTGTATCGATATTGCCAGCGAAGTCAGGGTGAGTGACATCCACGCCGTCATCAATGATGCCGATGCGAATGCCGGTGCCTTTGACACCGCCACTAACACCGTAGTTCCATGCTGTTTCTACGTTCAAGTCGCTACCAAGTAGAGTATCGGAGAGTCCTGTATATTTCAGATGCCATTGATTCGTGATCAAGGGATCGTTAGGCATGACTCTGCCTGGTTTGATGGTGACGGTCTGCAAATCTACGACTGTCAAATCGCCACGTTCCTTGAGTTGCTGGGATTTCTCCAACGCTGAGAGGGGATCTGTTGCTGTGAAGACTGCCAAGCCAGGTGCATAGTCGGGCTGAGAATCAAGTGTCAGTCCGGTATTGACCGCAAGCTGCTGAGCGGTCATGCCTTCAGGCAAATTCAGGGTAATGCGGTTGGTAATCAATACCCTGCGACGAAGATCATTCTCTTTGCCCTTGGGATAAGCGACCACGTAGCACTCGGACTTTTGATGTAACTGATGCATCTGAGCGCGCAGGGTTTCCCATGAGGCTGTGCCGGAAATTTTGACGATCTCTGGCACTCCGTCATCGCCACGCAGTGCGTATTGATCTAACTCAATCTGATGCTCCACTCCATTGCGCTCATAACTGAACTCTTCTAATGCTTTGGTCGTGATGGAAGAGGTTGGATGAGCAGTGATTTGATCCGTCTCATTTTTGACTTGCGATTGCCGCCAAAAGAAAAAGATCACGAGCAGAATGGATGCAATGGCAAGTGATGGATAGCGCCGCTCGAACTTCATATGATATCTGCTGCGCATTTTTGTGATGCTCGTTAGTACTGCAAGAGAAATCATCAGCAATGACAGAGAAGTGCGTGAAAGATTCGCCACTTACAACCAATAGTATTAATTTCACTAATGACATTTTGAGCATCGTCACACATCTATGGTGGGGATGCTCACTGGTATTGTATCATCTTTAGCAAGCTCCGTCTCTGCAGTGGGAAGGTCATCGGGTACATCGACATCTTTTAGTTCCGATAGAAATGCGCTGCGACATCTTGCTGTAGCGGCGGCACCGAGAGCAGGGATCAGGCGTGTCTTGTTTTTTCCCACGCAAGGAAGGCGAGTCATGAAAATCAGGAAATCGGTGTAGCTCATGGGTTGTTCCGTGATCAATTGTATTCCTCGAAATTTATTGTTAGATATTCTATTCAATCAGCTTGCTAATGGAATATCCAAGATGAGATGCGATGAAATGGTAAAGCGTTTGGTATTTTGGCATCTTGTTTGTTTGTGTGGGAATGAATTCCTCTAAATCATTGTGTGTGGCCAGACGATTACTGAGTCATTGACGTTGGCGATCATCCTCACTTGGCTGTCTTGCGATATGACGAATCCGATTGCCTCCGGCTCTACGGAACACAAGCGGTAAACGGAACGATGGCGTGTGCCGTCGCCGCGCACGTCCCAAGAAGTGATATTTTTTCCTTCTAAATCATGAGCAAGCCCGACCATGAATACGTTTCGATCCACTCGGATTTCCCCGCCGAATCCCACGAGGCGAACTCGCTTATCTAGCACAAGAGCTCCATCGACCTGCATTAAATCAGAGAACAGGCGCGCCAATTCAAAAAATGCTTCTTCCAGCAAATCCAGCTCGATGTCTTTGCTATTTCGGAAAACGTGCCACGCATCATCAACGGAAGATCCATCCTCACACAATTCTCCTACCCGCCGAATCATGGACTCGATCAGACTCCTGAACCTCGATCCTCCAACCTCGGGAACGGACGCGTATTTGAAATCAATCCAGCTCAAAGACATCTCTTTACCATCCTCAGCATCCGGTAGAAAAATCAGCGTGCCACCATGACCGCTGGTGCGCACTAGGTTGATAATGCGTTTGACAAATTGAAGGGAAATCAAATGAGCCAACTTGCCATACGCTTCTGCGTCCAAGCTCGACGGCAGACAACAGGCGATCAAACTCTCGATTAACTGTTGCCTGTTTCCCGCAAACCGGTCACTCAAAATCGACGACTGAAACACATCCATTCGAGGGCCATAAAATTCTCGTCCACGCCACTCAACCATCAGATCATAGCCTTGATAGAATAACAACCAGCCGGGATCACGGACATGGATGATAGGGTGCGAGAGGTCATTGCCCGTGGGCTTGCGCCCGCCCCCCACGAGATTCAGCCAACGCGGTCCCGTATTGAGAATGCCCCATATCCGTAAACCTTTGTCGCGGTCAGGCCATATCGCCAATGCGGAATGGAAAAAGCCCGCAGCAGGACTCAGGCGCTTGATTTCGTTGGCTGTGAATGGGTGCGGCGTGGTAAACCGCACGGCTAGAATGCCATCGGGCGGCCCGCCCACCGGAGAAAATTCCTCAGGGGGCGAAATTACGACTCGTGCCCTCACAACCTTCCCCTCTTCTTTGAGCAGGCTCGCTGCAAAAAGTACAGCGCAGACCGTAGCGAGCTCATCCTGAGTGGGAGCACCGATCCGGTCCTTGACCGAGAAGTGAAGTTTTTCCACCACATCCTGCAACAAAACTTGGTGGGAAGCGTCCGATGAATGTTTCATAGTTTTACCAACAGATTTGAAGCTGACCAATCAAAAAAGAAGTCGTCACAATTTGCCTGTTAAGCGTTATAAAGTCCAGTCCGGAACTTTCACAGGGCGAGCGCCTCTTCTTTTGCCGATGGAATCAAGCTATGCGAAATCATACGGAAAGGCTAACACATTGTGATTATGAACCACTTAAAATGCGTTAGCCGTGGGAACTTCAATGCCGCCCCCTCTTGTTCAAGCTGAGCCTATGCCGGTGATGAATATAGTCTCATTTCTTATACCCGGCTTCGATCAAACGGGGGATCGAGACTTTTCTCACGTAAGAGTGCTGTGGGTTCAGCTTTACATAATCCTGATGACATTTTTCTGCCGGGTAGAATTTTTCAAATGCGGTGATTTGTGTGGCAATTTTTATACCGGCTTTTTTTCCCTGGCACTTTTAGAGGTTTCGATAGTTGCGTTCTCTTCGGCGGTTCGATAGAATAAGGCGGAGCGGTATTGTTTGCCGAAGTCGGGGGCGACGCCTCGCGCATCAGTGGGTCGTGGCTTTTCCAGAACACGTCGAGTAGTTTTGCGTAACTTGTTTTATCGGCATCGTAGGTGATTTCTACGGCTTCAGTGTGTCCGGTTTTACCTCCGCCGACTTGATCGTGATTGGGGTTGTTTTCTTTACCGCCGCTGTAGCCGGAAACGACATCGGTCACGCCGGGGACGCGCTCGAAGATGGCTTCCACGCACCAGAAAAATCCGGCAGCGAAGGTGGCCTTTCGTAGGTCTTCTGCTGGGAGAAGGGTGGGAAATAAAAGTGAGGCAAGTAATAGAACTTCAGGACATCGGGTGAGAGGGGCTTGGTAAAGCTCGGCCAGCCGGTGCTGGAATCGAACTTGTCCAGTGAACTGAAAAGCGCTTCACCGCCGATAATGTCAATGTAGATTACCGCTCTGTGATTGTTATAATATTCATTGCGAAAAGGCGGCTCGGTACCGTCCTCTTGCGTCACGTAATACTGCATGGCAGTCAGTTTTTTCTTAACCTCTACTTGTGCCGGGTGTCTTCTCTTTTGACGAAGGTGAAGGCAAGAATACCAGCGACAAGGGCAAGTAGTGGAATGGTGTATTTCGTATGCATGATTGCATTTTTTGGTTGCAATGATGAGTCGTCCACGAGGGGGGATGTCTTAACAGGGGAGTGCTAAATTTTTTCTTCAGCGCAATTCTAAGGCTTTGAAAAACGGCTGGATTTATCGGATCAGCGACACATGTCCTACGTAATTATGCCCGGATTTTTTGGGGATGGGTTTGATTTTTTGATGGGATACTGACATGTCCAAGACTGGGCTATGGAAGCCGCTGGGGCATTGGTACATTTCGATTTCCGGTTCCCACGCGCAGCCTGGAGTAAGCCAGCGAAGTCCGGTCGATGAGCTGCTGGCATTCGATGGGGCGTAGTCGATGGTGAGGAAAAGCGGTTTACCGGAATCGTCGCAATCGAAGCGCTCGACGACAGCGCCGGTCGGTCCGGTGATACAGTTGCTATTCGCCCTAGGATAAAATTCCCAAGTTTGGCCTTTGTCCCGCGAGCGGCCGCTGGCATGCGGATAGAAGGTGGAGCCATTGCGGCTGGAAATGCTCTGGTGGATGCCGTCGGCGTAAACGTGGGTGAGATCGGGCAGGCTGTCTTCGCCGAGTTCCTGGAGGCAAACGTCGCCATCGTAAACAAAAGTCGTGGCGGGGCCGACCTCGGGATCGCGGGAGATGCAGCGGCCGAGCGGATCGTAGTCGTAAGAAATGACGGGCACTCCATCGCGGCTGGCAGAGGTCAGACGGCCTTCGACATCATGGACAAAGCTCAGAATACCGTTCGCGGTGGCCATGGAGATCAAGTTGCCATTGTCATCCCATGCCAGCGGACCGAGCGGCCAAGTCGAGTATTGGCCCATTTGTTGGTCGCCGGGTGGAAGGGTGGTGAGTTGCTCGTAGCTGCCCGGATTTGCCCCGCCAGTGGCAGAGAGACGCCGGCCTTCGAGATCGCGGGTATAGGTGATCTCGCTTTCTAGGACAAGCGAAGCACTGGGAGCTGCGCGGCGGCGGGTGGTGCAGAGGGTGAGGTCACCCAGGCGGTTTCTGCCGATAGCTTTGACGCGGATCGGCGGCGTGGCTGCGGTGGAAAATGCGGTGGCATCGCGGATGAGGCGTTGATTTCGATCCCGATGAAAGGTCGTGATCGAGAGATCATTGATGTTGCTTTTCACACAGGCATCAAAGGTAAAATCCGCAGCGCCGGGAAGGGAGGCCTCGCCATCGCCTCGGTATTGGAAGGTGGTCACGACGCCGTTACCTTGCGTGCTGCGGAAGACGCGGTATCCCGCGTATTCGTTCGAGACGACCGGTGGAACTACGGGAACGCCCGCGTTGAGCGCGGAAATGGAAACCAGTCGGCCAATTCCATCGCGCGCTTCGACAAACGAGCGCCCATCCGGATAGGTGATGCCAGTGCGGCCGCGATGGTCAAAGGTGCTGCTGACGACGCGGCTGTCTTGAGATTCGGAGACGAGGTTGCCGAGCGAATCATAGGCGCATGCCACGACGTGAGTACCTTGGGACGCACTGGTCATTCGACCGAGACCATCGTGAGTGAAGGTCTTGAGCGGGGTGGAGGAAACGGGAGCGATCAGAGGATCGCTGGTGGTCAGGCTGCTGGTAAGTTGACCGTTCAGATTGTGGGTGAGGGTCGTCTTGCCGTGATCGACATGGCCGATCGTGCCGATGTTGATGTGAACGTGGCCGTGCGTCTTGAAGGTACCGTCTGCGTAATCACAGCGAGTCATCCGTCCGAGAGCATCGTTGCTGTTTGTCGTGGTGTGGCCGTAGGAATCGGTGGTGCTGCGGAGTTCACCAGAGCGGACAAGACTGCGCGAGAGCATCACGAAAGTTCCGGGAGTCACCGCATCTGCGGAAATTTCCTGACTGAAGGGAACTCCCGCAGAACTGCTATCATAGGCAAATTTGGTCACCAATCCGCCTGGCTTCGTGAAGGACACCGGGCGATGGAGCGAATCGTAGGCGCATGAGGAAACATTGCCCGTGCCATCGGTGGTCTGGGTGATGCGACCGGCGGCATCGAAGACATTATTGATGGTGAATGTCTTGGTTTGCGCGGCATCGGACGGGCAGGTGTCGGTGCGGGTGCTGGAAACAAGGTCGCCATTCGGATTCAGGGTGAAGAAATGGCTGGTATCGCCGCAAACATGGCCGATCAGGCGACCGGCGCTGTCGTAGGAGCAGGTTTCCAACACGTCGCCATTGCGGGAAATGTGTTGTACCAACCCGGCAGGCGAGAGGTCGATGGTGGTGACTTCCGGGGTGATCGCACCGCCGGGAGTGAAGCGGTCGCAGGTGATCGTTTCGTCCTCGGTCTCGAAGCCGAAGAAGGGGTTGATCGTCCGGTTGATTCCTCCAGCACCTTTGGTATTGATGGCCATACTGCTGACGGGTGCGACGATCCGGTTGATTCCTCCCGCGCCCTTGGTGTTGATGGCGTGGTTGTTGACGGGAGCCACGATCCTTTTCACGGAATCCTTGCCGGTTTTCGCGGTATAATAACGGCTACTGGCGCAAGTGGAACCGCCGCCGAATGTCACCTTTTCCGGTTTCATTCCGACTCGCTCGATCTCACTGATGTTGCCGTAAATCGGCTGGCCCACCTGATACTTCTTCTTCGCCAGCAGCTCGTTGTTCGTGGACCCCGGCACATCGTTGACCTCGCCGAAGACAGAGCAGGTCACGTAGCCTTGGTTGTCGTATTCGTATAGGCAGACGTTGCCCATCGGGTCCGTCTCGGTAGAGAGGCGGTGGAAGCCATCGTAGGTGCGACTTTCCACGGTGGTGGTGCCTTGACCTCTGACGGTCCAGCTTTGGGGAATGGCTCCGTAAAGATTGTAGTCGCGGGCGGTGACGAGGCCATCGGGATTTCCTTCGCCACCCTCGTGAGTCAGGTGGAGGAAGCCGCGCTCGTCGTAGGAGAAATCGCAGACCAGGGCCTCCGCTTGGTCACGACACACTGCAGGCGTGCTGAGGCGGACGCATTCGCCAGCGTTGTTGAGCGAGACGTCGCAGACAGCGAAGTTCGCAATGCCGAGCGAGGCTGGAATAAGCAGGCCGGAGCCATCGACCGGGCGCTCTTCTTCCGCCGTCTGGATGAGCAGGCCGTGGTCATTGTAAACGAAGAACGAGGAGTAAGCCGGGTTCGTAGGGACGAGGACTCCGGCTGCATCGCGGTGCTCGGTATCGCAGCGAGCGAGGCAGGCACCGGCATCGTAGTGGAAAGTCGTGGCGATTCTTTGTGGAACAAGTGGCGATTTGATTTCCAGGATTTGGTCGAGGGCGTTGTAGCTGCAAAGTTCGTCGTTTCCGCGTGGATCGACACTGCGGATGATGCGGCCGCGGGTGTCACGGTAGAAGGCAGTGGTGAGGTTCAGACCGCCGCTGTCGGACACGAAGCTGCTGAGGAACTTCGTCGCTACATCATAATTGCAAGCATCGACAAAGGATGGAGCAGAGCCATTAAGCGTGGTTCTGGAGGTGAGTTGGCCGAGCGTGTTGTATTGGTAAAGTGAGCCGCGACCGGGAACTGGGCTAGTGACGGAGATGAGATTTCCGTTCGAGTCGTAATCGTAAGTGGTCACTTGACCGTGGGCGCTGACCATGCGAACGACGGGGCTTTGCCAATCATCCATCGCCGTGATGCCTCCGTCAGGGGCAATAGTGCGGTCTTTGCCTTCCCAATTCTTGATGTGTTTGGGGTTGACTTTGGGCGCAGTGAACTCAAGCGATCCGAAGCCGGGTAGATAGTCGCAGGAAACAGTGCGCTGCTCGCCGCCCGGAGTGCGCAAGGTCATCAGGCGAGGGTTTCCCTTCTCAAGCACCGGGCAATTTTTGCGGAAATCTCGGTCGTAGGTGGTGATTTCCTGACTGCCATCGGGATGCGTGATCTGGGTGCAGAGGCTGTCGGCGTTGTAGGAGTAGGTGGTTTCAAAATAGTCCGGATCTGTGGCGCGGAGTTTGCCCGTCGGGCGGTTGGACGACGAGGTGACGGGAACATTTGGCGTGGAAAATCCCGTGTATTGGCGGCAAACAATGAGGCGGTGGAGGCGATCCAAGTCGGTCTCCGTCACGCGACCAACCTCATCGACTTCAATCATCGTGTAGCCTCCGTCGGGACGGATTACGCGTTTGATCAGACTGACATGACCCGTTTTGTAGCGCTGTGCGCTGGCACAGGTGTCGAAGTCGATGTGAAGCGGGTTGGTTTCCGCCGAGTAGGTGAAGATGCCAAGCGTGCGGCCCGCGCCATCTGTGGCGCTGAGCAGGTTGCCGTTCAGGCGGGGATTAAGGCTGCCGGTGGAGTAAGTAAATGTCACTGGTCCGGCAGCGGGCGGCTGGCCGGCATCCTGCGGGCAGGAAATGGACTGGAGATCGCCTTCGCTGCCGCTCGGGTTACTAGGTCCGTAGTAGCTGAAAGCCACTGTGCGTCCGGTGTGATCGGTGATGCCGGAAATACGATCTCCCGTGTAAGCGACCGTGATGCTTTGGCCAAACTGGCTGCTCACCGAGCTGAGCTTGCCCGTGCCATCATAGTTGCAGGTGAGCGAAACGTCATTACGATCCGTGATGGTGGCGATTTTTCCGGGAGCCACCGACGAGTCCATCGGGCGGAATACCCACTTGCCCGTATCGGCGAAAGCGAGCGTGAATGTCTCCCCATCAAAGTGGCCCTCGCGGAACATGCCGTCGCAGCGGAAGCTGTTGTCCGGTTGGCGGTGAAAAATATCGCGGCGACCCTGGCCATCGTGCACCGCCACGCGGTCGGCGGATAATATCTCGATGAAAATATTATAGGAAAAATCCCAGCCTTGCCCGAGGTCGGAGCTCACCGGGACCATCGAGCGGTAAGTGCATGCGAAGTCAATGTTTGGACCTGCGGGGCAGGCGAGGGAAAGGGCGCTGACCGGTATGTGAACCTCGCCGGGGAGGCCGGGTGCCGAGCGCTTGAGCGCTCCGAGGTTGAGCTCTGCCTCGGACCTTTTGCCGCTGCTGCGGTGGGTCTCGTGGAGCGGGTTCTGCCCACTATTACTGGGACTATGGTAAAGTGGATTGTTAGCGTCTTGTGCTGAGTCCCTATCACTTTTTGACATGTAATATTGATAGCCCTTTCTGTGCGTTACGCTGTCGAGCGGAGCGTTAGTATCGTCGAAAACCCGACCGCCGCTTGTCCGCATCGTGCCCGAATCGTGTTTAACATCCTTCACCTTGCCCCGGATCGCTTTGCCCGAGGTACTACTACCGAAACTCGATGTGTCGTACACCGAACACTGGAACCTTTGCATGATGTTGTGAGCAAAAAGACTGGGAGGAAACCTTTTTGGCCGTGCGGCCCGCTCGCCGCTAGTCGCATAGGGGTTGCTCTTGACAACGATTCCGATGCCTGAAATCGGTTTCACCGAGTCCATCTCTAGGGGCGCACCCGGCGGCAGCGTTGGTGGGGCATCCGCCGCGAGACCCGTGGTCGTCACTGTGATGGGCGAGTTGAGAGAAACGATCGTTTCCCCATTGTGAGTGATTCCCACTGCGATCACGCTCGCGCTTTCATTCAATGGTCCGGACACTGTGGCCTGCCACACCCCTGCGACCAAGTTCAACGGCACCGAGACGAGCTGCCCATTCACATTCAAGACGAGAAAACTTCCCACCGGAATGGCCTGGCTTTGAAGGGATAAAACGCCCCCGTTCGTTGATAGCAGCGGTGGGTAAATGGCAAAAACTTCGGGCACGGGCTGCACCACTCGATAGAAGGCTTTGGTCGTGGTTGGCACAGGGTCGAGCCAAACGCCTTGCGTGTTCGTTGCTTCGACAAGTGCCACCTGCTTCCATCCGTCGGCACCGCCCGTTTCGAGGTTGCTGGATTTTTCGATGCGGTATCTCACTCCCACTTCCGCCAGCCATGAAAGTTTTACTTGTTTCCCAGGAAGCCCCGAGGTGAATTCTAACAAAGGCGGCGGCACTGGCCCATCCGCGCGTAGGGGTGTAACTTGGGCGTGAAAGAGAGCTGCTGTCAGCAGAAGCCACTGCGATAGACCTCTGCAAAAATTGCGTTGTAGGAAGTGGGTTTTCATCGGATGGTTTTTGGTGCAGAATCGTTCAGGAGTTTCTGGATGAAGAAGCGAAAAATCGCTTTTATAGAATACGTTTTTGTAGTTACCCAACGTGTTAGCGTCAACAATTTAATCATCGCAGACGTGCCAAATACGACACACTTTGGTAGCTATAAAGTTTAAGTATCCAGATGCCTTCATTTCTAAGCCTTGCCGCAACGCGCAAGTGTATTGGCCAAAATGAGTATAGTTGTCTCCTTGTTTGTCAGGTTATAATCGACTTTTTCTATGATTCATAGACGAGGTTCATACAACAAAAACCTAGTGCATTCACTCCGTGCGATCCGTAGTAACTCGTAAAAAACCACTCGGGAATGTCGAGACTGAGCCGCTGCTGCGATAGACCCGTTTTACCACGCCCAAACCGATTTCCTCCGTTTCATGCAATACAGGGGAGGCGGCCCACTCTCGCATGTTGGGGGAAAATTCAAGCAGATCCGAGCGGTTTACGACCGCAGCATGACGATACATTTGAAGCCCAAAATACTTGATTCCAGCCACATCGAGAAACACGGGCGTTGGATTCGCGGATCGTACGGATACCGTCACGGGTTGGCTCCACGAGACGGTGCCGGAGGCATCTATCACTCTTGCCGCGAAGGTAACATCACCCGTCGCAATATTTCCCACGGACAACCCGTAAGGCGAAACCGTATCACGCCCCACGTAATTTCCATTGAGATAAAATTCCACTGCCGCAATCGAAGAACCCGTTGCGGGAGTAGCGTTCGCTTGCAGATGGTAAGCCGCCGGCGCAATATGCATTGCTCCCGTGATAGGTGCTGTGATCGACACCGCAGGTAGCGCTCCGCTCTCTACTGGTAACACTTGCACATCCACAGAAGAGGAATGAAGCGCTCTATCATCGTCCTCGACTGTTAACGTTACTCGATAACGCCCCGGAGTCGTAAACGTATGCGATACCTGAGCTCCCGATGCCGCAAAATTATTTCCAAACGACCACGCGTAGCGAATGATCGATCCGTCCTGATCGGTTGATGCGTTTCCATTGAAGGAAATCATCAATGGCGCGTTCCCCGAAAATGTTCCAGTTTGGATATGCGCCACTGGTGGCTGGTTCGCCGTCGAGACCCGCCAGTTCGCGGGTAAAAAATGCCACCACGGGGTTATTCTCATCGCTCGGAAGACTATTGCTTGCTCCCACCACCGGCAGAAACGTAGAACGCACTCCCGCTCTTCCCAGCGTGTGATGCAACAGTGCGGACTGCCAGATCGGCGTTGTCTGATCCCCTGAGCCGTGCATTAACAGAACCGGTGGATCCGAGTGATCCGCAAACAGCCCTGGATACGCAGATGCCGTTCGTTCTGGGATTGTCTGAATGGCAGTGCCAGCAATGGGAGGCGGCGGATTTAGCCCCATGAGATACCCAGTCTGCGCAGTGGCGAGATTGTGATTGATCGAACTAGGTGCATTATCGAGAAGAAGCAAATCCGTCGGCGCATACCAAGCGCACACCGCATGAACACGATCCGATACACCATAGTTGCCCATGCTATTCCCCTCAAGGTCAGTGTGAAAAGTGTTCACTACCACATTGGCATTCTCGGCAGACAATGCGCTCATCAGTCCGAGATGCCCGCCCGATCCCTGTCCATGAATGCCGAAACGTTCCGGGTCCAAACCAAGCGCGGCACTATTCGACCTTAACCATCGCACGGCGGCTTTCACATCATGAATCTGGGCAGGCCAACGAGCCACTCCAGTGAGTCGATAATCGACCGCTGCACATGCCATCCCGGCAGTATTGAGAGCGCTAGCGATTCCCAAGGTGCTGCGTGTCCCGTTTTGCCAGCCCCCGCCTGCGAGCAAAAGCACACAGGGCACAGGCCCCGAAACACCGCGCGGCACATACAAATCCATCCGTAACGCACCAGACGCTGGTGAGGCAAAGACTTGTCGCGCCATCAGCGCCCGTTGGCTGTTGTCGTTATCATTGATTGTAAATGTGGCCGATGAAGGAGCACCGGGTGTCACTCCAGAAGATGCCAATACATTCGCGATCACGGTCTCTGCGCCTTCCGTTATGGCATCCTCCACTGGCACAACGGAAAACATAACCGATGTTTGACTCGCAGGAATTTCCACAGATTGTGGCACAGTTACCGCATCGATCCCTGTCTGCGCGCTTCCCGCCCAACTTAGTGAGACCGACAACGGAGTAGGCAAAGCACTTGCGCGCGATACCGTGAACACCGCAGGATTTCCCCCATCTTCTGAACCCGAAGATGGCGACACCGAAATCGTCACAGCCTGCGCCGGAGGGCTATCGTCATCAACAATCTGAACCGAAACAGAACCAACGACACCCACCACATAGGCCGTTGTCGGGATCACAGAAAATGAAATCGTTTCCGCCGCTTCTACGATCCCATCATTGAGAATGTTGACGGGGATCGACACCGAGTCACTACCAGAGGGAATCGTGACATTGAGCGAAATCGCTTCATAATCATCACCATATCCTGCATTGCCCGTTACAGACAAAGTCGTATTCAATGCCGCAGCGGTCGAACCGCTGCGACTCACCGTAAGCGAAAATGAAACTCCAGATCCCTCGGTGACTATTTCATGAGATACCGATAGATTCACACTCGGCAAAGGTGCCCCGTCATTATCGGCAATCGTCACCGTCGCAGAGGCAGAGCTAGAGAGCAAGTAACCACTGCCGGCTTGCAGTTCCACGATGACCGTCTCAGCATTTTCTTCCACGGCATCATCGATCGGAACCAGTGGCACAGTGGCCGATGCCTCACCGTCAGGAATCGTCACAGTGCCGGGCAGAGTTGCGTAATCGGATCCTGCTAGGGAGGTGCCTTGAACACTATAATTGATAGTGAGACTCCCCGCGAGGCTGCCCGATCGCGAAACGATGAAGGCTCCCTCATCGTTCCCTGTCTCAGCCGCATTCGCATCCGAAGTGACCACGGAAATCACGGGTAAGCCACCGCCCGTCGGCGTCGAGGGTTTCACGATCACCAAATACATCACCGTTCCAGACGTGGTGCCATTTGGTCCAAGATTAATAGTTTCTCCGTCGAGAAATGATCGTCGAAAAAGTGTTAGATTAACTTGCGCGGAAAAAAGGCTCGAGCCGGTGGTGACTTGCAGCGATTCACCCGTGTTCGTCCATCCGGTCAACCACGAAGGTTTTGTCGTGATCCGTGAGTCATGTGCGATGAAAACTTCCGCATCCGCATCAAGGTCAAAGCGTGCCAAGGCCGCACCAGTGAAGGCCGCCGCAGCCGGATGCGGACGAATCCACTCCGCACCGCGCACTGTATTCGGAACGCCTAACACTGCGCCGCCGTGCGCATTCACATAACAGAGATCGCCCTCTTTGAGATTGCCGCATACTTTCCATGCTGCCTCGCCGCTCGTGCCTCCAGCCGCATTCGAGGGATGCACCACGGAGCTGGCAGAGTCCAGTGCCTGAAAATTCACGGTGGCCGATGGCAGGCTGATCGGTTGCGCTGGTAAAGCAAAAGGCACACCGCGCACAAACGCACTCCATTGCGCGGCTGTCGCGGGATCGGGCAGCCACGAAGCCCGCGAACGATCACCCGTGAAGTCCGCATGAGCCGCAGTCGTTCGTGAAACATTGTCGCCGAGATAACCGGTGGAAACATCGATAGGGAGCAGCGTTGGTTGCTGGTTGATTGCCCAATTTTGAGCTGGCAAACGACGCGTTATAATCGCTTCTAACAAAGCCGTAGTAAGTGCCGCCGGTAACGGATTTCCGGTATGTGTCGTGGCGGGTTCGCAAATGAATGTCCATGGCGCATTGCCCATGGCTCGACCCCATTCAAAATTTCCCATAGGTAAGACAAACCCGCTCAAATTATCCTGCTCACCCGCGAAAAACAGCACCGGTACGGAGTATGCTGGAGTGAAATCGAACAGCGTATCTGCCGCCACCGTCCCGTCCAGCCGATTGAAGTTAAAGCCATCATTTCCCTGGGCAAACATCCGCCCGGGATGGTGTGCCAGCACTGCCAACACACGTCCCGGCGAGGCCACCGCTGTTTGCATGCTGCGGCGACCATTTGCCGATAATCCATAGGGCACGTAGGGTGCCACCAAAACCTCGGGATGACCCGTTGCCGTGGCCAATGCGGACAGCGAAGACTGTGGATTATTTCCTGCCACCGCCAACAACAAGCCCTGTCGTTCCGCTAATCCTTGCCACGATGCATTCGTTAAATACGATGTCTCCACGCTTACCACTGCTCGAACAAAAGAGATTCCTGGTGGCAAATAATGTGCCGGTGCCTGCGCAAGCGCTGGTAACGCTGCACTGATCCAAAAGAGCATAATCGAGAGATGGCGCATCGGTCTTGGTATCGTTTTATACTGACAGAATCATAGCAAAAAGCATCATGAATCACTACTGAACTTATACAGGAATTCTCATTTGCCAAGAAATGTTTTGTAACGCTTTTCGTAAATCTGCTGGTCAATCAGAGCGGGACTTATACTTGTTAGTGACTGAGTTTTGCGTGCTTGCGAGATTTGAGATAAGACTCTGCCGAGAGCTTCTGAAAAAATTTTCGGACGCAATCGCGACCAACATGTCGGACATCTGGGCCGGTGATCATCCGCTGCTGGATGAGTGTTAGGCGGTGGATGAAGTCTTTGTGCCATTTTTGGGGGGAGACTTCCCCGTGGTGGTAGAGGTGGAACGCTCATAAAGCAGAGAACCTGCTTAATGGATATTTGTAATCGACTTAGGCTTGTCGATGAAACCCTTTCATTGTGCAGTCGACAGACACTCATGGAACGCAAACTGCTCATGCTTGATTTTGCGTGCCCCAGTTCTTCTGCTGTTTAGTATTTGCCTAAAGCTGTGACAGAAAAGAACGAAAAATTGTGCGTTCCTATGCAATTCCGACGTTGCCAATTGTTTCCAAACTTGTCCTAGGGTTGGCGCGCGAGAAAAAGTTCCTATGATCATTGATCCCATGTCAAAGTTACCCCTGATTATCATTGGCTGTACTGCGGCACTTTGTAGTGTTTTATCCGCCCAGAATAAAATGCGCCCGACATGGTCGGATGAGTTTCAAGGCCGTGGCGCGCCCGACCGGAACAAGTGGACATTTGAGCAAGGTTTCCAGCGCAATCAAGAACTGCAATGGTATCAAAATAATGCTTGGCAGGAAAATGGGGAACTGATCATCGAGGCGCGCCGCGAGCCAGTGAGAAATACCAAACATGTCGCGGGGAGTCCGCATTGGTATGCAAACCGACAGCATGCGCAGTACACCTCTGCCAGTCTCCGCACCGTGGAAAAATATTATTTTCAATACGGTCGCATGCAGGTGAGAGCGAAGATCCCCTGCGTGCCCGGTGCGTGGCCCGCGATCTGGACCTTGGGTAAAAAGGGTGAATGGCCGAACAATGGCGAATGCGATCTACTGGAGTATTACAAGCCAGACATCATCCTCGCCAATACCGTCAAGGGAACGACCAAACCCTACCATGCCGCCTGGGACACGGCAAAATTTCCCGTCAGCACGCAATTCGCTGCGGTGGATTCCGATTGGAGAAATCAATACCACGTCTGGACGATGCAATGGGATGAGGAAAACATCAGGCTCTACGTCGATAACGTCCTCCTCAATACCAGTCCGCAACCATGGCTGCAAAATGCCGTCACCACCTGGGGACCGAAGCATCCCTTCAAACAACCCCATGAAATTTTGCTTAACCTTGCCATCGGTGGAAACGGGGGAGACCCATCGAAAACAACATTTCCGATCCGTTATTACATCGACTACGTGCGCGTATGGGAGGGTTACACCACCAACCAAGCACCCACCGATCTGGCACTGCCCCAAAATCAAGTGACCGAAGGCCAGCCCGCCGGCACAGTCGTGGGCAAGCTCTACGCCGCCGATCCTGACCCGGCGGAAGTCATCAGCTACTCCCTGGTGAATGGCGAAGGGGCCACCCACAACGCCGCATTTTCCGTATCATTCGTCTCCGGTGAAACCCGCGCCTCCGTTCTGAAAACAAAAGAAGTTCTCAAGAGCGAAGGAGGTAGCACCAGAAGCATCAGAGTCCGAGCCACCGATATCGAGGGAGCCACCTACGAAAAAGTCCTAACGATCCAAGTGAAAAAAGCAGCGTGATGAATTGGGTGGTTGCGGTTATGGCTCGACGAATCGGCGAGAGGAACGATTTCTTACGGGCCAAAGACCCCTCCCATACGAGCCCAGCGGCGCTTTCATACCAGTGTAGGTTTCCATCTCCGGAATGGATCTTCTCGTCATGAGGGTGGCTCGACGAATCGGCGAGAGGAACGATTTCTTACGGGCCAAAGGCCCCTCCCATACCAGCCCAGGCCAACGGCGCTTTTATACCAGTGTAGGTTTCCATCTCCGGAATGCATCTTCTCGTCATGAGGGTGGCTCGACGAATCGGCGAGAGGAAGGATTTCTTACGGGCCAAAGGCCCGTCCCATACCAGCCCAGGCCAGCAGCGCTTTGATCCCAGTGTAGGTTTCCATCTCCGGAATGGATCTTCTCGTCATGATGATGGCTCGACGAATCGGCGAGAGGAAGGATTTCTTACGGGCCAAAGACCCCTCCCATACGAGCCCAGCGGCGCTTTCATACCAGTGTAGGTTTCCATCTCCGGAATGCATCTTCTCGTCATGAGGGTGGCTCGACGAATCGGCGAGAGGAACGATTTCTTAAGGGCCAAAGGCCCGTCCCATACCAGCCCAGGCCAACGGCCTGGGTGGGTTGTCGAGCAAGGCATCGAGGGCTGAAAGCCCGGCCTATCGCGGTGCTTGCCCCACAGTTGGCGTTTTCGGCTCGGAGGCAGGCATTCTCCCAGAGCTACTGCCGCCTCGGCCAGATCAACATTGGCATGGCTGTCTCAAGTGGGAGAATTGGTTGATATCAAAGATGTCAGACGTGTAAATCGATTGATAGGATAGGGCTACTTGGTCTCTGAATGATACGCTGCTATGGGAAATCGAGTTGCTACCTCATAACGGGGAAAATGCTATCATAAGATCGATTCTTCTGGATTCCTTTCCCTCATTCCGCTAACCCTGCGAGTAGATGAACGTGCTAGAGGCAACACCTGCGAATCCTTCCTCTGAAGCATCCCTCTCCGATCGGGATTGGCGGAAGATCCTTCGTGACATTCACGACGGCAAAGTGATACCCGTGATCGGCCCCGAGCTCGTGACCGTGTTAGATCCAGACTCTGGCACTGTCATCCCGCTCCTCCATTACCTTGCCCCGCGCCTTGCTGCGGCACTCGGCCTGCCGGATGCACAGCGTTTCACCACCGTGAACGCCGTGGCTTGCCAGCATCTACTCACCGGCGGCTCACGGGCAGACATCTATGACGAGCTTCGGGAAATTCTCGATCATCTCGACAACCCTCCCTCCGCCGCCCTGCTCGATCTCGCTCGCATCACGGACTTTCATCTCATCATCTCCAGCGTGTTCGATCATCAGCTCTCCCATGCCCTGAAAGCCGTGCGCCCTGATTTCGATCCCCGCAAGAACGTGCTCGCCTACCATCCCAGCGAGGCCATCGATGTCCCGGAAAGCATCGGCAACACGCTCCTCTACCACATCCTTGGCGACTACCACACCAGCCAGGACTTCGCCGTCTGGGAAGAGGACTACATGGAGTTCATCTGCAAGCTCATCGAGCACCAAGACACCCTTGAACGCTTGTTCCGGCTGCTGAAAAACCGCCAGCTCCTCCTGCTCGGCTCGCCCGCCACCGATTGGATCGTCCGCTTCTTCCTGCGGGTCACCCGACAGGTCCGGCTCTCGGATCGGGGTGCCACCGCCCCTGGCGAATACCTTGCTGACCGTGGCGCGAACCTCGAAGCCCCCCTCGTCTTCTTCTTCGACAAGCTCATCCAGGCCACCCGCGTCATCGATGGCGACCCCGCCACCTTCGTCCACGAACTCCACCGCCGCTGGAGCGAACAATACGGTCACGCCGCCAGCGATGATGACTTCCTTTCCCGTCTCCCTGCGGAAATGCCGAAGGACTCCGTCTTCATCAGCTACGCCAGCGACAACCGCGCCGCCGCCCTTGCCCTTGGCCGGGCCCTCCACTCCGCCGGCATTCCCATCTGGCTCGACAAGGGCCGCCTCCAGGCCGGGGAAAACTACGCCACCACCCTGGAAGCCGCCGTGCGCGTCCATTCCAGCTTCTTCATCTCCCTCATCTCCGCCGAGACCGAAGCGGACATGGAGCGCAGCCGCTACGTCCACAAGGAGCGCGATTGGGCCGCCGGCCGCCATGTCGATGGCTTCATCTACTACATCCCCGTCGCCATTTTTCCCGAAGCACCCTCCGGTTGGAAACCCGCCGCCGAGCCGGAGTGCTTCTCGAAAATCCACTACCACAAGCTGCCCAACGGCGAGGCCACGCCCGACTTCATCCGCCACATCCGCCAGCTCATCGAAACCTACCGGATCTCCGGTCGTCCCCGCGGCTAAGCCATGAACCCTCCCGTCCATACTCCCGCCTCCGTGCCGCTCGTCACCGTCGATGCCGACCACCCGTGGCTCGGCCTCGCCGCCTTTACCGAGGAGACGCAGCGCTTCTTCTTTGGCCGCGATGCCGAGATCGCGGAGATCTTCGTCCGCGTCCGCGACAACACCCTTACCATCCTCTACGGCCAATCAGGCCTCGGGAAATCCTCCCTGCTTGGTGCTGGCCTGCTGCCCAAGCTCCGCGTCGAGGACTACCGCCCCGTCCCCATCCGCCTGCGCTACGACGAGATCGATCCACCGCTGCTCGACCAGGTCTTCGCCGAACTCGAAAAAGCCAGCCTCCTAGGCACCAGCCGCCCCGCCACCCTCTGGGAATGGCTGCACCACCGGGAAAACCGGCCCGCCGATTTCGACACCCGCCCGCCCGTCCTCGTCTTCGACCAGTTCGAGGAAATCTTCACCCTCGGCCAGCGCGCCGAACGCTTGGAGGAAACCCGCGCCCTCTTCACCCAGCTCGCCGAGCTGATCGAGAACCGCACCCCCGCCGCCCTGCGCGCCCGCTTTCAGGAAGACCGCCGCCTCGCCCGGGATTACGACAATGCCCCCACGCCCGCACGCCTCGTCATCACCCTGCGCGAGGATTTCCTCTCCCATCTGGAGCAGTGGAAGAAAATCCTGCCCTCCCTGATGAAAAACCGCATGGCCCTCGACCTGCTCGATGGCCCGCAAGCACTCGAAGCCGTCGTCCGCCCCGGCCGCATGGAGGGGCGGAACCTCGTCGATGAAGAAGTCGGTGCCGCCATCGTCCGCTTCGTGGCGAAAAAGGAGGCCCACATCCCGCTGGCGGAAATCGGTGCCGTGCCCCCCCTGCTCAGCCTCGTTTGCGATGAACTCAACCGCCTGCGCCTCGCCCAAAACCTCCCCACCATCACCGCCGACCTCGTCGAATCCCAGAGCTCCGACATCCTCAACAACTTCTACCACGAGAGCTTCGCCAACCTGCCTGATGCCGTTCGCCACTTCATCGAAGACCGCCTGATCACCGAGGGCGGCCACCGCAACCCCGTCGCCCAGGAAGACGCCCTCACCGCCTTCCGCCGCGCCGGGGTGGAAAATCCTGCCGCTGCCCTCGACCAACTCGTCGCCCGCCGCCTCATCAGCCCGGAAGAACGCGGCGGCCTCCTCTGGATCGAGATCACCCACGACGTCCTCGCCCCCCTCGTCGTCCGCTCCCGCGACGAACGCCTGGAACGCGAACGCGCCGCCGAGGAGGAAAGAAAGCTCATTGAGGAGCAAGCGCTAGCAAGCAAACGACGGAAGCGATCCGTCCTGATTCTAGCTCTATCTTTCTGTTTTTTAATTCTGGCATGTTGGCTATTAATGAATGCTAAAAGTGCACGGTCTGAGGCCAGAAAAGCGAAAGATGATTTTGAATCTCTAACTAGAGGGATATACAAAGATGCAAAAACAGATAATAGTAAAACTAGTGAACATAAAATAGATGCTAATTCCTTAGTTTTGCCCGAGGCGAGCAAAGTCAACTCAGCATTGCTAAACAACAATGGTGGTCCCTCCGCCACATTAACACCAGTTTTCGAGACATCAGTTCCCGGATCAATTCTTCATCAACTCGGATTAAAGACTATTCCTACTGAGAAAATTGATCCTTTAATAGAGAAACTCTTCGATAAAAAGGATTTCCAATCTTTAAGGCTCCTTTCTACATTTTATATGATTAAAGGGGCCAATCTCAGTGATGACGGAGAAATTATTGATGCAATTGAGGCTGTTAAATTTTCAGTCCAAACGGCCGAGAAGGCATTGATGCTGGCTATCATTGATCATGACTTAGAAGATGGGCAGCTTATGACCACGCGATATCGGTGTAGGCTTGGCGATCTCTACCTGAAGCGAAAGTCTCCAAGCGATATTGATCAATCTATAATTATTTACAACGAGTGCTTGGAAGAGGCAGAGGCTCAAGCTGCAAGATGGAATCAGATTGTTGAGATGCGCTTACACTTTTATAAAATCCGGCTCGCTCGAGCATATGCAGCGAAATATCCAAAAGGTTCTGAAAAGTGGGATGAAGCTTCTCGTTTGCTGAAGGATGCAATTGCACACAAACGCAGAGCTTTAGTATTACGACCGCTATCGACTACCTATGAAACGGAAAAAGATCTCGCTGATGCTCTTGCAACAGCAGGTGAAATTGCGCGTGTAGATGTACTTGATTTTCAGCTTGCCGTCGAGTTATACCGAGAGTCTTACGAACTTCGAACTAAACTAGCGCGAGGTAAAACAATTGATATAGCATATCATCGGGCAAAGAATCATTGTGCTTGGTATTTAGCCCAGGCATTGCTGGCTGCTGATTCAGGTTCCTTGGAACTGGAGAAGCTAACTCAAAGCGCAATTGAAAGTTGCGAATGGATTATCAATTCTGAGCCGCAGAATGCTGACGAAAACAACGCGAAAACGGATATGGCCGTCTTTCAGACAATTCAAATGCAGTCCTACATTCAAAGCGAGAGATTCGAAGACGCCAAGATGACTTGCGAGCAAGCAATTGATAGCTTCACATCCGCTTTAGAGTTACGGCTTGCATCCAAGTCAATAAATCCAGATGCACTGTGGCTAGTAAACCACCAGCGGTATTTATCGTTGTTGATCATTCAATATTGGGTTAAATTGAATTTTTCGGAAAAACAACAAATTTCAAGATTAAAGACGATGGACTCACTCGCATGTGATCTAGCACTGAAAGAGCTGAAAGGAAAAGCTGGTGATATCAATTTAAGTGTTAGTGCCGCTGCTA
This sequence comes from Akkermansia muciniphila, assembly GCA_945890645.1. Lineage (GTDB taxonomy): Bacteria > Verrucomicrobiota > Verrucomicrobiia > Verrucomicrobiales > Akkermansiaceae > UBA956. Next base: position 80,664 of record CAMDCV010000018.1, read on the forward strand.
CTTTCGAGCGGTCGTATCAAAACGGATTAATGCTTTCAGATTCCAAAATGACGATGGATGCCGCAAAGAAAGCGGCTGCTATTTATACAGATCATTCCAATAATTTTCAAACTATTCCTCGTGCTAAGGCATGGGCATTAGGCGGCGCTAGCAGTGCAACCACCATCATGGCGCAAGTTCTTGGAGGGACACCACCAGGCTACAAACCAGCATTAATCGATGGTCAAGAAGATCAAAAGACATTGTATGAGCTAGCACTGTATCAAGCTGAAGCAGCTATAGATACTACACTCGCAGAGCAAGGAGCCCTAGATTTACTATGGTTGATTGGTAAATTCAACGATGCTTATTTTGCCTATGAAGGGTTTGTATTCAATCAAATTCGTGATCGCTCAGAGAACCAGAAGCTTGTTGAACGCCGCATTAGTAGATTGAAAACAATTTTTACTGTTATGCCTACTTCAGAGCATGCTTACTGGCTGGCTGAAGCTACAACCACTAATATGAAGCATTATGATACACCAGATTCTTTTGAACGGGCCGAGGCTCTTGCTCGCGATACGTGGAATGTTCTTGAAATGCCTCAGAAGTCATTGTCCGATCAATTTGATTTCAAAATAGCCCGTTTGAATGCATCTCATAATCTTGCGTGGAGACTCTCCGTTCTATACGGATTAACAGAATTATCAACCCGCAAGGAGCTGCTAGGTAACGAAGCAGTAAAGATTTATGAAGAAAGCATAGTTACCGCTGATCGCCTTGTTCAGATCGCAGTAGAATCGGGCGATCAAAAACAAGCTATCACATCCAGAGGTTATTTAGAACAAGGATTCGATGGCCTAATTAATTTATACAAGGCACTCAGCTATTCATCTGAAATAGACTGTTTGCCAAAATTACGTGCCGTTAAAGGATCGATTAGCGCAGATGGATTGGACGTTGTCGGGAGTTCGCAAGAGTGATTGTAATATGTCGAAGAGCTTTTGCTCCAGCTCACTGCCTTTGTTGGTGATATAGCCCGCTAGGT
>CAMDCV010000019.1 GCA_945890645.1 Akkermansia muciniphila
CCTCTCCCGGCGCGGCGTATCGCAACCTCTTCGCCGCTGGGATGGAAAAAGACAACGACCAAAAAGCCGACGAAAATCTCTACGATTTCCTCTCGCAACACATCGCTTCCTACGACACTCGGACGCTCGACAAGTTAGAGTCGCAAAAAATCGGCAACTACGCGGGCTCCGTGGACTCACTCATTGCCCGCAACGCCCTGTTGCAAAAGATGGCCAGTCAGATTGCGGCGAACGTACCCAAGATCGATAAAGCTATCCTCAATGATCAGTATACCGTTGTCGAGCAGCAGTATGCCTTCGTGGACATTCTTCTTTCCTCGCTGCGCGCCGGTCTCACCAACGTCGTCACCTACACCCTCGATGACCTCGGCACCCGCTACGACGGACTGCTCGAAGACACCATCGAACTGCACGAAATCGGCCACGGCAAAGACCTTAAAGGCATGCCCGCTCTCGAAGTCCGCAGGCACCTGCGCAACCATCACATGAACCTCATCAACAAATTGGTCGATGGTCTAAAAGCTTCCCCTGAAGGTTCTGGAACGATGTTTGACAACACCATCATCTTGTATCTCCCCGAAAACGGTGAGACGCACCACAGCGTAGGCAGCGAAGTGCCCTTTCTCGTTCTTGCCGGCGACAACGTTAAACTCAGCATGGCCCGCCGCCGCTACATCCGCTTACCAAACTACAACGAAGAAGGCCACAAGACCCTCGGGAACTGGTATACTACCATCCTCAACGCTTACGGCAACCCGATCAAACACTACGGCGACTTCGACGTCGCCCTCAAGGTCGATCAAGAAGGCGCCATCAAGCAGTTTATTTCCTAACAATCTCGACCTGATTCTTTTCGAATGAAATCCATTTTTTCTGCCCTGCTGTTTCTCGTTGCGCTTCCTGTCATCGCGGAGGAATCAAAGCCTGCTGTCCCTGCCAACGTCGGTATCGGCACCAAACCGATGGAAGGTGCGGAACTTCTCTTCGATGGCACACAAAAAATGTTGTCAGAAAAATGGACCTACTGGCAGGGGCCGCGTTTCGGCTCCTCATTGCCCATCAAGTGGCCGATCGTCGAGGATCCCATCGATGGCGGCACCTGCATGAAGACAAACGACCCTGCGGTCGATCATGGCAAGTTTGGCGTGGCTGACATCGTTACTCAGAAAGCCTTCCGCGATTTCCGCCTGCATGTGGAATTTTTTATCGCCACTCCAGGCGGTAATAGTGGCGTCTATCTGCAAAACCGCTACGAAATCCAAATCAAAGACGGTGATAAGACCAAGCACGGCATGGGCGCGGTCATCAATGAGTCGGAATCGCCTTATACGCTCTACAAAGGTGTTGGCCATTGGAACAGTTACGACATCATCTTCCGAGCCGCGCGATTTAACGACGGCAAGCTGACCGAGAAAGCTCTCGTAACGATTTACTTCAACGGCCAACTCGCCCACCACAATGTCACCATCAATCAAGTCTGGGGCGGCGCGAATTCCGGAGTCGATGGGGGCAACGATGGTGGCAAAGGCATCACCGATACACCGCAAGGCATCAAACTCCAAGCCGAAGGACACGACGTGCGCTACCGCAACATCTGGATCCAAGAACTCACTCTTGAGAAGCCTGACACTTCATTCCCGCAATGAAATTTTTGGCTCGCTGGTGTTGTCTCGTTCTTGCTCTGGGCCTCGCCTCGGCGCAGGACAAACCCGCTCCGCGCCAAGTGCGCTTTCTCGCCGTAGGTGACATGCCGCCCTTTCGCCAAGAAATCCGCGACGGTGTGCGCTACGAACTTGAGGCCGAGCCTGGCACCATTCCCCCGCGCCTCATCCACATTCCGCTCGGCAAAGATCCCGTCGGCGAAAAACAATCGTTAGAAGCCACGTTGTCGCTCGGGGCCATCACTCCCGCTCTGAAAATTCCTGGAGGTGAAGGCATCCTTACGATACAAACCAAAAGCGCCAATTCCTTGATCGACTGGCACAAAGCGACTTTGCCCGTGCGCGGCGACTGCCTTCTCTTGATCTGGCGCGACCCGCAAAAAAACACGTGGGAAGCCGCTCGTTCACTCGCCGTCGTCGATGATCTCACCACGTTCCCCGCCGGCAGCGTGCGCTTGATCAACCTACTGCCCACCACTTCCCGATTCGCATTCGCTGACCGCTCCCTCGACGTCAAAGCCGGCAGCGCCTCGATCCTACCTGTGCCGCAGAGCACAACACCTGTGCAAATTTCCGTGCTCGACGCCGAGCAACAGTGGCGCGTCATCTACCAAAGCGCCATCAGCCAAAACCCCACGGAGCGAGGCAACGTCATCCTCTACAAAGCCGACGGCGTGAGCCCTCGCACCCCCGTGAAAGTCCTCAACCTCCGCGAGAGAGCTCCAACGCCACCTATGAAAACGGCGCCATAATTTTTGTTACGAAAACAACTTCCGATCCGGAGAACGATATTGAATCGCTTCGAGGATTTGCTGCGATTGCATATTTCCCATGCCTTCGTGGTCGATGATAATGCTCGCGACTCTGAGGATGCGGTCGTAGGCGCGGGTGGAGAAGTTCATCGATTCCATCGCGTGTTCGAGATAGCTGGTGCTGGTGGCATCCAGCGCTCCATGCTCGCTGATGGTGGACAACTTTTCGCCGAGTTCCGTGGAGGCAATTATTTGAAATCCACCAAGGGCACCTCGCAGTGGATGTCGATCCTGTCTAACAATGGTCCAGAGATGCGCTGGCGGAAGTTCTCGATCTGCCGTGAAGAGCAGCGGCACTGACGCTTCACGTCTCCGTAATAACCACCTGGACACGGATACCATATGGGTGACAATTACATGAAGCTAGAAAAGCCATATTTTCCAAGGGATTTAGCGACTATCGACCGCGTGCTAGAAGGTAACAAACGCTGCCGGATTTGCAAGGAAGTCAAAAACCTCGCAAAATTCCGCATGATCAACAGCAAAGGTAAGTCATGGCCTAATTATGCCAGCATGCCCTGTTCTCGGGAAGTCCAACGCCAAGCTTATTTCAAAAGGGCGACAGCAGCCCAAATCCTCCGCCAAAGCTCTCCTTAATCGAGATGACGGATCGCGGTTGAAAGCTAATACTTAATAGAATCGTAGTGGTTTCATGAAATTTTCATCAATCTGTGCCAACGCCTTAGCCATGGCCATGGCATGCGGCGTCAGTAGCGCAGAACCGAACGCTAAGACACCAGAGACGGATATTCTCGTAGGCGTCAACTACTTCGCTGGTTGGTGGAAGGAACAGCCGAACAAATGGCACGGGCAGGGATGGAAAATCGGTCAGCCTGACTGGCGGCTGCAGTTCCCAGAGCGCGTGCCGACTTTGGGCGAATACAACGAACAGGCCACCATGGATCGCGAGATCATCGCCGCGTCCAGTCATGGCGTCGATTTCTTCGCCATCCTGTGGTATTTTCCGAAACCGGACAGCGTCGAGGCTAAAAATGCGCCCAAACTCAACCGTGGCCTAGAGCAATTCATCGCATCGCCGGAAGCGCACCGCATGAATTTTTTCGTCGAGTACTGCAATTCACCGCGCTTCTCCGCCGAGAACGATGAGCAGTGGGCGCAGTGCATCCGCGTCTGGGTCGAGGCCATGAAACACCCTAGTTACCTGCACGTGGACGGCAGGCTAGTTTTCAAGGTTCACGACGTCAGCGGATTTCTCAGCGTGAACAATCATGTCATCGACCTCTGCCGTAAACGCCTCGACACCCTGCGCAATGCCGTGCGCGCAGCAGGCTTGGGCGAAATGATCATCGGCGTCGGGATATCCGGAAAAACCCCGAGACTCGATCACAAGTGGCCATCCGCTTCGGTTTTTGATTTCAGCGGGACTTACATGAGCGTTCCGGAGGTGGAGGAACGCAAGGCTGAGCATCCCTACTCCATCCTCGCCAAGGAGGCCCGCGAGACCCTCCAAAGACGCGCCGACGACCCGCTGCCCTGGATGCCGCATCTCGCTGCAGGCTGGAACCCGCGCCCTTGGACTTACGCCGACGCACCTCCCCACTACCAACGCTTCTTCACTTCCCCCACCCGCGAGGAATTCACCGACGAGCTACGCAACCTCAAACAATCTCTCGCTCAACACCCAACCCTCGGTCTTCCTAGAAAAGACGGCACCACCCAGAAAGCCTTCTCGATTTACGCCTGGAACGAATTCGGCGAAGGCGGCATCGTCGCCCCTGCCAAAGGTTCCGGCACCATGATGCTGGAAGCCATCCGTGAGGTTTTTGAAGAAACCAAATGAAATACCTGCTCTCATCTCTTTTCGTCGTTGTATTGAGTTCTTTTGTGAATGCCAAACCCACTAGACCAAATGTGATCCTCATCCTCGCCGACGACCTCGGCTACGGTGAACTCGGATGCTATGGAGGCCCGGTAAAAACGCCGCACATCGACCGCCTTGCCACCAAGGGTGTGCGTTGCACCGACGGCTACTCGGCATTTCCCGTCTGTTCTCCCAGCCGCGCCGCACTAATGACGGGGCGCTATCCGCAGCGCTTCGGCCCCACCTACGAGGATTACTTCGGCCACGGCGCACCGGAACTCGATCCCGTCAAACACAGCACCATCGCTAAATTGATGAAGGACGCCGGATACCGCACCGGCTGCTTCGGCAAATGGAATGTCTCCAACAAAAACCGCACACCCGCCAACGCCTTCGGCTTCGACACCTGGGTCGGCCTGCACCTCAACCACGACTTCTACACCCACAAGCTCGTCGCCAATGGCGAGCACGATCTCTTTCGGGACGGAAAACCCTTCGACCAAAAGGGCGTCTGGTCGGACACCATTTTCGCCGATGAGGTGATCCGTTTTATTGAAGACGATTCCGAAAAGCCCTTCTTCATCTTCCTTCCTTTCCAAGCTCCCCACGATCCGATCCAAGACCCCCAAAAACCCTTCGCCGAACGGCTTTCCCCGCAGGATCCCGCGAATCGCCCAACCTTGGTGAAAATGATTGAACGCCTCGACACCGAGGTTGGCCGAGTGCTCAATGGATTCGATGAAAAGGGGTTAGCTGACAACACCCTCATCATCTTCACCAGCGACAACGGCGGGGCCAAATTTCTGAGCAGAAACCTCCCGCTGCGTGGCGAAAAACAATTGCTGCTGGAAGGCGGCATCCGCGTGCCGATGATCCTGCGCTGGCCGGGCGTTTTGCCCGAGGGAAAAACCAACTCCACGCCCTTCATCGCCATGGACCTTACCGCCACCATCGCCGCCGCCGGTGGAGCGAAACCCCACGAGGCCCAACACTTCGATGGCATTGACATGATTCCGATTCTCACCGGCAAAGCTGAACCAGATGCGAATCGCCCGCTCTTTTTCCGCCGCCGCAGCATCAACGTCCCGCAAGGCCAGAACCAGATCCAACAGACCGCTGTCCGACAGGGCGATTGGAAACTTCTGCGAACCTACAAGACCTCCGCCAACCCTCCTTACCAAAGCGCCCTTTATCACCTCAAGGACGACATCGGCGAAGCGAACAACCTGATGCCCAAACGACCAGAGAAAGCCAAAGAACTCGGCGAGCTGCTTGACCAGTGGGAAATTCAAATGACCGCTACGGCTGAACCGTTCCCAACCCAGAACAAATGAAACCCATCCCCATCTTACTCATACTGCTCACCCCCTTCACCAGTCTCACGGCGGAAACCATCACCATCGAAGCCGAGAGTTTCACCAAACAAACCCTCGCACAAACCCGCAAGTGGGAAATCAAATCAGAGCTTCCCAGCGCGAGTGCCGGAAAATACATCCAAGTTCTTCCCGATACCCGCAAGACCCATGCGGACAAGCTCATCAAAGGCGAAAACTTCTCCGAAGAACCTGGTAAAATGGCCGTGCTCGAATTTCCCTTCGACGCCAAAGAACCCGGACGCTACTTCGTCTGGGCGCGCGCCTACTCCAGCAACTCGGAAGACAATGGCATGCACTTCGGCCTCAACGGCGCTTGGCCCGAGAGCGGGCGGCGCTGGCAAACCATCAAAACAGGCGACTGGCACTGGGACTGCAAACAACGCACCCCTGAAATCCACACCGGCGTGCCCATGCAGCTCTGGCTCGATGTCGAAAAAGCAGGTCCACAAACCCTCCTCCTCTCCATGCGCGAAGACGGCACCGCCGTGGACCAGATCACTCTAACCAAAGACCCCGCCTGGCGCCCCCCCGGCGTCACCTACGAGGAAAAAAAGCCACACGCCCCCATCACCCGCCAACCCGATGGCAACAGTACCGTCACCCTCAGCGGCGAGCTCAAACAATGGCACAGAGTCTCCCTCACCCTCGATGGCCCCTTCGCCCACGAGCGCGACACCCAGCCCAATCCCTTCACCGATTGCCGCTTCGACGTCACCTTCACTCACGAAAGCGGCCAGCCCAGCTACCGCGTCCCCGGCTACTTCGCCGCCGATGGCAACGCCGCCGAATCCTCAGCCGAATCCGGCACCCAATGGCGCGCCCATCTCTCCCCCGACAAACCCGGCAAATGGACCTACCGCATCCATTTCTCCCGCGGTCCCAATGCCGCCGTCACCCCACCGTCTAACAATAACGCACAACCACTCCCACCCTTCGACGGAAAAACCGGCCACTTCACCATCGCCCCCTCCGACAAAACCGGCCGCGACTTCCGCGCCCACGGCCGGCTCCGCTACGTCGGCAAACACTACCTGCAATTCGCCGGCAGCGGCCAATACTTCCTCAAAGCCGGTGCCGACTCCCCCGAGACCATGCTCGCCTACGCCGACTTCGATGGCACCCAGGCCCACAAAAAAAACATCCCCCTCAAAACCTGGCAACCCCACCTCCGCGACTGGCGCGAGGGCGATCCGCAGTGGCGTGACGGCAAAGGCCGCGGCATCATCGGCGCCCTCAACTACCTCGCCTCCAAAGGCGTCAACTCCTTCTCCTTCCTCACCTACAACACCAGCGGCGATGGCGACAACGTCTGGCCTTTCATCGAACGCGATAACAAACTCCACTACGACTGCTCCAAGCTCGACCAATGGGGCATCGTCTTCGACCACGCCACCACCCGCGGCCTCTACCTCCACTTCAAACTCCAGGAAAACGAAATGGACGACCACCGAGCCGGCCAAGAGCGTAAACCCCGCTCCATCCCCGCCGCCCTCGACGGTGGTGCCCTCGGCCCCGAACGCAAACTCTACTGCCGCGAAATGATCGCCCGCTTCGGCCACGCCCTCGCCCTCAACTGGAACATCGGCGAAGAAAACACCCAAACCACCGACGAAGTCCGCGACATGGCCACCCACCTCCGCGCCACCGATCCCTACGACCACCTCATCGTCCTCCACACCTTCCCCCAGGAGCAGGAAAAAATCTATCGCCCCCTCCTCGGCCAACGCGACATCCTCACCGGCCTCTCCCTCCAAAACCTCTGGAGCAGCGCCCACCAACGCACCCTCCAATGGCGTAACGCCTCCGGAGAAAAAGGCCACCCCTGGGTCGTCGCCCAAGACGAACAAGGCCCAGCGGGTCTGGGCGTTCCTCCCGATGCGGGATACGACGGCTACGACGGTCTCGCGACCGAGCCCGACAAAAAGAAAGAAAACGCCGCCGTCGGTGACGTCAAAGTCCCCGGCTACACCGCCCACGACATCCGCAAACACACCCTCTGGGGCACGCTCATGGCCGGCGGCGCAGGCGTGGAGTATTACTTCGGCTACTCACTTCCGCAAAACGATCTCATTTGCCAAGACCTCCGCAGCCGCGACCAAAGTTGGGACTACTGCCGCATCGCGCTCGATTTCTTCCGTAAGGAAAAAATCCCCTTCCACGAAATGACCAACGCCAACGCCCTCATCGGCAACATCAAAAACGACAATTCCCGCTACTGCTTCGCCAAGCCCGGCGCACTCTACCTCGTCTATCTTGCAGACGGTGGAACTTGCACCATCGATCTCACCATGGAAAAAGGCGAGTTCCGCCTGAACTGGTTCAACCCTCGTATGGGTGGTGCGCTTGTCACTGCCGGGAAGATCGAAGGAGGTAAGGTGACTAAGCTTGTCGCTCCAGAAGCCAAAGACTGGCTCGCCGTTATAACCAAGGGATAACATAAGGAAAAAAATTCTAAGAAATCCCGAATCCAAGTGTCCTAAAAAGTAAGGCCCATAGGAACCCAGAATACCAAGAGCATGAAAACTACAATGACATTCATCGTGATCGCAACACTCGTCACGAATCTCTCAGCAACCAAGTTCGGGCCGCAAGATAGCCACACGGTGAAATCCACTAACCACAAATTCGAGCTCCGTGTGGACACCAAAAGCACAACGCAGCGAATCACTGGAGCCTTCGGCTCAGGCCTTGAAGGATGGACCTTCCAACATGAGGCGGAGCAAAACAGCTTCTTTGTTAGCGACGATGGCGAAGCGGCAGCGGTCGTCCAGTGGTCATGGATCCAGGATTATTCTCTGAACAAAGCGGCCGTCGTCATCTACGGGCGATCCGGCGCGGAACGAACCTACACCTACAATGAACTCTCGAAACCGCGCGAGCGTAAGCCCGAGGAGATCGGCCCCATTGGCGATTTCTGGCGCGTCTGGCGGGGCGACGCCACCATCAATGGCAATTTGCTCACGATCAACATTGAAGGCGGCGAGTCCCGAGTCATCGATCTGAAAAATCCTCAAGCCCTTCCGCCGCATGAGGCAGGCGATGAAACCGACAAGGCCCCACAGACGAGGGAGGAAATGGAGAAGATGCTCAGAGAGCGCGAAATAAAAGAAAGCGAAGCTCAGACGGCGGAGAATCCAAAAATTGATCAGGAATTCCTCGCCATAAAGGCAGAAGAGACCGCAGAGATCGAGTCATCCTTCCCCGCTTTGAAGCCCTTGCTCGGGAGCATCACGGAACAATCGCAGCTCAAGGTCTTGGGTGGACTTCCCAACCAGATCATGGACGACAAGCTATTCGAAAAGACACTCAAGGCCAAGGGCACGGTCGAACGTCACGGTGAGACCTTCTTCAAGAATCCTTTCAAGCTTGAGACAGAAGACGCCGAGAGTCTCAAGACCCTGATCAGGGATCCCCGCTCTTTCAGCAAGATCACGGATCCGCTTCTACCGGCGGGTTTCGGTGCGGCCTATTCCCTAGTCTATGAAACCAATGGCAGCGTGACAGAGATCCAGATATGCTCCAGAAACCACAAAATCCGGGCTATCCACAAGGAAGTAGATATTTACTCCTACCTCACACCAGAGGCCTTCAAGAAAATTAACGAACTTCTCGGGAAATACGAAGCGCCATAGCCTGAGCGAGTTACGTTAATTAGGCTCATCATGAAAATCCTGACAAACTACCGCTGGCTCATCCTGATAATTCTCCTTATTGTGGGAACATGGTATGCGATGTCTCAACAGAAAGCCCGTTCTAGCTCACAGACAAGGGACAAGCATCAAGCGTATGATGCCATGACCAAAACAAGTCGCACAGTAGAAGATCCGACCACAAGCGCCACACGCCGCCACCGCGAAGCTGCAAAAGATCGATTGGCCAATGTGAGATCCCCCCTCGCCAAGCGCTATCTGCGCTTCATGCTGCCCGGCGGACGCTTGGATGAAGAGTCCTACGACCAATCCATCGTCAACAACGCTTTCCAACAAGCGTGGTGCGTGACCGCCCGCATCGACCTGACCGAAGAGCAGCAGGATCGCCTCGCCGAGTTTCTCCTGCAGGAAGACTTCTCAATGTGGATCACCATGGATCGTGCACGAGTTGAGGAGTGGGCCAAGGAGCATCTGTCCGACGAACAGCGGGCGGCTCTGCTGGCATTCATCGAAGAATCCGAGCAAGGCCAGCGGGACCTCTCAGAGTTGCGGATAAACTTGAAAAAGAAGGAATACGGGGTTGGTTCTCCGGAAGAAGCCTTCACCGCCGAGATGCGGGACAGCGCCAGAATCGCAGAACTGCTCGCCAAGGACACTGATAACCTCTCCGAGGAAGAAGTGGAAAAAATGAGAGTAGAACTGAAAGCCATGATGACAAGACCCACCGCACTCAATGACGATGCGAACGCCGTCAAAATCGAGGAAACCTACAAGGGCGAAAATGCCGAGCAGTTCTTCCATCTCCTCGCCGACCGCATCCCCATGACCAACGAACAACATCTTGCCATCTATGATGCCCTCCAGAAGGGCTCCACCCCGCCCACCAATGCTTATGACTACCAATTGCGCCCCGCTGACCAAGTCGAAGCGGAGGTCAGATCCTCCACGAATTGGATGCGCGAGAAACTCACCCACGAGCAATACGAAACCTACCTCAGGCACTATCTCGCCGAGATCGAGATAGTCCGGTTCCAAATTTCCCAGTAGTGACAACACCCATCGATTTCTAACTTCACATGATTTTCCAAGATGCAAGCAGGTCGGCCGCACAGGCGTAAACGAGAACACTTCACACAGAGAAAAATCGTATCATTCGTCATTTTAGAGAACAACTCTTCATTTTGCAGCCTCACTCAAACAACTGCCGATCCAATGAGCGGAACTGAATCGCTTCTAAAACCTCGTTGCTTGTGATGTCAGGTTTGCCTGCTAAGTCAGCCAAGGTTCTAGCGACTTTCAAAATGCGATCATGAACGCGGGCTGAAAAGTTCATCTGCTCCATCGCATGTTCAAGGTCGCCTTTGCCCTCAGCATCGAGCTTGCAGCACTCGCGCACCTGCTTCACGCCCATCGCAGCGTTGGTCGAGAGCTTGGCCGTCTTCAAACGAGCCACTTGGACGTTGCGCGAAGCTGCGACCCTTTCCCTCAACACCGCCGATAACTCGCCGGTGTTCGTATCCGAAGTAAGCTCGCGGAAATTGACCAAAGGAACTTCGACGTGGATGTCGATGCGATCTAACAATGAACCGCTAATGCGTTTGCGATAGTTTTCAATCTGGCGCACCGAGCAGCGGGACATGCGCGCACCAATTCCCCCAGAATTTCCCCATTACCACAAGGACATGGGTTCATCGCCGCCACTAGATGGCCAACAGCAAAGCATGACAACCGGACGATTGGCCTACCCCAAAACCTACTCCACACGCCCAGCGCGCCGGTCCTTCAGACGGTGACCGACGGCCACAATCGCCTCGATCGCCGGCTTTAGTTCGCAGCCCAGATCAGTCAGGGAATATTCAACGGTCGGCGGCGAAGTCGGTTTCACGGTGCGAAGTACTACCCCATCAACCGCGAGCTTTTTTAATCGTGTCGACAACACCTTGGCGGATACCCCTTTGAGGTCGCCCTTCAACTCGCTGAAAGTCCTGGGAGAATGTCCCAGATACCAAATAATGCCCGGTGTCCAAGCGCCTCCGATGATGCCGAGGCACTCGCGAAGCGGACATGTATTCGGCGGCGGAGTCACTTTATTTTTTCTACGAGGAACCATGCAATGATATCGGGTTTCCCGATGGTAACCCAATTTTAAGATTTCCGCAAGATAGCAAGTTTACAAAAGTAACTAACTGACTACTTTACGGCCACCATGACATCTAAAACTAACACCATGACCGCCACAGAAGCCATCAAATCCCGCCGCTCCGTAAAGCACTTCGATTCCTCACACCACATGACCGAGGAGGAAATCGCCCAACTGATCGAGTTAGCCAAACTTGCTCCCTCTTCTTTCAACATGCAGAACTACCGCTTCGTGTTGGTGCTTGATTCGGAGCTTCGGCAAAAAATCCGCGCCGTGGCATGGGATCAGGCCCAGGTTACCGATGCCTCGTTGCTTGTGATCTTGTGCGCCGATCTAACCGCCCACTCGAACAATCCTCAACGCTACTGGGCGCAAGCACCGCAGGAAGTGCAAGACATACTCGTGCCAGCGCTCACCCCCTTCTACGAGGGAAAACCCACCCTTATCCGCGACGAGGCAATGCGCTCAACGGGCTTCGCAGGGATGACGCTCATGCTTGCCGCGCGCGACATGGGCTATGACTCCTGCCCAATGATCGGGTTCGATGCTGAGGCCGTCTCGAAACTCATTAATTTACCTGGAGACCACGTTCTCAGCTTCATGCTCGCTATCGGCAAACAAGCGAAACCCGTCTGGCCGCGCGGCGAACGCCTGCCCGACAGCGAGGTTGTCATCCATGATCGTTTCAACGCATGAATACGAACCTTCTCGCTCGCCTTGGCATGGCAATTCCCGTCATCCAAGGTCCATTTGGCGGCGGACTATCGACAGTGAAACTCACCGCCGCCGTGACTAATGCCGGAGGCATGGGTTCATACGGTGCGCATCTGTTAGAACCTCGGGAAATTATCGATGTGACTCATGCAATCCGCCAGAAAACTGACGGCCCGTTCGTGATGAACTTGTGGGTCGACAGAGAGGATGAATCATCCCGAAAAACCGATTCCCCCACCTTCGGGCGCGCGGTTTCCGAAATGGAGGCTATCTATCAAAAACATCATGTTGCTCCGCCTATTTTCGCGGCGTCAGAACCTCTCGATTTCGAGCGACAAGCGGAGGCCATTCTGGAGGCTTGCCCCCCGGTCTTCAGTTTCGTATTCGGCATCCCCTCTCGGGAAATCCTCAACGAATGCCGGAAGCGTGGCATCGTCACTATGGGTGCGGCAACCACCCTCGATGAAGCGCAAGCTATTGAAGCCGCTGGTGTGGACATCGTGCTTGCCACCGGATTTGAAGCTGGGGGACACCGTCCGTCCTTTCTCCGGCCCGCCGCCGATTCATTGCACGGCACATTCGCACTGGTTCGCCAAATCGTCGAGTCGGTGAGTATTCCGGTCATCGCGGCTGGCGGCATCGCCGATGCAAAAGGCGTGGTCGCCGCGATTACTCTCGGAGCTTCCGCCGTGCAGGTCGGCACCGCTTATCTCGCCTGCGAAGAATCCGGTGCCCACCCCATCCACAAAGAAACACTCTTCCAACCATCCGCACGCCATACCCGCTTGAGCGACCACGTCACCGGACGCCTCGCCCGTTTCATCGTCACCCCCACACTCGAGCAACTCGAGAGAACCAACCGGATCCAACTTGGATACCCGATTCAGGGCGAACTCACCCGCCCGTTCAATGCAATGAATGAAGGCCTTTTCTACGCAGGACAAGGCGCACCGCTTCTGCACCACCACAACGCCACCGATCTCACGCGTGCTCTAGCGGCTCTCATCTCAACAATCACAAAATCATGAACAAGCCCACTGCCCTCCAGTTTATTCTTCACTAACTCTCTTCCCACGCAAGGGCATCAATCAATCAGTCGATTCAAAAATTCATTCCCAAATCATTTTGAAATTTTTGATGAATGCGAAAGCAGGCATCATCGCAAAGTAATGAATTACTATCATTAAATCCCTCTACAAAATATGTTAAATTTTTTCAGAACTACCTCCTCTTAGGAAAACAACTTCCGATCTAACGAACGATACTGGATCGCTTCGAGAATGTGTTGCGACTGTATATTTTCGGTGCCTTCTAGGTCGGCGTTGGTTCACGCGACCTTGAGGATGCGTCGCGCTTGATCGATAGAGCCCTTAGGATGTGGATTTTTTGTGGGCGAGACGTTTTGCGGACTCGGGAAGTGCTTTGAAATTTTCTTTGGTGGCGATGCTTTTGCCGCTTTGTTGTTCAAGGTCGAGGCGGGCTTTGCCGGCGACGGAGCCGCCGTCTTTGGCGGCCTTTTTGTTATCGAAAAACCCTTGGGCATCACGCTTCTTGGCAATCTCGGTGGTGGAGGCTTCGCCGAGCATGGTGAAAATGAGCTCGAGATCAGTCATGTGATCGCGTAGGTTGTCCTTGGGGTTGGAAAGTGCCTTGTAGTCTTTGTATTCCGATGGCGTCATGCCGAAGGTAGCTTTGCTGATCTCGGCAGTGAGGATGGCGAATTCTCGGCATTCCTTGACGCCGCGTTTTTTCCATTCATCGGTGAGTTCGTCGCGCACGGCGATGCCGCGTAAGCGTTTCTCGATCCATTCTTCGGAGTAGCCCTTCTGCTCGTAAATCGTGCGCATGCGTTTCGCTGCGAGTTCCGGATTTTCGATTTCTTCCAGACGTTCGTAGCCGACTTTGGCGAGCCATAGCTTGAACGGCTCGGCTTTGGGAGAAGGGATGGACTGAATCAGGCGAAGAAGCTGCTCGGTATCGGCGACATCGGTCATGCGCTGTTTGCCGTCGGCGGCGGTCATTTTCAAAGCGTTACAATTTGTAACGCTTTCATTTCCCTCATCCATGAGACGCTTTTTCATCACGCGCCAATAGGTTTGCGGATTCGAGCTGTTGGTGAGAATGGCGATTACATCGACGATGGCGAACAGCCATTTTTCCTGCTCCGCATTCCAAGCGCGGCGGACTTGTTTTTCTTCAAATAGCGATAGGTTGGACATGGGGGTGCGTTGTGGAATTTAGGAAAACAACTTCCGATCCAGTGAACGATACTGGATCGCTTCGAGGATGTGATGCGACTGAATATTTTCCGTGCCTTCTAGGTCGGCGATGGTTCTTGCGACCTTGAGAATGCGGTCGTGGGCGCGGGCGGAGAAGTTCATCGATTCCATGGCGTGTTCGAGATAGCTGGTGCTAGTGGCATCGAGCGCACAGTGTTCGCGCACGAGCTTGGCGGACATCGCGGCATTGGTGGAGACGCCTTTGTTTTTGCGAAATCGCTGGGTCTGCACTTCGCGTGCTGCCGCTACGCGCTCGCGGATGGTGGAGGACTTTTCGCCGAGTTCCGTGGAGGACAATTCTTTGAAATCCACCAACGGCACTTCCACATGGATATCGATCCGATCTAACAAGGGACCGGAAATTTTCTGCCGGTATTTTTCAATCGCCCGCGACCCGCAGCGACACTCTCGTTTTGCATCGCCGTAATAGCCACAAGGACAGGGGTTCATCGCCGCCACTAGCATGAAACGAGAAGGGAAAGTCAGCGAGCCAGCAGCGCGAGAGATTGTCACGTGACCATCTTCCAAAGGCTGTCGCATTACCTCGAGCGTTTGACGACGGAACTCGGGCAATTCATCGAGAAATAAGAGGCCATGATGCGATAGCGATACCTCGCCCGGTCCCGGATTAGTGCCACCGCCGAGCAATCCCGCATCGGAAATGGTGTGGTGCGGCGCGCGATACGGACGCGTGGTGATGAACGACCTTTTCGGATCGAGATAGCCGGCGATGGAGTGGATTTTTGTCGTCTCGATCGCTTCCTCTTCGCTCATGTCAGGCAAGATGCTCGGCAGTCGTTTGGCGAGCATCGACTTACCCGTGCCCGGTGGGCCGACCATCAGAATATTGTGTCCACCAGTCGCGGCGATTTCTAACGCGCGCTTCACCTGATACTGCCCTTTGACTTCTTCGAAATCGACATCGTAATGCCGGTGCGACTCGAAAAATGCCTGCCGATCAATCACGCACGGTGCCAACGCTTCGGTGCCGGTAAGAAATCCCCATGTCTGGTGCAGCGAGTCCACGCCATAGACTTCGATGCCTTCCACAATCGCCGCCTCGGGTGCGTTCGCCGTCGGCACGATGACTCGTTTTTTTCCTTGCGCCCGAGCTTCTAACGCAATCGGCAGCGCGCCTTTGATCGGTCGTACCGTGCCATCGAGTGCTAGCTCTCCCGCGACATAACAATCGTCCGCGGGCAAGGCCAATTCCCCGCAGGCGGATGCCATGGCAAGCGCGATCGGCAGGTCAAACGAGGGCCCTTCCTTTTTCACATCGGCAGGGGCTAAATTCACCGTCTTACTGCCATCGCTAAAGGGCAATGCCGAGGCAATGATCGCCGAGGTCACGCGCTGGATCGACTCCCGCACCGCGGCATCGGGGAGACCAACGACAAAGATCTGTGGCTTTTCCGAGCCCCAGGCATTGACCTCCACTTCCACTTCTTGGGCATCGACCCCGCGCAAGGCAGCTGAATATATTCGAGTAATCATCTGAACAGTGGAAAATTGCCGTCATTTCCGGCATTTGGCAATCATCTTTTGCAGTGAGACTCGAATTTTTCTGCGATGTGGCGGTTTTATTGTCGTGTCACAATGTCACAGAGAGTCACTTTGATGCGGTCACTTTGGTAATCGGTTTGCAAGCGATGCGGAAAAACCATCCATCTATCAACATTCCCGTCGAAGAATCGATTCGGAATGGTTCGTGCTCCACTTCTGTTTCCACGACGTTTCCGTCTGTCTTAAAAGCGATTTTTCCGATTATTCGAATAATTCCACAGGCGGTGACGTTACAACTATAGGTAATTAACAAGGAGAATATTATGGCATCAGAATTCGACAGCAGCATGAAGGCTTACATGAAGGAGATCGCAAAGACTCCGCTTCTCACTCCCGAGGACGAAGTCAAGTTAGCGAAAAAAATCAAGAAGGGCGATCAAGCCGCGCGGAATCTGATGATTCAGGCAAACCTCCGTTTGGTCGTGAAAATCGCGCAGGACTACGCCGGCTACGGCATGCCCGTGTCCGACCTCATTTCCGAAGGCAACATCGGCTTGATGAAGGCCGTGGATCGTTTCGACCCCGTCAAAGGCGGTAAGCTTAGCACTTACGCCGCCTGGTGGATCAAGCAATCGATCAAACGTGCCCTCGCCAATCAAAGCAAAACGATTCGCCTGCCCGTGCACATGGTCGATAAAATCGCCAAACTGCGCCGCATCACCGCAATGCTCACCGAAGCCTACGGCCGTGAACCATCCGATGAAGAACTCGCTGAAGAAACCGGCATCCCTCGTCGCAAGCTCGCCATGCTGAAACAAGCATCGCAACGTCCGACTTCGCTCGATGCCCCCATCAATGAAGGTGAGACCACGAACTACGGCGAAATCATCGGCGACGAAAAAGCATCGAACCCGCTTGACCTGCTTTCCGACAAGAATCTCCACGACAACCTCGATGGCTTGCTCACCGTGCTCGACAGCCGGGAGCGCGCGATCATCGACGAACGTTTCGGTCTCACTGGCAAGCGTCCCCTGACTTTGGAAGAAGTCGGCCGCGAATTCGGTGTCACCCGCGAGCGGATCCGTCAGTTGCAAAACAGCGCTCTCACCAAGATGCGCAACGCTCTTCGCAAAAAAGACAAACCCGCCCCTCGTTCGCTGGAAGGCGAATGGGCAAACGGCTAATCCTTTAAAGCAACGCTTTTATTCAACCACCTTTTCTTGTGAGACACTCACGGGAAAGGTGGTTTTTCTTTGGGGCAGTGGTAATTTATGATTTTCGCTATCGGACACCTAGACGGAGCTGTAAATTTAAGGCTTCGCAATTACCTCTTCGATTTTGTAGTAGCCAGCATCTGCGATCACTTCTAAATCTCCACAAAGCCTTGGATCTGAATCCTTGCAGCGTTTCGCATGCACAATTCGACTCGAAGGATCATATACCGTTAAATTAGTGTACTCACCCTCAATGATCATGTCTGCGGGAATTTTCAGTTGATACAGTTTCTTCGTTTCCGCATGAAACATGGCATATCCAGAACATTTAGTAGAAACTCCATCAAAATAAATCGCAAGAAAGTAATCTTCGTCGATTTGCACCCAACTACTAAATTGCTGCACTTGATCAACTTCTTTCGTATAGCTTGGCAGTAAGAAAAATGAATGATCGCGTTACGAGTAATAAAACTCATCCATTTCATGGTAGCATAGTATGATATCGCCATTGAGTGTAGCGCTTGCCTCACGGAATGCTTCGCCATCGTAGCGTTTCAGCTTGGGTGAAAGAGTTTCAATGCTCGGTATCTTGATCTGGTAGTATTCTTCGCCGGTCTTTTTCTTCACCTTGATGATCTTATTTTGTAGATCGTCTTCGCAAACATAGCCACTTGTCTTTTTTTCTGGCAACGGTGCTTCAAATTTTTTCAACTGAAACGTTTTATCAGTGGACAGCGGAGTTGTGCCGTATTTTTTTATGCTGTCAGGCAAAAGCTCAGCATTTATTATGCCTATAAGGCACAAAAATAGGGTTATAGTCAAGACTGGTAAAAATTTCCCGATTCGTTGTGATTTAACATTTTTCATAGTGATAGTTATGATTTGTTATTAGTAATTAGCATTTTTCCTGTCCCTATACCATGGTTTTTTAGCCGTGGGATGATCTTTTACGGTGTTGCATGGCTTTGGGAAGAATGCTGCAGTTGCTTTGCCGGGGTGAAACCATTAAGCAAATGTCTGGATCTTTCTGGATCATGCACTGGAGGTCTTCATCACTGAGTGTCGAGGTTTCATGCACGTGGCGCGCGCAGGAATCACAGTGGCGCACTCCGGGGACGGTTCTCGCTAAACTGTCCCAAGTTTTGTGTAGCGGACACTTTAAAATTTTCAGAAAGTGTCCTGAATCCGTGTAGAGCGCGGCGTTTGTAGGGTCGATTTTCATTATCCTATCCAGACTTCCGCATCCTTTTCGGGGTCAAATAAAATGCGGAAATTACCATTTTCCCAAACCGCTTCGCATGATTTTAGACGTGGCTGGTATCCCTGATTGCCAAAGACGGCGACGATGTCTTCGATCAAATCTTCGATCCACACTTGCTCCCCTTCCTTCAAATCAGCAGGGATCAGGTAGGCCGCGTACGGCTGCGGGAAATGATAGGGATAGTAGCAAGTGTAAGGAACGACACATTCGTATCCTTCATCAAAAGGATAGCGGCAATCTCCCGATAGCATGATTTCGCCGGTGATGGTGTTTTGAGAGACTGCCACCATTTCGTGAATGTCAGGGCTAGGAATCACGGGTTTGACCAAAGGCCGGAAGCCCTCTTGGGCGGCGGCATTGATTTTCTTGAACGTCCGCGCCGTTTTGATGACGCGGAGATGATTCGGGTTTTGGGAAGATTTGCCAAACATGGTTTTGAGATCTTGATTTATGATTTGTTAGGAAATATCAAAAAAGTTCACGTTGGTTCTGTATCGGTGGATAAAAAACGCCGATCACCACGAAAGGGTTGGAACCGCGACCATGCCATTCGCGTGTTGTGCCCAGGAATAGATACAGGTCTTGTTGACGGAAGTGGTCGAGAAACTTCTTTCTTACTTTCTGCACCGCTTCTTCTGGCGTTGCGCCGTCTTGAAGGCAACCCCAGTAGAGAGCGCCAATCTCCCAATCTTCAATCATCATGGTGCTGATCCGCCCCTTCGAATCTCGAAGTTTGTAGGAGAATTTCCATGGTAATTTTTTCACGTAGCTGGTGACTGCCCGGGGCTGGAGTTCCGCAAACAAGCTGCCTTGCTGGGAATCATTCTGTAGTTTTGCGATTTTTTCCTGATCCCAATCGGGGGATTGTGACTCGGCTTTGAAGTCAAGGATTTCTGCGGGTTTGAATGTGGCAAGGGAAAGTTCATTCCGCTTGTTTGCGGCAGCAATCAGTTCGGTCAGATCATCATAGACCTTGCCGCGTGCCAAAACCCAATTTCGCCGCTCGCGCCAGTGGTCTGCTGTGGAGAGCTTCGTCTCAGTGAGCGTGAGAGTGTCGATATCAACTTTGTGGCTTTCGGGACGGTTGTCTTTGGGGCTGGGGCTAACATGGGCCTCGATAATGCGGTATTTCTCGAATTTTTTGTAATCCTCCATGCTCCTAAACGGCACCGGATAAATCCGAATCCATGAGCCATCCTCGCGCAGCCCGGCCGTGCATACCAATTCCCCGTAGGTCGCCGACAGAGTCGGGTAGGTTTTGACGGTGATGAGGATGAGCTCCTTAGGCATGGTGTTAGATGTGGATTGGCTGCGGGCAGCCCTCGATGAGTTTGTTCATTTCTTCTGCCACGCAATGACGGTGGCAGCATTGGTGCTCTTTCTCAAAACATGTCAGGGCGACTCGTTGGTATTTCTCCATGAGTTGCCCAAGTTGCAAGATGGCGGGGCGCATCGTCGGCAAATCCTCGCGACGATACACATCGAACAGAATGTCGTAATCTTTTTGCGTAGTGAGTTCCTGACGACGATGGCTGGGTATGCCAAGTTCAGGCAGATGCACATACTCGATTTTCACTTTGGCACAATAAGTGGCAAGCTGCTCGCGGGAAAAGCCCGCCTTACGACTCAGCGGATTGCGCCGGACATCGCATAGCAAACTCACGTTGTTGCGTATCAATCGGTCAAGATACCCATCAATGCTATCGCCTTCATAGCCAATGGTAAAAAGGGCCTTGTCGCAAGCTACGGGAGTCTGGGAAACGATTTGCTGGCGGTCATTGGCATCGGGTAAAATCCGGTTCACGATCTCGCTGCGACAGGCGTAGTAGGGGAAAAGCCGATAGAGTCTGCTCACCAAGGTATCACCGCGCTCGGGCACGATGCGTGTCAGAAAATGTGCCAACTGCGGAATGCGCTTCTGATCCAAATACGGTATGGCCTTCGGGGTAATCTTCCACATCCCATCCTCCGCGCTGAAAAGCATACCACGCTCCACCAGCAAGCTACGGTCAGCGTAGGATTGAAACGAGAAACAACCGAATCGGTAGGGAACGAAGCGGTAGCTAGGCGCCGCTTCACATTGGTGCACGTAGAGGAACAGCAGCTTCTGTAAATCAGTGGCCGCAAGTTCCCCGCCCGCCGCTTGGACGAGATCGAGTAAGAGCTTTTGGCGTTTGTAGAGCATCATGCGAAGGTGTTCTTATGAGTAGTTAATTTAAGCGCCGCTGTCAAGAGAAGTTCTCAGAAATCCACAGCGACCTGAGCACAGAAAAATGCTGTTGTTTTTAGTTATATCCTTTTTTGCTGTTTTTTCGAATCAGGGTCATTCTCGATATCGCGGTAGAGCTGGCGATCAAGTTCCTCTTGGATGTAGCTTTTTTGACGTTTGGGCGGGGTTTTTTCCTGTGTCGGTCGTGAGAAATAGATGATGGTGGCAATGACTGCTATCCATGCTGGGATGGCGAACCATAAAGGCATGCGATATTTTTTTTGAGGCATGTCAAAAAGCGTTGAAGTGTTTGCCGAGGAAGTGTCGGAGGTTCCATTTGCTGGTGGTGCTGAGGGAGCGTTCTAGGCAGATGAAGAAAGGGGACTCGCCTGCTTCGGTGAGGTCGCGGAGGCGTTTGATAGTGGCGTCTTTGATGCTCTCGTTCCAGGCGAGGCAGACGAGGGCGCTGCGGCGGGGATCGGTGACTTCATAGACGGTGTTATCGGCGAAATCCTCGCGGCGGGTGCGGGTGTAGTGAAGCTGGAAGCCGTTTTTGAGCATGACTTCATCGAAGACGGCTTGCTCGCCCTGTGGATCAAGCGTTAGAAAAAACGCGGCTTCTTTCTCGTCGATGTAACGCCTTAGGGCGGCGACGTTCTCGGTTTCGTCCACAGCAGGGTTAGGCTTGAACTCGCAACGCGGGAAGTTGGATTTCTGGAGTTTGTAAACTTTGAAGCCAGTATCAGAAAGCGGGTCAGGATTTTCGCCGTAGCCTTGAATGACTCGTTTGACTCGCTCGATAGTGATGGATGAGATAGTTTTAAAGCCAAGTTTCGCAGCTTCACTAGTATCTTGCGTTTTCTCAGGTATCTGTATGGCAACAAATCTTCGATTGCCGCCATCAAATTTGTTTAATTCCAAAATTGCTTGGCACATACTTCCAGAACCGGCGAAAAAATCTAGTGCTAAAAAGTCCTTTGAACGTATAATGTTCAAGAAATGTTTGATCAAATTGGGCGGCTTGGAGAATCCAAATGGTCGACCTCCAAATATCATATCGATCATTTTATTACCTGTTTCTGTCATTCCAACCTCCTTGGGGAGCTGAGTTGATACTGCCTTAATTGCAGTATCTTCACCAAATTTTTTCAACGCCTTAGCTTTATCTTCCGTTTCAAAAACTCTGAAAGCTGGGATCGATATTCCAAGGAAATCATAGTCGTCAGGAAAAACGATTTTACCTTTATCGTAATAATCTTGAAATATTTCTTTTGTTATAGCCCATACACGTCGAGGGTTGAAGGGATAAACTTTGCCCGTTTTTGGATCGATCAAATCAAATGCTGAATTATCTCTCTCATCAGCTGTAGTTTGCTTAGTCAAATCCGCTAATCTCCAACGATCTTCATAATCATCCGTTTTATAGTAATTACGCGTGAACTCTAAACCAGCAATAAACTCACTGCGAGCATAACAAACAATCCATTCAAAGTCTTGTGAAATCCCGTAAGGAACGTCACTTTTGGCAGTGCGTTTTTTCCAAGGAAAAATGGCCACAAAGCATTCTTCACCGAAAACTTCATCCATTAATTTCCGTAGATGCGTTACTTCGTTATCATCAATTGAGACAAAAATAATACCCTCATTTTTATGTAAAAGTTGACGCGCAGCTAATAAGCGTGCGTGCATCATGCTAAGCCAATTTGAATGGTAACGCCCGTCAGCTTTTGTATTGGTTTCAAGTTTTACTCCGGCGTTGCTGACTCCAATTTCTTCCCAATATTTAGCCTTCTCTTCGCGAAAATTATCTTTGTATACAAAATCACCACCTGTGTTGTATGGCGGATCGATGTAGATGCACTTGACCTGTTCGCGGTAGGCATTGAGCAGTAGTTTCAGCGTTTCCAGATTCTCGCCTTCGATAATCATGTTGCCATCGGCTTTATCTGGATTCACAGAGCGGGTTTCATCATAGACGAGGGTGGCGGTGGTGGGTGTGAAGGCCTCGCGTTTGGAAGCGGCCTTGCCATACCATTTGAATTCGTAGCGTTCCGTTTCGTGCACTTCATTGGGCTCGACGAGTTGCTTTAGTTCATCTGGATTGAGGCGGCCTTCATTCGTAAAGAGATCGGGAAACAGTCGCTTGAGTTCGGTAAGGCGCTCGTCGCGGCCATCCGGAGTGAGGGGCAACAGTTCGTTAAAAGTTTCCGGAGTGTTAGATGGATCTGACATGAGAGAGAATTAAGAGTTAGGAGTGGCAGTGGCGGCTGATAATGTTCCACTGAAATTATCGCGGGGGGCGTAGAAGCCCATGGCGGGTGGCTGTCCACCGTATGCGGCTTCGTCTTCGCGGGCGTTCGAATCGAAGCGGGACACGGGAGCCTGATAAATGAGCGTAGTGTTAGCGGAGATGCCGAGGGCATCGAAGTGGCGGATGGCGCAGAGGATTTTCATGCGTTCATCAGCATCGAGCTCATCGATGTTGTCGGTGGATTTGGTTTCTACAACGAGGTGGATTTCTACTTCCTGATCATCGCGCAGGCCCTTATGGGAGATGACGACGCCGAAGTCTGGCGTATAGGAGGAACTTCCGCCTTTCAGCGAGGGCACGGGGATTTTATACCAATCCGGTAGCTTCAGTAGAGCGCGGACGCGCGGGTGGCGGTCGGCCTCATTGGCGAAGCGGCTTTCCGGCATGGATTCAGCATCGAGGATGGCATGATCATAGATACCTGTGTTCGGTGTGGGGACGGTGGCACGGTAGGTCTCGATGATGTCTTTGAAAAGGTCCAGCCCGTAGCTTTCGCCGGTGGGCGTGTATTCGATGGTGCGGACCATTTCTTCCAGCGCAATGCGGTTGATGTGTTCCGTAGCTAGATGGAGATAGCGCGGCGGATTGCGGACGAGTTGATCGAGATTGGTGAGACCTTTGACAATTTCCACAATGGTGGGGTAAGCGAGCGCTGTGTTTTCCGAGAGTTCCTCGATGAGGTCCATGGCGGTGAAATCAGCAGCGAGGCGAACTTTTTCCTCACCGCCAAAGGTAGAGCGGGCCTCGGCGGTGGCGGAGAGCGCATCGATGCGATTGATCTCTATCGCTGCCTCGTAGTGTTCGAGGGTGATTTGATTGATCTTGGCGATGCAATCGCGGATGAGAGTATCTTCCTCGAAGTGAACGCTGTAGTCGGTGCGGAGAGAGAGTCGCTGCCAGAATTTTTTGAAGGAATCTCCTTCCAAGCGTGCGCGGTTGAGAGTGACTTTTTTCTTGGCGGGCGGCTTGCCCTTGGGCGAATGCCGCATGGGGACGTAGGAACGGAGCTCGGATTGATATTGGGTGACGAAAGTCTGGTAGCTTTCGTTCGGGATGACCGTGAGGAGATTCACCTCTTGGCCTTCGGGGGTGGTGTCGTCATCGTAAATGCGGTGGCCTGACTGATTGCGACAGATGCGCAGGCCGCGCCCGATTTCTTGGCGTTTTTTCGTGTCCGAGTAGGTTTGATTCAGCGTGGCGATGTTGAAGACGTTCGGATTGTCCCAGCCGACGCCGAGTGCGGAGTGGGAGAAGATGAACTGGCGCGGATTATCAAAGGCGAGCAGCTTTTCTTTATCGCGGAGGATTTCGTCGTAGATTTCCCGCTGCTTGGCCATGGAGTTTTCATTATCCGTGAACTCGCCGCTACTGGTCTTGGCGAAGTAGTAGGCCTGCACTTCATGGGCGAAGCCTGCCGGAGCGGCTATCTTGTAGAAATCCTGATAGGCGCGGGGAAATTCTTCGAGGAATAGCACCTTGATCATACCGTCTGGGTCCATGTAGTTCGCCACGCGGTCGATAAAAATAAGGGAGAGTGGCTTAATGCCGAGGGGCTTGAGTTTTTCCACCTTCTCGAAATGGCGGTAGCAAAGCCATTAGAGTTGTTGGCGGAAGATACCCTTGATGTCGCCGGTGGTGGTGCGCGGAGTAAGCTCCACGCCATTGTGAAATTTCACCATGGCATCGCCACCACGTAGGCCTTTTGCGCGGATGTGAGAGATTTTGAAATCCCGGTAGGAGATGTTGTTCGTGGCATCTTCCAGAGAGTCGCCGTCCTTGAGCCACTTTGTTTCCGCGTATTTGAAACCGGTGGCCATTTGTCGCCATGCCTTGAGCTTGGCCTTGGGTGCGCCAGTTCCGGTCTGGATCTCGACGAGTTCGATTTTGAGTGTGGCCTCATCGTTGATTTCTGCGACGGAAAGAACTTCGATTTTTTTGACGAGTCGCTGGTTGTAAGCCTCAAAGGGTGTAAGGCGATAGAGGAGATTCCGCACGGTTTTATGTGTGGCGGAGTAGCGAATGCGCGCGACAGAATCCAGAGCGTCTAAACGTGGGCGGAGGTTTTCTGTATCCATCCCCTCCTGCGGTTCGTCCATGATGACGATGGGGCGCACCTTGCCGAGTGCTTCCCAGTAGGACATGCCGTCGGGAGAATCGTCGCGGTCGGCACGGTTGATGATATTGTCATCCGCGCTGAAGGAATGGGTGGTCATGACCATGACCTGAAGGTCGGTGCCCTCGATGAAGCGTTTTACCTTCGTGAGCTTCTTGCTATCGTATTCGAAAGCGTGAAGCGGAATATTGTAGAGCCGTTCGAGCTGGGTGCGAAAGGATTCGATCGTGTCGAGCACGCCCTCGCGGATGGGGACGGACGGCACGAGAATGATGAACTTGGTGAAGCCGTATTCGCGGCAGAGTTCGTAAATGGTGCGCAGGTAAACGAGGGTCTTTCCCGTGCCTGTCTCCATCTCGATGCAGTAGTCGGGATCGATGCAGAGGCTCGCTTCGCCGCGGGAGATGCCGTTTTCTGCGGCGATTTTCTCGATGTTGGCGATGATTTCTTGACGCGAGAGATCGAGCCGGTTCGGGTAGCAATCACCGGTAAGTTGAAGATCGAAGTAATTGCGCTGTTGGCCGTCGAAAAGGCGGACGACGGCACTGATCGCTTGTCGCTGGTAAGGAAGATCTTCGAGTTTGAAGGACATGGTGTGTCTATTGAACTAATATGAGCTAGGAAAGAGAGTTAATCGAGGTTGTGAAGTTCTCCTTCACGGAATTGCGCTAGGATGTCGTGAATCGTGATTTCTGCCATGAGATATGACGGAAGTTAGGGAAAGGAATCTGCGGGTAAAGAAAAAAACCCCGCGCCCGGAAGGGTGGTTTCCAAGCGCGGGGTGAATAAGATCGTTTACGTTGTCGGCGGGGTGGGCTGCGGGGCGGAACCGCCGAGGTCGCGGATGATGCGGGCGGCGGACCAGGCATTGGCGAAGGCGGTGCCAGCTTCGGTTTTGCGGAAGCGGGGGACGAGGCGATCCATCTTCTTCAGAAGCTGGCTCACTTCGCGGAACTTGGGCCGCAGGGTGACGGTCAAGGAACGTCGCTTGGAAATCGCCAAGGAGGGATCGGCGGTGATTTTCTCGAAGTCGCCGAGTTCTTTGTCGAGCTGGGTGGCATCGGCGGCGGTTAGGTCGTACTCGGCGAGGGCGGTCGCATCGGTGTCGAGGGCCTCGGTGAGTTTCTGGTGGAGGACGCGGGCTTTGGCGATGAGTTCGGAGTCGCGCAGGTCCTGCCAGGAGCTGAGCGAGAGGTCGATGTGGGCGGCATCGCCGTCGCGGCCGTTTTCCTCATACCAATCGACGAGGGTTTGGCTGATATCGTAGGCGATGTTTTCTAGCTCAGCTTCCTCGCGGGCTTTGGTTTCGGCGTAGCCGGTGGTGGCGAGTTGCTGGGCGGCGATGAGGTCGGTGAGCGCGTTGACCATGGGGCCGAGTTGGGCGGCGCGGGCGGTGAACGGGAGTGGTTTTTGGTTTTTCCATGTGCCTAGATACTCAGGGCTTTCCAGCAGCTTGAGCACCGTGAGGAACATGTTGTGGCGGTTGGCGTAGTCGTCTTGCATGGTAGTTTTGTTTATTTGTTATGTTTTGTTTGTTTCTTCTTTTGGGGGAAGGTGGTCAAAGTGCCCGTACCAAGGACCTAAATGGTCGTACCAGACAACTAAATGGTCGTAACAGGCACTTAAATGGTCGTACCAGACACCTAAATGGTCGTACCAGGCACCTAAATGGTCGTACCAGGCACCTAAATGGTCGTACCAGACACCTAAACGGTCGTACCAGACACCTAAATGGTCGTACCAGGCACCTAAATGGTCGTACCAGGCACTTAAATGGTCGTACCAGGCACTTAAATGGTCGTAACAGGCACTTAAACGGTCGTACCAGCCACCGAAGTGACCGTACCAGCCACGGAAGTGGCAGTACCGAGAAAATGAGGTGCCGCTCCCTAGTGTAAGATTCGAGACAAGTGGCACGTTGCCTAAGCTGAATGCATTCACCTAAAGTCACGGAACGAGGTTTTCCAGCTCCAAGCGTGCGATGGGGCCATGTGTGCGCGTAAAATGACGGTTGAGCGACCACAATTTTCCGTAATGTAATTCCATTCATTAGCAATTTACGGAGTATCTGTCGAATGGAAAAAGAAAAAGAAAAAGATTTCCAACTTGAGTCATGCACTGGTTGCTAACTCTTTAAGATGGTAAGTCATGATATTCCAAAGTTGTTTCATTTTCATTCTTGTGAAATGTGCGAGATCCCGAACAAAAGGAGATTGTGATTTTTGCCAAAATCGTTAGTGTTTGCTGCTGAACCATGAATCCTCTGATCCTATGAGCCTTTTCGATTTTTTCTTTCCTGAGATCGCGCAAGCAAGCCATCTTCGTCGTATTGCCGATGCGGCATCGATGGGGAACACGCAAGCGCGAATCTCTCAATCACGGAGTCAACAGCAGCGTTCCTCTTCCGAGAAAAGAATTCAAGAACTGGAAGCCGAGGTTGCTCAATTGACCATCGTCATGGAGGCATTGATTGAGAAACTATCGGACAATTCCGGAGTCACGCGTGAGCAACTAGCGGCTAAGATTTTTGAGATTGATCGCAGAGATGGCGTTGTCGATGGCAGAGTCACCCCACAACAGCCTGTGGAGGAACCAAAGAAAGGTCCCAATTTCCAATTCCCATCATCGTGACATAGAATTGATCACGTCGAGCCCAATGCCATCCACTTCGAACCAAATCATGAACACACCACCTCCCTTGCCCGCCGATGCGATTGGCAGCACGACAAATCCCATCAAGCGTGCTGTTTTTAATGAAAGCCTGCGGGCAAGACTGGGTGAGGTGAGTTTTGATTTTTCGCTGATCGACAAGAGCCAGCAGAAAGCCGAAGACTGGATCAATCTCAATCCACAAATCGAGATCGTGCAGATTCAGACATTTCATTCCTCACTTCATGGGATCACCGTCGTGTGGTATCGCTGAATGCCTGATTCCAAAGATTCGATTTTTCTCGATTTGGGAAGGGGCTTCCGTACCATAGTGCTATGAGAAGTTTATTTCACAGGTATGAGTCGCATGAGGCCGGCGTCTGAAGACAACCGATTGGGTTGGAGAAAACTGCGTCGCTTCACGCGGATGCGTGTGCCTGTGGCGGTGCTGTGGGTTTTAGGATTCTGGTGGCTATGGGGCATTGTGGACGGCTACAACAGGCCACGCCATGGCGGGCTGGTATTTGATTCAGCTATGCAGGAAGCGAAATTGCAGGCATGGGATCGGCTGCATCGACTCAATGCCGTGCTAGAAAATCGCCCGGCGTGGGAAAAATGGCTGCTGAGTTATCAAGATCCGGCTGTTCTCGGCCGCCAGGCATACGACTCTCTCAACGAACTTGCGGAACAAAATCAACTGGATTCACGAGGACTTTCGGCCATGGCCACTTTGAATCAGCAATGGCAATTCACGAAAGACATGCCGGATGGAACGTTGGAACCACTCATCGCGGAAAGTTTTTCACCGTCGAAAATGAATGTGCAACATTGGCGGGAATGGGAACAGCGCCTTGGTAGCGAAAATGCGCTGTGGTGGGATGTCACCCAGGGAGAAAAAATTGCGCATGCGAATGAGATCTACGACCTCGATGATGAAATCGCTGCGCAACGACTGAAAAACGAGAGCCTGTATCAACGGACCATGCTGGCGAATTGTGGCGCTTATGGATTGTTTCTCGCTGGGCTTTGTCTTGTGCCGAAGGGCTTGAGGGGACTGCGGCGGTCATTGCAAAGTGTGCGCACGAGTAACGTGGTGCGCTATCCCGCACGCATCTCGCTGACCTTGCTTGGCACGTTGCTATTCGGCGCGGAAATGCTGAATAACTACTGGGTGACTGCTGCGACGACACTAGGCGCAGAATGGACTGGGCAGTGGTGGTGGGAAATGAGCATTGATACGCTGTGGCGCTTGATCCCAGCGACGGCGATCTTATGGATTTTGTATCGCAAGCCGGCATGGGTGGCGCGATCATCTGAACTCTTACGGCGCCCGCAGTGGACCATCATCCTCGCACTGTATGCACTGCTCTTGATCGCCGACTTTGTGCTTTTCGGCTTCATGCAGCAGTTTGAGACACTGGATCCCACGGAACATTTGGACGCGATGGAAAAAGGCTGGATGGGATTGGTGTATGGGTTGATTTCCGCCTGCCTGATGGCACCGCTGGCAGAGGAATTCATTTATCGAGGCTTCTTGTTTCGCGGCTTGTTGCACAAGTGTGGGTTCGCGATCGCGGCGGGGCTTTCCTCGATCATCTTCGCAGTTTCGCATTTTTATGATGTGTATGGCACCATCAGCGTCGGGCTGTTTGGTGCGGCATCGGCCCTGCTGTATCTGGCCACGCGATCGCTGACGAATGCGATTCTTTTGCATGCACTCTACAATTTGACCATCACCGTGCCAATGTGGATGTTGTATCATTCGCCCTGATAACCACGCATATCTTGCGGTTTAAGCATAAATTCTGCTGAGAAAATGCAAAGCGACGCCGAGCCGCAGGCAAAAATCCGCACTACTGTATCGCCATGGCAAGTGCAGGACCGAAGCAACCGAATCTCGACTCGGTGACGACCATCAATCGCGATGGATCGCACTACGTGTTGCATCCAGCTGATGTCAGTGGTCGCTTCACGAAATACCGCCGTCTGTTTGGCACATTGTTATTGGCAGTGTATGTGTTGCTGCCGTGGATTCCCATCAACGGCGCACCGGCGGTCTTTCTGGATGTGGAAAACCGCCGTTTCCACATCATCGGGCTAACCTTGATCCCGCAGGACTTATGGGTGATGTTTTTCGCGATCACGGGACTGGGCTTTGCACTGTTCTGCGTAACCGCTTTGTTAGGTCGCTTGTGGTGCGGCTGGGCCTGCCCTTACACGGTGTTTCTGGAGCATGTGTTTCGTCGGATCGAACGTCTCATCGATGGCGATGGTCCCGCGCGCCGATTGCTCGATGCCGCACCCTGGACACGGGTAAAAATCATCAAGCGTGTGATCAAACAAAGCCTGTATGTCATCAGCGCGGCACTGATCGCTCATGTCTTCATGTCGTATTTCGTTTCGTTAGAGCGACTGTATTCTTACGTCAAAGAAGGCCCCATGGCGCATGCGACGGTGTTCACGTTCGTGACCGTGCTGACAGGCATTTTGTGGTTCAGCTTTAGCATGTTTCGCGAGCAGTTCTGCATCTTGATGTGTCCATACGGTCGTCTGCAAAGCGCACTCACTGATGACGATACGATCATCATCGGCTACGATGAACTGCGCGGTGAACCACGTGGGCCAAAAGGAAAAACCAGCGGCGCGTGCATCGACTGCCGCCGCTGCATTACTGTTTGCCCGACGGGCATCGATATCCGCAATGGTTTGCAGCTTGAATGCATCGGCTGCTCCGCATGCATCGATGCCTGCGATGCGATCATGGACAAGGTTGATCAGCCACGGGGTTTGATCCGCTATGATTCGCTCAATGGCCTCACAAAGAAAAAAAAGCGTATTTTACGTCCGCGCATTTTTGCCTATATGGCATTGGCGGTTCTAGGTCTCGGTGTATTAACCGTGATCGCCAGCACGCGCGCGCGGCCCTACACCGCTGAATTCAGTCGCATGCGGGGAGCTCCTTATTATGTCGATGGCAGCATGGTGCGAAATCATTTTCAGTTTCGGATTCTCAACAAACGCAATCAACCGGCCAAAATTACTGTCGAGCTGCTCAATGCGCCTAAAGGTTTTGCTCTTTCCGCCGGCAGCGAAGCGATTGAAATCCCCGCCCTTGGCGAAACCAAGCGCACGGCGGTAGTGATCGTACCTCATGCGGACTACACCGGACGCTGCGAGATTGAATTTCTCATTCGAGCCGAGCCCGGTGATGTGCAGTTTGTGGAAACCATTCCCTTTCTCGGTCCCGACCCTCGCACCTTACAATCTCCCGAATCACACTAACTTATTACCCAATCTAACCATCATGAACTCGTCCTTCCTCAATCGTCATCCTTGGATCTACATCGTCTTGGCCTTTGTTTTGTTGATCAGCGCTTGGTCCGCCTTGATTACTTTAGCGGTCAAAAATTCTCCCGAGACCATCGAAGTCATGCACCAGAAATAACTCATGGAAATCACCACCATCACTGGTGCCTTGCTTGCGGGCCTCGTCACCAGCCTGCACTGTGCGGGCATGTGCGGACCGATCGCCTGCGGTGTCGGCACCCTCGCGAAAACCGAGGGCGAGCGCATGACGGCTGCTACTCTGTATCATGGGGGTCGCTTGTTTTCCTATGGAGTGATCGGCGCGATCTGCGGTAGCCTCGGCAAGCAACCACTGCAATGGTTCTTTGATTCACCCGCGGTGCTCTTGCCCTGGGCCTTAGTTGTGGCGCTGGTTCTATCGGCCTTTGGTCTGGATAAAAAAATCCCGCGCCCAGCCATCCTCAATCGCTTCACCGCTCGCGCCCGTTTTCAAACGAAACGCTTTTCCACACTCGGTGCGGCATCGATGATGGGTTTGCTGACTCCGCTATTACCTTGCGGCCCACTCTATCTGGTATTCGGCGTAGCATTACTCTCAGGATCACCCGCGAAAGGGGCGGAGTTTACTCTCGCCTTCGGGCTCGGCACCGTGCCGCTTTTGTGGCTCGCGCAACATCAGTTCCATAAATTCCGCGCCAAGGTCAAACCGATCACGATGCAGCGTCTGCAACGCGGACTCGCGATCACGACGGCCGTAGTCATGGCGTGGCGATTGCATGACACACTGCCGTTCACGACCGCTGCGCAAGAAAAGCCCGCCGATGCATTGCCGAGTTGCTGTCACGGCGAATAATGTGCCTGCGCATCATTTTTTCGGCCGCGCCTCTGAGGCTTTGGCGTCTTTCATCGGCACCGGCCCAAAGCCCACAATGCGCTTGGGATTTCCCGCTGCGGGGACCTTGAAATCAACGATACCGAATCCCGTCAGAACCTTTCCTCGATACGATCTACCTTCACTGGCTCCGATCATGATTTGTCGTCCATCCGCTTTCTCCTTGCCAAGATACAGGTGCACGTGACTGATTTCCTCACCTTCGCGAGCCCAGAAAATCAGATCGCCGGGCCGCAGTTTTTGATAGATAGGATGAGACATTTCCCGTGCCGCATTGGGAACTACGACAAATGTAGTAGTTTTAGACAGCCATCCATGCATCGCCGCCGAACTACGCGGTGGTGTGACCCCGACGAGCCCGAGTAAATACGTGACGGCGCCCGAACAATCCATTCCCTCGTTGGGGCTCTCGGCACCAGTTTTGTATGGCACCTTCGGGTGCGCATCCGCCGCCGCAAGAGATCGTTCCAGCAAGGTCTTCGTCGCCGGAGCCAAATCCTTCGGCCAATCCATCTCTGGTGCCGCCCACGCCAACGTGGTAAGCATCCACCCCATCCATACCTTCAAAAAGAATTTCACAGCACTTAGCATACAGCCTTGAGGCAATATCCCAACTAGAATTTTGCCATGTGGCCCCTCAACAGCTCGTAGACCATGAATAAATTTGACAGAAATATTGCATTTGCTATATTTCTGTCATGCAAACCACGTTACGAATCGATGACAAAATTTACCGCGAGGCGAAGGCGGAAGCGGCTCGCCAGGGTATGACGATGACTCGTTTCTTGGAAGAGGCATTACAAGCCCGGCTGCAACGCGAAAAATCAGCTCCAAGAGAGACACATGTTTTCCGCGTGCATCAATCCCATGAATCCGACAATCGCCCATGGAGTGAAATCCTTCGGTTAGCAGAAGAGGAACAGTTGGCCCATGATGCCGCCAAACTCGGAATTCGCAACCCTACCGAGTAATGCCTCTTTACCTTCCCGACGCGAATGTTCTGATCCATGCCTTGCGCGAGGCTTCCGTCGAGCATGCCGCCTGCCGCCGCTGGCTCATGGACACGGCTGCTGCAGAAGACGATATTGGACTTTGCGAATTAGTAGAAGTCGCTTTTTTGCGCATTACCACTTTGCCCAAGCTGCGGATTGTGCCCATGGCGGAAGCGCTTGGTTTTTGGCAAGATGATCTATGGACTTATCCTCACACGCGTCGGCTCGCCGCAGGCATTCGCCATGGATCGTTGTTAATGGAAATGATAACGTCGCTGCAACTTTGTGGAAATGACATCAACGATGCATGGCTGGCTGCGTTGGCCATTGAGCATCGTGCCACACTCGTGAGCA
Organism: Akkermansia muciniphila; assembly: GCA_945890645.1. Taxonomy (GTDB): domain Bacteria; phylum Verrucomicrobiota; class Verrucomicrobiia; order Verrucomicrobiales; family Akkermansiaceae; genus UBA956. The sequence goes on from CAMDCV010000019.1 coordinate 33,259, forward strand.
CCGATCGGGGGTTTGCTCGATTTCCGGGGTTGCGATGGCTTAATCCTCTGGACGAAATTCAGAAATAGCTTTTTCTGCCCACACATCTTGCCAGCAAACGGAATCGGTCTATGATTCGCCCGTCATGAGTCAACAACCTGCCATTGGAGAAAAGGCCCCGAGCTTCACCGTTGCCGCCATCGGCGGTGCTTACAAAGAACCGACGATCGTGTCGCTAGCGGATTTTGCCGGTCAGACCGTGGTGCTGTACTTTTATCCGAAGGACGACACGCCCGGCTGCACCAAGCAGGCCTGTGCGCTGCGCGATGGTTGGCAGGAAATTTCCGATAAGGCTGTGGTGTTCGGCGTCAGCATCGATCCGATTAAGAGCCATGAGAAGTTTCTGAAAAAACATACCTTGCCCTTTGCGCTACTCAGTGATGAGGACCACGCACTCGTGGAAAGCTACGGCGTGTGGGTAGAAAAAAGCATGTATGGAAAAAGCTACATGGGCACCGAGCGCACGACTTTTGTCATCGGTCCGGATGGACGCATCAAAGCGGTTTTCCCCAAGGTCAAGCCCGAGGAACATCTGGCGAAGTTGTTAGAGTGTCTGTGAGCTAGCGGCGCAGCCACCTTGGACTGCCGGAGCATCGCAGCTTTCCGGTCGTTCAGGAAAATGGGTAACAACGGATGATTCTTTTATCTCATCGACGAGCGAATCAAAGCGGTGATTCCCACCGCAGTCCAAGGCCTTCGGCTTCACTCCGGTAGCTTGAGCGTAAAAACAAGCTTGTCCTGATCCACATGCAAGTCGCGCAAGACCATGCGGGCGATGCGCTGACTGCGGTTGCGTGGCTTGAGCTCATAAATGGGAATTTTTTCAAAACAGGCAGCTGCGGTGATGTTCAGTGCCTGCTTGGTGATGTCGTGGTATTGCTCGGGAATCACAGGTAGGTCGAGATGCTCACACTGCGCGTTGTGGAGAACCACTTTTTTCCGATCTGCATCGTATTTCAGGTTGGTGAGCAATGTGGTGGAAGCGTGAAATTCTTGCTCGAAAGGCTTGATGCCTGCGACGATTTTTGCGTCGATCCCGATGCGCACTTGATTGGTAGCGGGAACAAACGTCGCGCGTGGATTGGTGTAGGTAATGTGCACCACCTTCCAGTGCGTTTTATCGCGCGGAAATTGCTTCGCAAGGATGGCATCGATCTCTTTCTGGCTGATGCGGACGGTGATTTCGTTTTGCGTGAAATGACGATAGGCAAACAGCCCACCAACAATCACAGCGATCATCACGAGCAGGAGGAATTTTTTCATGAAGCAAAGGTCTGGCATGGGACAGCATTTCTCAAGCGTGAAAATTCCTCACTCGACAGCTTTGCGGGCGCTGTTTAGCGTGCGGCATGCAGCAACCAATTCGAGTTTTATGCGTGGGTGCCGGGCACATGGGACGTTCTCATGCTCTGGCGTATCATCAATTAGAGGGATTTTCAATTTGTGGTCTCGTGACGCGTTCGGCTTCATCACGCGAAGCTCTCAACGCGGAACTCGGCGGCGGTTATGAACTTTTCGGCGATTACTACGAAGCCCTCGCTACGACCAAGCCCGATGCCGTTTCGATCTCGACTTTTCCTGATACTCATGCCGACTACGCCATCGCTGCGTTAGAAGCCGGTTGCCACGTGTTCATCGAAAAACCACTCGCCGAAACCGTCGAAGCCGCCGAGCGCATCGTCGCCAAGGCCGTGGCCACTGGCCGCAAATTGGTCATCGGCTACATCCTGCGCCATCATCCGAGCTGGATCAAGTTCATCGAGATGGCACAGACTCTCGGCAAGCCGCTCGTGATGCGCATGAACCTCAATCAACAATCCTACGGAGCCAACTGGAACACGCACAAAAATCTGATGTCATCGATTTCTCCGATCGTCGATTGCGGCGTTCACTACGTCGATGTGATGTGCCAAATGACGCGCTCCAGGCCTGTCCGCGTGTCGGGCATCGGTGCACGACTCACCGACGAACTCCCCGCCGGAAAAATCAACTACGGGCATCTGCAAGTGACTTTTGAAGATGGCTCGGTCGGCTGGTATGAAGCGGGTTGGGGCCCGATGATGAGCGAGGTTGCCTTTTTCGTCAAAGACGTCGTCGGCCCGAAAGGCTGCGTGAGCATCGTCGCCGACAAAGCCGCCGCCGAGGGCAACAGTGCCGACGTCAACGCGCACACCCAAACCCAAGCGCTCAAGCTTCATCACTCGCCGCTCGATGCGAACGGTAATTTTGTCCATAGTGATGAAATGATACGCCTCGACGACGAACCGAATCACGATGAACTCTGCTCGCGTGAACAAGAATATTTTCTCAAAGCGATTCGTGAAAACATCGACCTCAGCGACCACATGACCGATGCCATCCAATCGATGCGCATCGTAGCCGCTGCGGATGAGAGTTTCCGAACGGGCAGGACGGTGGATTTGTAATTCATGGCCTCTTTGAATCGCGAGCTACAAAAAATATTTATTCTTACTTTATAAATGAAAACAGCAGCAAAAATTCTTTTAAGCATCGTATTTTTCACATTTCTCGTAAGTTGTTCAAAAAGCAATCACTTTGGTAAATGGCAAGACAATGACCGCCCATCCCAACTGGAGTTATCTCCAGACGGCAAACTTCAAATTGCAGATGGATCTTCAGTTGTTCTCGGCAAATACGCTGTCACAGATGGCGGAAAATTGAAGATGCAAGTGGAGGTAAATGGGCTTACAAGTTTGAAAGAATTCACTATGTCTGTGAGCGAGAAAAACATGACATTAACTGATAAGAAAGGTGAGATTTCTCAATTTACACGCATGGAATTAATCAAATAGATTAATCTTAGAACTTATCTGAAGACCCGCAGTTCAGAATTCTGAAAATTCTGTAATTCTGTTAAAATGAGCCACCATGGCCGGATGATCTCCTATTCAAGTTGATCGCATGTAACGCAGCCCAAGCCGCCGGGACCGCGTAGAACGTGGATATGCTCTGGCTCTGCCTATAGGTTTCCGCAAGAGTTCAAAAGCAAGGAATTGCATTGTTAACAATGATTGGTAAGTTAGCCAACAAATGAGCACCACTAAAGAACTTTGGTCTGATTGGGACGCCCAAATCGAGGCTGATCTTAGCAGCGGCAAATTGGACTACTTCATCAACCAAGCGCGAGCTGAAATTATGCTAATAGATCCGATGTATGAAAGCTTCGCACCGCACGATGTTAACTCATCTGGACCAAGTTACAAATCATGAAAGGTCATTTTAAGCTGCTAACAGATTTTTTGCTTACATCACCTCTCTAAAAACTACCTATGGCCAGTTCACTCGGACCAATGCCCTCGGTTCAGCAGATTGTGAGGAGTTGCCTCAGAATCCTTTATAAAGCTACAGCAATCGTTGTGGCTATTTTTGCCGTGATTTTCTTGCTATTTTGGGCATTTCTGTCCTCGGGAAACCGTTCAATTGAGGATCATACGATTGGTAAAGTCTCAATTACCCAGTTGGGAGAGATGCAGGTAGGTTACCAACATGACGGTGATATTTCTTACAATTACTACGTTCGTATTGTAGGCAGCACGACTGCTTATTCTGAATGGACTTACTTTGGCTGGGATCTCAAAGCGTCGGGTAAGTGTAAGTCCGCATCATCGGTTGACGGGAGATTCACCTGCATTTACTCACAACACGAAATTCATCCATGGGAACAGCTAGGGCTGGAAACCATTCCATTGATGGTAATTTTTGATCGGAAATCCGGACTAATCTGGCCGACAGAAAAATCGGATGAACATTTCACTGGATATTGGCTGGAAGCCTGGCGTACTTTTCGGCTATCGAATCCTGAGCTCCCCGAAGCGCCGGAGTAAATTATCCTCTACAATAATGATTCATGGCATTTAAGACCATCCAGCGTAACCTCGCACCTCTGCAGCAGTACTCGCGGTTCATTCAGAATACACGCTTCATTTGAGAGAAGAAAAGCAGCTGATGAAATCCCGCGCCAATCAAATGTTCACAGGAATTTGTCTGATCATGATCGGTCTAGGGTGGGTTGGTTTGATTCAGTTTGGATACGGGATTACCATTAGTTCCGTAGTTTCGAGTGTAACCGATGAAATTGATTACGAGAGAAAGGATCTGAGTGGCGATGAATGCAGGAAGCTCATCTATTCTTTTGCGGGAAAGATGAAAAAATCGGCCCCGAATGTGTTTCTTCCCGTGATTCCCCTCGGCATCGGCTTTTTTCTCGTAGGCTATGCTTGTAAAAAGAAGGCACCGCAGTGAGTTGGGCAAATACACATTGAATCGCCCCTACAGGGCTCAAAATAGGTGGGGGATGCCATGACCTAGGGCGTTGCCGCTAGGCTGGTATGGTGTTGCGCCTTTGGCGCTCAAATACCCACTGCTCACTGATCACTGCTGACTCACCACTTCAACTCCGATATTTCACAATGCAGGCTTGAAAGATGGGTCATTTCCGCCTACACACCCTGCCGAAACTCTATGTTACTCCACTTTTACAAAATGAACGGCGCGGGCAATGACTTCATTGTCGTTGATAACCGTGACCTCTCGCTCCAACTCGATGACGAGATCATCGCCGCTCTCTGCGATCGCCATCGGGGCGTCGGAGCCGATGGATTGCTGGCCGTTGAACCCGCCGAGCAGGGTGCCGATTTCAAATTCCGCTACTACAATGCCGATGGCGGCGAGGCGGAAATGTGCGGAAATGGAGCGCGCTGCTTCGGGCGTTTCACCGCGAATTTGACCGAAGAAACGAAAGATGTTGTCACCTTCGAAACCATGGCCGGCACACTCTCGGCGCACATGGTTGAGGAAAACGTGCGCATCGCGATGTCGAACCCGCACGACCTGCGCCTTAACCTCGATCTTGCCATCGAAGGCCTCACGGGAGCCATCCATTTCATCAACACCGGCGTGCCGCACGTGGTTGTATTTGTCGATGACCTTGAAAACGTCGATGTCCTCAAATACGGCACGGTCCTGCGCTATCACGCTGCCTTTGCACCCGCAGGCACCAACGTGAATTTCGCGAAAGTTCTCAGCCCGCAACACATCGCCATCCGCACCTACGAGCGCGGCGTGGAAGATGAAACGCTGGCTTGCGGCACGGGCATGACCGCTTGTGCCTTGCTGCATCATTTGCTCAACGGCGCGGCATCACCGGTGAAGGTGGACGTGGCAGGTGGCGACACTTTGGAAATCGGCTTCGTCGCCAATGGCAACGACTTTACCGATGTCACGCTCAGCGGTCCGGCGGACTTTGTTTTTGAAGGCGCAATCGAAATTTAACTCCTACCACCATGTCATTCCGGGGAACCTATACCGCAATCATCACACCCTTTCGCGACGGCAACATTGATGTGCCAGCGTTTCAGAAATTGGTGGAATTCCAAGTCGCTGGTGGCGTGACGGGCATCGTGCCGATGGGCACGACGGGTGAATCGCCCACCGTTGACATGGATGAGCACAAAGAAGTCATTCGCCTCGCCATTGAGTTTGCCGCAGGTCGTGTGGAAGTCGTCGCCGGCACTGGTGCGAACTCGACCAAAGAAGCGATCGAACTCACCCAAGCCGCCGAAGAAATGGGCGCAACGGGCACACTGCAAGTCTGCCCCTACTACAACAAACCATCGCAAGAAGGTGTGTTCCAGCATTTCAAAGCGATTGCCGACAACACGAAGTTGCCGGTGATGCTCTACAGCGTGCCAGGTCGTTCGGGCATTGAGATCGGCGTCGATACCACCGCACGCCTCGCAGTCGCTTGTCCAAACATCACTGCGATCAAAGAAGCCGGTGGATCTGTGGATCGCATCAGTCAATTGCGACAGGCTCTACCGGCTGACTTCGCTCTGCTCAGCGGCGATGATCCACTCACATTGCCGTTCATGATTTGTGGCGCGACTGGTTTAGTCTCGGTGGCATCGAACATCATCCCCAACGTCATGAGTCGTCTTGTGCAGCTGTGCCTCAATGGCGATTACGCGGCATCGGCGGCACTGCATCAGCAATACTACCCGCTCATGCGTGGCCTGATGACACTCGATGTAAATCCCGTACCGATCAAAGCCGCCGCGCATCTGATGGGGCTTTGTGGTGGCGAATTCCGCCTGCCACTCGTCGGCCTAACAGATTCGCAAACCACGACGTTGCGCCAACTGCTGCAATCGTTTCAATTGATCTAACATTTTTTATGTCCGAATCTCCACAACTTCTCGTCACCGGAAAATCCGGACGCATGGGCCAAGCTGTCATCGAAGCCGCGCGGCAAGCAGGCGTCAACGTCGTCGCCACGCACGATGCCGGAGAAGACCTCGCGACCGCTCTCGCCAAGGCCGATACAGTGATCGATTTCACGATTCATTCGTTCACCAAAACATTGTTAGAGGCAGCCGTAAAAAATGGCACGCGTCTCGTAATTGGCACCACGGGTCACAGCGAAGAAGAACGCGAGTTGATCTACGCTGCGGCGAAAACATTGCCCATCGTCTATGCACCGAATTTTTCCATCGGCGTGAATACTTTGTTTTGGTTGACTCGCCATGCCGCTCGTATTCTCGGCAACGATCAGTTCGACATCGAAGTGACAGAAATGCATCATCGTCATAAGATCGATGCCCCCTCCGGCACAGCCCGTCGTTTGTTAGAAATTCTCAACGAGGAAACCGATACCAATTACAACGATGACATCGTGCACGGACGTTTCGGCCTCACGGGTGCGCGGCCCGCGCGAGAAATCGGCATGCACACCTTGCGGGGTGGTGATGTGGTAGGCGATCACACCGTCATGTTTGCCGCCGATGGCGAACGCGTGGAGCTTACGCACAAAGCCAGCTCACGCATGACCTTTGCCAGCGGTGCAGTGAAAGCAGCGCAATGGCTCGTCAACCAACCCGCTGGTCTTTACGACATGCAGGATGTGTTAGGTCTCAAGTGACCACGGTTCGATCGTCATCGCCGCAAGATCGGAGCCAGCACTTAAAAGATCAAAATCATCGTAAACGACTTTTTCGTTAGGTGGCCAGAAGACATCCGCTGCCATGCGCTCGATGAGCATTTCTGCGCAGTCGCGGGCGGCTTGCGTGATGTTGGCATCGAAGTCTTCCCATGGATCGAAAAAGACTTTGTCACGGGCGTCACCAAGGCAAATGTAGCCCACTCCTGGCGCATTCGGCGTTAGCCCAGCGGCAGAATAAAGTGGCAATTGTAAGTTGATCCAACGCTGCTGTTTTCCGTTCTCATCGGTAACGAGCAATCTCTCATCATTGGCGAGATGACTCGGGATCGTCGTTTTCGCACTGAGTTTTTTGAGATGGGCGGCTTTGACTTTATCATCGAGTCTGCCCGATTTGTAATCCCACATCATATAAGCATCGGTGGCGGGATGATAGTCGATGCGATCAATTTTTCCACGCAATGTGATCGGCGGCATGAGAAGAGTGAAGGGTGTTTCCACCTTCCATACCTGCCAGCCCTCAGCACGACGTTGTGCTTGGATGTCCGCAAACCATTCCAGACGTTGTCGTAACGCTGCCGTTTGAAGTTGCAAGGCAAGATTCGGACGAGAGCCGTAGCGTCGTTCAATCAATGCCGCCAGTTGCGCGTGCCAATATTGTGTGAGTGCGGTTGCGGAAGTGAGATCGCGCGCACTCGGATCGAGGCCCCACATTTCCAATACCTCGTGAAGTAGATTGCCGAAATCGCGATGATTCCACTCACCTCGATCCCCATCGCATTGGTTCATCTTGAGTCCATGCTTCAAATAAAAGCGATAGGGGCAGGCGATGTAGTCGCGCAAAGCGGTCACCGAGAGCTTACGGATGCCTTCTTTTTCCGGCGCTACTTCCGTCTTGCGTGGCTGCCATTTCCAATCGGGATGCCAGTGCAACTGCGCATCAGCGGGAGGTACTTCCGCAAACAATTGCGCTACTCGATGAGCCAGCTCCTCGCCTCCCGCGCGCAACAAGAGCCGGGATGGACGCAGAATTTTGCCTTGCGTATCGGTTTTGCTGCATAGGATATCGATCGTGCCATAGGCGCGGTGCGACTCTAACAACGCATGATAGAGATAAGCATCGCGCGCTTCGCGTTGCGCATCGGTATTTAAGCCGAGCCATTCGCGATTGGTGATGGTCAGCCATGGTTCGCCGCCACAACGCGCGGGAACGACATGATCATCCATGCCGCAGATCAGCAAGTGAGTAGACTTGTGGAAAGGGATTTCCAGCCAGCCCTCGACATCGAGTGCTCGCTCGTCCGGCAAGTCAACGGAGACCGCGGGCAGGCGCTCGCAACACAGTTGCAGCCAAAAGGTGGCATCGCGTGATAATTGTTTTTCCCATGGCCCCCACAAGGCGAGGATGCGCGCAAACCATTCCGAGGCATTCGTATCGATCAACGTATCTTGCTGCCAACGCTCTAACAATTTCTCCATGGTTGTGCAGAAACCATTTTTCAAAAACTCTGCACGCCAGTCATGCAGTTGCTGCACTGCTACTAGTAACTGCTGCGCCTGATCTTCGGAAAGTCCGCGCGGTAATGACTGCGTGGCCACCAATCGCTTGATGTCATCGAACGAATCAACGAGGCATTGATCGCGCAAAATACCCAAGCTCTTCAGCCATCCATACGTGCTACCGCCTGTGAGGCACTGCGTTTCCCGAAAGCCAGCCATTTCTGCGACCACCGAAAGACTCGACAGGCTCATCCAACGCTGCCAATGCCTCAGCCACACGCGCCAATCAAGCGAGCTGCTTTCCGACGCCGGATCGAAGACGTGCCAACCCGCTCGGGCAAATGCCGTCGCGAGCGGGTGACCAAGCGCTGGTTCACAAGTGGCTAGCATCACTTGATCTGAAGCCGCTTGAGTCCTTGCCACGCAGGCCACTGCTTGCTCGGCAAGTTGACGGATATCTCCCACAAGATGAACATTTCCGGCAATGCCATTTCGACCGGGAAAACCCAATCTTCGCTCGCACCAAGATAGTCGGGGAAAACCGAGATCATCAAAATGTTCAGCTTCCTCCGGTGGGGCCGCGATCAGCACTTGAACGTTCAATGAACGACGCCACTGCTGCACGACAAAAGGAGAAGTCTCGGTAACCCCGACAATCACGAGTTGGTGGCAGTCATTCGGCAAGGGCGTAAGAATACTTTCGGCATGACGTTGCTGCAGAAAGATACTGCGACTGCGCAATTTCCACTCTCGCAATAGAGCCTCGACACGCAGTTCCAGCATTGCCAGCACTTTCCATCGCGCGGCATCATGATGCTGACCCATGCGAAGCGCCGCATCGCGCAAGAGCAGTCCATTTTCTTGCAGTTGATATCGCAAAGTCACCAATGATTGTGCGAGCGAACGCGACCAGCCCGGCGCTTCCTCTTCATCGAGCGCATGCGGAAAGGCCGCAGACAAAGTCGACCAGTCATCGATCGCTTCCAGCACTTCCATCCATGCGACCAGTTCGATTGATTCATCGGCGATGTCGCTATCAGTCGCCTTGATGAAATACGCTGGCGTAACGGTTCGCAGACCAAGCACGGCTGCTTGATCGCGCGCCGCGATCTGTGCGACTGCCTCTTGTAAACGTCGTCCGGCTTGGGCTGTCGGCACCACGAGACACATCGAAGCCATGGAATCACGCCGCGCCCAGAGCCATTCCGCCGCCGATTCGACCAAACTTTTCTCCCAGCCCAAAAACGTGCGTAGCATCAAAAAAACGATGCATGACTATCGCCCTAAGACCAAGCAAAAACCACGGAGTCGAAAAATTTGGTGGATACAATCCAGCGAGGTAGCCATCGGGATAGGGCTTGCCAATGCTGGGGCAATTGCTACAACCATTTTATGAATTTTGCATCTGCGTTTTCAAGTTCTATACGTTCGATCGTTTGTATGGTGGCCTTACATTTTCCATTAGCTCATGCGGCAGTAACTCCCCTGGATTTGCGGGCCGATGGTCGTAGTGAACTACTGACGGCATCGGCACAACCGAAACTCTCATGGCGGGTGGAGTCATCTGACCGCATGCAGGCGCAATCGGCGTGGCAGATTCTCGTGGCGAGTTCGGCGGAAATTTTAGCGAAGGATCAGGGTGATCTGTGGGACTCGGGCAAGCAAGCCGTGTCGCGTTCACCATTTGTGTCCTATGCCGGAAAGCCGCTGCTCGCGGGTGGCATCTATCATTGGAAAGTGCGTTGCTGGGATGATGCGGACAATGGTTCATCGTGGAGCAAACCTGCAGTGATCGAGATCGCGCCGATGTCGCCTGCGGATTGGCAAGGTGCGCGTTGGATCGATGATGGTCGCGACAACCCGACGGAAGATAAAGATTTTTATCTACCGGATCCCGCACCGCTTCTGCGCAAGGAATTCAAGATCGCCAAACCGATCGTGCGCGCCCGTTTGCATGTAGCGGGCCTTGGTTATGCCTTGCCGAGCCTTAATGGAAAGCGCCTCGCTGATGCGCCGCTTGATCCACCTTGGACGGCTTTTGACAAACGGATTCTGTTTCGTTCGCATGATGTGACTGCTGCTTTAAACGAGGGAGAAAACTGCATCGGTCTCGCACTGGGAAATGGCTGGTACAATCCTCTTCCATTGCGCATGTGGGGGCATCGCAACATTCGCGGCAGCATGGAAGTGGGTCGTCCGCGAGCAATCGCTTGTTTGGTGATCGATCACGCCGATGGCAGTCATACGAAAATCACGACAGGTCCCGATTGGCAAGTCGCCACTGGTCCGACTCTGCGCAATAGCATCTACCTCGGCGAGGAGCGCGATGCACGCTTGAAAATTTCCGGATGGGATAAGCCTGGCTTCGATGTCGCGAAGCGGAAAGCCGTGCGAGTCAACGATGCGCCACTGGAAACCCTCAAACCTTTGCTCGACATGCCGCCCGTTCTGGAGACAGAAACGTTTCCTGTGGCCAGCGTAAAGACGATCAGCAAGGGACTGCACATCGTGGATTTCGGGAAAAATTTCACCGGCTTGCCTGTGATCGATCTTGATGTGCCAGCGGGAACAAAAATCGCTTTGCGCTACGGCGAGATTCTCAACGACGATGGCACACTCAATCCCCTGACCAGCGTCTGCGGGCAGATCAAGGGCATGCGCAAGAACAAAGAAGGCGTAGAAAGTCCGATAGGTGGACCGGGTGCACCCGCCATTGCTTGGCAACAAGATGTCTACACCGCACGCGGCGGCAAGGAAACCTATCGCCCGGATTTCACTTTCCGCGCCTTCCGCTACATGGAAATCAGCGGCGTGGAGGCAGCGCCGAAACCTGAGAGCATTCGCGGCGTTCGCTTGCACTCCGCTTTGCCCGATGGTGGTACGTTTTCCTGCTCGAATGAACTTTTCAATCGCATTCAGAAAATCACCCGCAATACCTTCGTCAACAACGTCGTCAGTGTGCAGTCGGACTGCCCGCACCGCGAACGCTTCGGCTACGGTGGCGACATCGCGGTCACGAGTGAAGCCTACATGATGAACTATGACATGTCCGGCTTCTATGCGAAAACGATACGCGACTGGGCCGATGGCGCACAGCCCGATGGCAATTTCACCGATACCGCGCCCTTCGTCGGAGTGCAATATTGTGGCGTCGGCTGGGCGATGGCACACCCGCTTTTGTTAGAGCAGCATTACCAACACTACGGTGATACCGCATTGCTCCAAGAACAACTCCCCGCTGCGATCCGTTGGTTTGATCTGGAGGCTGGCAAGCGCAAGGACGGACTGGTCACCTACGGTCTCGGCGATCACGAAGCATTCGTGCGACTCGGCGGTGCGCCTGTCACCACGCCGATGTTCATCGATACCGCACGACGCATGGCACGGCTCTGCCGCTTCATTGGCGATGAAAAAGACGCGGCACGTTTCGAGCAAATGGCAGAGGATTCCGCCGCCGCATGGACGAAGGAATTTCTCGATGCCGCATCCGGCAAAGTCGGTGGCGGCACGCAATCAGAACTCGCGCTCGCTCTCGGATTCGGGGCAGTGCCCGATGTTTCAGAAAAAGCCGTGTTTGAATCGCTCGTGAAAGAAGTGACAGCCACAGCCGATGGTCCTTCGCTCACCACAGGGATTTTCGGCACGCGGTTTTTGTTAGAGCAACTCTCCCAGCGCGGACGCCATGAAATTGCCTACTCGCTGGCAAACCGCAAGGCCTTTCCGTCGTGGGGACACATGTTAGACAATGGCGCCACAACTTTGTGGGAAACATGGAAAGAAAGTGACAACACCTTCTCGCACAACCATCCGATGTTCGGCTCGATCTCCGCATGGTTCTTCCGTCATCTCGGCGGCATCCAAGCGATGGACGATGCCGTCGGCTTTGATAGGATTCTCATCCGCCCGCAACCCGTGGCTGATCTCACTTGGGTAAAGTGCTCGCACCGCTCCATCCGTGGCATGATTGTTTCCAACTGGAAAGTCAGCGATGCATCGAGTGAATATGAAATCGTGATTCCTCCGGACACCACCGCGATCATCGAACTTCCGAAAAAAGCCGGCGATCTCGTGACAGAATCCGGCAAAGCCATCACCGATGCACAAAGCGTCGGCATTCTCCCCGATCAAGAGACCGCCCATCGATTCAAAGTCAGCAGCGGCCGCTATCAGTTTGTGATTACGCATAAGAAATAATCATCCATGAAAGAGCATTCGAAAAACTATGACGCGATCGTTGTCGGGGGCGGGCACAATGGGTTGGTGGCGGCTTGTTACCTGGCGAAGGCGGGGAAGTCGGTTTTGTTGTTAGAGGCTCATGAGGAACTCGGCGGTGCGACGACTAGCGTGAAGCCGTTTCCCGAATATGACGCGCGGCTTTCTCGTTATTCGTACTTAGTGTCGCTGCTGCCCGATCAAATTGTCGCGGATCTGGGAATTAACTTTCGTACGCTGGATCGACCGGTGGCCTCTTACACGCCGTATCGAAAAGACGGTCGCGATGAAGGTTTATTGGTGGCTTCGGATTGGAATGAGGATACGGCGGAAAGTTTTGTTCGGCTCACGGGATCGGATCGCGAAGCTGCGGCGTGGCGGGAATTTTATGGGGAGATCGCTACGCTAGCGGAACGGCTTGCCCCCTCGATGCTGCAACCGCTGAAAAGCGCGGCGCAATTGAAAACGGAAACGGGTTTGCCGGACTTGTGGCGCGCCTTGATGGAAGTGCCCATTGGGGAAATCATTCGCGAGAGATTTCAGGATGATATCGTGCGCGGTGTGGTGCTTACTGATGCCTTGATTGGAACTTTTGTGACGGCGAATGATTTACAAGCGAATCGGTGTTTTCTCTATCATCTGATCGGCAATGGCAACGGCCAATGGCGCGTGCCGCAGGGGGGCATGGGGGCTTTGGTGAAAGAGTTGTTGCGTGTGGCAGAGGCGTCCGGTGTGGAGATTATCCGCAAGGCGCGTGTTGTTTCGTTAGAGAGTGGTGGCAATGGGGTGAGGGTGGAAACGGAAGCGGGTGATGCTTATCGTGGTAAGGATTTGTTGTTTGCCGCGGCGCCCCAGATATTGGAGCGCTTGAGGAATCAGGGAAGGCAAGCCGACGAGGACGTCGGCGCTCCCAGAAAATCTCTTGAAGGTTCGCAGTTGAAAATCAACATGCTGGTGAAGCAATTGCCGCGTTTGAAATCGGGCGTCGATCCGCGCATTGCTTTTGCGGGTACGTTTCATGTAAATGAATCGTTTTCTCAATTGGAAGAAGCTTACGCGCAGGCGAGTCGTGGTGAGATGCCGTTGCCTTTACCGCTTGAATTGTATTGTCACACGCTGACTGACCCGAGCATTCTTTCGGATGCACTCAATGCCAAGGGCTTTCACACGCTGACTTTGTTCGGTCTGCATACGCCCGCGGCCTTGTTTGATGCGAATCCCGCACAGGCGACAGCTCTCGCGCAAGAGCGTGCGTTAGCGGGACTGAACCAGTATCTGCTGGATCCGATCGAATCCGTGCTGGCGCCTTGCAGCGATGGCACGCTCGCGATCGAAGCGAAGTCGCCGCTCGATTTGGAAAAAGACATCTTCCTCCCGCGTGGCAATATTTTCCATCGCGATCTCGATTTCCCGTTTTTGGATGAAAGTCCATCTACCCAGCAATGGGGCGCGGAAACGGATGATCCGCACATTTATCTTGCGGGTGCCGGAGCACAACGTGGCGGCGGGGTCAGTGGCATCGCTGGGCATAATGCGGCGATGGCATTGCTCGCGAAGTCCCAATGAAAGTTGCCTATGGGCATAGCCGTAACTATTCTTTCATGATGCATTCGGCGCGATTCGTGTGGTGTTTTTTTTCTGCTTCATCGCTCGCGATGGCGGCAGAGACGCTGAGCTACAATCGCGATGTGCGGCAGATTCTCTCTGACAATTGTTTCGCCTGTCATGGCTTCGATCCGAAAAAACGCGAAGCAGGGCTACGGCTTGATACCCGCGAAGGCGCGACTGCCAACAACGATGGCGTGATCGCGATTGTGCCCGGCGATGTCAGCAAATCCGCTCTGTGGAAACGAATCAACAGCACCGATGAAGATGAGGTGATGCCGCCGCCGGAAACGCACAAAACTATCTCCACAGCGCAAAAAGAAATTTTACGCAAATGGATTGAGCAAGGAGCGCCTTACGAAAAACATTGGTCCTTCGTGCCACCCGCCGATGAGCCGATGCCCGTTGTGAAACAAAACAATTGGCCACGTCAGCCGCTTGATTATTTTGTGTTGGCGAAGCTGGAAGCGAAGAGTTTGAAGCCCTCACCAGAGGCAGAAAAGGAAACGCTGATCCGTCGCGTCACGCTCGACCTCACAGGCCTGCCGCCTACTTTAGCGGAAGTGGATGCCTTTCTCGCCGATGCTTCGCCCGATGCTTATGAAAAAGTCGTCGATCGTTTGTTAGAGTCGCCGCACTATGGCGAGCGCATGGCGGTGGACTGGCTGGATGGCGCGCGCTATGCCGATACGAATGGTTTTCAAGTCGATCGCGACCGCGAAATCTGGGCGTGGCGCGATTGGGTGATCGGAGCGTTTAATCGCAACTTGCCTTTTGATCAATTTACTATCGAGCAGCTGGCGGGAGATTTATTGCCCAATCCCACACTGGATCAACGTATTGCGACCGGCTTCAATCGCAACAGCATGCTCAATGAAGAGGGGGCCATCGATCCCGAAGAGTTTCTTGCGGAGTATGCCGCAGACCGCGCCGAAACGACGGCCGGTGTTTGGCTCGCTCTGACCTTTAACTGCTGCCGTTGTCACGATCACAAATACGATCCCTTGACGGCGCGCGATTTTTATTCGTTGAAAGCTTTTTTCAATAACGTTCCGGAAAGCGGCAATGGCAACTACAACGCTGCCATCCGCGTCAATAGCCCGCCGCAAATCAAACTACCCGCTCCAGAGACCGAAGAAAAAATTCGCCTACTGCGCGAGCAATTGGCACAAGCAGAAACCGCCCAAGCGAAGGATCAAATCGCGGCATTGCAAAAGCAAATCAAAGCAGCGGAACTCAGCATCCCGACCACCTTGGTGATGGATGAGTTGAAAGTCCCACGACCTACTTTTGTGCTGACACGTGGTGCTTTCAATGCGCCGGGCGAACGCGTTGAACCCGCCTCGCCTGCGGTGCTACCCGCGATGGCGAGCGATCTGCCGCGCAACCGACTTGGCCTCGCGAAGTGGTTGGTCGATCCGCAAAATCCACTCACGGCACGCGTGACCGTGAATCGCTATTGGCAACAAGTGTTCGGCTACGGCTTAGTGAAAACCAGTGAAGACTTCGGTGCGCAAGGAGACTCGCCCTCGCACCCTGAGATGCTCGATTGGCTCGCGAAGGATTTTGTGAGCAACGGCTGGAATGTGAAGCGCTTGATGAAAATGCTCGTCACGAGTTCTACCTATAGGCAGCACTCGCGCTTCACGCCGGAGTTGTTAGAATTGGATCCAGAAAATCGATTGCTCGCACGCAGTGCCCGCAATCGATTGATGGGCGAGTTCATCCGCGATCAGGCACTCGCCACCAGCGGCTTGTTGGTGAACAAAATCGGCGGACCTTCGGTGAAACCCTATCACCCACCCGGTATTTACGAACAACTCACCGAAGGAAAA
The DNA here is from genome assembly GCA_945890645.1 of Akkermansia muciniphila. Lineage (GTDB taxonomy): Bacteria > Verrucomicrobiota > Verrucomicrobiia > Verrucomicrobiales > Akkermansiaceae > UBA956. The sequence continues at coordinate 49,405 of CAMDCV010000019.1, forward strand.
GGAACGAATTCCTACGTTCGCGGTAAAGGCGAGGACCTCTATCGACGCAGCCTCTATACCTACTGGAAACGCTCGGTGCCTCATCCTGCGATGCTAAGCTTTGGCACGCCATTTCGTGAGGTTTGTTCGCTGCATCGACCACACAGCAATACTCCTTTGCAAGCGCTCAATTTGATGAACGATGAAACCTACGTCGAGGCCAGCCGTTTCCTCGCCGCACGCATGATGCAATCATCCGCCGATGCCACCGCGCGCCTCACCTTCGGCTTCCGCACGGTGCTCGCCCGAGCGCCGAAGCCAGCCGAGTTGGCGATTCTCGAACGCGCCTATCGTCGGGCCCTCGATGATTTTACCAAAGACCCCGCCGCCGCCAAGGCATTGCTCGCCGTTGGTGCCACACCACCCGACCCGCAGCTCAATGCCGTCGAATGGGCCGCGCTCAGCACCGTCGCCAGCACTATCTTGTGCCTGGATGAAACCGTCACCAAACCCTAACAGAAATGCATCCGCTCGATCCACTTCATCTCACGCGCCGACAGTTTCTCGGTCGCACGAGTCTCGGCATCGGCTCGGCGGCACTGGCGACCTTGCTGAATCCGCAACTGTTCGCCGCAGGGGGATTTTCCGCGCCGCACTTTGCGCCGAAGGCGAAACGCGTAATCTGGTTAACCCAAGCCGGCGCGCCGTCGCAGTTGGAGACCTTTGATTACAAGCCAGGACTCAAGGCGATGTTCGACAAAGACATGCCCGCCTCCGTGCGCGGTGAGCAACGCCTCACGGGGTTCACTTCCGGACAGGCACGACTGCCAATCGCACCATCGGTGTATAACTTTTCCCAACATGGCCAAAGCGGCATGTGGATCAGTGAATTGCTGCCACACACCGCCAAGCTCGCGGATGAAATTTGCGTGATCCGTTCGATGCATACCGAGGCGATCAATCACGATCCTGCGATGACCTTGTTGCAAACCGGTCATCAGATCGGCGGTCGTCCGTCGCTTGGTTCGTGGGTGTCGTATGGTCTTGGCACGATGAATGAAAACTTGCCGACCTTCGTAGCCCTCGTTTCGCGACCTAGCGGAAAAGGGAACGCCCAACCCTTGCACGAACGCATGTGGGGATCGGGATTTCTCCCCGCGAAGTACCAAGGCGTACGCTTCACTCCTGGTAAGGATCCCGTGCTCTATCTTGCCAATCCCGCTGGCATCACGGGCGCGCGCCGTCGTGCAATGCTTGACGAACTTTCCGAGCTGAATCATCTAGCGCTCGATCAATACCAAGATCCCGAAACGCGCAATCGTATCGATCAATTTGAAATGGCATTCCGCATGCAAGCCAGTGTGCCCGAGCTCGCCGATCTTTCTCAAGAACCCGAAGCTGTCTTCGCACGCTACGGTCCCGAGGCGCGCAAGCCCGGTAGCTATGCGGCAAACTGTATTCTCGCACGACGACTCGCCGAGCGTGGCGTGCGCTTTATCCAACTCTATCATCGTGGCTGGGATCAGCACGGCGACTTGCCCCGAGATATCAAGACTCAGTGCTACGATGTCGATCAGCCCAGCGCCGCCTTATTGATGGAATTAAAAGAACGCGGCTTGCTTGAAGACACTCTGGTGATCTGGGGTGGCGAGTTCGGCCGCACGGTATTTTCGCAAGGAAAACTCACCGCCGACAATTACGGTCGCGATCACCACCCGCGCTGCTTCAGCATCTGGATGGCAGGTGCCGGCATCAAGCGCGGCCACGTGCTCGGCGAAACCGATGAGTTCAGTTATAACGTCGTTAAAGATCCCGTCCATATTCACGACCTTAACGCCACGGCACTGCATCTACTTGGCATCGATCACACCCGCCTCACCCATCGCTACCAAGGAAGAGACTTCCGCCTCACCGACGTGCATGGGCATATCATGTCACAGCTTTTTGCGTGATACAGAGAAGGATAGCGGCAGCATTTTGAACCGAATGTTGCTTGGCCACATATTGCTCGACCCTGTTTTTTAATTCGCTCCTTGTCTTTTTCGATAACTGGAAGAGAATGCCGGTCACGGCGCTGTGCCGTCGTGTTACCCTTTATGATATTTTACGTAATTTGGGGCCTTGCTGGCCTATTAGTTGGCATCGTCTTCGCCTCTTTTTTTGAATGGACCTTACACAAGTATGTCATGCATCGTCCGGTGGGAAGATTCCGTTACGCCTTTCAAGCGCATGCGGTGGTGCACCATCAGGTGTTCAAGGCGGATCACAGCTACCATTTGCAAAAGGAGAGCGATAAGGAAACAATTCCGATGGCTTGGTGGAATGGCCCGGTACTGATTATGATTGGCACACTTCCCTTTGCTTTAATCTCGTGGCTCATCGGCGAATGGGCATTTACGATAGGCGGGTTGCTGGCTTTCGCGAGTTACTACGTGACCTACGAATACATCCACTGGTGCATGCATTTGCCGAAGGCGCGCCGTGTCGAAAAGCCTCGTCTGTTCCAACGTATCAACGGTCATCACCTGTTGCATCATCGCTATATGCATAAGAATTTCAATGTCGTGCTACCCCTCGCCGATCTCTGCCTCGGCACGCTGATGCTGCGTTCGAAAACACACTTCGCCCAAGCTACAGGGCCGGCTGTGCCTAACGTACAACCGCTGGAATAAGTTCCTATGGCTGAAAGCGATGGCACACCACACCGGACTATCCTCGCCGGACGATTGGGTGGCTTGAGCTTATCGCGTCAAGTCGCGCTGCTGGCGTTTTGGCCGTTGTTGGAAAACGCGATGACTTTCCTCGTCGGCGTGACCGATGTAGTTGTATCGAGTCGCATGGCCGTCGGCGAAACACGTGTCGCCTTGCTTGATGCGATGGGCTTAGGTGGCTATGTTGGATGGTTTCTCAATATCCTGCAAGGCGCGGTCGCCGTGGGGGTGATGGCATTGGTCTCACGGGCAACTGGTGCACGCGACCCGATGTTGGCAAGGCGCGGTATGTGTCAGGGGCTGTGGTTAGGAGTGGCTGCGGGCTGTGGTTCCTTACTGCTGTTAAAACTCGGATATCATTCGCTGATTCGGCTGATGGATATGTCGCCACAGGCCTCGAGCTATGCTGGGGAATATCTGTCGATTTTGGCGCTCTCCGCTCCGTTCAGTGGTGCGATGATGGCACTCAATGCCGCGTTGCGCGGTTCGGGTGATACGCGCACGCCATTCTTGTCAATGATCGTGGTCAACATGGTCAATGTTGCCTTGAGCGTGTTATTTGTGTTTGGTCCCGAACCTTTTGGCGGACATGGCATCGCGGGCATTGCTTGGGGCACGGTTTGTGGATGGATCTCAGGGTTGACCTCGGTCACGTTGGTGCTGTGGTTGCGCAAAGGTGGTGGTGAAACGGCATTGCGTTGGTCGCGCGAAGCATTGCGTTTCCATCGCGAGACGATGACTCGCATCGTACGCGTGGGCATCCCGCAGTCGATGGAAGTCGCGGGCATGTGGATGATCCACTATTTCGGCATTCAGACGATTTCGCAGTTACCGATGCATGGCGCACTTGGTGCTCACATGATCGCGATCCGTGTCGAGTCGATGAGTTTCATGCCTGGTTTCGCCATCGCCACCGCCGCTGCCGCACTGACGGGACAGTATCTCGGTGCGGGTTCGAAGGAAATGGCCATCCGCGTGGTGCGGTTTTGTTGGAAGCTGAACATCGCGGTGATGAGTTTTCTCGGTTTATGCTTTGTATTGTTCCGCGAGTCCTTGGTCGGGATACTCGCTGCAGGGAGTGAGGAGCATTTGCGCATGGCCACGCCGCTGCTGGTTGTCTGTGCATTTTCGCAACCGGCCTTTGCGACCTGTATTTTGTTAAAAACAACGATGCGCGGTGCCGGTGCCACACCGATGGTGATGAAGTGGGCCTTTTCGATCATGGCCTTTTTCCGCATTGGCGTGCTGTTCTATTTCAAGTCCACCGGGCACCTTACGCTGATAGGCGTATGGACGATTTTCGCCATCGATCTCACTGTGCAAGCCATCGTTTTCTCATGGCTGCATTTCCGCGGCAAGTGGCTGGAGGCGCGGGTGTAATTGCGAGTGTTGCCCTTTTTCGCAAACAAATCGTGCCACATAAGACACTAGGCAAAACGATGAATTTCTGTACTATCTCCCCTCTATGCTTCACGAGCCCATATTAGAAACCCGAGTCTTCGCTCCTGCCACCGTGGCCAATGTTGCGTGTGGTTACGACGTCTTGGGCTTTGCCATCGACGCCCCTGGCGACGAGGTCGTCGTCCGTCATTCAAACAAACCGGGACTGCGTATCACCACAATTACCGGTGATCACGGCAAGCTTCCGAAAGATCCGGAAAAAAACACGGCAGGTGTCGCGGCTCTCGATTTCTTGCGCCACCTTGGCATGCTCGACCGTGGCATTGAGATGGAAATTCACAAAAAAATGCCCTTCGGTTCGGGCTTAGGCTCTTCTGCTGCCTCGGCTGTCGCAGGAGTTTATGCGGTTAATCGCTTAATCGGTGAGCCACTGACGAAAAAACAACTACTGCCCTTCGCAATGGCAGGCGAGGCCAGCGCCGATGGTGCCTGGCATGCGGACAACGTCGCGCCGTGTTTGCTCGGTGGCATCGTCTTTATCCGTTCCAACGAAGAGCTCGACATCGCACAAATCCCGGTGCCGAAAAATCTTTGGGCCGCCGTGGTGCATCCGGACATCGAGATCCTCACCAAAGTCGCGCGCGAAATTTTGCCGCAAGAAATCCCACTCGCGAATGCTACGCAGCAGATTGGCAACCTCGGTGGTTTGCTCTGCGGATTGATCCAAGAAGATTACGGTCTCATCTCGCGCTCGATCCACGACGTCATCGCCGAGCCACGACGCCAGAAGTTGATCCCTGATTTTTACAAAGCGAAACGCGCCGCGCTGTCCGCTGGGGCACTGGGCTTCTCCATCTCCGGCGCGGGTCCTTCCGTCTTTGCCTTGTGCGAGGGCGAAGAAAGCGCGCGCAAAGTCGGCGAGGCGGTATCAAAAGTGTTTTCCGACGTTCCTCTCTCAAATCAAATCCATGTTTCGCAGATCAACCCGCGCGGCGTCCATGTGATCGACGAAAAAATCAACGCCTGATCTGCTGTGTGGTACCATTCGACCCAACAACCTGATCAACAAGTCCCGCTGAAGGAAGCGATCCTGCGTTCCTTGCCGGCCGACAATGGTCTCTACATGCCGCAAGAAATCCGTCCGCTCGGTGACGACTTCTGGCATCGTTGGCGCGACATGAGTTTCGCGGAGATCGGCTATCACATCGCTCATTCGTTTTTCGGCGATGATGTTCCCGAGGAGGAATTACGACGTATCGTCGATGGCACTCTCAATTTCGACGCGCCGCTCATCCAGCTCGCGCCCGGCGATTTGGTGTTGGAACTTTTTCACGGTCCCACGCTGGCGTTCAAGGACTTCGGCGCACGCTTCATGGCTCGTCTCATGGCATGGCTCACGCGCGAGGATGACGAGGAACTTACGGTGCTAGTGGCCACCTCGGGCGACACCGGTGGCGCGGTGGCTTCTGCCTTTTATCAAGTTCCGGGCACCCGCGTGATCATTCTTTTCCCCAAAGGAAAAGTCTCACCGCTCCAAGAAAAGCAACTCACTACTCTCGGCCACAACATCACTGCTATCGAGATCGATGGCACCTTCGATGACTGCCAGCGTCTGGTGAAATCTGCTTTCCACGATGCGGAACTTTCGCAAAAATTCAATCTCACCTCTGCCAACTCAATCAACCTCTCACGCCTCGTGCCACAGAGCTTCTACTATTTCCATAGTAGCCGCATGCTGCCCGATGGCATAGAGCCCGCCTTTGTGGTGCCCTCCGGAAATTTCGGCAACCTCACCGCTGGCCTGCTCGCCCAGAAGCTCGGGCTGCGCGTGAAAAAATGGATCGCCGCCACCAATCGCAACGACGTTGTTCCTGCCTATCTCCGCAGCGGCCAGTATCAACCGCGCCCGAGCATCGCCACGCTCTCGAATGCGATGGATGTCGGTGCGCCATCGAACTTTGTGCGTATGCAGTATTTGTTCGGCGATGACTGCCAGCGCATGGCCGCGCAGATTGAGGGCTATGCCTTTGATGACGATCAAACCCGCGCCGCGATCCGCGAAGTGAAATCACTGTATCAATACGACATCGATCCTCATGGTGCCGTCGGTTGGTTAGCCGCAAGAAAATGGCGTGCCAACAATCCCGGCACACCGACGATTGTGTTAGAAACCGCCCACCCCGCAAAGTTCCTTGAAGTCATGGAAGCAGAGCTTGGCACTGGCAGCATCGAAATTCCCGAACGCCTCGCTTGCTTAGCAGATCTCCCGAGCCAAGCGCACAAGCTCGGCAAAGATGAGGCATCGTTTCATGCTTGGCTGGGAGCGCTGACGTCCTCGTCGGCATAGCAAAGAATCTCGCCATGTCATGAGTGACAAAAGTAACATCCCCCCAAGTCCCGCTGACATGCCACAAAATACCGCCAGTGATAACATGGGCGACCCAGGGGCTATCTCTTTCAGAAAGCGTGAATGGTATTCGCGCGGCTACCTGCCTCATCGAGATCGTATCCATCTCTTACAATCAATTACGTTTCGCTTGGCTGATAGCATGCCTCAAGAACTGCTGGAACAATTAGAAAAGGAACTACAAGAAATTCCCAAAAATCGCAAAGACTTGGAAAAACGCAAACGCATGGAACAGTGGCTAGACGCTGGCATGGGCTGCTGCGCTTTGAAGCACGCGGAAGTTGCTGAGTATCTCGAAAGCACTTTGTTACACTTTGATGGGGTTCGTTACCGTATTCTTGCTTGGGTAATTATGCCGAATCATGTACATACCTTAATCAATCCGTTAGTGCCTATGGCGAAGATCATTCAAGGATGGAAATCCTTTAGTGCTCGATGGATGTTAGAAAACAACCAACGGCTCCATCTAAAAATACCCAATCCGAATCAAGTATGGATGCGCGAATATTGGGATCGATTCATACGAGATGACAACCATCACAAAGCTGTAGTTGATTATATACACAATAATCCCGTGAAAGCAGGGCTCTGTAACGATGCCATAGACTGGCCGTGGTCGAGTGCTGCTGGGCCTAAAGCTGGGAACGCTGACGCCCGCGTCGGCATGTCTTCAAATACAGCCGACGAGGACGTCGGCGCTCCCAGAGTCACGGCTCCCCGACGCCCGTGAGCAAATACACCGCGAATGATGCTAGCCAATGCTCGCCTTCGTAGTGACCGCTGGTGACGTGCATAAAACCGGCTTCGGTGTGGGCTGTGGCACTTTTTAACAAAATCGCTTTACGCGGGTCGTCATCCGGCAAACACGATGAGACGCCATTCATCGTCCACGCACGGGTGAGATTCAATCCGGCGAGGTGGATGAGATGTCCATCGCTCGGATCGCTCACGAGCGCGGGCGTGAGAAGGTTTCCAAGTTGCCCTTTCGTTAGGTCAGGAAAGTAGGCTTGCAGCCACGTCGAGAATTCCTCGCGCGACAACACCCGACGCATCAGATCAGCGGCATTCAGGGCAGGAGAGAAAAAGTCATTGCCAGATGGCTCATAGCGCACGGGATAATTCACATCCTTGCCATAAAACGCGCGCGCTTTTTCGCGGATCAATGTCATGAGCGCTTCATCTTTCGTGAGAACCGCCCAATCAAAAAATTGTGACATAGGAAAGGCAGTCTCCGGATGAAAGCCACAACGCACCGGCCAATCGAGCTTTGGTAAATAGCTTTTGAACGACGTCACCAACTGCGTTTCCAGCGGCAGCAAATACTCCGCCCAACGCCGTGCATCGACATCGTCCCAAGTGCGCAGCTCGATGCCCAATCGCATAACCCACGCCCAGCCATACAGACGTTCGAAGCTGCGGTTTTCCTTCGTCGAAAAAAATGCGGCCTCTGCTGCGAGCGCGGACTGCGTGAAACGTTTAGCGAGAATCCCGCGCACTTCCTTGGCCCATGCCGCCTCAGGATACAATCGCAGCAAACGCACCAGCATCCAATGACCATGCACCGACGAATGCCAATCGAAGTGACCATAAAACACCGGATGATTTTCACGCGGCGCTTTGATGTCATTCGCATCCGCAAGCACCACACCCGGTTTGTACGGATACTCACGATCAATCCCTGCCAAAGCCATCTTCACGAAAGTTGCTGCTTGCTCCGGTTTCATAGTAGCATTTTCCGCCATCGTCATCGACGTGGCAAGTGCTATCCAAGACAGGAATGTTAACAAGAAGGATTTCATAATGAAGCAGCCTCTCTGGTGGTCAGTGAGGGTGCAATCTTATTCTCTGCGCATGATGCACACTTCCTCCTTGTCGAATGACGTTTCCTGACAAACCATCCGTGCATGATCGCACATCGTCGTTGTGGCTGTTCGGGGGTTTTGTTACCGGAAATTTCGCTGGGCCTTTGGCATAATTTTGGGGATGTCGATGATCCGTCGGAAGCGCGGAACATGATTATGCATGCGTTTGATCAAGGCATCACGCACTTCGATCTTGCGAACAACTACGGACCACCGCCTGGGTCGGCGGAGAAAAATTTTGGCACGATTCTGCGATCGGACCTTCTGGCGCATAGGGATGAGTTATTTATCTCGACGAAAGCGGGGCACGCGATGTGGCCTGGTCCGCATGGTGAATGGGGCTCGCGCAAGCATGTGCTGGCGTCGTTGGACCAATCGCTGCAGCGTCTGCGTCTGCCTTATGTGGATGTGTTTTATTCGCATCGGCCCGATCCACACACGCCCTTGGAGGAAACAATGTCGGCATTAATCACGGCGGTGCAATCGGGTCGTGCTTTGTATGTGGGACTCTCGAAATATCCGCTGACTATGTTACAGGAAGCGGTCAGCATTTTGCGAGCAAGTGGTGTACGGCCACTTCTTTATCAACCGCCGTATTCGATTCTCAACCGCTGGCCCGAGGCCGAGGGCATTCATGCATGGCTCGAACAAGAAGGCATTGGCTCGATTGTATTTAGTCCGCTGGCGCAAGGGATGTTGACACCGAAGTACCTCAATGGAATTCCTGCGGGATCGCGCGCGGCACGGGAAGATGGATTTTTGCAAGAGTCACAAGTGATCGCTCAACAGGAAAAACTCCGCGCTTTAAGTGCAGTAGCTGAGACACTCGGACTGCCGCTGCATCACATGGCATTGCGCTGGGCACTGCAACAGCAGGGAGTTACGTCATTGATCGTGGGAGCGCGGAATGTTGCGCAGTTGGATGACAATCTCGCTGCCTTGCAAGTGCCGGAGTTACCGATCGAGGCATTGCAGGCGATTGATCGTGTCGCGCCTGCCGTGCGTAAGGAGCATGCGGAGGGTTGATTTTTGTTAATAAGAACCACTCGCTTCGCTGAAACGATACCCAGCTTGGTAGCGACCGGTTTGTTCTTTGGCGAGTTGTCGCACGAGGTCATTCAACAACGCTGAGGCACCGAATCGATAACGTGAAGAATGCAGCCAGGCATCACCGAGTGTTTCTTTTACAGCGATGAGAAATTGGATTGCCTGCTTTGCAGTGCGGATGCCGCCGGCGGGTTTCATCGCGATTTCTACGCCCGTAGCAAGGTAGTGATCGCGGATCGATTCAAGCATGACTTGGTTGTTTCCAAGAGTGGCATTGGCAGATGTTTTGCCCGTGCTGGTTTTGATAAAGTCGCCAGGACGCAACACACGCATCGCAAGAAACGAAGCAGCTCGTATGTTATCGTAGGTCTCTAACTCACTGGTTTCAAAAATCACCTTAAGCGTGGCATCCCCGCAGGCCTCGCGCACGGCGACGATCTCATCCTGCACACGTGTGAGTTCACCGCACAGAAAAGCTCCCCGCGCAATGACCATGTCGATCTCATCGGCACCATCGGCGACGGCGGAACGCACTTCAGCGAGGCGGGTTTTCAGTGGAGCCTGGCCCGAGGGAAAGGCGGTAGCAACTGAGGCAATTTTCACTGCTGTGCCTTGTAATTCCTGATAGGCCGCGCGCACCATCGCTGGATAGACGCAGACGGCTGCAGTCGATGGCACGGAAAATTCATCGGCGGGATGCAGTGCTTTTTGGCAGAGTGAACGGACTTTACCTGGTGTGTCCTTACCCTCAAGAGTGGTGAGATCCACCATAGTCACGGCTAACTTCAGTGCGAAAACTTTCGCATCCTTCTTAATACTGCGAGTCGCGTATTTCGCCACTCGCTCTTCTACACCCACAGCATCAACGGGACCTACTTCATGTATGAGTTGGCGCAGTGGCAAAGAACGGTCGCTAGGCATGATGAAACCATGATTGATTCTCTGTTTGCTGCCAAGCGTGAAAACGACAAAGGGAATTTTTACAAGATCGCACTTGCGCAGCGACCTATTGTCGATGAATATTTTTTTGTTGAGCGCTGATTCCCCGCTATCCCCGTCGATACCACGCATTCCTTGGTGGATGTATCCGAATGTACTCAGTCTCGATGCACCGATTGTAGCGATTGTATGGCTTTATGTTTTTGCGAAAACATGGGATGTGAATTATGTCGAGCCATTGCTTCCTTGGGTGCTTGGTTTATTTGTGTGGATCGTCTATGCGACGGATCGATTGCTCGATTGCAAACTAAAACCAGATACGAGTTTCCCTCTTCGGCACCAGTTTCATCAAAATCATGCGAAGAAATTTATTATAGCCATCATAGTTGCATCGATTGTCACGATCGTCCTTTCCCTTAATTTTTTGCAATGGAGTATCGTACAAGCAGCGATGCTACCTCTGGCGGCAACAATAGGATTTTTTGTTCTCTCCTTTTTTACCTCGTCACAGCAGCGTGTTTCGTATTCAAAAAACCTTCTTGCCGGCTACGCCTTCGCTTGGGGGATAGGCGCGGGGCTGGTCGGGCTACTCGGTTTGTCGATGATCAGTAACTGGATGCGCCTGTTGTCTGCGGAGATGATGGTGTTTGGATTGCTGTGCATGATCAATATTACCGCCGTCGATTTGTGGATCAAAGGCAGTGATGAACTCGATGAAGAAGCGGATGAGTGGGTGCTCACGATGCCCTTGATGGCGCTGGCATTCTTTAGCATCCTTCTCATGCGTGCCTCCGACAAAGAACAAACCGCCCCGTTTTACATCAGCATCTTGATTGCTGCAGCCTTAATGTATGTCATCAATCGTATGCGCCGACAATTATCAGCTAATTTGCTTCGTATGAGCGCGGATTTGATTCTGCTCGTGGCGGCACTCTTTTATTTTCTGATTCTCTGACCATCTTTCTTGTGATCCTATTTTCTCCACGCAGTCACTGCATGATTCGGGGCTTGTTGATTGGCCTATTCTGCTTTGCTCCCCTTGCTGCGGAGGTGCGCGTCATATGGCAGACATTGCATGACTATCATACCATCGTCGAACCAGAACACGAAGGTCGCCAAGATCGCCACAAGGTCAACCCGTTCCTTTCCTATACAAACATCGGTACTGACTTCGGGTTTGTGGGTCCTGCCGAAAGCCAGATCGGGTGGAAGAGCGGACAGATCGGCGTCACACTGGGGAATGACTCCGATGACTGGGCTGGCATGTGGCACTCTCTTTCACGACTCGCTCGCATGCCTGAGGCACGCATGAATTTTGCTGCTTGTTATCCCAGTGCTATCGTGGCGCGCTTTCAGCCGAAAATTACCGGACTGCGCGCCATCATTCGTGGCAAAGGACAATGGAAAATTGACATCGCAGATGAAAAAAACCGCATACTTTGGTCGCAAAGCCGCAAGATCCAGCAGGAAAATTATTCGGAAGAAATCTATGATTTGCCAACACAGGAAATCAGTTCGGCAAAAATCCTTACATGGATCGCTGAGCCTGGCGCCGATCTTGATATCGATCGAATAGAACTGCGCATCGAAACACCCGATGTCTCATACGATCAGTGGTTATTCCTCGCATCCTACGCCAAGACCTTGACTTGTTGGTCGCCTACCACAGGGTTGGTGCGCGACCGCGCGCACATTGACGATGGTTCATTTGATTCTGTCCCCTCCACGGGATTATTTTGTTTGGCTACGGCCGCGGCTGCATCCGAGGGAATCGTGAGTCGAGAATTCGCGATTCATGTGATGCGAAGTGCACACTCGGCTGTGGCACCACTGCGGGGGCCTTATGGTCTGCTACCCCATTTTGTTCGGCTCAACAAAGAGGGCGCGATGGAGAGACATGCCGGAACCGAGTATTCTACCATCGATACAAGTTTGTTTGATCTTAGTCTGATCATTAGCGCGCAGATGCTGAAGCAAGATGATTTTTTGCGTGAACTAATTACTGCAACGAAACAAGTGAAGTTTAAAGAGCTGATCAATGCAGATGGCTATGTTTCCCATGGTGTGATGGCCGATGGTAAAACGGTGATTCCTTATCAATGGAAAGATTGGGGGGGAGAAACTGCGCTCGTATTGGTGATGATGCGCCTCGCCGATGCAACCACGCATGCTGCGATGTCGCAACACACAAGACCACATCAAGGCACCGGCTTCATCGCGGAAATCCAGTCGTTACTTTTCCCTGACTTCGATTCCGCTCAAGCCGATGCTTTATCGGGAGCGAATTGGCAAAACGTGCGTAAGACATTATTGCGCGATCAAAAAAACTATCTCACTCAACGGTACCCGGATGCAACTCTGACCAAATTCGGCGTCTATGGATTATCTGCTGGCGAGCAACGGCGCGGCCAGGGCTATGCCGTAGGCGGCGTCGATATCGAACAACAAACATTGTTGCATCCGCATTACGTTCTCATGGCGGCAGCTATAGAAGACGATCCCGCACAAGTACGCACAACATTACAAGCGATGGAGCAATTACACATCTTCACCCCATGGGGTATGGTAGAAAATGTTAATGTGAAAGATGGTGAGACACTGCCGATGCTTGGTTCACTCAACGCATGCTTCGAGGCGCTCGGCGCTTATCACTTTCTAAAAAAAGCAACATCCTCATCTAACGAAATTTATGAGGCGTCACGCAGCGTGCCGGAGATCAATCGCGCGATGAAAGTTTTCTATCCATAAATTTTGCATCGCACATCGTCGCAAAAAATTATCGTTAAAAATATTTTAACGAATTCCTAGAATTCTAGTACTTTGATGTTGACTTGAATCAAAAGTTTGCGTAAGTGTGATTCATCGCTGGCACGCAATTTGATTATGCACTCGGTTCACAACCAAAAAAATCAAACACCCAACAAATTTTTCGTTAGAAAAAACGAAGTATATTCGTCGGCGATTGTTGCCAATTTTTTCCGCATGACATTTGATCAACGCGGTTGTTCCGGAGCGGCATACGCACTGTCCGCCGGATCAAAAAGATTTCCTCTGGTATCAAGTTGCCAGTCGGAAAAACCAACAACATAAACCAACAACACAATACACATATGGCCGCAAAGAAAGCCGCAAAGAAAGCACCAGCTAAGAAGGCTCCCGCCAAAAAAGCTGCAGTGAAAAAAGCACCAGCCAAAAAGGCTCCAGCCAAAAAAGCTGCTGTTAAAGCACCAGCTAAAAAAGCCGTTGCTAAAAAAGCACCAGCTAAAAAGGCTCCAGCCAAAAAAGCTGCGAAGAAGAAGTAATTCCGTTGTTTCATTCTCCCTGCTGCTTGCTGATGCGTTCACCGCATCGAAGCAGCAGGACAATGATTCGCCACAAGCGGGAGTCGCGGGCAGCTTAGATCTGCCAGAACGCGCTCCCGCTTTTTACGTACATTTCCTAGCTAAAGAAATGTAGTAATGCGCTCGATCACTTCGATGGGACTCACCCCCCCTTCACGCATGGCGCGCAAAGACAAAGCGTCATGACGCTTCGCGAGTCGTTTGCCTTGCTCATCGCATACCAACGAGTGATGCCAGTAACGGGGTTGTGGTACACCTAACAATTTCTGCAACATCACATGCACATGGGTGGAAGAGAGTAAGTCCTCACCTCGTGTCACCCAGGTAACATTTTGTGCCGCGTCATCAACAACTACGGCCAAGTGATAGGACACACCGATGTCTTTTCGCGCGATCACAACATCGCCCAGCATTTGGGGATCCAACATGGATTCGCCGAAGCGATGATCGTGCCAACTCAAGGGACCACAGAGTTGCGTCGCTTTTGCAGCATCGAGTCGCCATGACCAGCGATCCCCACGTTTGATGCGTTGTTGTTTTTCACTTTCCGTTAGGTTACGACATATACCCGGATAGAGCACACCTTCGAGTCCGTCGTCGCGTTGTGGTGCACTGGTCATCATCGCGATTTCCTTACGGGTGCAGAAACACGGATAGAGCACGCCGAGGGTTTGCAGTTTTTCTAGTGCCGCTTGATACGCATCTGTTCGGTCGAGTTGCCGCCATGGCACCCCGCTCCAGGTGATGCCTAACCATGATAAGTCTTCTTCGATCGCATCATAGAATTCCGATCGAACGCGTGTGACATCGATGTCTTCAAAGCGCAGTAACATTTCGCCGCCGTTGCGTTTTGCCAGATCAAAAGCGATCCACGCCGCCAAGGCATGACCGAGGTGCAGATCGCCTGTGGGGCTCGGTGCAAATCGTGTGATCATGAAACATTACGAGATCAGCAATCGCGCCGCCTGATGAAAAGCCGCGGAGGCCGGACTGACTTTTGGGTTGAGCGTAGCTACAGGCTGGCCGGAATCGCCGCCTTGGGAAATGGGAACTTGAATGGGAATTTGCGCGAGCACAGGCACACGCAGTTTTTCCGCTTCGCGCACACCACCGCCTTGTCCAAAAAGATAGTAGCGCTTGCCAGCGTCACACTCGAACCACGACATATTTTCGATGACTCCCAGAATCGGCACGTTGACTTTCGCAAACATACTCGCAGCTTTGCGCGCATCGATGAGAGCGACTTCCTGCGGCGTGGTGACGATCACCGCACCATGGAGAGCGACTGTTTGAACGATCGTGAGCTGGATATCGCCCGTGCCCGGTGGGAGATCGAGAATGAGATAATCCAATTCGCCCCAAGCGACTTGGCGCAAGAATTGTTGCGTGTAGCGCGTGGCCAATGGTCCGCGCACGATGACTGGTGAGCGTTCTTCGAGCAACAAACCCATCGACATGATTTTCAGGCCATGTGTTTCGATGGGAATGATCTCATCGTTTTCATTCGCCAGTGGTTTTTCATGGCAACCAAACATCATCGCAATGGAGGGACCATAAAGGTCGCAATCGCAAAGGCCAACTTTCGCGCCAGTAGCGGCGAGTGCGATAGCGAGATTAGAGGAAACGGTGGATTTGCCAACACCGCCCTTACCCGAGGCGATAGCGATGATTTTTTTAACACCGGGAATCGAGGAAGCACCGGCCTGAGCACTCGTGGCTTGGGCGGCTGGATCTTTTACATCAATTTCTACTTTCACCGATGTGAAGCCCGGTAGTTGATCGAGCACCTCATGGCAGCTTTTGAAAATCTGTTGCGGCACCTCTGGATCGCGCGTTTGGATTTCCAAACGGACGAGCAACGATGTTTTCTCGATCGTGATGTCCTTGACTAAGCCAAAGGAAACGATGTCCCGTGAAAATCCCGGATACCGAACCGTGCGTAACGCATCGCGAATTAAATCAACTGTCATAAGGGTAAGTGTGGCGCGAGAGTAAACGTCCGAATGCCGCCCTTGGCAAAGGATATTTCCAAGGGCATCTAACGAAACATTACTTTTTCGGTTCCGGCTTCTTGCCACCTTCGGGAACAAACAGCAAGGTTACGCCATTAATGCAATAGCGTTGGTCTTTTGGCGTATCGAAGCCTTCGCCTTTGAATAAATGCCCCAAATGTCCATCGCATTTGCCGCATAGCACCTCCGTGCGAATCATGCCATGGGAAAGATCATCGCGCAAAACGACATTTTTATTGTCACTCGCATCATAAAACGATGGCCAACCGCAATGCGAATCGAACTTATGCTTCGAGGAAAACAATTCTGCGTTACAACCGGCGCAGTAATAGGTGCCGCCACCTTGTTCCTTAAATTGTTTATAAACCGGACTATTTGCGGGCTCAGTACCGGCTTGGCGCAGCACACGATATTGTTCTGGAGTGAGAATGGCTTTCCACTCCTCAGAGGTTTTCTCCACTTTTTTTTCTGGCTGGGCGGGAGCTGTTTCTTGCGTTTTCATCACTTCTTTTTTTCCTTGTTCTTGGGCGATGCTAGTGAAGACGAGTAAGCCAAGCGAGGCGGTCATCACGATGAGCCATGTCTTTTTCATATCGACAAATTACTTCCAGTTGTTCGAGAATCAAGCAAGTCGTTCGAGAATTTTTCCGAGCGCTGTCACTTGCGCCTCGGGCCACAGTGCGCGTGGTGTCATGATCGCGCCATCAAGCGAACGATGCTCCGGCCAGGTGGGCTCGTGGGGGATTTGCGCCACCACTCGACGGATCACCGCTTTCGCGGCGGCGACATTCGCATGAAGATGGCCCATCACCGCTTCTGCTGTAACGGCGGCCTCCTCGATTTTCCAACAATCGTAGTCGGTGATCATCGCAAGCGTTGCGAGTGCGATCTCCGCTTCACGCGCGAGCTTGGCCTCAGGCAAATTCGTCATGCCGATCACATCAAACCCGAGTTTGCGATTCGTCTCGCTCTCCGCACGGGTGGAAAATGCCGGGCCGTCCATGTTTACATACGTGCCACCATCGTGGACCTGCAAGTTTTCCGCCACCGCCGCGTCGCGCAACAAAGCGCGCAGGCCCGCACTGATCGGATCACCGAAACTCACATGACCGACGATGCCCTTACCAAAAAACGTATGATGCTCACGACGACTGGTGCGATCAAAAAACTGATCCGGCAACACCACATGACGCGGATGATATTCTTCCTTGAGACTCCCCACTGCCGTCACGCAGATCAACCACCGCACCCCCACACTTCGCAAGGCCCAAATATTAGCCCGATGATTAATTTCCGTCGGCAGCAAACGATGGCCACGACCATGGCGCGGCATAAACCACACCTGCCGTCCCGACATTATTCCACCAATCAAGGCATCGCTTGGCGCACCGAATGGCGTATCGATGAAAAGTTCCGCCGTTTTCTCAAAGCCATCAATCTCATACAATCCACTCCCCCCAATCATCCCAATGGCAGCCGTCTCGCTCATGCCACACCGTGGCAAAGCTTACGCTTTTTGACAATCATGATCTGATGCCGTGTGCTGACTTTGCTTGTGTCGGGAAAAATTTCGTTTACGTTATCGGCATGCTTCGAATTGTTAGCATCGTGATCGGCACAGGCGCTTTGCTTGCGGCGCAAGACACTGCTCTGGCACGACGTGAATTCGCGCAGGCAGTTTTGGCGGGTCAACGTGGCGATGCCGATGCCAAGGCGCAACACGAAGAAGCCGCTCGCATCGCTCACCCGACGGCGATTTTATTAGTCGATCGTGCCGCGCGCCGTGCGATTAAAGACGATGATATCAAAACAGCATCGACCCTGTATCGCACGCTCGCCGAGAACCGGGCAGATTCCTTGCACGCGCAATTTCTCTACGTCGATTTTCTCCGCGCACAGAGCAAAGAAGATGACTTCGCCTTAAAAATGGCCGTGGATAAATTGGAGAGTTTGCAAAAAGATTTACCCTCCGACCCGCAAGTGCTTGAGCGTTTGCTTCGACTTTACGAACAACAGGGCCTGCGCCCCAAATCAGAAGCACTCTATCAGGCCTATCTGAAACTACCGCAACCCGATCCCACGGTAGCGGAAATGTTCACACGCATCTTGCGCGACCAAGACGATGCCCAATCGCGCGAACAACTCGACCGCATGTATCGCCAACGCATGGAGGAAACGCCCGAAGATCCGACCCTCGCGCGTGCCGCATCGGAACATTTTCGTAAAACCAGTCGCGTCCCCGAGGCGATCGCGTTATTGCAAACGCACGTAAAGGCCGCACCCTCCTCGCTCGATATGCGCGTGCGCCTCGGCATCCTCTTATTAGCCGACAAAAAAACCGCAGAGGGCGAAGCAGCATTGGTCGCCGCTCTGGCAATTGATCCTACACTTTTCGTCGCCCATCAATCGCTCGCCAAGTTTTATGGGCAGCAGGAAAAGCCCGATCTCGCGCGCAAGCACCGCAGTGAGATGCTCAAACTACGCGGGGGGGATGCCACCGAGTTTCGCGATGTCGGCCAAGAATTTCTCAAAGCAAACGATGCCAAATCAGCACGCATTTTATTCGAAAAAGCCTGCTTTGATTACCCGAAGGACGTCGATCTTCTCTACCTGCGGGCCGTTGCCACTCATCTCGATGCCGAAGAATCTGCCAAGGCACCAGCTCTTTTCGATGAAGCCGAAAAGCTTGCTAAAGAGCCAACACGCAATCCGCTTTATTTGCGCAACGCCGCAGAATCATTCTGGACCGCCAAGCAGACTGACAAAGCCGAAGCTCGCCTGCGCGATGCGATCAAAGCCTATCCCGCAGCCGAGAAAAAAGAGAGTGCCGCAGCGATTCGTCTGCTCGCCAGTTGGTGGCAGCAGCAAAACAAAAACGCCGACGCCGCCAAAGCTCTCCTCCAACGAGCCGAAATGTTAGAGAAATAACCGTGGCTGAGTCGTCTCGCCTCCCAGCCTAAAACTCCCCACAACTGCGAAAACACTGGACGTAGGCTGTCAATGTGATGAGCTATGCGCGGTGACCACAGAAACCCAGGAAATGGCGTATTTCGGCCTCTCGCAAGGGAGGCGATTGATCGGCTATGGACCCTTCACACGCAGCGCGCAACGCCCCGCCGATAGTGTTGCCTTTTATTTGAACGACTTTGGCCTCACCGACGAAAAACCATGGCGCATCCCGCAACGCTGGGAAATCGTAGAGGCGGCAGACATCGCTCAGGAGCCATTGCCGCATATCGAGTGGCAAGCACCGGACGCTGGTTCCTTCGCGCAAGTTTTCCAAGACATCTCCCAAGCGATCCGACAAGGGGTGTTTGAAAAAACCGTGCCAGTCAGTGTCGAAAATGGGATTTTACAGCACGGTGACTTGCGCGCTTTTGCAAAAGCTTTTGCCCGCGTGGCGGCACCGAAAATTTCCTACGCTTGGCTTGATGCCGAGGGTGGATTCGCCGGAGCTACCCCAGAGTTATTATTCGCGCTGCAGGGTCGTCAGTTGCAAACCATGGCTTTAGCCGGCACAGCACGACGCGAGGAACGCGAAATGCTTGCCGTGGACGAAAAAGAAATCCGCGAGCACGAATACGTTGCCAAAAATCTCATGGCCAAATTAGCGGACATGGGCACCTTGGTGCGGCATGAACGCGCGATTCTCGATCTTGGACCCATCGTGCATTTTCAATCGCTGATTGATGTCGAACTCGAGGATGACACTGCCGTGGAAGTGCTGTTGCGAAAGTTGCATCCTACGCCAGCGCTCGGGCCATTGCCGCGCACCAAGGAGACGATGGATTTATTGTTAGGCTGGCGCAAACAACTCGGTTGCCCAGCGGAATTTGGTGCGCCCTTTGGATTATGGTTTGAAGGTGAGTTCCGCGCCGTGGTTGCGATCCGTGGCATTTGGTGGCAAGGTGAACAGGTCATGCTTCCTGCAGGTTGCGGTGTTATCGAAGCCAGCCGTGTGGTCAATGAATGGCGCGAACTGCGTCTCAAACGCGAAGCGGTAAAGTCCGCCATCGGCCTCTAATCAACTATTTCCATGAGCGAAGCAACTCCCACTATCCAAGAACGCGCTGCAAAATGGCTAGCGCCTGTCATGCAGGGTCAACTCTCGCCCGCTGAGTGCATCTCTGCCTTCAAAGGATTTCTCACCGCCGAAGAAGAAGCGATCCGACAACGCCATCGCGATGGCGCCGGTGGACTCGAAATCGCCAGTGCGCGTGCCGAGCTGATGGATACAATGTTGCAATCAGCCCATCAGTGGGCCTGTCTTACTCAAGAGAAAAAACTACCATCGCACACACTCGTTGCCATTGGTGGCTACGGTCGCGCCTTACTCAACCCTTGCTCAGACATCGACTTGCTCTTCCTCTTGCCAGGCGCAGCGGAAAGCATACCACCTTCGGTGAAGCAAGTTGTCGAAGCGATTCTCTATCTACTCTGGGACATGGGGCTAAAGGTCGGGCACTCGGTGCGCTCGATCAAGGAATGCATCATCGAGGCAAACAACGATCAGCAAAACAAAACCGCGATGCTCGGCACTCGTCTGGTTGCGGGAGATAAGGCTCTCTATCAGGATTATCGTGCGCGCTTTGAAAAAGAATGCGTGCAGAAAAAACAAGCCGAATTTATTGAACTGCGCCGACAAGATCAACGCACGCGTCATAAAAAATATTGGAATACCCCTTTCCTGCAAGAGCCAAACGTCAAAGAATCCTGCGGCGGCCTGCGCGACTACAATAACATCCTATGGGTCTCGCATGTGAAACGCGGCATCACCGACCTTAAGGATCTCGTCAAAGAAAAAAGCCTCAGTGCTGCCGCCTATCAAGAAATCAACGACGCGTATGATTTCCTCCACCGCGTGCGCAATGAACTGCATTACGAGACCGGTAAGGCCAATGACATCCTCACACTACGCTTGCAAGGGGTCGTAGCCACCTCTTTCAACTACCCGCAAAAGAGCATTTTGCGTCGCACCGAGGCCTTCATGCGCGACTACTACACGCATACTCGATTTCTTTGGCAGCACACCACTTCACTGATGGAAATTTATCAGATCGAAGAACAACAAGCGGCTAACTCAGGTCTTCGCTCTTACCTCACCTTCCGCAAGAGCAAGCGCGAAGAGTTCGATGGCTTCACTGCGAAGGATGATCGCATCTACGCTTTATCACCGGACATTTTCACCACCGACCCGAACCGCCTGATGCGATTGTTCCAACACTGCCAAGTGCGCACGTTGAAACTCTCGCCACCGATGCGCAAGTTGGTGAAAGAGCATCTCGATCTGGTGGACAAAAATTTCCGCTATGCCAAAGCGAATCGCGATACCTTTCAAGCGATACTCGAACGCAAGGGCGACGTCGCACGCATTCTGCGCTTGATGCACCGTGTGCGCTTTCTGGGTCGTTACTTGCCGGAGTTTGATGCCATGGACTGCTTGGTGCAGCATGAGTTTTTCCATCGCTACACGGCTGATGAACATACGCTGCGCTGTGTCGATCAACTTGATGCGCTCGTGACAGATGAAGCGCCGCAACGCGCCTTATATCGTCGATTATTGTTAGAAATTTCCGATCCTTACGCGCTTTATCTCGCCGTGATCATGCATGATACCGGTCGTGCCGAAGATGTGCGCGAGCATATCGATGGCTCGACGATGCTCGCCAATCGTGTTTGCAAACGTTTGCAAATCACCGGCGCACGTCGTGCGATGTTGATGTTCCTCGTGGACAATCATCTCATCTTCTGGCGCACCGCCACCACCAAGAACATCGAAGATCCCAACGTTGTGGCGGAGTTTGCCGCGGTGATGAAAACGAAGGAAAATCTCGATGCGTTGCTCCTTTTCACATTTGCCGATTCCAATGGCACCGCACCCGATGCCTGGAACGGCTGGAAAGAATCACTGATGCGGCAACTGCATTCCTTGACCAGTCGTTTCCTCGATCAAGGGCGCGATGGCTACACGGCATCGATCGAAGAACAAAAACGCGAGCTTCGCAGCGCCGTGCTGGAGATGATGCGTGAGGATTATCAACCCTGGGTGAACGAACACTTCGAGCGCATGCCCGAAGCGGCTTTCAGTTTCCGTCAGGCCCCGCATATCGTCACCCAGGTGCGCACCGTGCGGCACTTCGTGCAGCGCGAGGAGACACAAGAAAACGCCTACTGCATTAAATGGAACGACCTTGCCGACAAGGGCTATTCGGAGCTGATCCTCGCTACCCGCAATCGTCCGAATTTGTTAGAAAAAATTTGCTGCGCACTCGCTTCACAGCAGATCAACATTTTATCTGCGGATTTCTACACCCGTACCGATGGCATCGTCGTCGATATCTTCCGCGTTTGTAACATCAACTTCGAGCCCATCGCCGATGCGACAGTACGCAAGCGTTTTACGGAAACTTTCGATGCGATTTTTGCGACTCATGAGTACAACCCCGCGCAGTATCTCAAGCGTAAGAAAAATTTCCTCGCACCGCGCACTGATGGCGGCATCTCCTTTCCCGTGCGCAGCTATATCAGCAATGATTTGCACCCGTCCTGCACTACCGTGGAAATCCAAGCGCTTGATCGCATCGGCCTATTGCACGATTTGTTTCACGCCATCAATTCGCATCAACTCGATACCGTGCACGCGCGTATTTGTACTGAAAAAGGTGCGGCGGTCGATACCCTCTACATCACCCACCCTGGCGGCGCGAAGATCACCGATCCAGGAATTTTAGACCACCTGAAACAAGAGCTCGATGCCTTACTGTTGCGCGAGGAATAAACGCCATGACCGACCAACCACAGCACCCGCGCGATCCCTTGCATGGCATTACCTTGCAACACATCGTTGAGACGCTTGTGGCCAAACACGGATGGGAGGAAATGGGTGCGCGCATTCCCATTCGCTGCTTTCAGCTCGACCCGAGTGTCAAATCCAGCCTTACCTTCCTTCGCAAAACTCCTTGGGCGCGCCAAAAAGTGGAGGCTTGGTATATCAAAGAGACATTGAAATAAATGCCGTCAAAATTATAAAATTGACACTCCGCATATTTTGCTCTAACTTGGATTTGTTACTAACGAGCAAATGAAAACCCTGTCTCGATTGCTGCTGATCTTCTTCTTTGCGATAGCCCAGATCCCTGTGCTACCCGTATTTGCGTTGATGATCGCACAAAGTGACAACGGTCATCGAATATGCCTCTCTGAAGAGGAAGGCGTCGTAAAAATGGTGCTGCGACATGATCAAGTTCGCACTCTCACCAAAATGTTTTAGATGTTCTCATTCGCTTGGAAGCGAATAATGATAATACGCAGGATCACGTGATGAACTTTGTTCACTCGGAGCTGCCGTATGAATCGTTCCGCTCTTCCTTTGATCAAAATGTCCTCGCCTCGTGCGAAGCATGGATCGCGGGCGATGAGATCATCATAGTCATCGGGGATCAACCGCTAGTGGCGGAAGAAATTCCTATTGATTGGATTCGAGCGGACCACACAAGAGTTCCTCTCGGTCTCACGCAGACGGTAATTCTGGTATAAGAAAAAAGGATATCCCCCGATCTAGGTCAGCGCAAATTCCTGCGTCTGCTTCTGTTTTCGTTCATCATTTTTAATTCTTATTGCACCATTATACCTATGAAAATTCCAATCTATCTGTCTTCCATTTCTTTATTCCTTACCCTTATTGCCTCACCTGCACAGGCGAGCATTGCCTACGGCAGCATCAACAACTTCGATACCGTCAACGACACGGGCAAAGAATGCCACGGTTTTGAAATCGAGCTTGAAGACTGCCGCAGCACTGACATAAGCTATACTTACGACTACAATCATTACGGCACCCCGAAAATCACGCAAGATGACTCCGTGGCGGGGCATCCGAAGTGCGTGATCCGATGGGAGAGCAAGCACAACCCCGATGGTTCTTGGGCCTCCTATACCGCCATTCCGAGCGGTCCCATTAACCCCACTGACGGCCACCAATTTACCAACCCGAACATCAACTTCGGCGGCGAACACTTCGGCGTCGGATACAACGTCGCGGTTGGCGCAATCCGCTATCATTGGTTGATTGATGATGGCTTTGGCAACCTGATCCAAGGCGGTGCCGTTCAGGTCTCGACTCCGAGTTTCACCTATTACGCGCCCATTGCAGCATAGCCCGGCCTGCCAGCAATACCGGCCCAAGTGCAAGCAGTCATTGAACCACCCGAGCCCCCCGAAGTGCCTGAAAATCCAGATATCGAATTTGGCACGGCTGTGTGGGTCAAGGAAATCCGAACCACGACTCACAACAACAATAAAGTAGAACTGCGCGACCTTGTTTCTGACGACCCCGATGATACCGATGATGTCAATTGGCGCAACGGCGAGCCCGATGAAATCGAAGTCGAATGGCAAATTCTCCAAGAGGAATTCTCCAAGCCCGACGGTGGCAATAACGGCCGCTTGGTCGCCGCTCCCGAAAATCTCGATGATGGTGATGAATTTGTGACCCGTCGCTACGAGTTTTATGAATATGTTGGTCCCATCGACGAAAATGGTGAAGCCAAAGCCACAAATGTGGGCCCCGACGATCTCCACGGCGATGGCATCAAGACAATCAACGGCGAGGATATAGATCTTTCTACTATTATCGTAGTAGGTGAATACAAGGGCGCACAGATGGCTGCCGTAGATGTGGACGGAGGCCTCGGGCTGATCGATCATGTGAGCGAAGGGGAAATTGATGTACCTTACACGGATCGTCGTGTTGTCGTCGCAGGAGCTGCGCCTTTTACAGCAGCCGTCGAAGGACCATTACCCGAAGGCATGGAGTTCAATGCCATTTCAGGCGTTCTCTCAGGCACTCCCGCCGAGAGTGGCACCTTCCCTTTCAGCGTGACCGTGGATGAAGTCGCGAGTCCGCCGGTGACGAAAAATTACGTGCTTATGATTGCAGAGGCTAGCGCGGTTTTGCCAGCAACTTACATCGTTGATACTAGTATTTCACCCGCAGCCACCGGTCAAACCACGGGTGACGGTTCCTATGCCCCAGGGTCGGAAGTATCGCTCCATGCGACGCCCGCACCGGGCTATCGTTTTGAGAACTGGACTGATAATGGCGCGGTTGTCAGCACGAACAGCAGTCACACTTTTGCGATCGGCGATGTCAATCGCTCGCTTGTCGCGCATTTCGTGGTGGCGGATGTTCCGACACCGATCGAACTGAATCGAGCGCCTGTACCCGGCGTTGCGTTTTCGTTAGAGTGGTCACTCTTGCCCGCTGGCTGGATCCTAGAGGAAAGCCCCGACCTAAGTCCCACTTCATGGAGAACATCCACGCGCGATGATGCCCCGCACGACGGTCTGCATCATATCGAAGTAGCGGAACCCGCCCCACAGAAACTGTTCTTCCGTTTGAAGAAACCATGATTCACACAATGAGACGCCTCGCGACCGATCAGGTGGCGAGGCGCTCATGCAAGATACTTCAGGGTTTATTACTCCGAGAAAATACTGCTAAGTCCCCCGACGACACCGCCCTGCTCCTGACGTCCGCCGGCCGCGCCGACGATGCGTGCCGCCATGCGTCCGAAGGGCAGGCTTTGCAGCCACACCGTGCCGTGACCCTGCAAGGTCGCGAGGAATAATCCTTCGCCGCCGAATACCATCGACTTGAGATTACCCGCACGCTCAATGGAGTAATTGATGCTGCTGGTGAAAGCGACGAGGCAACCGGTATCGACAAATAGTTTTTCGCCTTTCAATTCCTTGCGGATCACCATGCCACCGGCGTGAATGAAGGCCATACCGTCGCCGTTAAGGCGTTGGAGAATGAAGCCTTCACCACCGAAGAATCCCGCGCCAAGTTTTTTATTGAATGCCATCCCGATCTGCGTACCCATCGCTGCGCACAGGAATGCGTCGCGCTGGCAGAGCAGTTCGCCACCCATTTGCGAAAGATCTACTGGTATAATCGTGCCGGGATAAGGCGAGGCAAAAGCCACTGCTTTTTTGCCCGCGCCACGATTAGTGAAATGCGTCATAAATAACGACTCACCTGTCAAGGCGCGTTTACCGACCTGCATGAGTTTGCCCATGAAGCCTGTGTCCGGTGTGGAGCCATCGCCCATCTTCGTTTCGAAAGCGATACCGTCTTCCATGTAGTTCATCGCACCAGCCTCCGCGATCACTGTTTCGTTTGGATCGAGCTCAATCTCTACCATTTGCATGCTCTCGCCGAGAATAGTGAAATCGATTTCATGGGAGCGCTTGCCTGCAATTCCCGGAATCGGTGGTGGTGGCGGTGCTTGAGAGATGGGAAAAAGCTGTGGTAAAACTTGACCCGCAGGTTGCCACTCAGTCATGCCGGTTTTCCAGACAAAGGTTTCTGCCTTAAGTGTACCGTTCTCCACCAGCTCGACGAGATTTTCCTCCGCCGTGCTGCCATTGCTGCCCGAGGGCGTGTGATAATGCCACTGTGTCATGGCGAGGAAGTTAGCCATTTTTACCGCCTTCGCAACGGAAATTTTATGACAGCTTGCTCACGATGTTAAAGGTTACAAATGAACTGCCTAGCAGTCATTCAGCCCCGTAATGCCTGATGACGACGCCAGGCCGATTGATCGGGCTGCAGGATATGTTGCAAGGGGGCTTCCCATGCATTCGTAAGTAGTAAAATTTTTTCTAACAAAAACAGCGATGCCACAGAGTCAAAGAGTGCGTCATGCCATTGTCGGCTCGGGCACGCAGTTTGCACCTGCTCCGTAAGCTGCAAGGCATCGCACAAAACACCGAGCGAATGATCCGTCCACTGTGGCCATGTCGCACGCGCCAGCAAGAGCGTATCCACCCACGGACCGAAACCGTGTCCGGGAAACGCACGCAGAAATTTTTTCTCTGTCCCCTTGCCATGGGCAACGATAACGCGCTCATGCAGATGCTCTTTCACGACTGGCCACAGCGAAAGCAAAGTCGGTGCCTCGGCCAAGTCTGCCACAGCGATCCCATGCACCTTTTGGGCGCCCCAGGTAATGCTTTGTGTGGTGTGCAGAAACGATACAAACGACTCTCCCAATCCGACTTCGGGCATCCAGCGCGCGATCCCGATTTGAATCGGCACGTCCGTTGAACCCGTTGCCATCCCTGCCGATTCGAAATCGATCGCAGTGAAGGAATGTTGCGCAATGGGTGTATTCAATGACATGTGGCGCGCGCGAGAATAGCAGACATCACAGGAAAATCCATCGCAGAAAGCCGGAGAAATTTTGGTTCGCAATAGCACCTGCTCTTGGTTAGAATACGGACACGATTATGCGCAAGATCCTCCGCAAATTCCTAATTGGCTTATTAGTGGTTTTGTGCCTGCCGATGGTGGCCTTAGTATCGTGCCAACATAAACTCATTTATTTCCCGCGTCCCTATCCCGCAACTCATGATGCGCAATGGACAAAAGAGACGCCTGGCAAGGTGCTGCGATTCAAGACTTCCGCCGGACAACAACAGGCATATTTTTTCCGCGGCCGCGCGAACGCGAAACCGGAACGTTTGTGGCTCGTCTGCGGGGGCAATGGAACGCTGGCGACAGAGTGGACGGAGTTCATGAAAAATGACGCGCCGCCCGAAGATGCCTATCTACTCGTCGACTACCCCGGCTATGGTGCGAATGAAGGTGCTGCCAATCCCGCTGCGATCCGCGAGTCGCTACGCCAAGCCTTACCGCTCGCCGCCGCGGAACTTCAGTGGGATGAAAAAACCCGTCAACAACGCACGCGTATCTTTGGTCATAGCCTCGGTTGTGCGGTGGCATTGATCGGCGCAGAGGAATTCTCCCTCAATCGCGGCGTTTTACTCGCACCATTTACCAGTACCATGGACATGACCAAGGAAGTTATCGGCGTAAATGTCGGCTTCCTCGTCACGCATCGCTACGATAACAAAAAAATTATGCAATCGATAGCCAAGCAGCCTGACTCAAAAATGTACATTTTCCATGGGCAGTCCGATGGCATCATCCCCGCTAGTATGTCTTCCTCATTGCATGCCATTTCGCCACAACAATTTCCTCTCACACTGTGCGAAAAATCCGGCCATAACGACCTCCAGGATCAGCAAACCAAAGCCATAGTCCACGCGATGAAGGCAGTCCAATAATCGATGAATTCACACCCGCCCACAGTCCTGATCACCGGTGGTGCCGGCTTTATCGGCTCGAATCTGGTGATGCATTTGCTCGCGCACAGCGACTGGCGCATCGTGACGCTCGATGCATTAACTTACGCCGGAAATCTCGAAGCTTGGGACGAGCTATTCACTCATCCGCGTCACCACTTCGTGCACGGGAACATTACCGATGCCGCCTTACTCAAACATCTCCTGCAAGAGCATCGTCCGCAAGCCGTGATGCATCTCGCGGCCGAGTCACATGTCGATCGCTCCATCGATGGTCCGTCGGTTTTCGTACAAACAAACGTCTGCGGCACAGCGATTTTGTTAGAGCAATGCTTGCATTACTGGCAACAGCTCGCGCTGCCCGATCAAAAATGCTTCCGCTTGCTGCATTTGTCCACCGATGAAGTGCACGGCTCGCTATCACCTGATGATCCCCCTTTCACCGAGAGCACACGCTACGCACCGCGATCCCCCTACTCCGCCACAAAAGCTGCGGCCGATCACCTCGTGCGCGCGTGGTATCACACCTATGGATTTCCCAGCATCGTTGCCAATGCTTCGAACAACTACGGCCCACGGCAATTTCCCGAAAAATTGATCCCGCTCGCTATCGTCAAGATGCTGCAAGACGAGCCCATTCCTCTCTATGGCGATGGCTCGCAAATCCGCGATTGGCTACACGTTCACGACCACTGCCGCGCGCTTCAACAAATCCTCGAACACGGAAAAATCGGTGAATCCTACGTCATCGGCACAGGCATCGAGACAACCAACAGCACCGTGCTTCACACGCTATGTGAGTTGATGGATGAAATGCACCCGCGCTCTGATGGACGATCACACACGGAAACGATCACGCCAGTCAGCGACCGCCCCGGTCACGACCAACGTTACGCGGTCGATGCTTCCTACTTGCGCTGCTCACTCGGATGGCAACCGCAATTTGATCTTACCCAAGGCCTTCGCGAAACCATCGCTTGGTATCTCGATCACCCAGAGTGGTGGCAGAATATCCTCGCCCATCGTTATGCGATGGAACGCCTCGGCCAGTTGCCCTAACGGAACCACCTGCTGTGACGGTTTCGTCACACGCGCTCACTCGTCGCCCGCACCGCTTATGCCATGCTGCGAAAAGACGCGAGAAAATACTTATGCGCATCGACATTATCACCGATACCTTTGCTCCCGATATCAATGGCGTAGCGATGACCCTCGGTCGGCTCAGCGCCGGACTCATCAGCAGCGGCCACCGCGTCACCGTCATTTGCTCTGGCGATCAATCCACTTCAAGCACCAGCATCTCTGCGATTCCCTTGCCCGGTTACAAAGAGGTGCGCATCGGTTTACCCGGCCCATTCAAACTGCGCAAGCGCTGGCTAAAAAAACGTCCGGATGTGATTTATGTCGCGACCGAAAGCCCACTCGGCATTTCTGCGGTCAGTGTCGCTTCAGGGCTCGGTATCCCCGTCACCACCGGCTTTCACACAAATTTCCATGAATACATGGAGCAATACAAACTCAAGGCCCTGCAACCGGCAGCCATGAGCTACTTGCGCCACATTCATAGCCGCGCTCACGCGACGATGGCACCGAGCCAAGAAGTCATCGACATGCTCCAACGCGAGGGCATCAAGCACACACACCTTCTTGGGCGCGGGGTCGATACACAATTGTTCTCACCCGCCCGACGCGATGAAGCACTCCGCACCTCATGGGATGCCACGCCTGATGCGCCGGTGTTTTTGATCGTCGGTCGAGTCGCTGCGGAAAAAAATATCCCACTCGCCATGCGCGCGTTTGAAGCTGTCCACCAAGCGAATCCGCAAGCGCGATTTGTCGTCGTTGGCGATGGCCCCGTGCGCGAGGCTTGGCAAAAAGCGCAACCGTGGGTTCACTTCGCCGGCATGCAGCGTGGCGAGGATCTCGGCAAACACTACGCTTCTGCTGATGTGTTGCTTTTCCCCAGCGAGACAGAAACCTTTGGCAATGTCATTCTCGAAGGCATGGCCAGTGGGCTCGTGACCATTGCCTACGATTATGCGGCTGCTGCGCAGCACATAATCCATCGTCAAAATGGTCTCAAAGCTCCCAAAGGCAACGAAGCCGCCTGGCTCGAAGAAGTCCTTTCCTGCACTGATCTGAAAGCCCTGCAATCGATTCGCGAAAAAGCCCGCATCACCAGTCAGGAACTCTCGTGGGATCGCATCGTCGAACGCTTCGAGTCCATTCTCGCCACCAGCGCGCGCACGCGACAGCCGATGTTCGATGGCCAAGGCAAACGTCTTAAGCCCGAAAAATTTTCCTGTCGCACGGTTTTCATGTCGGACATCCATCTCGGCACACCCGAGTGCAAAGCCGATGAAGTCGTGAGTTTTCTCAAGCACCTGCGCTGTGAAACGCTAGTCCTCAATGGCGATATCATCGATGGTTGGGCGCTGCGCCGTGGCACACGTTGGCAAAACCGCCACAGTCGCGTGATCCGCACCATCCTCAAAAAGATGGAGAAGGAAAGCACCGAGGTCATCTACCTGCGCGGCAACCACGATGACATCCTCGAACGTTTCTTGCCACTCACCTTCGGCTCGATTCGCATCGTCAAAGAATACATCCACCGCAGTCCCCAAGGGAAACGCTACCTCGTCATCCATGGCGATGGTTTTGATAGCGTCGCCACCAATCACCGTTGGCTCGCCATGCTTGGTGCCTTCGGTTACGATAGTCTGCTAGCTTTGAATCGCGTCTATAACAAGTGGCGCACTTTCATCGGCAAGGATTATTACTCCGTCAGCAAAGCCATCAAAGGCAAGGTCAAGTCTGCGGTATCCTTCGTCGACAAATACGAAGTGCAATTGCAAAAACTCGCCCACCAGCGCGAGTGCGAAGGCATCATCTGCGGCCACATTCACACCCCCGCCGACAAGCAAGTCGAAGACATCCATTACCTCAACTCCGGCGACTGGGTCGAAAGCCTTAGCGCCATCATCGAACACCATGATGGCCGCATGGAGCTAGTGACCTATCAAGAATTTATGCACCGCATCGCCGATGAAATGCATGATTCCGCCGTGTAGAAATGAGTTAGATTGATTATCGGTATTTGAATCTCGATAGTCCAGAATCCAAAAGACTCTCGAATTCTTGATACATTCCCATTACAAAACTCATCAGATAAAAAAATGCCCGCCGGAAATCACCGACGGACATTGAGAAATTTTGACAAAAAATATCAGAGCTTATTTAAGGCTTGCTGAAAAAGTTTAAAACCGATTTCAGCATAGTGAGCAATTTAGATTTTTCTGGCTCTGCGGCCTGGGTGACGTTGATGGAAATGATTCGTGTGCATACTCTTTCTTTGCTTGGGCGCTGGGTGGCATCGCCCAGCTGAG
>CAMDCV010000020.1 GCA_945890645.1 Akkermansia muciniphila
AGTACGGACAATAAAATCCTAGATCTACGTCTTGCGCCAGCGCATGTTGCCCTAGTGGGCCAGAGCACGAATGGGCAAGGACTGTCGAAGACCGAAATGCCAATCTTTGAAGCACAACGAATGACCACCTCCGCCTCCTTTTTCATCGGTCAACCCTTTCTTCTCGGCACGGTCAGTCGCCCACCCAATTCAAAAGTAGATCCAGACTCAGCCAACCGCGTTTGGTTTGCTTTTGTGACCGCAACCTTGGCAAAACCCTAATGCGTCCCGCCCTCGTCACCATCCTTCCCATGCTCGCTGCCGCCGTCCTTGTAATGGTCGGCGGCGAACGCATCGCCAGGCGTGACGTGGAAACCCGCACCCCCGCTGACCGCGAGCGCTTGCTGGATCTGGCTGATTCCTTGCGCGCGGAGTTGTTGCGACTGGATCAAATTTATCTGAGTCATCTGGACGGTCTTTCTGACAGCTACCTGTATGGCAAACCCGGCCAAGCATTGACCGAGGTGCCTGCCATCACTGGTGTTCGCCGGATGCGAATCTTTCGAAAAATCGGCAACGACACTCAAATAGCACCACCATTTACCACGGAACGATTGCCGGAGATCGAAATCGAAAAACGCAAGCGTCCACTGGATCCATCGACGGCGGTGATTCTCGAAGCCGAATTGTTAGAAAAAACCTTACCCCAGCCCAAGTTCTGGCGATCCACTCCTGATCCAAACTTTCGTCTCTACTGCAATCAGCCCGAGCCCGGAATTCTCATTGTTTTGATCATCGACTTATCAAGAGTGCGGGAAGCCACTAAAGCCCATCTAACGGATTGGCTCAACTCACCACTCACGCCGCTCCGAGAGGCAGGCGAGCGCGTCGATATCGATTCTCCACAGGGGACGGCAGTCGCTTCGATCGGTCCACCACGTCATGGTCCTGCCGCCTTGATTCTGCCCGCACGCACACTTTTTGGCGACTGGCAGATTCGCGCCTGGGACAGCTTGGTGCTGAGCCGTAGCCATGATACCGCGACTCTTACCGCAGCCTCTGCTGTCGCCCTTCTGCTCGCTGGTTCTGGCGTGTTGTTATTCTCTCAACACAAACGCGCACTCAAACTCGCTGCCGAGCGGGTTTCTTTCGTCAATCGCGTTTCCCATGAACTCGGCACGCCACTCACGAATCTCTCGCTGAATCTCGATCTCGCCACGGAAACCCTCACCGACCGACCTGCGGACGCCCGCCATCGTCTCGGCCTCGTCGCCGAGGAAATCGAACGCCTGTCCCGTCTCGTCGCCAATGTTCTGACCTTTTCTCGTCGCGAACGCGATACCTTGGAACTCAAGCCTGTCAGTTGCATTCCCGGCGAAACCATCCGCCGCACACTCGAAAGCTTTCGCCCCGCACTCGAACGACGCGGCATCCAAATCGAAGCAAGCATTTCCTCTAACGAAAATGCCATGCTGGATGCCGATGCACTCAGCCAGATCACGGGCAACCTGCTCTCCAATGTCGAAAAATACGCGGTGGAAGGTAAGTGGCTTCACATCGAAAGCGAACTTCAGGACGGTTTCCTCGTTCTCGAAATTCACGACCGCGGCCCGGGCATTCCTGCCGCCGCACGCCAACGGATTTTCAAACCCTTCGAGCGCGTCCACAATACCACTAACGAAGGAGCCAGCGGCACCGGACTCGGGCTCGCCATCGGCAGAGATCTCGCCCAGCGCATGGGTGGCACTCTCGAATTGTTAGAGGTAGCGGAAGGAGCCGCCTTCCGCCTGCGCATCCCCGCGCCACCATCACCGTCCACCGATTCTCACGCTACCATCGCATGACCATTCTCCTTGCCGAAGACGATCCGCTCACGCTCGATGCTCTCGCCACTTGCATCGAAAGCGAAGGCTTCACCGTGCTGCGAGCGGCCAATGGCCAGCAAGCGATCGATCTCTGGCGCCATCAAAAGCCCGACCTGCTCTGCCTCGACATCATGATGCCGGCCGTGGACGGCTATGAAGTCTGCCGTAGGGTGCGCGCTAGCGACAAAAAAGTCCCGATCCTGTTTCTTTCTGCAAAAAACCAAGAGATCGATGTTGTCGTCGGGCTCGATCTCGGGGCCGATGATTTTATCCGCAAACCATTCACGCGCAGCGAGGTGATGGCACGCATCCGCGCCGCTCTCCGTCGCAGCGCTCCCACACAGGGCACTGATTATTTTACCCTCGGCGATCTCACGGTGAGACCGAGCTCTTTACTCGCCGTGCGCAATCATGAAACCATCGAACTCACCCCGCGAGAAGTATCGATACTACGACTCCTCCACGACCACAGCGGCGAGCCAGTCACCCGCGATGCCTTTCTCGATACCTGCTGGGGACTCAACTATTTTCCCGATTCCCGCACACTCGATCAACACATTTTTCTACTCCGCAAGAAGATCGAGTTAGATCCCACCAATCCCCAAATCATCCAAAGCGTTCGCGCAGTGGGCTACCGCCACGGCTGAGTGCTATAGAATCTCAACGCAGAGTCACGCCGCGCAGCCAGAAATCGATCTGACTCACATAGTTCGCGCCCATTCCGTGGCAGATGATAATTTCATAATACTCGCGCTTGCCTTGGGCGTTTGTCACCGCAAAAACTTCCGTGGCAAAGCCGGGAAAATCCGCGCCGCCTCCCATGTCTTGTTGATACCATCGCACAGGCTGACCGAGAATATTCGTGTATTTCCACGCTTGGGGCTTGCCGGGTGGCGGTTGTGGCGTCTCGCCGGAATACATTTGTTGGATGAGCGGCGGCTGTGTCCTCACAGGACCAGGGCCGGCCACTTTGCGGATGAAAAAGAAAGTCAGCGACGATTTGGGATCGGTATAGCGCACGCCATCACTCTCCTCCTGAGAAGTCCAACGCGCCGCCAAGCTCGGCTGCTGAAGAGAAATGGGCCCTTTGGCGACAGCAGTGCCGGAATCGACACATGCCGTGAGCAACAGCATCGGAATGACCGCCAAACGAGAGAGAAAAGAGGTAACTTGCATAACGAGAGCAGACTAACACGACCTTGACCTTGGTAAAGCCCGATTTCTGCCGATCATAGGGAGAAAAACACGATGCAAAATTTTCCTTGGCAAGGGGGTGGCGGGGATGCTTTCACTTGTGGGAATCCCCCTTTGGCTCCACTCATTTTTTATCTTATGGTTTCTCGTTTTTGGACAATTTTTTTTGGGCTGATTTTAGCGTTGGGATTACGTTTGGAGGCTGCCGCACCGGGTAATTGCACAGCCGTGACTTCCAAGCTAACCTCCTCAAATGCTAGCATCACTATTTCTTGGATCGATAACTCAATGAACGAAATAGGTTGGCAGTTGTATTTCAATGATAATGGCGGCAACACTTTTAGTCCGTTAGGCGGAGTCACAACCACAACAAATCAATCAGGTACAGGCGGAACGGTTTCTATTCCATGGAACTTTGCGCAATTGAACAAATTGTATCAATTTATAGTTATAGCCGTCAATGCAAGTGGCCCAAACCAATCCAATATTGCCACCGTAAAAACTGACGACTTAAGCGCTCCGATCAACTTCTCCGTCACTGCGGTGGATCCTTTCAATGTAAGAATGTTTTGGGAAGAGCAATCCACTACCGAAAACGGGTTTTCGATAGAACGAAAAATCGGCTCGGGTGCTTGGCAAATTCTCACGCCTGCCAATGGTGCGAACGTCTTAGGCATCGGAGCCAGTCAATTAACAGCGCCGTCACAAAGCTATTCGTTTCGAGTGCGTGCATTTAAAGGAAGTGCTCCGACGACACCGGATTCTAGCGCGGGAACTAGTGGCGTTTCTGCCTATTCATCGGAAGTAACAATGACTGCGGCAGCCTACACAATAACCGCCACAGCAGTGCCCGGACAGACAAGAATCAATCTTTCTTGGCCCAACATCGCGAATGAGACAGGTTATGTCATCTATGCGTTGCTGCCCGGGGGCTTTTTCTACGAGCAAACTGGCCTTATTGCGGCAAACACCACCACGACACAGGTTACCAATCCGTTGATCGAAGCCGCGAAAACTTACTCCTTTATCGTGAGTCCCTATATTGGGATCAATACCATTGGCGAATCGAACAGTGCCACGGTCACTGTGGATGGCATGACTAGCAAAACCGGTGCCTCGAGCACTCCGGGGGCAACCTTTTCCCACACCTTTACGCATGCCTCAAGTGCCACGGTGACATCTCGCTCTCTTACAGGTGTTCCCAGTGGACTGGCTTTTAACGCCAGCACCGGGACATTGACCGGCGTCTATCCCGCCCTCGGAAATTACTCGCTCACCTACACGTTGAATTTATCGAATGGTGCTGTCCTCACCCAGGCATTTTCCATCCGCGTGCGCCCTCCTGCCGGTGCACCGCTCATCGGCACTACGATCCCTGCGTGGAATGGCGCAGCGGGCACGAGTCGCAATACCTCGCTCACAGGCACTTTCACCGATCCCGAGGCAGAGTCCGCCGTGCGCGTCAGCACCACCCTTGGCACCATGGATTTCATTTTGTTCAACACGGCCACCCCCGCGACGGTGACCAATTTCATGAGCTACGTGAACGCAGGAAAATACACCGACGTTTCTTTTCACCGCAGTATTCCGTCGTTTGTGATTCAAGCAGGGGGCTTCAAGGGCACCGGCACGGGCAGCAATTTCACCAGCGTCGTCACCACTCCTCCCGTGGTCAACGAGCCGGGGATCAGCAACTTGCGCGGCACGATCTCCATGGCGAAACTCGGCGGCGATCCGAACAGTGCGACGAGTCAGTTTTTCGTCAGCACCAATGACAATAGCGCCAATCTCGATTTTCAAAACAACGGCTTCACGGTATTTGGTCGTGTTGCCGGCAATGGCATGACTGTGGCCGATGCGATCAACTCGTTGCCACATGCCACTTACAATCTCAGTGTTAATGGTGGCGCCGCTACGGCATTTTCCGATTTCCCCATGAACGCCGCCACCGCACCTGTCGCCATGGATCAGACCAAGGTGGTGAAAATCAACTCTGTGACATCGATCCCGACCCTTTCCTACAGCATCACCGGCAATACCAATCCCGCCGTCGCCACCGCAAGCATCGTCAATGGCGAACTGCAAATCACCGGACTCAGTGGCGGGCAAACGACGATCACGGTCACAGCAACGGATCTCGATAACCTCACGACGTCGCAAAATGTTGCCGTGAATCTCACCGACACCTTTGCCACTTGGGCCGCACGCACGAGTTTTCCCAACGGACAAAACGGAGCCACGCAGAACCCCGATGGCGATACCCTCAACAATCTGTTAGAGTATGCGTTTTTACAAAATCCCGCATTGCCCAACACGACGATCGTGCCGACAACGGGCAGCACCGCCATTTCCCCGACGACCCGCGCAATGACGCTGCAATTCCCCGTGCGTAAATTTACCACAGGCATGACCTACAGCGTCCAAGCGAACAACCAACTCACCGGTACGTGGACGGAAATCTGGAATTCCTCGCAAGGATTTGCGCATGCACAAGTGCTGAGTGCCGTCGATCAATCCGACCGCACGGTGGTGACCATCAAGGATAACGTGGTGATCGGTGCCTTTCCGAAACGTTTCCTGCAAGTCAAGGTGCTGCAGAATTAAAGTTCAAGGGCAGGGACGGATCTCAGAGATCGGTCCCTGCCTATGCTTCCATGGCAAAATCTTTCCGCCTTGCATCTTCATCATGTTCCTTTTATCACAAGCGCGCCGGGCAACCGGCCTGATAGGGAAGCTCTTGGATGGAGCAGGAAATTGTTGGGGAAGCCGGTGTGATTCCGGCGCGGTACCGCCACTGTGTTTTTCGTTTGGCAACAGACGAAAAAAGTCAGATCGCCAGCCTTGTCACGCGTTCGAATGACCTGCGGAGTTCGGGTCAACTGACTGACTATACATGAAAAAAAATATAACGACCTCCTGGCGAGGTTTCTGTTGGCGTGCTGTCGTGGCACGAAGTTTGATCGCAATTTCCGCGACGGGTATTGCCCCTGCGGAAGTGGAAAATGAATTGGCGACGATTATCGTATCGGCCTTGCGCACCCCGCGTGAAGCAGGCGATGTCACATCGACCGTTACCGTGCTGGACCCACGCGAGTTGGAAAAACGCAGTATGGGGCAATTGCGCGATGCCTTGAACGAGTCACCGGGCGTCATTGCGACATCGACCGGTGGCGAGACCGGGGCCCTCGGCTCGGTTTTCATCCGTGGCACCAATACCGCTTCTTCGCAGCTAGTGGTGGATGGCATGCGCTTGAGCGATTCCACCACGCCGCTCGGCAACATGCTGAGCGCGGCGCGAGTCTTTGATCTCGGTCGCATCGAAGTCTTACGTGGCGCCCAAGGTGCTGCCTACGGCGGCGAATCGATCGGCGGAGTGCTGTGGATGGAAACAGCGCGCGGCTCCGGCAAACCGCAAGGAACCTTCGTTGTGGAAGCGGGCTCGTTTGACTCCTTCAGCACTGCTCTGCGCTATCAAGGCGAGAAAAACGATCTATCGTATTTCTTTTCTGCCGCGTATGAAGAAACGGCGAACGATGCCCCGCAGCAGGATTTCCATCAGGGTAGTTCGGCCTTGCGTTTGGAACAAAAAATTGACGCCCAATGGCAAGCCGGAATGACCTATCGCGGTGTGGATTCGTTTTACGAAAATCGCGGCCAGTCCGATGATCGACTCGATGCCTCACTGGTGACCGTCTATCTAAATGGCCAAATTAATAGCGATTGGAAAACAACCGTGCTCGCAGGATTTCAGCAGGAGTTTTACGATAGTGATTCTCTTTATGGAAACTACGGCACCGACATGCGAGCGACGAGTCTATCGAATGATCACGAGTGGCGCATCCGCGAAAACGTAACTTTGTTAGGAGGAGTTTTCGTGCACCGCAGCGATTTCCATAACACGATCAACACCTCCGAACAGCGTGATCGTTACGGACTGCATCTCGGCGTTGAGTGGGAGCCGCTTGCTGATTGGAAAACGTATGCCGCTTGGCGGTGGGAAGATTACGATGCCTATGGCGACGAGAGCACATGGCGCATCGGCAGCTCTTACGAAATCAAATCGACGGGCACAATCCTGCGCACCGGGCTTGGTTCCTCGTTTCGTGCGCCGAGTTTTCTCGATCTCTTCGGATCAACCTTCGGCGCGGGCAATCCGAATTTAAAAGCGGAATCTTCGTTAGGCTGGGACATCGGCGTCGAACAAGAATTAGGTAAAGATCATCGTTTGATCGTCACTGTCTTTCACAACGCCATCGAGGATCGCATCGACTCCTTTGCCAAGCCCATGCCCGTGAATCTCCCCGGTGAGACTCACACGGAGGGATTAGAGTTTGCGCTCAACGGTCGCTTCTTCGATGATACCTGGCGCTATCGCATCGCATGGACATACCTTCCGCAAAGCTTGAGTGATCAACCCCGTCACCACGTGCAGGCGGGCCTTGATTGGCAGGCTTCGGAAAATTTGTTGCTCGGAGTGGGATTGCACTCACTTTCCGATCACTCCTGGGGCGGTTCACCGATTGATTCCTATGCCGTCGGTCGCATGCATGCCAGCTATCAACTGAGGGAAAACATCCGACTGCAGGCGCGGTGGGAAAATTTCACTGATGAAAGTTATTTGCTGTCCGACTTTTATGGCGACACCATTCGCGCCGCCGGATCTGCGGTGTATGCGGGTATCACGGTAGATTGGTGAGTCCATAACCTTTCATGGGATAGATGATGTCGATGAGGATATCGCTCCTCTCGGCATCATCTAACAAATCTACTTTTTTTATTTTACCAGGCACTTGATCTGCTAGATTTCTGTCATCGAATCTTCCTCGGAACATCCCCCTACACCGTCGCAAATACCGCTTCTCACAGAATCGTGGTGGAGACGTCTTTCCCATCGATTGCTCGACGCCCTTTATCCGCCCTTTTGTGAGCTCTGCGAGCATCCTCTCAAAGAAGGTCGCTACCTTTGCGATCTTTGTTACGAGACCTTACCCCGTGTCGTCGATCCGTTTTGTAAGACGTGTGGGGAAATGTTTGAGGGCAACATCCAGTCGGATTTCCTCTGCCCGAATTGTAGCAAACTGACCTATGACTTTCGCTTTGCACGGCCAGTCTTACTGAACAGCGATCACGCGCGCACTCTGATCCATGGCCTGAAATACCAACGCAGCATCCACCTCGCTCGCGATCTCGCGCGACTTGCTGCCGAAGCTTTTGCGGATCCCCGACTTGCCCAGGCATTGCGTGAAAAGTGGACGCTCGTCCCCGTGCCGCTGCACTGGCGACGCGAACAAACACGTCACTACAACCAATCGCAAGAAATCGCCCGCCACCTCGGTGAACTTCTCGGCCTGCCTATGGTCGCCGCCTTGAAACGCATACGCGCCACCCCGACGCAGACTCACCTCAATCGCAAACAACGCCTGCAAAACTTGCGTGGAGCCATCGAACTCTCGCGCGCCGGAAAGCGTTGGAGCCGCGAGGGCCCGGCGGGCGTGATTCTGATCGACGACGTCTTCACCACCGGTGCCACTGTCCAAGAATGCGCACGGATTTTGACGAAGAATCAGCATGAAAACATAGTTGTCGTAACCGTGATGAGAGGCTAAGCTCCCGTGCAGGAGCCACTAGCGGCACCGACTCAATCTATTACCATCATGGGAATTTTCGACAGACCTCGTCTCCGACCACAGGAAAAACGCGACGACATGCCGGAGGGCATGTGGACCAAATGTCCTTCCTGCGAGGCGATGCTGCATCAGCTCGACCTCAAGCAAAATTTCAACGTTTGCCCGCCCTGCGGCCACCACTTTCTCTTCGGCTCACGCGAGCGCATCGATAATCTTGCCGATGCTGGCAGCTTCGAGGAAATCGATGCTGACCTGATCTCCGCCAACCCGCTTGGTTTCGCCAATTATCCTGAAAAAATCGAACAGCAGCGACACAATTCCGATCTCAATGACGCGGTGATCACTGGACGTTTGAGCATCGAGGGCAAACCCGCCGTGATTGCGGTGATGGACTTTAAATTTTTCGCTGGCTCTATGGGTTCCGTGGTTGGTGAAAAAATCACCCGTGCCATCGAGCTCGCCACTGCGGAAAAACGCGGCATGATCATTATTTCAGCTTCCTCTGGAGCCCGTATGCAAGAAGGCATGCTATCGCTGATGCAAATGGCCAAAACTTGCGGCGCACTTGCTTTGCACGGCGAAGCTGGGCTGCCCTACATCTCGGTGATGACTCACCCCACGACCGGTGGCGTCACAGCTTCCTTCGCTACGATTGGCGATGTCAATCTCGCAGAGCCGAAGTGCATGATCGGATTTGCTGGTCCACGTGTGGTGAAAGAAACCACGCACCAAAACCTGCCACCAGGCTTTCAGACGGCGGAGTTCATGATGGATCACGGCCTCATTGATGGCATCGTCGCCCGCAAGGACTTGCGCCACAAGCTCGGCGTTTTGTTAGGCTATTTGTTGAAATAATTCCGCCACATGACCTACCCCGAGGCGATCACCTGGTTGTTTTCGACGCAACTGTTTGGCATCAAACTCGGTCTCGATGGTCCGCGAGAATTGCTACGACAGTATCTCGCTTTTCCCGCTCGTGGTGTGAAAGTCATCCACGTAGCAGGCACCAATGGCAAGGGGTCGACCTGCGCCTTCATCGATGCCGTCGCCCGCGCTTCCGGCCTGCGCACTGGGCTTTTCACTTCGCCCCACCTGATCGATTACCGCGAACGCATCAAAGTCGCCGGAGCGGAAATTTCCGAAGATGATTGCACCCGTCATCTCGTGGCATTGCGGCAACTGTGCGAATCGTTAGAAACGCATCCGACGTTTTTTGAAATCACTCTCGCCCTCGCGATGCGCTATTTCACCGAGAGAGAATGCGAGATGATCGTGCTCGAAACCGGCATGGGTGGACGGCTCGATGCCACCACCGCCGTGCCTGCAGATGTCGCCGTGATCACACCCATCGGCCTCGATCACACCCAGTGGCTCGGCGACACTATCGCTGCGATCGCAGGGGAAAAAGCAGGCATCATTTGCGCGGAGAAACCGATCATTTCCGCACCACAAGTAGACGATGCCGCGCGCGTCATTGCTATGCAGGCCAATGAAATGCGCGCGCCTCTGACAGTGATTGAGGAACCACTGCAAGGCTACAATCTCTCACTCATTGGCACACACCAGCCATGGAATGCGGCGCTCGCGCTCGCCGCGCTGCATGCAGCAGGGATCTCTCTTCGCTACGATGCCGTGCAATACGGACTCTCGCACACCCAATGGCCCGGTCGCTTTGAAGTCATTTCTTCGGAGGGAAAAACGATGGTGTTAGACGGCGCCCACAACCCCCATGCCGCGCAAGTTCTCGTCGAAACTTGGCGACAGCAATATCCACAAAAGTCTGCCTCGTTGATTTTTTCGGCTGTCGCCTCGAAGGATGTCCGTGGCGTATTGAACCTGCTCGCTCCCCTCGCCTGCCGCATCTATCTCTGCCCCGTCAATAGTCCGCGTGCTCTTAGCCATGCAGAGTTGTTAGATGCCATACCCGCTGGCACCAACAACGTCGAAACTCACGAATCCTTCACGCAAGCCCTTGATGCGGCACGACAGCACGACGCTCCCATCTTGATTGCGGGGAGTTTGTATCTGGTAGGTCAAGCCCGCGCGTTGTTATTAGGAGAAACATTTCAGCCAAGCGCGCAATAGGATTCCTCATGTTTCAGTCAACGACTCACTACGAAATCGAACTGCTAATGGCATTTCCAAGGCCTGCCCCCATTTGACGTCACACCCTCTCAATATTACCTTTACACCCTCGCTCTGACGGATAAATTAAGCTATCAGGATATTCATGAGCGTGCATAAAAAACTCCACCTCACCGCTGCCGCATTTCTGCTGCTGGCGCTCGGGATTCTGCTCTGGCCGCCAGCGCAAAAGCCCACCATAGCTTCGACCAGCACTACGGAAGGCGCTCATTCAATCAGACGGGAATCGAATTCTCCGCAGCCTCCGTTATCGCCCGAACGGGCAAAAGAATTTCAATCACTCACGAAACATCTGGAGAGCCACGGCCGACGACTCAAAATAACCTGGCAGGAAGTCGATCATTTCGTCGACGCCCAACACCGTAGCATGGCTTCGCTGCTCACCGCCTTTCGTCTCAGTGAAGACCCCGCGTATCTCAAGGAGGCCCTCGCCAATTTTCCGAATCATCCTCAAGTCCTGCTCTGCGCGCTGCAGTTGGACCCCGACCCCGCCAAACGGCTGGAGTTGCTCGAATCCTTCAAACGGGCTGATCCAGGCAATGGCATCGGCAACTGTCTTACTGCTAAGGCTCTTTTCGACCTCGGAAAAAATGATGAGGCTTTTGCCGAATTGCTCCAATCGCGCGGAAAACCCATCCAAGATTTTTGGATCAACTCCAGCCAGAGCGATGAGGAAGCCTATCTCAGCGCAGGATTTTCGCCGATCGATGCCAAGATCATATCGCTCTTTGGTTCATCGAAATCGGATCTGACACAGATCCACGGGATCACCAAGAAGCTCGATGAATTGCGAGCAAATTACGCATCCGCTGGCAACAGTGAAGCGGTGCAGTCCGTGCGCAATATCCAGTCGGAGATGGGACGCCAACTTCAGCAAGACCGCTCCCTCGTCGGTGAGTTGATCGGGATCGCTGCGGAAAAAGGCGCTTTGAGGGGGCTTGATGACCCCGCGTCCATCGCCCGGATGGCAGAAATTGATCGACAGCAAAAATCCGTGAGCGAAGGAAATCAAAAAATCTCTGCGCTGATGGAAAATGCCACCGTCCCCGAGTCCGACTGGCTCCTCTACTTTGACCGCGCCAAGCTCTTCGGCGAAAGGGCGGCGATGGACTGGATGCTAGGGAAACACCCAGAGCCTTGAACCGCCAGATCGACTGGTCAAATTTTCTTTTCGTAACTGTCATGACGCCCGATGAAAAACCATACAATCGTGCCATCACTTTCCACGCCGAGTGCGCGGTGATTGCGATTGATGCGGGCTGACCAATACAAACCGACTCTTTTAAAATGTAGCGACGGATGCCAGTGATCCGTCAGCCACAGGTGGAACTGTTTACGCGCCAGTCATTGCACATCCGGGGCAAGGCTCGCGAGTTGCTTACGAAATGCCGCGCTGGTCGAGGACTTCATGCAAAGGAACGGTTTTTTGTTCGTGCAGCTCTCTCAACGCCTCAGCTGCCAGATCGTCGAATGCTCCTTCTCTCACTTGCGCGGCAAATTGCTCATCCACGGCACGCGCCGCCTCCGCATCGACCTGCGTGGCCAATGCAAGCAGTTCCGTATCCGGCAATTTCCGAATTTCGTTCATTAGTTCTGCAACGCTCATGAGGTCAATTTACTTTCTCTACCTAAATCCACAAGTTCGTTTTCCCATCTGTCGCGGATCCACGCAAGAAGCAATGGAGATCGTTGTCGATGAAACCATCTCCGGGGGCATCTCAGAGGCGTGATCTTGTTAAAAGAAACATTTCAACCAAGCGCGCAGTGGTCACCGCGCATGCTTTTGCAGAAGCCGCAATTTCTCTAACGCCGAGCCATCGCGAATGGTTTCCCGAGCAATCTCTAGGCCGTCGCCGATGTGATCCGCCAAGCCCGCACAGGCCAATGCCGCAGCAGCATTGAGAAGAACGATATCACGCTTCGGACCAGTCTCTTTGCCAGAAAGAATGGCTTCGAGGATGATCGCATTTTCACGAGCATCACCGCCTTGCAAGTCATCGACATGGGCACGACTCAGCCCGAAATCCTCGGGCTTAATTTCCTCATCCTCCAGGTCCTGATAGGCCCCGGCTTTGCAAATCCATGTCGGCCCCATCAAGCTGACTTCATCGACGGCACTGCCATCGTGCGTGCTGCCATGCACCGCCCAGGCGCTATCGCGTCCGAGGCGTTGTAAAATTTCCGCGAAAACAGGACACAGCCCCCGATCATAAACACCGACCATTTGGCATTCCGGGCGGGCGGGATTCAGCAAGGGACCGATGAGATTGAAGATCGTGCGGATTTTTTTCTCACCGAGAATTT
The DNA here is from genome assembly GCA_945890645.1 of Akkermansia muciniphila. Lineage (GTDB taxonomy): Bacteria > Verrucomicrobiota > Verrucomicrobiia > Verrucomicrobiales > Akkermansiaceae > UBA956. The sequence goes on from CAMDCV010000020.1 coordinate 13,115, forward strand.
TACGAGCATCGATCACCGCCTTGAATGCGGGATGATAGATCGGCGCGAAAAGAAATCCAACGCCCGCCTTATCGAGGCAATCGCGAAATTCATCGGTGCTAAGATCTAGACGCACACCCAGCGCTTCGAGCACATCTGCTCCACCGGACTTCGAAGTGATGCCGCGATTCCCGTGTTTCACGACAATCGCACCCGCCGCAGCGGCGATGAACATCGTCGTCGTCGAGACATTGAACAAATTGAGTCGATCCCCGCCCGTGCCGCACAAATCTAGCGTCGGGCCTTCGAGGTCGAGCAGATGCACATGCGGGTTCACCGCGTGCTGTAAAAACGTTTCCACAAAACCAGCAATCTCCGCAGGCGTCTCACCCTTCGCGGCGAGGGCTTCGAGAAGATGCGCTTTCTTTTCCGAAGAAGCCGAAGTATCTAACAAAAACTCCGCCGCGCTTTCGATTTCACGCTGCGATAAATCCTGTTTCGCTTCCAGTTGGTGAATGAGAGAATCCATATGAACAGAAAGAGTTTACCACATCCTCTAAACGATGAACAGCAGATGCGAAGAAATTCTTCATATTTCGTTGAGAAACACTGCCACCATCAGTCATCGATCCATTTGTCTAAGGCTTGGAGGAGTTCGTCGCTGCGTTTGACGTGATAGAGTTCGGGAAGCTCTACGGTGCATCGCTTGCCGCTGCTGTTTTGGAAATGCAGAAGCACGGGCGTCTTGCCAGGGTAGCCGGCGATGATGTGGCGGATATCTTGCAAGTCGTGTTCGCCGTGACGGCTGGTCCAGAGTGTCAATTGCACAGGGCCTTTGTCGTTCTTTGCGGCGACGCGGGGTTTGAGTTCATCAACTTCGTAGCCCGTAAGCCTGCGGCTGCCCGTGCGGTCATCAACTTGGATCGCGGCTTTGCATTTGATGATTTTTCCTGCTTCGAGAAATCCTTTGTCGCGCGCGGGCACAAACGATTCACCCCACATGATGAGTTCCACAGAGCCTGTGAAATCTTCGATGGTCAACACGCCGAAAGGCTTACCGCTTTTGGTCATTTTCGCTTCGACGGTGCGGATCATGCCAGCGAAGGGAAAACGCGCGCGCGGATTGGTGGTATCCAGATCATCGATGAGCGCGATTTTGCAAAACTTATCGGAGTCGAGCAAGCCACGGAATTTATCGAGTGGATGGCCGGTAACATAAAAACCTAACAACTCTTTCTCATGTGCGAGGCGTTCATCCTTGGGCCATTCCTCGATCACTTCGCCGCGTTTCACCGGAGCGACGGGTGGTGCGAAATCAATCGAGTCGAATAAAGACACCTGACCTGAGGCGCGGTCTTTTTGCAGAGACGACGAGGCAGCCACGACTGACTCCAAACGAGCGAACATCGTCGCGCGTGTTTCGCCTACCCAATCGAGCGCACCGGCTTTGACGAGCGTTTCGAGAATGCGTTTGTTCACAACGCGGGAATCGAGGCGATTCGAAAGGTCTTCGAGCGATTGGAAGGCACCATTCTTCTCGCGTTCTTCGATGGCGATGGCCATTGCACCCTCGCCGCAGTTCTTGATGGCAGCGAGGCCGTAGCGGATCGCAGCGCCACCGGAGGGCGTGGATTCTGGCAAGAAACGCAGGCCCGATCGATTGAGATCAGGTGGCAAAATTTCGATCTTCATGCGATGGCACTCGGCCACGAAAACGGAGATTTTATCGGTGTTGTTGATCTCGTTCGAGAGCAAGGCCGCCATGAATTCGACGGAGTGATTGGCTTTTAGATAAGCGGTCCAATACGAAATGTGACCGTAACAAGCGGAGTGCGATTTGTTAAAGCCGTAACCGGCGAACATCTCGATCTTGTTGAAAATTGCGTTGGCGAGTTTTTCGCTGATGCCATTCGTTTTTTCACATCCTTCGACAAACACGGCGCGTTGTTTGGCCATTTCCGCAGGGTCTTTTTTGCCCATCGCACGGCGCAGCAAGTCGGCACCACCGAGCGTGTAACCCGCAAGCAACTTTGCGGCATTCTGCACCTGTTCTTGATAGATCATGATGCCGTAGGTCGAACCAGCGACTTGCTCTAACAAAGGATGCTCGAACATCGGTTTGGTGCGGCCTTTTTTCACTTCGATCATCTGGTCGATGAACTGCATGGCGCCGGGTCGATAGAGCGCGAGCAGGTCGATGATGTCTTCGATTTTATCGATGCCATACTTGCGGCAGGTTTCCACCATACCGCCGGACTCTAACTGGAACACGCCCATCGTCTCGCCGCGATTGAGAATGGCAAAAGTGCCGGCATCATCGAGTGGTACATCAGCGACTCGGAAGTCGGGGATGAGCTTGCGGATGTGCGACTCCGCATCGTGGATGACGGTCAAGTTTTTCAGACCGAGAAAGTCCATCTTGAGCAAGCCGACGTAAGTAATCGCGCCCATGTCGAACTGCGTCACAACCTCGCCTTCGTTGCCGACAGTGAGTGGCACGTGCTCATCAAGCGGTCGGTCGCCGATCACCACGCCCGCCGCGTGAACGCCGGTATTGCGCACCAGACCTTCGAGCTTCAATGCGTAGTCCCAGAGCTCGTGATAGGTCGTGGAGCCATCGACGAGTTCGCGCAGTTCGGCTTTGTCTTTCCATTCTTTTTCGAGAGTGACGCCGGGCTTGGCTTCGATCATCTTGGCGATGCGATCGGCCTCGCCATAGGAAACTCCCATCACGCGAGCGACATCGCGAATCACACTTTTTGCCCCCAGTGTGCCGTAAGTTATGATTTGCGAAACACTGCGACGCCCATATTTTTCTCTAACGTATTCGATGACCTCGCCGCGACGCGATTGGCAAAAGTCGATGTCCACGTCGGGGGGGCTCACCCGTTCAGGATTGAGGAAACGTTCGAACAATAGACCAAAGCGCAGCGGGCAAATATCGGTGATGCCCATGGTGTAAGCGACGAGCGAACCCGCCGCCGATCCCCGACCCGGGCCGACAGGGATATCGTGATCGCGCGCCCATTGAATGAAGTCGGCAGTGATCAAGAAATACGACGAGAAACCAAGGTGGTTAATCGTATTGATCTCGTAGTCGAGTCGAGCCATTACTTCGGGATCAGCGGCTTTTTCCTTGCCGTAGCGGCGTTCCAGACCTTCGTAGCAGAGCTTGCGGAAATATTCTTCACGTGGTGAGCCATCGGGCGTGCCGAATTGAGGATACTTTTCCGAGCTGGAAGGATCGAGTTTCAGCGTGACATTGCAGCGCTCGGCAATCTCTAACGTAGCATCACAGGCCTCGGGAATATCTGCGAAAATTTCGCGCATTTCTTCGGCTGTTTTGAAATGCACTTCCGGCGTGTAGCGCATGCGATTTTCATCGATGAGCTGTTTTCCCGTGCCAATGCAGATGAGGGCATCGTGCGCCTCGTGGTCGCTGCGATTGAGGAAATGCACGTCATTGGCGGCTACTGTTTTCAGTCCGAAATCACGGGCGAGTTCGACTAACTGCGGAAGTACTTGGAGTTGTGGACCGAGGCTGTGGTTATGAAGCTCGACATAGACATTTTCCTTGCCAAAAATTTCGATCAATTCCGCAAGTGCTTCTGCCGCTTTGATCGGTTCACTGGCCAACAGCCACTCATTGACAGGACCTGAAATACAACCCGTGAGACAAATGATGCCCTTCGCGAACTGACGCAGATCACCGCGATCCACGCGCGGCTTGCCATAATACATGCCTTCGAGATGTCCGATCGAGATGAGTTTTGTTAGATTTTGCCAACCCTCATTCGTTTCTGCCAGCAAGGTCATGTGGCAATTGCGCTTGCGACCCGGGATCTCTTTTTTTTCGTCCTTGGTCGTCGGGCAGAGGTAAATTTCGCAACCCAGAATCGGTTTAACGCCCGCTTTTTTACAAGCTTGGTAAAATTCAATTGCTCCGAAGAGATTGCCGTGATCTGTCATTGCCACGGCAGGCATGCCCAATTGCGCGGCCCGTTTGGCGACGTCTGCCGCCCGTGTCATGCCATCCAGGGTGGAATATTCAGTGTGGAGATGGAGATGAACGAAGGAGTCCGGCATGGTGCGCGCTCACAGTAGCGGAGGGCGCGGAGGCGTGGCAAGTGCCATGCAAAAAAAAATCTCACGATGGTGGCAAAGGGCGGATTTGAACCGCCGACCAAAGGCTTATGAGTCCTCTGCTCTACCACTGAGCTACTCTGCCATCGTGAGGTTTCGCCACTTGGTGGAGCAGCGGGCGCGGAGATTGTACGAAACCAGTGATTTTGTCCAATAAAAAAAATTCCCATTGCAATCATGCGATAGCGTGCGAGTTTGTGCGCGATGAATCCATTTAAGTTTCTTGCGCCTGCTGCTGCCGTTATCGGCATTACTCTCCCTGGCTCCGCTGAGCCTATTGTCGAAGGGACTCCACTGCCCGCCGTTTCCTGCCTTGATCAAGCGGGGAAAGAAGTGAAACTCGCAGAAACTGGAGCGAAAGGCTACGTGTTAGTCTATTTCTATCCAAAGGCCGACACCCCAGGCTGTACGAAACAAGCCTGCAGTTTGCGCGACTCCTATGAAAGCATCACCGACAAAGGCGTGAAAGTCTTCGGTGTTAGCATGGATTCGGTCGACGCCCAAAAAGCCTTTGCAGAGAAATACAAATTACCCTTCACATTGCTTGCTGACAAAGAGGGCAAAGTAGCCGATGCATTCGGTGTGCCGCACATGGCTGGCTTTGCAAAACGCCAGGCATTTCTCTTCCTCGATGGCAAATTGGTATGGCGCGATCTCTCCGCTTCGACTGACCAGCAAGCCGCTGATGTCATGAAGGCGATTGAGAAAAAGTGACAAGCTGCATTGTGCTGAAATATCGGTCAGATTCAGTTCGTAGCATTGCTATTATGAAAAATTTCACCCGCTGGGGTATCATCTTGCTTTCTAGTTCCTTGTTTTCTTCGGCGCAAGAGTTTCGCTCTTTGTTCAATGGCAAAGACCTCACAGGCTGGAAAGGCGAAGGTTATGAGGTGGTCGATGGCACCATCGTCTGCACGCCTAAAGGAAAGAACCTCATCACCGAGGAACGCTTCAGTCGCTACATTCTCGATTTTGAATTCCGCCTGCCACCCGGTGGCAACAATGGTTTGGCTCTGCACTACCCTGGCACTGGCGATTCTGCGTATGTGGGCATGGAATGCCAAATTCTCGATGACACTTCGGACCAATACAAAGACCTCAAGGATTACCAGTTTCATGGTTCACTCTATACGTTGCTGCCCGCGAAACGTGGTCATCTCAAGCCGCAAGGCGAGTGGAATCACGAGCGTGTCACGGTCATGGCCAACACGGTCAAAGTAGAAGTGAACGGCACAGTCGTTCTCGAAACCAACCTCGAAGATTTGGAGAAAAAATTTCCCAAGCATCAAGGCATCAAACGCCGCTCTGGTCACATCGGCTGGTGTGGCCATGGCGATGCAGTAGCTTTCCGCAACATCAAGATTGCCGAGATGCCACCGACACCGAACACCGAGGAGCTCGCCAAAGAAGGCTTCAAGCCGCTTTTTGATGGCAAGTCATTGGAGCATTGGAAAGTTGATGCCGGCAGCGAAAATCACTGGGTACCTGCCAATGGTGTGCTGAAATACGATGGAAAAAGTACTGCGAAAGTCAAAGACCTTTGGTCGGTCAAGCCATACGGAGATTTTACCATGGTGTTTGATTGGCGTTGGAATGGCTTGGGGTCGGTCATGAACCGTCCTGTCATCAATGCAGCTGGCGATGAAACGGGGGAGACTTTGCAAGTCGAGGAACTCGACAGCGGCGTCTACTTGCGCGGCGACTCGACATCCCAAGTCAACTTGTGGAACTGGCCCGTCGGTTCCGGCGAAGTATACGGATACCGTATCAATAAAAAACTGGCTCCCGAAATCCGCGCCGGCGTGACGCCAAAAGAAAAAGCGGACCGTCCGGTAGGTGAGTGGAATCACATGGAAATCACCATGAAAGGCGATCGCTTGACAGTCATCCTCAACGGCAAAAAAGTCATTGAGAATGCCCAGCTTCCTGGCGTTGCGGCCACCGGACCAGTAGGCCTGCAACACCATGGCAGCTCACTTGATTTCGCTAATATCTGGATCAAGGAGCTGTAATTCCGATGGTGCTCAACTTACCACTAAGTTGAGCAAACGACCTTGCACGTAAATGACCTTGCGCATGGTTTTGTCGTTGGTGTATTCCTGAATTTTGAGGGAGGCTAATGCCGTTTGCAAAGCGATTTCCTCACTCGCATCGGGCACCACGCGAATACGATCGCGGAGCTTGCCATTGACCTGCACGACCAGCTCGATCTCGTTTTCGATCAAGGCCTCTGCATCGAACTCTGGCCACGGTTGGTGGTAGAGCATCGTGTTATCCGCGGTAAGTTTGGTATGCAGTTCCTCGGCCAAATGCGGAGCGAAGGGATTGAGCAAACGCAGGAAAATCAGGAACTCTTCAAGCGGCACTTGCTCGGCTTGGGTAAAGGCATTGGTGCTAATCATCATCTGCGAAATGGCGGTATTGAATGCCATGCGTTCGATGTCTTCGGTGACTTTCTTGATGGTCTCATGCACGACCTTTCGCAGTTTTGCATCGCTGCATTTCTCGTGACTGAGACGCGATGACAACTGCCACTCACCCGCTTGGTTTTCTTCCATCGCCACGCGCCAGACGCGCGCGAGGAAGCGGTGTACGCCCTCGACGCCTTTCATTTGCCAAGGCTTCACTTGCTCGAGCGGGCCCATGAACATTTCATAGAGACGCAAGGAGTCAGCGCCATACTCGCGGATGACGTCATCGGGATTGACGACATTACCCACGGACTTCGACATCTTTTGTCCGTCCTCGCCGAGGATAAGTCCTTGATTGACCAATTTCTGGAATGGCTCCGGCGTGCTGAGATGACCGAGGTCAAACAACACCTTGTGCCAAAAACGTGCGTAGAGCAAATGCAACACCGCGTGCTCGGTGCCGCCAACATAGAGATCGACCGCGCCGCTCTGTCCCTCGCCGCCCAACCAATATTGCTCAGCTTCTTTCGAGATAAAAGCGTCCTCATTGCGCGGATCACAATAGCGCAAGTAGTACCAGCAAGAACCAGCCCACTGCGGCATGGTGTTTGTTTCACGTTGCGCTGTTTCGCTATACTTGATCCAGTCAGTCGCCTTAATCAAGGGACCACGTGGATCGCCTGTCGGTTTGAAATCTTCCAATGCTGGTTGCAGCAAAGGCAGTTCACTCGCAGGGATCGCCGCGTGTTGTCCGTTTTCCCAAACAATCGGAAACGGCTCACCCCAGTAGCGCTGACGAGAAAACAACCAATCGCGCAATTTGTATTGCACCTTGCGCGTGCCTTTGCCGTTTTCTTCCAGCCAAGAAATCATTTTCGATTTCGCTTCCGCAGTTGACAGACCATCAAGGAAGGAAGAATTGATGGCGGTTCCGTAATCCGTGTAGCCTTTCCAATCATCTGCTTCTTTGAGTGGTTTGACGACCTGCACAATCGGGAGGGAAAATTTCTCCGCGAAAGCAAAGTCGCGTTCGTCGTGCGCGGGCACGGCCATGATCGCGCCGGTGCCGTAGCCCATCATCACGTAATCTGCGATCCAGACAGGAATGTTTTCGCCGTTGACGGGATTAACCGCATACGCACCGGTAAAGACGCCCGTTTTATCCTTATTCATCTCACCGCGCTCCATGTCCGACTTGGTCGCACAGGCTTGGATATAGGCATCGACTTCCGTTTTTTGCGAAACAGTGGTGATCTCTGCGACCAACGCATGCTCGGGAGCCAACACCATGTAGGTCGCGCCGAACAAGGTATCAGGGCGAGTCGTGAAGACAGTGACAGTATGCCCGCCGACGAGGAAATCGACAGTCGCGCCCTCGCTTTTTCCAATCCAATTTTTTTGCAGCAACTTGATGCCTTCCGGCCAATCGAGCGCGTCAATCTCAGTGAGCAAACGCTCGGCGAAGGCGGTAATGCGCAACATCCACTGACGCAAGGGACGACGCTCGACGGTGTGTCCTTTGCTGCGCCATTCCTCGACTTCTTCGTTCGCTAAAACCGTGCCAAGATCAGGCGACCAGTTGACCGGAGCCTCATGCACAAATGCCAAACGCACAGCATCGATCTGTTCGCGCGACCAACCCTGGGCCGCCAACTCACTTACAGGCTTGGCCTTTTGCTCGGTCTCATCAAAATACGAATGATACAACTGCAAGAAAATCCACTGCGTCCAGCGCACGTAGCTCGGGTCGGTGGTATCGACTTCACGATCCCAATCATACGAGAAACCAAGATTTTTCAACTGCTGGCGGAAATTTTTGATGTTCGCTTCGGTGGTGACGCGCGGGTGTTGTCCGGTTTTGATCGCGTATTGTTCAGCGGGCAGACCGAAGGCATCCCAGCCCATCGGATGCAAGACGTTGAAACCGCGGCAGCGTTTATAGCGCGCCAAAATATCCGTGGCCGTGTAACCCTCCGGATGCCCGACGTGCAGGCCCGCGCCACTCGGATACGGAAACATATCGAGCACATAAAACTTCGGCTTCGAGGCATCGAAATCAGCATCGCCCGGACCGAGTGTGCGGAATGTTTTCTCAGCATCCCAACGGCTCTGCCACTTGGATTCAAAAACATCAAAAGGAAAAGGTTTGCGACGCTCAGACATAGCTACAAGGAAGTTAAGGGGCGGGAGATTGGCGGATTTTCCCAAAAATGCAACGCATTTCCTGCCTCTGATCACAGCGGCGACTTAGTCGGAAAAGGCAAGATACAATGCTTGCAGCTCATCTTCTAACTGCGCTGGATCGGCAAGTGTCTCGGCGATCTCAGCACGCAAGAGCTCGCGATATTGCCTCCGTAAGCGATGTACGGCTACACGTACCGCACTTTCACTGATGCCAAGAGTCTCAGCAACTTCTGGGTAATTAATGGCCCGCCGCTCGGCCGTGAGGCAGGGTTTCAGCGAGAGAAAATAGTCGTTTTCGGCATTCGCCAATTGCAAGCGATGCATCACACGTTCCAATAGCGTCAATGCCCATGCGCGATCGTACAGTTTATCAGGACTGAGTTGGTCAGCGGGGTCAATCCGATAGCGCGACTCGGCATCTTGCCAATCGAGCGACAACAACTCCACCCCACCGCCGCGTTTTTGCCGCTGAGATTTATCCCATTCGTTTGCGAGGAAATGTTTCAGAGCCGCCAAAAGAAAAAACCGAAAACGCCCGCGCTCGGGATTCAAGCCATCGAGAAAATTCTTTTCAAACAAACGGGCGAAAAACGCTTGGGTGAGATCTTCCGCATCTTCTTTAGAGTGTCCGCGCCGTCGCACATGAGCATAGAGCGGATACCAATACGTCTGACAAAGTTCATCCATCGCCATTTCGACCTGCTTGTCAGAACCTTGACCTGCGGCCACGATAATGTTCCATCGCGTTGTAGCAAACGCCTCTTTATGATTCTCATGGAAAGATGGCCCCGAAGTTGAGGCAACGATTTTCTGCTGATTCGAATCATCATCCATGGGCCTCACAAAATTTTTCACTTCCGATTTGCTTCAGGAGGACGAGCTTTTATCGCGTTCAGCGCTCTATCTGCGGCAACTTTCGCGAAAAAATCTTTATCTTTGGTAGCTCTTTGGAGCGCGGGGAGACTCGCGCTGGTGCCAATGTTCGCCAATACTTCCGCGGCCCTTTTTCTCGTAGTCGGATCCTCGCTGCTGAGCAAAGCAAGCACGGACGGCTCCGCACTGCTTCCGAGACGAATCAGGGCATTTCCTGCATAGTGAGTTTTCATTCGATCTTGCAACATGGCAGCAAGCGGCTTGGCAACTCGAACATCCTTGAGATCAACTAAAATATCCGTGGCAAATACGCGAAGGGCGTCATCGGTGGAGTTCATTTTCTCTAACAGAAAATCTGCATCCGCTTTTGTCGCCAGTGTTTTCAGGGCTCGGCGTGTTGCATCGGCCACCCCTTTGTCGGGATCTGCCACCAGCGTATGCATGGCTTTCGCGACTGCTACACGCTGCGCTTCCGTGAGCGTCGCCTTGGAGAAAAATTCTACGGCAGAGCGACGAGTTCCCGCGCTGCTATTAGCCAACGCTTTGAGCGACTCTGACTTGATCTCATCTTCTGTTGCATTGTAGCCGCGCAACAATTCGCGCGCGGCCTCTTGCACACCACGGTTTTCGTGATGATACAGCGGCAGCACGGCGGGCTTGGCGAGATCGCCCATCGCGGCCAATGCCGCCTTGGCATCGCGTGCCACGTGAAATTCCGTTAGACATGCAGCCAATGGCTCTGCTGCTCTGGCATCGCCCAAACGTGAGAGGACTTTCATGGACTCCTTGCTGCGGGCTGAAGTCGGCGCCACTCTTATAAATTCGATCAACTCGGGCACTTGTTCCTTATCTGCCCAGCGGATGAAAACTTGAAATGCGGCATCCTCCCATTCGACATCCTTGAGCAAGGGAGCAACGGCATCTATCACATCATCGCGGCGTTCTGCTTCGACGTTAGACTCGGCTAAAAAGCGCAGTGATCCCCGGCGATCTGTGCCAGGCGATTTTAACGATTCAAGGGCGCGGGTAATAGTCATCGGCTCTTCCACGGGCGGACGCGTCGGGATCGTAGGTGGAGGAGTGCTGCTGGGTCGTGAGGGTGTGGTTGATGTTACGTTGCGCGGTGGAGTGTTCACGCTTGCACTAACCGCTTTGGGGGCTTTACGAAACTCATCTTCCGTTAGATAACGCACCGACAAATCCGCGTAGAGCACGTTTCGCCCGACGATGGCCTTTCCCATTGCGCGATGGGGCGAACGATCCCAGGCGATGATGCCGCGCGCTTCTGTTCCGCTGGGTCGTATGTATTCATAGCTACCGATGCCAGAGTTCCCTTGATGCAGCGGGCAATGCAGCGCCTTTGCGGATATGTTGCCCTCCTTTTCCAGATCTTTCAAATTTGCGGGATACTGGCCGTTGTGCGTTTGCCGATACTGCGCGATGCCAACGCCAATCATTCTTAGATTGTTCGTGCAAGTCTCCGTTTGCACAACGAAGGTCGCGACGGATCGCGTATTTTTGTAGATGATGATGTGAAAAGGTATCATCAATGCCGCAATTGCCCCTATGACTGTGCCAGAGATCGCCAAGCCCTTGCTCGTGGTTTTCTTCACGAGTGCCGTGATGCCGCAGGCCAAACCGAAAACTCCCGTTGCCATACCGAGGATGGGAATGACTCCGATAATGCTCAGCACCAGTGACCAGATGGCAATTCCTTTAGCGCGTTTTGTCGGAGCGGCCGGTGGGAGAGACGTGAGGCGAGGTGGAAGAATCGGCGGAATCGGGGCGGGTTCATTTTCCGGAACAGAAGCTGCCGGCACCAATAATATTGCTGTGCATTGGGGGCAATTCACTTCTGCGCCCGCCGCTGTCTGGCCCACAGAAAGTTTCTGTCCGCATTGATGACAATTGAATTTGATATCCATAACTTTTGTTTGTTGGTTTTGAGGAGGATTCGGAAGTGTGATGATGGTCTCGACAATCTCTTTCACTTGGCTGGCTTGTTGATAGCGATGCTCAGGATTTTTTTCTAAGGCTCGCAGCACCACTTCATCGAGACGCACATCGATCTGAACTTTGCGCGAGGGAGCTTCCAGTTGTTGTCCTGGCAATTCGCCCGTCAGCATTTGATAGAGTACGACGCCTAGCGAATAAATATCAGCGCGATGATCGACATCGCCCGCTTGCTCGATCTGCTCGGGTGCCATGTACTGCGGCGTACCCATCACCATGCCCGCTTGTGTGAAATAGGAAATATCGTACGTTTCTTGTATGAATCGCTCTTCTCCTACACCAACGAGTTTTGCCAAACCAAAATCTGCCACTTTCACGCGCCCCTGTCGGTCGAGAAGGATGTTTTCCGGCTTGATATCGCGATGGACGATGCCAGCATCGTGAGCGTATTGTAAGGCGTCGCATATTTGCGGCACGATGGCCAAAGCCTCGCGTGAAGAAATACGTCCCGCTTCGATAAGTTGCCGCAGATTCATCCCATCCACATATTCCATCAGCAAAAAATACAAGCCATCCACACGCCCCGTGTCGTGAATCGTCACAATCCCCGGATGGTTCAGTTTCGCGAGAGCTTTTGCTTCTTGTGTAAATCGTTCGGCAAAACCCGGTTGATCGCCGATTCCCGGAGGAAGTATTTTCAACGCTACGATGCGGTCCAGTTCCCGCTGCCGCACCTTATACACGGCCCCCATGCCGCCACTGCCGATTAGATTGAGAATTTCCAATTGTGGCAATAACGGAGCTAGCTCCTCCAGACTAGGAGGCGTAAATGCTGCCATCAACCCCGTATCACCCGCTGCACCTTGCTTCAACAAACACGCCGGACACAAACCCGCAAGCACTCCTGCGGGCATCGCCATGGCGCAATGCGGACATACATTCGCTCCGTGCGCCATCGCACTAATCGGAGTTTGCATACTATCTTAAGAAGCAAATCCGAGGATTTGTTACAACTCATTTTCTATTTTTCCGCTTTGATTACTTGAGCTCCTGAGTCAGGACCAAGCAAAACGCTGCGCGTAAGAACATTTCCATGCAAACGTGAAAATGCGCCCTCGCGCAGGACAAAGTTTTCATTTGTCAATACATACAAAACATCTTACGCTACCGTGCATGCGCCCCCTGTTACTTACCCTTATGGCACTGCTGGCATCTGCCGGCAAGAGTCAGGCGCAGCTGTATGCCGATGTGCAAACCAGCGCAGGACATTTTACCTGCGAGCTGAACTTCGCGCAAACGCCGCGAACCGTCGCAAATTTCGTGTCACTCGCCGAAGGCACCCGTCAATGGGTCGACGAACGCAATGGCCAACTTTCTACTCTCTCTCCCGCACAACCATTCTACGATGGCATGGCGTTTCACCGCGTGGTAAATGCTGAAGGTTTTAAGCTCATCCAAGCAGGATCGAAGCGCGGTGACGGCACTGATGGCCCAGGTTACGAGTTTCCGGACGAAATGAATCTCAATACTCCCGCCACCTATCGTTTCGATCAACCGTACCGCCTTGCGATGGCGAACACGGGACCAAACACCAATGGCAGTCAATTTTTCATCACCGGCGATGCGATCGAAGGTCTGGAAGGCAAGCACACGGTCTTTGGAAAAGTGGTATCTGGCCAGAGCGTAGTCGATGCCATTCTTGGCGCTGAAGTCGATGCGAATGATAGCCCCGTAAATCATATCGTGATTGAAAAAATCACCATTCGTCGCATTGGCAATGCCGCACAGCAGTTCAAGCCTGCTGCCATGAAATTGCCGACTTTATCAGTGCCGCCGTTTGAGCAAGAAGCTGCGCCTAGCCCAGAAAACACGCATCGTTTTCTTTTCAGTCAGGGCCAACGCAGCGAGTTGTTAGCCTATGCCAGTATCGATGCTGAACAACAAGAATGGCAGAAACTGGAAAGCCGTTGGCATGCCCCATCACCCTATACAGTGCGCTACTACGATGTCACCTACCCGGAAGGTTCGCCGATCACTGGCTTTCGTCCGATTATCGCCAAGTATCATCCGGATGCCTTGACGCCGATGACTTTAAGTGGTTGGACGCTTTCGTTAGAAAATGCCGATGGCGTTTATCTGTTTTCCTTTCCGCACGATGGCACCATGGGCTACATGTTTACACCGACTGGCAGCAAGCTTTCGCAAACAGGCACGATCGATGCCGCCACATTGCATTATCAAGCATCGCCGCACCATGCCATCGCCGAGTTTGAATTGGACCAACAACAAATCATCCACTTGCATCTCGGCTTCGATAAAAAAGTGCAGAACAATTTGCACGGTCGCTGCGTGACCAAGATCAAAAATTTCGTGATCACCAATCCCGAAACTGGTGTTGGTTTTTATCCAGGAAATTTCACCGAATCCGGCGGCGACAAAGGTTTTTCGATGGTGCCGATTCAGTAACCTACTGCTCGCTATGTTATCTACACCGAGCAAGCTGCGTTCCTTGCACGATTTTAGTTTTGCCGAATTGGAAGCCCAGTTGGTGAGCGACGGACTCAGTGCGACTCATGCCCACACACTCTGGCGATCACTCCACGGACATGCGGATGCCTTCCAAACGATGCCCACAAATTTTCTGGGGCCCTTGGCGCGTTGGATGGAAAAACATTTGTATAGCGAGCATGCCGACTATTTTCTTGATGTGCCAGAGATCGTCACGGAGACACGCAGCAGCGATGGACTGACGCGCAAGTATTTGCTGCGCCTGCGCGATGGCAATACCATCGAAACCGTGCTGATGGGCTACGAGGGGCGTTTCACTGTCTGCGTCAGCACGCAAGTTGGCTGCGCCATGGGATGTGTTTTTTGCGCTACCGGCCAAATGGGTTTCACGCGCCACCTCCGCTCGGGAGAAATTCTTGGCCAGGTGCTTCATGTGCAGCGAGTGCTCCGCCAAGATTTTGGCAAGAGCTTGCGCAATATTGTGCTGATGGGCATGGGCGAACCGCTGCACAACTACGATGCGGTCATGAAAGCACTCACCGTCGTAGCCGATGTGCGCGGGCCGAGTTTATCGTGGCAACGCATTACCATTAGCACAGTCGGACTCGTTCCCGCGATACGACGCATGGCTGACGAGGGTTGTCCTTACAGCCTCGCATTGAGTTTGCACGGAGCGACCGATGAACAGCGCCGAGCATTGATCCCAGTCGGCAGAAAATGGCCAATGGACGAATTGATCGAAGCCTGCCGGTATTACAACCGCAAGTTAGGCAAATGCATTTTCATCGAATGGACTCTGATCGCAGGCACGAACGACAGCCCCGAAATTGCGCATCAACTGGCGAAGTTGTTAGAAGGCATGGACGTCCACATCAACCTGATTCCCCTCAATCCCACGGCTGGGTATGCAGGCAGCGCCAGCGCGCACTCGGCAGGCCTTGAATTCCAACGCATCCTCCGCGCTGCCGGTTTCCCTGTCACTTTCCGTCAACGACGCGGCATCGATGTGGCGGCGGGATGCGGGCAACTCAAGGCACAGGCATCGTAATTTTTACCGATCCATCCATGGAAATTCGAACTTACTCACAACAAGTCCCCTTCACCACCAAAGATGGTTCGACGATCCGCAGCTTGTTGGATTTATCGAACGCGCCCGTCGTAGAACAAAGTCTCGCAGAAGCAGAAATTCCAGCGGGTGGCCAAACCGAGCGACACTATCACCGCCTCAGTGAGGAAATGTATTATCTCCTAAGTGGCAGTGGCATCATGGAAATCGAAGGGGAAACGCGCGACGTAAAATCCGGTGATGC
Source organism: Akkermansia muciniphila (assembly GCA_945890645.1). Taxonomy (GTDB): domain Bacteria; phylum Verrucomicrobiota; class Verrucomicrobiia; order Verrucomicrobiales; family Akkermansiaceae; genus UBA956. The sequence continues at coordinate 28,476 of CAMDCV010000020.1, forward strand.
GATTCTCATTCCCGCCGGAAAATGGCATCAAATTCGCGCAGTAGAAGCTCTGCGTTTTCTCTGCTGCTGCGCGCCGCCGTACTCGCACGACGATACCTACTTTGCCTGAATTTCTGTTAGGCGAGTATTTTTTTCACCACATGTCCGTGAACATCCGTAAGGCGGAAGTCACGACCTTGCGCCCGATAGATGAGCTTGGTGTGGTCGAAACCTAACAGATGAAGAATCGTCGCATTCAAATCGTGGACATGCACTTTATCCTCGATCGCATTGAAGCCGAGGTCGTCAGTTTTGCCGAGTTGGTAACCGCTTTTCACACCACCGCCGGCCATCCACATCGTGAAGGCATTCGGGTGGTGGTCTCGGCCATCGTTGCCGCCCTGCACCATCGGTGTGCGACCAAACTCACCGCCCCAGATGACAAGCGTTTCATCTAACAAACCGCGTTGCTTCAAATCCTGGATCAGTGCCGCACAGGCTTTATCGACATCGAGGCAGTTCTTTTTCAAGTCACCAACAAGGTTTCCATGCTGGTCCCAGGACTCGTGAAAGAGCTCGACAAAACGCACGCCACGCTCGACGAGACGGCGGGCGAGCAAACAGTTGTTCGCAAAGGATCGCTGGCCGGGCTTGGCCCCATACATTTCGCGGATATGCTCCGGTTCTAACGAAATATCCGTCACCTCCGGCGCGACATCTTGCATGCGGAATGCCATTTCAAACGCAGCAACGCGCGAGGCAATTTCTGGATCGCCGACGGATTCGAAGCGTTTTTGGTTAAGGAGATTGATCGTGTCGATCGTCTGGCGTTGTTGCTGGCGGGAGATTCCTTTTGGATTGGAAAGGTATAGCACCGGCTCGCCAGTAGAGTTGAATGTCACACCATCGTGGACGCTAGGCAGAAAGCCGGAAGCCCAATTGTTATTGCCTCCGGAAGGCCCCTTGAAGCCAGACGACATGACAACGAAGCCAGGTAGGTTGCTGTTTTCTGACCCAAGGCCGTAGCTGACCCACGAGCCGAGTGAAGGACGCCCGAATTGCTGCGACCCCGTGGACATAAGGATCTGCGCAGGCGCGTGATTGAAGGCATCTGTCTGCATCGAGCGAATCAACGTGATGTCATCCGCGCAAGAACCGATGTGTGGCAAAATTTCTGCCATCTCCATGCCGCACTCACCGAAGTGCTTGAAAGGAAATTTCGAGCCGAGGAGTTTATTTTCCGGGCGGATGAATGCCGACTGGTAACCCTTCAGCAATTCCGCGGGTGGATTGCTGCCATCCATTTTTCGCAGTACGGGCTTGTTATCGAAAAGATCGAGATGGCTCGGTGCCCCCCCCATGAAAAGGAAGATCACATTTTTCGCCTTGGCCGGATAATGCGGAGCGCGCGGTGCTTGCGGATTCGTGACCACGGAAGCTCCCGATGCTTGACCGAGCATCGAAGTAAGCGCTACCGAGCCCAAGCTCAGGCCGCAGTCTTTCATGAACCAACGGCGAGAATACGCACGCTGGGTTTCGTGGAGGATAGAGGGTGGGATCATGTGGTTAGTTCTTGGTGATGGTTTCGTCGAGGTTCAACAGCACGCGCGCGACAGCGGTGGCGGCGGCTAATTGATCGAGCGGATGAGCGGAAAGATCGAGAGTGACGGGGCGGTAATTTTCTAACAAAATTTTCATTTGTTCGGGATCAGCTTTGAGAGATGCCTCATAAAAAGATGTGAGTGTGGCAAGTTCTTGAGCATCAGGAAGTCGTGCAGTGCAACGTTGAAAGGCACGAGAAATTTTTTCCTGAGTGCTTCCCGAATCTGTGAGGATGCGGTGGGCGAGCCCGAGCGCTGCTTCGACCGAGACTTGTTCGTTGAGTGTGACTAAAGCCTGCAATGGGGTGGTGGAAAGGGTGCGTCGAACACAGGAAACTGAGCCGTTGGGAGCATCGAAGGTAGTCAGCATCGGATAAGGCACGGAACGGAAGCGGAACGTATAAAGCGCTCGTCGGTAGCGCTGGGAATCGGTTTCGACGACCCAGGTTTTGGGGCCATAAGAAACCGGTCTTTGGAATAGGTAGTCAGGTGCTGGCGGATAAACACTGCGCCCACCGAGTGACGTATCGAGCAAACCAGAAGTCGCCAACTGAATATCACGAACCGTTTCCGCAGGGGCGCGGAAACGTGGGCCGCGTGCCAACAAACGGTTCTTGGGATCGCGTTCGCGCAACTCTTCACTGGCGAGAGAATTTTGTTGATAGGTCGCGCTGCAAACAATCAAGCGGTGCAAGCGTTTCACATCCCAGCCACTGTCCATGAATTCGCATGCCAACCAATCGAGCAACTCCGGGTGAGACGGTCGCGCCGCCTGGTGACCAAAATCTTCTGAGGTCTCTAACAAGCCAATACCAAAATACGCTTGCCACACCCTGTTCACAAAAACACGAGCCGCGACCGGTGATTTCGGATCGACCAGCCACTTCGCAAACGTGAGTCGCGACTCTGGATCGCCCGGCGGAAGCGGATGAAGGAAAGCTGGCACATGCGGCTTCACGACATGCTTGGGATGAGTTTGCTCACCGCGTTCGAATAGTCGCGTTTCGCGAGGAGTTTTATCTTCTCCCGCGACCAAGGCCCATGTCGCCAAGGGAACCTTTGCATAAAGAGCTTCGATCGTTTTCGTTTGTTCCGAAAATTCTGTTTGGTTCTCGCGCCAGTGGGCGAAGATTCTTGCCTCCTGCTCTTTGCTCCGCTCGGCTACCGGTTTCTCCAATGCCTCGCGCACCAGCGGCGGCAATTGATCGAGCGCGTTCGGCAAAGTAGAAGAAACGGATAAGCGAACGCGACCCAAGTTATAGGTCATGTTGTCATCGGAATTGAAACCACCGTGATTTAACGAAAGAGTGTAATAGAAATAGGTTTTCCCCGCTCCCTCCAACGGTTGCTCCAATTCAAAAGTCAGCACTGCGGGATCGTTATTGCGCGCTGGATCTCTCTCATGTGTCCACGCCGTTTTGTTATCACCATCCAAAGCAAAAGCCACTGGCCCCGTGCGCCTATCATCCGGTTTTCCTCCCGCATTATTGGGAAAACGTTTCGGATCCAACGCAACTTCCGGTGGATTCACACTCGCCACTGGATTTTTAAATTTCAGCTTCTCGGTTTTTGCCGCATCTTTGCCTCCTTTTAAATTGAACTCAGTCAGCGCACCCGTGCCGCGTGTGGATCGTCCCGGCCCGTTCATCGGCAAATAGGGATCGTTCATCACCTCGAGACGGGCAGAACGGATCACTGGCAAATCAGATGAGCAAGTAAACGTCTCACCGCCACGTGTCGCGGCATAGCCCATGTTGATCACTGACTTGTCTGCTAGTGGCCAAAATTTCTGTCCTGAATCACCAAGCTGATACAGCTCAAGCGCTTCCCACTCGGTCCGCGGCAATGCCAACATCTCGCGCTGCCATGTTTGGTATTTTTCTTCCACCGCAGGCGATGACTGACGGATGCCTTGATCGATTGCGCCAATCTCTGCAAGCAACTGCTCCTTCGTTTTTTTCTCCTCAGGTGTGTGAGCCGCAACAGAAGTTTCACTTACGCCATTCAGAAACGCGAACATGCCGTAGTATTCGTCGTGGGTGAGAGGATCATATTTATGCGTGTGGCATTGCGCGCATTGCGCTGTCAGACCGAGCACTGATTTTCCAATTGCATCGATGCGGTCGAAAATGCCCTCGACGCGGAATTGCTCGGGCTTGGCTCCCCCTTCCTCGTTGGTCATCGAGTTGCGAAGAAATCCAGTAGCAATCCGATCGTCTTGATCGGCATTCGGCAGCAGATCCCCAGCGATTTGTTTCACGACAAACTCATCATAGGGCATGTTTTGATTCATCGCAGCCACTACCCAGTCACGATAGAAGTGATGGTAGCGCGGCAGGTCTTTTTCATAGCCTGCGGAATCCGAATAGCGCGCGGCATCCAACCACTCACGTCCCCAACGCTCGCCGAAATGCGGACTCGCGATCAGCCGCTCGACTTCTTTTTCCGCATCTCCCGACGCGGAAAGTTCTTCCAAGGTCGGCGGCAGACCAATCAAATCTAACGAAAATCGACGCAGTAAAGTCGCTTTGTCCGCAACAGACGATGGCGACAAGCCTTCGGTTTCCAGTCGTGCCATGACAAAGGCATCAATCGGATTTTTCACCCATGCAGCATTTTTCACCTGTGGCACTGTCGGACGCTCGGGAGACTTGAACGCCCAGTGAGTCCCCCACTCCGCGCCCTCCGTGATCCACTGGCGAATGAGCGCCACCTGCTCCGGCGACAACCGTTTCTTTTTATCCGGCGGTGGCATGACCTCATCAAGGTCGGTGTGAGTGATGCGCTCCATAAGGATCGACGCTCCTGCATCGCCCGGAACGATCGCCTTGCCACTGTCTCCGCCCTTCAATGCCTTTTCGCGCACGTCGAGACGCAAGCCGCCCTCCACTTTGGCCTCATCAGGGCCGTGACAAGCGTAACAATTTTCCGAGAGAATGGGTTGAATCTGGGTGGTAAATTCGATCTTCCCCGCCCAGGCAACTGACGTCATCAAAATCAGAGAAAGTAAGGTGGTAAAGCGCATTAAGGGAATACTACTCGTAAACCAAAATCTTTCCATGTCAAAAGCGGCATTTTATGGTAAAATCCGCGCATGATGCACTTACAACATTTTGCCAGTGACACTAGCATGATCCATCTGTTCGATCACCTTCCGATGGTCATATTTTACATCAAGGACAAGAAAGGGACATTCATTCACTGCAATCCTCGCTTCGAAGAATTTCACGGCCTTGCACGCGGTGCTGCAGTGGGCCTGAACGACCTTGATCTCCATCAAATCGCAATAGCCACACGCTATCGCGCGGAAGATCGGAAGATCATGGAAACGGGACAACCCGCGACGAATCGCATCTGGCTCGTGCCGGGCGCGAAAGGATTGCTGCGTTGGTGGATCTCTAACAAATTTCCCACATACAACGCACAAAAAAGGATCACTGGCGTCGCAGGGGTGATGTATGAAATCTCTGATGCCATCGGCATGACCGAGCCCTTTTCTCGCATTGAGCCTGCGCTGAATTTGATCCATTCGGATGCTCAAACACCTCTCTCCACTCAGCATCTCGCCGCGGCCTGCCACCTATCCGAGAGCCAATTCAATCGAATCTTCCGCCATCTCACCGGACAGTCTCCCCGTCAATACGTGTTGATCCACAAAATTGAAACAGCCAAAGACCTGCTTTCCCGCACCGATCTGCCACTTTCCGAAATCGCCCTGCGAGCCGGTTTTTATGATGCCAGTGATTTCGGCAAACGCTTTCGCGAGCAGGAACATCTCACGCCTCGACAGTATCGCATGAAGCTTCAGCAACTCATCCTGCAAACCAACAACAAATCGCATTGAAAAATTAGTGCCCCAAACGGATTGCCCCCAAAACAGTAGGACGATGCATTGCACTACGGTCAAGGCACCGGAACTCTGCCTCATTCTGGCTTCTTCAGATTCTTGATCAGATATTCGGTAGGAGTTTTGTATTTGATGTCAGTGACTCCTGGATGCACAAGGTCACACTTGATACCTAGCTTCTTGCAATGCGATTCCAGTCCAATACCGAAATTTGCTGAGTGGGTGGGATCTTTCTGGTTTTGCTGCATCGCGGGGGAAGTGGAATAAAACAGCGCGACTGGAGGGTCGTCCTTACTTGCTAGCGAGTATGGCGAATATTCAGCGATCCATGGTAGGATGCTCTCGCGATCGACAATGGCTTGAGCGAAGTTTTTTTTCCCGAAGGCGTGCGCACCGTAGACGCTGTTTGGGATCCACTCTTTTGCCTGCTTAGGATCGAGTGTAGTTTGTGCTCCGATGACCGCAATGCACAGCAGACGCGTGGACTGTTGCTCGATAGGGTCGTCGCTTTTTGGATTTGCCAGATCGTCGTGATACGCAATCCAGAGGCTGGTGCAGGCACCTGCGGAACCGCCTGCGGCAGCGATGCGTTTGGGATCGATATTCCATGGTTTCGACTTGCTGCGAAGGAATTGCAGGGCGCGGGCGGAGTCCAACATGGGAGCTTTGACAGGTGGCATGACACCTTTCGCTAGAGCTTGGGGTACCATGCGGTAGTTGTTAGCCGCAACTGATATTCCCGCGTCAAGCAAGGCTTGCACATCGACGAAGCGATTGATCCGCTCTTTGCTGCCACTCATCCAACCGCCGCCGTGAATCACTAAGACGAGAGGAGTCGGGTATTCGGCCTTGGCCTTCCAGAAATCAAGAACGTTGCGTTCGTCAGGGCCATATTTCACTTCCGATTGCGTGGGCTTTGGTACGCTTTTGTCGTAAACCTCCGCGTGGAGGAAGCCTAAAGCGAGTAAAAAAATGAGGATGTTTTTCATGGGTTTATTCTATGGGAAGAGTTTCTGCCTCCTTGATGCGCTGCTTGAGTAGAGTTTTCATCTTAGTCACGATCTCTGAGTATTCTGATTTACTCGCTACGTTTTGATTCTCCTGCGGGTCTTTCTTCAGGTCGTAGAGCATCTCGGATTTGCCGTTGTTATAGCTGGTATAGTTATAATCCTTGGTAATGACGGCATCAGCGGAGATGAAACGGCTATAAGCGGCTTCACGGAAAGGTGACTGAGGCGCATCGAAAAGACCTGTGAATGCGCGGCCTTGCACAGATGTGGGAACCTGGATTCCGGCGAGTTTGCAGAGTGTGGGGTAGATATCTGACGTTTCCACAATGGATGCCGTGATTCCTGGTTTTTTGCCAGGCACCTTAATGAGAAGCGGCACCCGAGTGGCCAAGTGCATGGTGTTGTGCTTGCCCCAAAAATTGTGTTCGCCGAGATGCCAACCGTGGTCACCCCAGAGAACTACGATGGTATTTTCGGCAAGGCCGAGACGATCAAGCTCGAAAAGAACATCGCCAACGAGCTTGTCCGAGTAACTGGTGCATGCGAGGTAACCGTGTCGCATCATGCGGTGAAATTCCTCGGAATTTTCGTCAAAATCCGAGAGGTGGTAGGAACGAAACTCGCCGCTGCCCTTCAACTCCTTTGGCGCGTTTTTCGGGCGCTCACGATTGGGAGCAATGTCAATTTTTTCGCGCTCGTAGAGATCCCAGTATTTTTTAGGAGCATAAAATGGCATGTGTGGCCGGAGGAATCCACAAGCGAGGAAAAATGGCTTGCCCTCTTGTTTGAGGCGCTGGAGATCGGCAATTGTTTTTTCCGCAATCCGCCCATCTGGATAGGCGTTATCTGGGACTTTAGGTGATTCGTAAATACGGCCCCGTTGTTTCGTTTTCGAGAGACGCAGCAGCGTTTCTGGGTCATGGCTTTCTGAATTGTTGCCATTGTTTATAAAAACTTCGCTCCAGCTTCTTTTCGCAGCGTCATCAGGATTGTGGAAGATTTTGCCATTCGAGATGGTCGTGTAGCCGCTTTTTCTGAAAGTTTCCGGTAATGTGGAGGCTTTGGGCGTGTCCACATCTGTGCGACAGTCGCCGACGAATCGTTTTGCCGTTGGCAGGATTCCGGTCATTAGGCACGCACGCGAGCCCATACAGATCGGCACTTGGCAATAAGCTCGATCGAATCGCATGCCCTGAGCTGCCAGTTTGTCGATATGGGGCGTCTTGACTTGTGAGTGACCATAGCAGCCGAGTTCTGGACGCAGGTCATCAATCGCAATGAATAAGACATTCTGTTGGGCAGCCATGGCCTGGCGGTCCGGTGCGAAAATAAGAAACAAGCACGCCAGCCATGGCGTGCAATTGATGTTGAAACGTGCAATGTGATGAATCGGGAACATGATCGATGGCTTGTGATTAGATGATTGGCCGCGCTGAACACGGTTGTGTTTTTGAGGTTGTCGAGGTTTTCTTGGTTGCGGTGGATGATTCGAGCAGTATGTGCAACCGATCGGGACATGTGAATGTTTACGGCTCCTTCGAAGGGGCTAACGGTTCCGGATTTCTTGCGATCACGTTGGGCGCGAGTTCAGGGGCGACTTTGATGAATTCAGGGATGATCAGATCCGCGATTGCGGCGGCGCCCTTTTGGTTGAAATGGGTCTTGTCCCCCTCCTCGAAGTTGTAAGTCATACTTGCTTCCGGCCCGATCGCATTCTGGTGTGCAACGCTGATAGCGTGGAGATCGATGAAAGGAACCTTCTCCTCAGCCGCAACGGTCTTGGCTGCTTCCGCGTAGGATGCCAGGTCGGCTTTGAAGGTGTATTTTTCCGTTTGGGCTTTGATTGATAGGATCTTGCCGTTTTTATCGAATGTTCGACGGGTGACAGAGCTCACGATGATCGGCTTTAACCCTGCTTTCCGGATTCTGTCGACATAGGACTTGAGGTGGGTGGAGTATACGTCCGTTCCGTATCGCTTCTGATCGTTGTGTCCGAATTGGATGAGAATATAGTCGGGTTTCAGTTGGATCAGGGCATCCAGCTTCTTGGAAAGGGATTCGAGAGTCGCTCCATTGACCGCATGGTTGAGGACTTTTGTTTGGGCATTATACCGGGTAGCAAAAGCCGGCCCCCAGCCCGATTGCTCGGCAACCGTCGAGTCCCCAATCAAACCGATGATGGATGGCTTCATCTCAGCCATACTGGCGTGGATACTCGTCATCAGGATAAAGGCAATTTGCAAAAATCGATTCATAGATAAATCTTCAATCGTCCGTGAATGTCATAGCTCCATTTCGATAGTAAAGTCCAATACTACTTTTCTTGTTTCCTAACGATTCGACACGGCGCCACGATAGAAGCCCAACTCAAGCAAAATCCATATCGATCTTCGCCTCAATCCAATCACTAATGCTCAGGCGATAACGGATCAATTCACCATTCCAAAGGACCACGAATAACAAATTCTCATTTTATGCCTTCCCCTATTTTTCGATAATTTTCATCCTGAGCATTTCCTCGTTTTGGGCAAATGAAGCAGAAAAAAATCAAAATAGTATCTAAGCTGGATACTGCTGCGGAAAATCTGAACTAGTAAATTCCGCAAACCATAGCTGCGTATGGTGCACCCTAAGGGACTTCGCCATAGTCTATGTCATCCACGAGAATCATGAAAAAAGGCGGATGGGTGCTTGCCAAGCATTCGCGGGAAAGACCGAGACCCACAAAAACCCTAACGGAATAGAAAGGTGAATGATGAAAGCCCTCAGGCTGTGTGAGAGCAAAGTCTGATGCTATTGTCTCATGATTTCCGTGAGCAATCGATGCGGTTTAAGCCCGGGATCAATCGTGGATCAATTCACGAAACGCCTCGAACTCGCCGGGATTCATGGCAACGAGGTTGGAGGGCGCGGGAAATTTTCCTTCGTTCACGTCGTCGATGTATTCGCGAAAGGCAGCAATCCGCTCGAGCTGAAGGCGGCGGTATTCTTCGAGAAAATTTCGATAGGCCTTGGCATGGCGCGGCAGGCGCTCCTCGTATTCGCCGAGAATGTCGTCGGAGAAAAGAAACTGCGTGTCGCAGCCAGTCCCTGAGCCGAGTGACATCAGGAGCAACGAGGTGCGAGAGCAAAGGAACGCGGCGAGTTCGTGTGGGACGCATTCGAGTTCGGCCGCGTAGGCCCCAGCGCTCTCCAACGTTTTCATGCGCTGGTAAAGTCGCGCGGCTTCATCGGCCGTCTTGCCGATGGCACGGTAGCCGGTCCAAGTGACGTGGCGCGGCACCATGCCGAGGTGGCCGACGACGGGGATGCCTTCGCGCGCCATTTGTTCAATCAGAAACGGACTACCAGAGCAATACACCGAGCTAGCCCCGGCTTCCAGAGCTTGGAAGGAAATTCGGATTGCCTCCTCGGCGCTGGCCATGCCGTGCGGAGTCGCGCAGGAAAGGAAGCTGTTTGGCGCGGCGGCGACTAACAAAGGGAACCGCGCTTGCGCGGCGGGGTTATCGTAACTGCAGCTCATCAGATCGATGCCTGCCGCGGCGGCCGCCGCCGCTTCATCGGGGGATTTAATGTGGATGTGGGTGAGCTGGCGTTTGCCTTTGAGCTGACGCAGATCGTGGACTGTGTATTTTTTGCGAGGACGGATCATACAGAAGAACGGTGTGAAAGGAACTGATGAGCAAGGGTAGCATGGACGCGAATGCCTGTTCGAGTTTTAATTTTCTGCCGTCTTTTCGGTTTCGATGCCCAAGTCACCTTGTTGAGGAATCCTTGGATCGCTTCGACAGTGCGAAACCAAGATGGCTCGAGAAAAATGATTCTGTTCGATCAAGCTAGGGGAGAACCATATCTTGGTTTTTCCTATCCCGAAGGGATGGCCTACGAAAGCCCTGGGTTGCTCCGCTCAGCGGGGCTACCCAGGGTCATCAACCAAACCCGTGAATGATGCTGCCCAGAAGCATCTCGAAAAATTGACCATCCCCGAAAGCCGCCGCACCATGAGGCGCCCTAACGGGCAACCGATCCTGCTGACGTCCTACATGCTGGAAGAAGAACCGGACGACCTTGAAGCACGGCGATAGCTTCCGGCGTCATCGGGATCACCTTGATCTTCCCCCTCTTCATCTTCACCGTCATCTCGCCTTGGACGAAATCGATCATCGACCACTCCAAAGTCGCTGCCGCAGTACGCCGCAGCCCGGTAGAAGCTAAGAACCGCAAAAACGCAGCCCCATCCGGATCCTCTCCCTCCACCATCGCGAAAAACTCTCTCACTACTGAAATCGATGGCACTCGAATCATCCGAGAATTGACACGCAGCATTGGGATTTTCGCCAAGGACTCCGTGGCATTCTCACCCAACAGTCCTCGTTTTTCAGCCCAAGGCACAAAGCTCCGCATATAAGTGCGCAAGTGATTGGCTGCAGAGCCAAGTTCTTCACCTTGGCGTTTGATGCCTGTAGCACGATACGCCTTCCAAACTTTAACAGGATCGAAGTCTTCCCATTTCTTACAAAACTTTTCAATCACTCGCTTCGTCCGGTCTGCCATTTCACGCGTGCCATCCGCCAATAGTATTAAGTCATCGTGATGCTCTTTCAAAGCATCCGCTATAGTCATTTTCTCCTGATCGATCGTTACCGCGACCTCTTTTACTTCCTTCGCGTCGTGTGCGATCAACTCCGCGGCCACAGGCACAGGCGCTGGCGCTGGCACAACAGGGTCATGCGCAGTGACGAACCCCAAGATGCCAATTTCACGGATTTTCTTTTTCGCCTCATTCAAATCTGTTGTGCCCAGACTTTGACGAATCAACTTCCCATTACGACGGATTACAAAATACAAGTTTCCGTTTTCATGCCTTCCAATATTTTTTTCGATGATTTTCACCCCTAGCTTTTCCTTGTTTTGGGCAAAAGAAAAAGAAAAAGGTGAAAACAGATTCTAAAGGGTCCAATTTGTATCTAATGGGTCAAATTAGTATCCAAATAGTATCCAAAAGTATCTTAGTTGGATACTCCTAACATAAATTCCGGACCAGAAAAGCCCGCAAACCATTGCTACGTATGGTACACCCGAAGGGACTTGAACCCCTAACCTTCTGATTCGTAATCAGACGCTCTATCCAATTGAGCTACGGGTGCTAAACCGTCCGCTTCTTGCGCGGGGGCGAAGACTGCTCAAAATCATCGTTTGGGTCAAGGATATTTGTGAACTTTTTTCGCGCGATGATTTTTTACCGCTGCATTGCAGGATGACGACTCATGCCGTATCGTCCGCACATGAAATGGTTGGGATGGTTGTTGTTACCCATGGCGGGTGTCGCCTATCTCTTGGCGCAGAACAGCCACATTCCAGAATCTATGATTCCCTCTGAAGAACCCATTCCCGCAGCAGAAACCGCTTCGCTCGCTGTCGATGCTCCCGCTGGCCCTGCACGAGCGAAGGCCGCTGCTGAGCGGGTAAAAAAACTTTTTGCGGCCGACCTTGCCGCGAAAAATTTGCATTGGGGCGATCCCGTATATCTCCGTGCATTCAAGGAGGAAGGACAACTGGAACTTTTTGTCAAAGACCGTCAGACCAAACGCTTCGTATTGTTTCGCACCTATCCAATCGCCCGACAATCAGGTCGTCTCGGACCGAAATTGAGCGAAGGCGATGGGCAAGTGCCAGAGGGCTTTTACGCCGCAGGCCGCGGTGGCATGAAATCCGATAGTGTTTTTCATCTCGCCATCAACATCGGCTACCCTAACGAATACGATCGTTCTCACAGTCGAACGGGTTCATTCATCATGATCCATGGCAATCATGTATCGATTGGCTGTCTTGCGATGACCGATGAAAAGGTCGAGGAAATTTACAGTCTTTGCGACGCAGCCTTACAGAAGGGTCAGCCATTTTTTCGCGTTCACATTTTCCCCTTTCGTATGAGCAAAGAACGGATGGAGCGAGCCATCGGAGAAACAAATTATACGTTCTGGCAAAACTTACTGGAAGGTTACCAACTCTTTGAGGAACATGGGCTTCCCGCCGAGACCCGCGTCGAGAATCAACGCTATCGCTTCACTCCTGCGGTCGTTTCCAACACCCCGTGATTGCGGTGTAGCTGGGGGATCTTCAATGTCCGAAACGATAGCGACCTAGCACCATCGTGAAGTCTTTGAGTTTATTCTCCCAGACCACGCCATTTTGCCAATGATGCACAATCCATTTTTCTTTAGCGTGCACACCAGGGCCGGGAACGATGATAGCCGCATGCGCATTGCCATCGGGTAATGTCCAAAATATTACATCACCGATTAAGGGTTCGCTTTGAGAAAAATCTTCGCTGGAACGATGAAAAAAACGATGAATGTTCGGAACGCGATTCGAGTCGACGCTTTTGTTTGGTCCGCGCTCATACCAGAGTTGTGGATATTGCGCAAAAGCATTGCTCATATCCTCGTTCAGTAATTCTTTCAGATCGAGCCCAAGAGCGAGACGATAACTTTTCGAAATCAAATCAGCAGAGCAAACAACCGCAGAAGAATCTTTTGACGACTTCGTAAGGCTGAGCGCGGCAATCGCGAGCTTATCGCCAGCGGCATTCGATTCACTCAATTCCTCAATCGTAAGGTCTGCCGCGGCTTCGGTCCCCACGACCTGTTCTGAGCGCAACGAGGCGAGAAGGGGGCGACCAAACAACGATGCCATGGCTAGCGCAATAACTAAAATCACCCAACCACCAAAGAAATTTTTCTTCGGCTTCTGCGGGCGAGGACCGATGTATTCTATGGTCTTCAGACTTCCAAAAGTATTGCGTGACATGGCTGACAACTGAGAGTTATTGCAATTACTTCGATAATTCCAGCTTTTTTACAAAGAATTTCGTCTTTTTTCAACGCTTTTGATACATTTTTCTTAACAAATATTACCCCTCGACGCAACATCAATGGTTCCTTATCATCGGGTAATGGTAATACTCAGGACAAAAAAAGCGTTGCAGTGGGGAGAATTGTCATTGCCGGTGTGGGGGCTTAGTCGTAATTGGCACGGTGCCACGAGTGATGCGCCGGTGATGTTTTCGTTAGCCAATGATTCGCAACGTTTGTGGTTTATAGCAGCTGGAAAAACTCCCAGCAAGATCCATCCACAAGCGAGGCCCGGTGCTTTTGTTGCGGAGTTGTGGCGCTACGATTGTGCGGAACTTTTTTTGTCGGATTTGGAGAGCGGGCGCTACCTCGAATTTAACTTGGCAGCCAATGGTGCTTGGTGGAGTGCCGAGTTCACTGCACCACGCCAACGTGCAGACGAAATCGACATCGCATTTCCCGAGGTGGCGACTTTTGCCGAACTGTCACCCGAGGGCGGATGGATGTGCGCGATGGCGATTCCACTCGATTTGTTAGATGCTCGAATCGGATTTGGTGAGCAATCCCGCATCAATGTTGCCTTCATCACAAACACGCCCACACAGCAATTTCTCAGTGCTGCCCGATTGCCCGGAGAAACACCGGACTTTCACCAACCCGAGCATTTTTCCGCGTTTCTTTATCATGATCTTGAGGAATAACATTGTCAGTTTCACGTGCGAGACTTTAGCGTAATGGCGCATACGACATGTCTCACCCACCGCCTAATCCCTTGCCCCAAAAGCCGCCGCTCGGACTGTATGGTGGTTCGATTCTTTTCGCTGCACCTCGAAATTGGGACGAAGCTTGTTTTTCTGTGCCTGCCTTGCGTGCGGTCCGCAGCGCTCGCCCCAACTGCTCACTCGGCGTCATCTGCCACGAAGAACACTTTCCCCTCTGGCAAACCGTGCCAGAGCTCAATGGAATTATTGCCTACAACGATAAATCAACCGTCCGTCAATTACTCAAGGAGCAGGAAAACACACGCTATGATTGGGACTGCGCTATTTTATGGGAAAATGACATTTCCGCACAGTTCTGTCAGGCACGAAAGATTAAACAACGATTGGCTTACTCACACAAAAAAATGCAGCGATGGCTCACCGATGCCGTGCCCTTCAGCGATGAGCCAGGGCCTGTCGAGCACCGTGTGCAATACTACTTGCGCTTCATGGAGGCCCTGCGTGTTCCGACCCAACTTCCTCAGTTGTTCACGCCATGTCCCTTAGAAACTGAACTTGCTCCTAAGCACGTCATCGTGAGTCCCGCTTCTGATTATGGCCCTTCTCATGAATGGACGTTGGACCATTGGAAAGAAATCATGCATCTGCTGCTGAAGAACTTGGGCGCTAGTGTCTCCATCGTCCATCTACCCATCGCAAAAAGCACCATTGCCCGCGAACTCGCAGCTCAATTTCCCGACTGCACACTCGTAACCTTGCCATCGTTCGGCGATGCTCTGCCGCATCTCGCCAGCGCCTCTCTAAGCATCGGTGCCGACTCTAGCCTCTGCCATCTCAGCGCACATCTCGGCACACCAACGATTGCACTATTCGGACCGAATGATCCCACATGGCGCCGTCCGCTCGGACGACAAAATGCTTTCGTTCGTCATAAAGTCGAATGCTCACCCTGTTTGCTTTCGAAATGCCCACTCGACCGACGGTGCCAAAACGAACTCACCCATGAGGAAGTCGCGCGCGTCATCCGAGAAAAGTGGGACGCGCTCGCACCTTAATCACTCGGCCACAGGCGCAGGCGCATCGATCCATTTATCGTGCTCGCGGATCAGATCAATCAAGCGCTCCACCGCTTCCTCTTCCGGAATGTTGAACTTCACCGCCGTCTTGCCGACATACAAATTGATCTTGTTAGGCGCGCCTCCCACATAGCCGAAATCCGCATCTGCCATCTCGCCAGGGCCATTGACAATGCACCCCATGACCGCGATGCGAACACCTTTGAGGTGCCCCGTCGCGGCACGGATTTTTTGCGTTGTCGCTTGCAAGTTGAACAAAGTACGACCGCAACTCGGGCAGGCCACATAGTCGGTTTTAAAAATCCGCACCCCTGCTGCTTGTAGGATGTTGTAGGACAATCGGAAACTTTGCCCCGGCGCATTTTCGCCTTGAATCAATACCGCATCGCCAATGCCATCGCACAGCAAGGAACCAATATTGCGCGCCGCAACCAACAGAGCCTCTTGAAAATCCACCTCGCCCACGGCAGGAAACAAAGTGTCCTTCAGCAAGATCGGATGCCGTGCTTGCAAACGCGAAGCCAGCAAACGATAGGCATGGATCACTTCCATATCGAGTCCATCGGCCACGGTGACGAACACCGGAACTTCAGCGGCATTGATCGACTCCACTGCCGCCACATCACGCGGGTCCACGGCGACCACAGCGGATTTTTCGATGATGATCTCGGGCTTGAAATCACCCAATGACGAAAACTTGTGCGCGACCGCGTTCCACTTCTCCTGCGTGGTCACCACTCGCACGGTCTGACCCGCACCCAAGGATACTCCCATGACTTCCATTGCGGAACTAGTCCGTTTCTCGTAGCTAAATGGATCGTAAGAGAGCATCGCCGATTTTTCCACGCATCCTGCCGCCGTGCCAAAAGTTTCTTGCAAGAAGGGCGCGACCATCGCCCGTGCGACGGGGATTTCATAAACGGCATCCTCGGTGAGAGAAACGCGCACGGTATCACCAATGCCATCCGCCAACAACGAGCCCATGCCGATCGCGCTCTTGATGCGACCATCCTCGCCATCGCCGGCTTCCGTCACGCCGAGATGAATCGGGTAGTTCCAATCAGATCCTTCCTTCTCCAGTCGCGCTACCAGCAAGCGATAGGCTTCGATCATCACCTTCGGGTTCGAGGCCTTCATCGAAAACACAAAATTGTGATAGTCCATCTCTCGCGCAATGCGAGCGAACTCAAAGGCGCTCTCGACCATGCCGAGCGGCGTATCACCGTAACGATTCATGATGCGATCCGATAGCGAACCATGATTCGTGCCGATGCGCATCGCCCGTTTATTCTCTTTGCACAAATCGACCAAGGGCGCGAACTCCTCGCGGATGCGCTGCAATTCCTCCTCGTATTGCTCGTCGGTGTATTCGCGGATTTCGAATTTTTTCTTATCGGCGTAGTTGCCGGGGTTCACCCGAACTTTTTCCACCCACTTCGCGGCTTCCAGTGCGGCATCAGGTTTAAAATGGATGTCGGCCACCAGTGGCACCGCGCAGCCCGCCGCCCGCACTTCACGCGCGATGTTTTCCAAATTCGCCGCATAGACTTTCGTTTGCGCGGTGATGCGCACGATCTCACAACCTGCCTCGGCAAGTTGCAGCACCTCTGCGACACAAGCAGGAGTATCGCGCGTGTCCGAGGTAATCATCGATTGCACGCGGATCGGATTGTTGCCGCCAATTCCCACATGCCCCACCATCACCTCGCGGCTGCTACGACGGGCATAATGAAGAAGATCAGGGCAATAGCGCAAAAGCTCAGAGGCATTCATTTCGCGACAGATGTAACACAGAACCCACCGCTTCCGCAATCTTTCGCCGTGATTATTTCAGAAAACCAGAAGCAAAACAACGAGGGCTGCGCTTCTTTCAATATCACTTTAGGCTTCGCTAGGCAGCCTGGGGATTCAGCGGAAATGATAAGCCTAAAGCAGGCCGTCAGGCTGGCGGTGAGCAATCCCTTTGGGATAGGAAAAACCAAGATATGGTTCTCCCCTAGCTTGATCGGCCTGGCGGCCTCCCCATGATTTTCTCCTTTACGCCGACTACAACGATTTTAGGATGTCGGTAATATGTTGATCCGAATCTTCACTGCGTTACTATTCCTAACGGGACTCTGTATGGGCGATCCCAAACCGACTGCAGAAAAGGAGCCGAAAAACGAGTCCATCCGCATTGAAGAAGATGCCACCGCCGCTCGCTTGCAAACCGCGATTGCCACATGGGAAAAAGACGGAGTGCGCGTGGATTTGATCGGTGCCATTCACATTGCCGACAAAGCCTACTACGAAACACTCAACCAAACCTTTACTCAATATGAAAGCCTACTTTTTGAGATGGTGGGCGGAGAAAAACTTGGGCCGCAAAATGAAACCGCTCCCCCACCAAAAAAGGAAAAAAGCAATCTCTCCGGCCTCCGCGATGTCTACGATGCCGCCGCGCGATACCTCGCCCTCACCAGCCAAGCCAATGTCATCGACTACCACGCAAAAAATTTCATTCATGCCGATCTAACATTAGCAGAATTCGAAGAAAAACAAAAGCAGCGCAATGAATCGCTGCTGAGCCTCGCGCTGAAGTCGAGCCTTCAGTCCGCCTTCCAACCGCGGGGCAAGCAACCCGACTCCGAACGCCTGCTCGCCGCCATGCTGTTAGGTCGAAGCGACTGGATGAAACTCGAATTGATGAAATCCCTCGGTCAAGGCGACGACCAAATTTCCGCATTCGCTGGCGATACCGTCATCATCACCGACCGCAATGCCAAATGCCTTGAAGTAGTAGACTCAGAAATCGCTAAGGGTCGCAAAAAAATTGGCGTCTTTTACGGTGCCGCGCATTTTCCCGATATCGAAAAAACACTCACCACGCGCGGTTGGAAACGCACAAACACCCAGTGGCTCACCGCATGGGATGTCACCAAGCCCGTCAAAAAAGTAGCCGCTGGAAAAGAACCTCTTCAGCCCTTCGGCGCTAAGTTTCCCGATCTCGACGCCCCCGCCGTGGGCGAGTGGTGGAAACGCGGTCCTGCCAAAGAAAAACAAGCGTGGTGGAATGACGTAATTCTCGACGTGCCTCGCGATCAAACAGTCGCCTTCGCTGTTTACACCACCGATCGCGATGTGCTCAAAATGACCGCACAGCTCGTACCTCTATTACCCGAAGAACCTCGCGAGGCTCGTCTCGAAATCCAACAAGCCGATAGCACCTGGAAAGAAATCGCCCGCAGTCCCGTGCTCTATCCCGGCTGGTCGGCCCATTTCCGCATCGAGAAATGGGACAACACTAAGACCGTGCCCTACCGAGTCCTCCACAATGACAAATCGAAATTCGAGGGCAGCATCCGCCGCAATCCGATCGAGAAGAACGTCATCGTCGTCGCTTCACTTTCCTGCAACTCTAACAAAAATCGTGGGCCGCGCACAGACATGATTGCAAACTTGCTCGCGCAAGACCCTGACCTTTTATTTTTCGCCGGCGATCAAAGCTACGACCATCAGCAACACACCGCCGCGTGGTTGCTGTGGGGCAAGCAATTTCGCGACATCATCAAGGACCGTCCGACCATTACGATCCCCGACGATCATGATATCGGCCAAGGAAATTTCTGGGGCGAAGGTGGCATCGTATCGAAGAACAGCGCAGGACATGACGGTGGCTACTTTTTTCCTCCTGAATACGTGAAAATGGTCGAGCGCTGCCAGACATGGCACTTGCCCGATGCTTTCGATCCCACGCCCATCGCGCAAGGAATCGGCGTGTATTACACCAATCTCCGCGTCGGCGGCATCGACTTCGCCATCATCGAGGATCGAAAATTCAAAAGTGGCCCCTCCGGGAAAATTCCCCAAATGGGACCACGTCCTGACCACATCAACGACCCCAAGTATGATCGCAAGTCTGTCGATCTGCCAGGGCTGGAATTGTTAGGAAAACGGCAACTCCATTTCCTTCGCGAGTGGAGCGGTGATTGGCGCGAAGCGTCGATGAAATGCGTGCTCTCGCAAACGGCTTTCTGTGGCGCAGTGCACCTTCATGGAGGCATGAATAACCGCTTGCTCGCCGACCTCGATAGCAATGCTTGGCCGCAGAGTGGTCGCAATGCCGCACTCGAAGAATTGCGCCGTTGCCGCGCTGTTCATTTATGCGGCGACCAACACCTTGCGGTGGTTGTGCAACACGGCATCCAGTCTCACAGAGATGGTCCCTTCGCCTTCACCAGCCCCGCGATTTTCAACAACTACTACGGCCGCTGGTGGAGTCCTATTGGCGAAAAAGCGGGTATTAACCCACCACCCAAAAATCCCTTACCATGGGTCGGCGATTACGAGGACGGCCTCGGCAATGCCATCACCATGCACGCCTACGCGAACCCGGGCACCCACGGCGGCGCAACCGGACACGATAATCTTCGCGCCGATGGCTACGGCATCGCACGCTTTGACAAATCTGCCACCACCATCACCTTCGAGTGCTGGCCCTATGCAGGTCGCCTCAGCGAAGGTCTGAAACAATACCCCGGATGGCCCATCACTGTCCGCAGGGAAGATAACGACGGACGCAAGCCCCTGAAACAAATCCCCGTGCCGCAAGTGATCCGCGACATGAAAGCGCCTGTGATCGCTTTAGTCGATCAAACCACTGGCATCCCCGTTTACACCCAACGCTTCCCAAAAGTCCCCGAGACTCTCCCAGTGTTTGCGGAAGGAAACTTCATCCTGCGCTATGGCAAAGACAAGGCAACGGAAGAAGTGAAATAACTTACGATTGTGATTCAGCTTCCCGCAAGATTGCTTCCCAAGCGAGTCCCACTCTGCTAGGTATCTCGCATGGTTGGTCTGCTAGGCATGTTGGTATTTTTAATCATTGCGTGGCTATGCTGCGAACACAAGAAAGCAATTCGCTGGAAAACAATCGCAATCGCATTGGCACTACAAGTCTCTATCGGAGCTTTGGTGTTCGGTGTGCCGGGAGGTCGCTCCTTTCTTGAATGGAGCAGCAAGTGCGTCAACGAGGCCATCGGCGCTGGAAATAAAGGAGTCGATTTCCTTTTCGGACCACTCACTGCTGACGGCAATTCCCTCGGCTTCATCTTTGCCCTTCGCGTGTTACCCATGATCATATTTTTCACTTCGCTGATTGCGGTGCTTTATCACATCGGCCTGATGCAGTGGGTGATCAAGCTAATTGGCGGCGGACTGCGAATTTTGTTAGGCACCAGTCGCGCCGAATCCCTCTCCGCAGCCGCGAATATTTTCGTCGGTCAAACGGAGGCCCCACTGGTGGTGAAGCCCTACATTCCGCACATGACATCTTCCGAATTGTTTGCCGTGATGGTAGGCGGATTGGCCAGCGTGGCGGGATCGGTGCTAGCGGGATACGCCGCCATGGGAGTGGATATGAAATACTTGTTAGCCGCGTCGTTCATGGCCGCGCCGGGTGGATTGTTGTTCGCCAAGTTGATGAAACCAGAAACCGAGGAACCCCGTGAGGCCGTGCTTGCATTCTCCGAAAGCGATGAAGCCCCCGCCAATGTACTGGATGCCGCTGCGTGCGGAGCGGCTACCGGACTCAAACTCGCACTCAACGTCGGAGCGATGTTGCTCGCCTTCATCGGCTTAATTGCGCTCATCAATTTGTTGTTAGGAGCTGTTGGTAACTTTTGGCAACAGCCGGGACTCAGCCTGCAAGGGCTTTTGGGAAGTTTGTTCGCGCCCGTCGCATGGTTAACAGGGATTTCTCCCACTGAAATGACATCTGCCGGTTCACTGATTGGGCAAAAAATCGTGCTCAATGAATTTGTCGCCTATGGTGAATTCGCGACGATGCAAAGCGCGATGAGTGAAAAAACACGAGCCATCTGCTCGGTGGCCCTGTGTGGATTTGCCAATTTATCGTCAATCGCCATACTTCTCGGCGGCTTGGGCGGAATAGCACCTACCCGACGTGCTGAGATCGCCCGCATGGGACTGCGCGCCGTAATGGCCGGGACGCTATCCAATCTCACCAGCGCGGCCATTGTCGGATTATTTGTTGGTTGAGAAAATTTCCTACTAATCGTGCTGTTGAATCGATTCTTCCTCATCGTCCATTCAACCCAATTTCACAGATTGCAAAACCAATTTCTCAAGTCTACTGTAGCTCAGATGAAAAAAGCGCATTTTGTTCTCCCTCTGTTACTTGTCAGTCGTCTCGCTGCACAAGAGAGCATCGAACGTCTTGATTCGGCACTGGATAAGATCATCGCCAGAGATGCCACGATCGAGACATTGTGCCAAGGGTTCCAGTGGTCGGAAGGCCCAGTATGGGATGAAAAGGAACAGCGTCTGTTATTTTCTGATGTGCCGCGCAATACGATTTTCGAATGGCGCGAGGGTGCGAAGGAAGCAACCATTTTCATGAAACCCTCCGGCTACACTGGCGTATCCGAAATTAGCGCATCCGGTGGCTCAAACGGACTTGCTTTCGATGCAAAAGGTCAGCTCATTTTCTGTGAACATGGTGACCGCCGTATCTCGTATCTCACGCCCGATGGCGGTAAGCGCACACTCACCGATCACTTCGAAGGCAAACGCTTTAACTCGCCCAATGATCTCATCATCGCCAAGAACAGCAGCATTTTTTTCACTGATCCGCCCTACGGTCTGCCGAATGAAAAACTGCGCGAACTTGATTTTAATGGTGTCTTTCGCGTGGGGACAGATGGCAAAGTGCACCTGCTTGTCAAAGACCTCGAACGCCCCAACGGCATTGCGCTCTCACCCGATGAAACGATCCTCTATGTCGCCCAGTCGCACAAGCCGCGCGCTGTAATCATGGCCTATCCGTTGTCCGCAGATGGCAATGTCGGTGAAGGAAAAGTATTCTTCGATACCAAAGACTTGACTGGCCCTGGTCTTCCCGACGGCCTCAAGGTTAACGCTCAAGGCATCATATTTACCACCGGCCCCGGCGGCGTTCTCATACTGAGTGCCGAGGGAAAATTACTCGGTCGCATCATCTGCGGTCGCTCCACGGCGAATGTCGGCTTCGGACCAAACCAAAAATCACTCTACATCACTTCGAAAGACCGCGTCTTGCGCGTGAAACTGCTCTGATTTTATCATGGAACTTACACTCACCAGTCCGGCAGTTTTATTTCCTGCCATTTCTTTGCTTTTTCTCGCCTACACCAACCGTTTCCTGCATCTCTCCGCGCTCGTGCGCAAACTCCATTCGGATTGGCTACTCGGCAACGAACCAGCCATCCGAGCACAAGTGCAAAATCTCCGCCTCCGCATCGAACTAATCCGCTGGTGCCAAGCGGTGGGAGTTATTAGTTTGATCGGTTGTCTGGCATCGATGCTTGCTCTACTCGGCCAATGGCACAACACTGCTTTGACTCTATTTGCCATCAGCTCCGTGACTATGGCATTCTCATTGCTGCTCGCGCTTTGGGAAATTCTCATTTCCGGCGGTGCACTGAATATCTACCTCAATCAGATGTCCCTTCCACCACAAACGAAAAGCTCATCGGAACAGCAATAAATTGTCCACACCCGAAAGATCAGACCCGACTCCGCGTATTTTATTATCGATTTATGAAAGCCCCGTGCACCATAGCCCTTCTCTTGGCAACTCTCTCTATAGTGGCCTGCAACAAACCTACTTCCACTGCCCAGCAAAAGCCGGGCGAAGAAGCACCAGCTGTTAAATCTAGCTCGACTGTTATTGCGCCAACCACGGTAAACATGGGCAAGCTGCCCGATGTCGTTTCTTTCAACGAGCATATTCAACCGATTTTCGCCGATACCTGCTACCACTGCCACGGGCCCGATTCCGGCACTCGCGAGCCTAAATCAGAACCATTGCGCCTCGACCGAGCCGAATACGCTTTCGCCCCGCGCGAAGACGGCAAGCCTGTGATCAAACCCGGCGACCCAGCGGGCTCGACGATGATTCAATTGATTAAAGAAAAAGATCCCGACATCCGCATGCCGCCGCCCGAGGCACACAAGGAAATTTCCGCACGCCAATTGGCATTATTTGAACGCTGGATCGAACAAGGCGCCAAGTACGAAGAACATTGGGCGTTCATTCCTCCCGTCAAAACAGCCGTGCCTGAAGTGAAACAAAAAGACTGGGTCAAGAACCCGATCGATAACTTCATTCTCGATAAACTTGAACAACAAAATTTCGCACCAAATCCGGTCGAAAATCCCCGTCGTCTCTATCGTCGTCTGAGTTTCGATCTCACTGGACTCCCGCCACTTCCTGCCGCTGTCGATGCCTTTGAAAAAGCATTCGCCGCCAATCCTGACAAAGCCATCGCCGATGCCGCCGATGCCATGATGGCCTCCGAGCAAGGTGCCGAGCATTTCTCGCGCCAGTGGCTTGATGCCATTCGTTATGCCGACACGCACGGTATCCATATCGATAACTATCGCTCGATCTGGCCGTACCGCGATTGGGTCATCAATGCCTTCCGAAACAACATGCCATGGGATCAATTCACCATAGAACAAATCGGTGGCGACTTACTTCCAAATGCCACGCTCGATCAAATCGTCGCCACGGGCTACGGTCGCTGCCTCCCTACTACCGGTGAGGGCGGCGCGATCGCCGATGAATATTTTGCCATCTACGCTGGTGACCAAGTCGCTACTACTTCTGCTGTTTGGCTCGGACTCTCCACGCAGTGCGCTGCTTGCCATGACCATAAATTTGATCCGGTCAGCCAAAAAGAATTTTATCAATTGACTGCCTTCTTCCGCAATACGCCGATGTCTGGTCTGGACGGTAATCGCGCCGATCACCCGCCTAACATTTTCGTTCCAGCCATGGCTGATCGCGAGCGCTCGAAAACCATCGCAGCGGAAATTACTACAGAGGAAAAAAATCTTGCGGCACGCCAAAAGACTGCGGAACCAGACTTCCAGCGCTGGCTCACCACAGCAGCTACCCCAAGCGCCAATGTAGCAGACCCATCTCTGCAACTGCATCTTCCCTTTAATGAATCAGATGGACCTTTCCGTGGCACTTTGCTCGGTCAGCCCTACGAAAACATTTCGCCCATTGCACGTCGCGACACCCCTATCGGAAAAGCCCTCCAAGCCAATGCCCAAGTTCTATCCATCGGTGATGTCGGGAATTTTTCGCGCAAGGATTCTTTCACTTATTCGACTTTCGTTTTCATCGAGGGCGAACCTACCGGTGCAGTTTTCTCTCGCATGGACATCAAGGCTGGCCATCGCGGATGGGATTTCTGGCTAGATGCCGGCAAACCCACTGCTCACGTCATCGATACCTACCCCAAGAAATCCACAAAAATCCACGCAAAAGATCCGCTGGAAGCGAACAAGTGGCATCACATCGCTGTCGTGTTTGATGGCTCAAAACCAAACGAGCAATACTTGCGCATGTTCGTCAATGGCCAACAAGTGAATCACGAGACTACTCAGAAAAATGTTGGCAACGACATCCAAACGAAAGCACTTTTCTTGGTGGGTGGTCGCACCGGTGGCGACAACATCGGCGGCAATGTTTCGCTTCAAGATCTGCGCATTTACAATCGTGCCATCTCCGCTGCGGAAATTACCGCATTGTCCACCCGTATGCCTCTGGAAACCATCCTCGCCATGCCTGCGGAACAACGCACGCCTCAGCAAACGAAAGCACTTTATGAATTCTTCCTCGCCAAGCACGATACCGTCGGTCAAGGAATTCTCACAAAAATTGAGGCGCTCAAAAAAGAACAAACCGAGATCACCGCGCGTGGTGCCGTCTCGCTCATCATGCAGGAAAAACCCAACTCGGAACCTTCCGCTCATGTCCTCAATCGCGGCTCCTACGCGGATGTCGGCGATAAAGTCGGCGTCGGTGTGCCGAAGGTGCTGCATCCCATGACCGATGCGATGCCGAAGAACCGACTCGGCCTCGGACAGTGGCTCGTTGACAAAAAAAATCCACTCGTTGGACGCGTT
Organism: Akkermansia muciniphila; assembly: GCA_945890645.1. GTDB lineage: Bacteria > Verrucomicrobiota > Verrucomicrobiia > Verrucomicrobiales > Akkermansiaceae > UBA956. The sequence goes on from CAMDCV010000020.1 coordinate 53,525, forward strand.
ACCGTCAATCGTCTCTGGGGTTATCTCTACGGCACTGGCATCGTCGAAACCGTCGAGGACTTCGGCATCATGGGCGCACGCCCCAGTCATCCAAAACTTCTCGATTGGCTCGCCGTCGAATTCATGGAATCCGGTTGGAATTATCGTCACATGGTCAAACTGATGGTCACCTCGGCTACCTATCGCCAGTCCGGAGCCGTCAGCCCTGAGAAGCTCGAGCGCGATCCACTCAATCGCTTGGTCGGTCGTGCCCCACGCTACCGCCTCGAAGCCGAGCCACTGCGCGATGGCATCCTCCATCAAGCAAATCTTCTCGTGCAACAAGTCGGCGGTCCTTCAGTAAAACCGTATCAGCCGGAAGGCATCTGGGAAGCCGTTGCCATGACGCAGTCGAACACCCGCAACTACGTCGCAGACACCGGCGAGAAACTCTATCGGCGCTCGATGTACACGCTGTGGAAACGCACAGCTCCTCCTGCATCGATGGAAATTCTCAATGCCCCGAGCCGCGAAACATTTTGCGTGCGCCGCGAGCTTACGAACACGCCTTTGCAAGCCTTCGTCACCATGAACGATCCGCAATTTGTCGAGGCCTATCGTCAACTCGCCACCCTCGCAATTCAGTCCGGTAGCGACCCCACCGCACGCCTGCAATTCATCGCCCAGCGTTTGATTGCTCGTGATCTCTCCGCTGAGGAAATCACCACCATGCAGCAAACTTTGGCCGCCGCCTCGAAACACTATACCGCTAACGCCGAAGACGCCACCAAGCTCATCAGCATCGGAGCCAGCAAAGCAGATCCACAAGTGCCCGTCGCAGAACTCGCCTCTTGGACCATTGTCACTAACCAAATTTTCAACCTCGACGAAGCCCTTACAAAATAACGTTTCACTCTATTTTTGTTATGAACGATATCGACCTCTTTAATTCCGCTCTGACACGCCGTCACTTCTTCCGCAAGAACGCGACCGGTCTCGGCTACGCTGCACTCGCTTCGTTGCTCGGTCAAGACGCTCTCGGTGCTGCTTCGGGCGAAGTGCCACCCGCCCTTGCGCACATCGCGCCGAAGGCGAAACGCGCGATCTACCTCTCGATGATCGGAGCGCCCTCGCAGTTCGAGACTTTCGATTACAAACCCAAGGTTGAATTTAATAAAGACCTCAAGGGCTTTCTTGAAGCGTCCGGCCAGCGCCTCACGGGCATGACATCCGGGCAATCCAAATTTCCCGCTGCGCCCTCGATTTTCAAATTCGCGCAACACGGCAAAGACGGCACTTGGGTTTCTGAACTGCTACCATGGACCGCGAAAATGGCAGATGACATTTGCGTGATTCGCTCGATGCAAACCGATGCGATCAATCACGAGCCCGCCAACCAATTGATGTACACCGGCAACATGGTCGGAGGCAAAGCCTCCATCGGTTCTTGGCTGTCGTATGGTCTTGGTTCGATGAACAATGACTTGCCTACCTTCGTGGTGCTTCACGCCTCGCACTCGAACCCCGGTTCTAACGTCCAAGCCATTTCCTCACGTCTCTGGGGCTCCGCATTTTTGCCTGGCAAGTACGCGGGTGTCTCGCTGCGTTCCAAAGGCGACCCCGTCCTTTTCCTACAAGACTCTCCCGGCGTCCCGCGCGAGCTGCGTCGTCAGATGCTCGATGGCTTAGCCACAATGAATCAAAAATCCTACGAAGCCGTTGGCGATCCCGAAATCCAAACGCGCATCCAGCAATACGAAATGGCATTCCGCATGCAAACAAGCGTGCCGGAACTTGCTGATACTAGCAAGGAAACTGAGGCCACTTACAACCTTTACGGCCCTGACTCAAAGAACCCCGGCACCTTCGCCAGCTCTGCCTTGATGGCACGCCGTCTCATCGAACGAGGCGTCCGCTTCGTACAAATTTTCCATCGCGGTTGGGACCAACACGGTAACCTACCGCACGACATCACCGCGCAGTGCCGCGACATCGACCAAGGTTGCTACGGACTGGTGCAAGACCTCAAACAACGCGGCATGCTCGATGACACTCTCGTAATTTGGGGTGGCGAATTCGGTCGCACCACTTACTCGCAAGGTGCTCTCAGTCAAACCAACTACGGTCGCGACCACCATCCCCGCGCCTTCTCGATCTGGATGGCGGGCGGTGGCATCAAAGGCGGCTTCAACTACGGTGAGACCGATGAAATGTCGTTCAACATTACTTCCGGTGCCATGCACGTACGCGACCTACACGCCACCATCCTCAATCAACTCGGCATCGATCACCTCCGTCTCTCCTACAAATACCAAGGCCTCGACAACCGCCTCACCGGCGTCCTACCCGCCAAAGTAGTCAAAGACCTATTGGCCTAACCGTGGCGGAGGCGTCCTCGCCTCCCAGCCAAATCTAACAATCAAAGGAAAGGAGCATCCCGCTCAGCGGGACAGGCAGGCATCTGCCTGTGTATCAAAACCACAAACAGGCGAGACGCCGGCATGTCCCGCAAAGCGGGGTTCTCCTTTCCCAAAGACACACAAATCCCCCCTCCCCCAAATTCCTAAGAAAAATCATAGCTTCTGCTCCGCTCATAGCCTGTTGCACTGGTCACAGACCTGTTTAGCCCGTTGAATTTTTTTCAACCGATCCTCGACAAATCCGGCGCAAGCAATCAGTTTCAATTCAGCACCAATCTCAATCGCATGGAACCAACACAGGACTTCGCCACACCGGTCACCCCTTCTTCTGACTTCGGCTTCACCCCCGTCGCACCCGAAACTACCCCCCCGAGCCCTGTCGCTTACGATGGTCTGCCTCCCGACGATGTCGCGGCGATCAATGAGCTCGGTCAAACCTACGAAGCATTTTGTGCGGAGCTTGGGAAAACAATCATCGGTCAGCAACAAGTCATCGAAAACCTCGCGATCTGCCTTTTCGCTCGCGGCCACGCCCTGCTGATGGGTGTGCCCGGTCTTGCCAAAACGCTGCTTGTCTCCTCTGTTGCGCAAACATTCGACCTCTCGTTCAACCGCATCCAGTTCACACCGGACTTGATGCCTGCCGACATTACTGGCACGGACATCATTCAAGAAACCGGCACCGGTGGTCGCCGTGAGTTCCAGTTCATCAAAGGCCCGCTGTTCGCGAACATCGTGCTCGCCGACGAAATCAACCGCGCTCCCGCCAAAACCCAATCGGCCATGCTCGAGGCCATGCAGGAGCATAAGGTCACCGTGCTCGGCAATACCTACACACTCGCCCCGCCGTTCTTCGTGCTCGCCACACAAAACCCGATCGAACAAGAAGGCACTTATCCACTTCCCGAAGCGCAGCTCGACCGCTTCATGTTCCTCATCGAAGTCGGCTATCCAACCGCCGAGGAAGAAAAACGCATCGCCCGAGAAACCACCGGAGCAGCAAAGGGCAAGCTCACCCAGCTTCTCGGTGGCGAAAAAATTCTCGCTTTCCAACAGCTCGTTCGTCGCGTCCCAGTGCCGGAACACATTTACGACTACGCTGTTGCCATCGTTCGTAAAACACGACCCACCGAAGGCGATGCTCCCGCATGGCTCAAGGAACTCGTCGGCTGGGGTGCCGGACCACGCGCTGTGCAGTACCTGATCCTCGGTGCCAAGGCTCGCGCCGCTCTGAAAGGCTCCTACATGGTGCGCATGGAAGACATCGAGGCCGTCGCCTCGCCCGTTCTTGCCCACCGCGTTATCACCAACTTCGCTGCGGAATCACAAGGCATGACTTCCAAAAAAGTCGTCGAACGCCTCGTCGCCGAAATGCGCACACAAACGCAATCACCCGCGTAATCTCACGATTCGCACCCATTTTCCACCCTCGTGCCCACGCAGCTTCTCGATCACGATTTGCTTGTCCGACTCGGAGCCATCCCGGTCGAGGCACGCTTGCCGATGCTTGGCAACGTCGCGGGTAAGCACCGCTCCCCGCACCGCGGATCGTCGGTAGAATTTGCCGAATATCGAAAATACGTGCCTGGCGATGACACACGTCGTCTCGATTGGAAAGCCTACGCCCGCTCGGATCGCTACTACATTAAAGAGTTCGAGGCCGACACCAACCTACGCGCCTATTTTGTCGTCGATAACTCAGGCTCGATGGCCTTCGCGGAAAAGGGCATGGCAAAAATCGAATACGCCAGTCGTATCGCCGCTAACCTCGCGTATCTCCTCGTCAATCAAGGCGATGCCGCCGGACTATCTGTCTGCCGCGATACCTTACACATCGAAATTCCCCCGCGTCGCCGCCCCGCGCACTTGCAGTTGATCAATCACACCCTGCAAGACCTCAAGCCCGAAGGCGCCACCGGTCTCGTCGAAGCCCTCCATCACATTGCGGAAAAAATTGGCCAGCGCGCCGTGGTCGTCATTCTCTCGGATTTGTTTTGTGACACGGTCGCTCTCGAAGAAGCACTGCAGCACTTACGTTATCGCAAGCACGACGTCTGCATGTTCCACCTGATGGACCCACAAGAAATTGCCTTCCAGTTCGATAAACCACATCGCTTTGTGGACATGGAAGACAACACTGTGTTGGTCGTAGAGCCGAATCTCATTGCCGATGAATACCAAGAAGCACTGCGCGAGTTTTTGACCAACGTCAAAAGCGCCTGCCACAACGTTCACGCCGACTACCAACTCGTCACCACCGATTCCCCCCTAGAGCCCCTACTCCGCGACTTCCTCCTCAACCGCTTACCCAAAAAAGGAAAACGATAGTCATTTTCCCACTCAAACAAATTAAAAATCAAACATCAACATTCGTAAATCATCAATCAGACTCCAGACCACTTCGCTCCCAGACATAAGACATAAGATAAGAGTGATTGGTTATTAGTTAATAAAATTTCAGCATTTCAGTTTTTTTCCACCCGTGTCCTTCTACCAACAACCTCTGCTCTGGTTCCTTTGCGCCGCTGCGATTCCGGTGATCATTCACCTGTTGAATCGCCGTCGTCACAAGACCTTGGCATGGGCCGCCATGCAGTTCCTGCTCAAGGCGACACGCGAATCACGCGGCAAGAAAAAGCTCCGTCACATCCTCATCCTCACCGCCCGCACACTGGGCATCGCTTGTCTCGCTTTTGCCGTCGCACGCCCCATGATTGGCGGACTACTGGGTTGGGGATCCAGTCAGATGGATACCGTCATCCTCGTTCTCGACCGCTCGGCGTCGATGGAAACTACTGGCGACAACACCACGGCTTCGCGACGCGAACTCGCCATCGACCGTGTGCGCGATGCGATGAAATCACTCGATGCCACACGCTTGGTGCTTATCGATTCCGCCACCGCCACACCCCAAGACATTCCCTCACCGGAAAGTCTGATGGAAATCACTAACACCCGAGCCACCGATTCCACTTCTAACATCCCCGCTCTCCTCCAACGCGCGGCGGAATTCATTGTCGAAACCCAACCGGGCAAAACAGAAGTGTGGATCGCCTCAGACATGCAATACGGCGATTGGGATAAAGAAAACGAGCGCTGGACCACTGCCATCGCCACGTTGCAAAGCGTGCCGCAAAAGCCATCCGTGCGCATCCTTTCACTCTCCACTCCCTCGAAATCTAACGTCTCCCTGCGATTGTTATCCTCGTACCGCAGTGCCGATGAATTATTGTTAGATCTCGAAGTCCTGCGCTCGGGCGATGCGCTTGCGCCCATCAACCTGCCGCTCACGGTCGCACTCAACGGCACCAAAACCATCGACAGCATCACCGTGCCCGGCCAAATCTTGCGCTTTCAAAAACGAATCAAACTGGCAAAAAATCAAACCGAAGGACAAGGCTGGCTCAGCCTCCCCGGCGATGCAAATCCACGCGACCACACTGTCTATTTCACCTACGGTGCCGCGCGCCCGGTGAAATCTCTCATCGTCAGTACCGCTGGCGAAGCCGCCAGTTATCTCGCCGCTGCCGCCGCACCTCCGGGTTACGACGGACAATCGAGCGAAACCATCGCACCCTCGCAATTTCTCACCAAGGTCGCTAGCCTCGGCGAGTTCTCGACCATCCTCTGGAATGCCCCACTACCGCAAGAAGGAGCCGCGACCGCAGTCCTAGATTTCCTCAACGCTGGTGGACATGTTCTGTTCTTCGCGCCGATAGAAAACAGCACGCTGAAATTCCAAAACATCCAGTGGTCGCCGATCACCAAGGCACCCGATGGTAAATTTTTCATCCTCCAGCAATGGAATCATGATGACGGTCTGCTGCGCGATTCGCTCAGTGGCGTGCCGCTCGGCGGCCAAACCTTGCGCGCCATCAAACGCCAAATGCCCGAAGGTCCAGTCGGCACCAGCACCGTATTGGCAACATGGGATGACAACACTCCCTTTCTCAGTCGTATTGTGTTAGAACGCGGCACGGCTTGGTTCTTCGCTACTACTCCGGACTACACCGCCAGCAACCTCGGCGATGCTCATCTTCTTCTGCCCGCCGTCCAGCGCGCTGTGCTCGCCGGGGCCACACGCTTCGATGCCGCCATGCTTGCTGAAGTGAATCGCGGTGAAGCCCTGCCACGCAACACGGAAGTGCGCGCGCGCATCGATGACTTCGCTGTTGATACCAATAGCGATCCTACCTTCAGCGCCGGTGTCTATCGACTCGGCGAACGCGTGATCGCCGCCAACATCCCTACCGCAGAACACGACACGCTGGCCTTGCAAAAGAACGAGCTCAAGCCGCTCTTCGAAGGCATTTCCTTCAGCACTTTTGAAGATACCGCGGCATCCACCACCGATAGCGAGGAACGCGAAATCTGGAAATTGTTCCTTGCCGCTGTGCTCTTTTTCCTCATCGCCGAAGCCCTGCTGTGCCTGCCGAAAGCCAGCGCCGCCGCCCGAGTTGCTTCGCCTAAACCTGCCTAACAGTTTTTTCTCGTAGTGAATTTCAACATCCATCATCTGCATTTCTCGCCGACACTGCCAGTGCTCATCACCGGCATTGTAGCTGTTGTGGTCGTGGGTTTCCTCTGCGTCCTCGGCTACCGCCGCAGCCCTAACAAAAGACGCAGCGGCATACTCGAATCGCTGCGCTTTTTCATCACCTTGCTCGTCGTCGCGATGTTGTGGCAACCGGAATGGCTGACGGTGATCAATCCCACCACCAAGCCGCGCATCGCCATCCTCTGGGATGACTCTAAGTCGATGCAGACCACCGATGCCGAGCTGCCGCAATTGTTTTCGCCGAAAAAAGAAATCGTCACCCGCGCTGAGTTTACCAAAAAAGTGTTAGATTCCGATCTTTGGAACGCACTCTCAGCCCAAGGTCAAAACGAACTCATCACGCGTTCGTTTTCCACCCATCCAACAGACACGACTCTCCAATCTTCCGCCGGCACGGATCTCTCGACCCCGCTCGAAGAGATTCTCGAAAAAGAAAGCAACCTCCGCGCTGCGATTGTGATTTCTGATGGCGATTGGAACCTCGGCCAGCCGCCGGTATCCGCCGCGCAGAAATTTCTCCTCCGCAAAATTCCGGTCTTCACCATTCCCGCTGGCTCGAAAGTACGCCTGCCCGACCTCGATCTTCTCGCAGTCAATGCTCCCACCTACGGCATCGTAGGCGAGAACATGCAAATCCCTTTCACCATCCGCAGCAGCCTCGATCGCGAAGTCCGCACCACCATCCGCATGCGCGATGAAGGTGGCCGCGAACGCACCAAAACGATCACACTTTTGCCTAACAAAACCACCTACGACACAATGTTATGGAAGTTGGAAAAAGAAGGCTCATCGACGATGGAATTGTCCTTCCCGACTGCACCGGGCGAGTTGGTGCCCTCGAACAATTCCCGCAAATTCACGATCTCGGGCAAGCCAGAAAAAATCCGCGTCTTAGTTGTCGATACCCTACCCCGATGGGAATATCGCTTCCTGCGCAACGCCCTCTCGCGCGACCCTGGTGTCGAACTTTCCTGCCTGCTGTTTCACCCGCAACTCGGCGTCGGTGGTGGACCAGACTACATCGAAAAATTTCCTGATAAAATCGAAGACCTCTCCAAATACGATGTGATTTTCCTCGGCGATGTCGGCATCGGCAATGACCAACTCACCAAGGAGCAATGCACCAACATCCGCGGCCTCGTCGAGAACCAAGCGTCGGGATTAGTATTCCTCCCCGGACCACAAGGCAACCAATTTTCACTACTCGATACCGACCTCTCGGATCTTCTTCCCGTCGTGCTCGATGCCACGAAAAAAACCGGCGTCGTTGAAACCAGCGCCTCACCGCTCGCTCTCACTTCCGATGGTGCGTCGTCGCTCCTGACCATGCTCGGTGATACCGAGGAAGACAATCCTCTCGTGTGGCGTAGCCTGCCAGGCTTCTATTGGCATGCCCCGGTCGAACGCGCCAAGGCTGGCACTACCGTTCTCGCCGTCCACGCCAACCGCAGTTCCGGCAACTACGGACGCATCCCTCTCATCGTCACCAAAACCGCCGGCAGCGGCAAAATTCTCCACATGGGCATCGACTCCGCCTGGCGTTGGCGTCGCGGCGTAGAAGACAAATACCACTACCGCTTCTGGGGCCAAGTCGCCCGCTGGATGTCCTACCAACGCAACATGGCCGCCGGTCAGCGCGTGCGCATTTTCTACACCCCCGAGCGACCATCCCCCGGCGATGCCGTTACGCTCCATGCCAATGCCTTCGATAAGAATGGCGCACCCTTGCAAGAAGGCAAAGTCACCCTCGCCCTCACCTCGCCCACTGGCAGCACCCGCCTGCTCGATCTCGGCAAGGACGATAACGCCTGGGGTAGCTTCACCGGACGCTTCACCATCGATGCGCCCGGTGCTTGGAAACTCAGCGCGTCCATCGTCGATGACGACGCCAAGCCCGTCGAAACCACTCTGCTCGCCCAAACCGTCGATCTCGAAAAAACCGGCCAACCAGCCCGTCCGGAAGTGTTAGAAGAAATGTCACGCATCGCCCGTGCCCGCATGATCCAGCCCGACATGCTTCCCGACCTGATTAAAGAAATCACCGCCCTCCCCGAACCGCGTCCTTTAGAAAACCGCATCCCCCTCTGGCATCACTGGGCCGTAATCACCAGCATCATCGCCCTGCTAGCCATCTTCTGGATCGCCCGCAAATTCAACGGCCAGTTCTAACTCGTGGCGGAGGCGTCCTCGCCTCCAAGCCCTCTCCCTCAAATAATCAGTGCCTTCAGTGGCCATCAGTGTATCAGTTGTTTTAAAAAGCCGCTATTCACTAAACCAGACCCTAGCCGCCGAGACGGACGTCTCTCCCTGTCACAAAAAATTCCTCCGTTTGAGATTGACAAGTCCGCCCGCCTAGCGGTAGTTTCTGCCCCCGCGATGCACGCCATCGCCTCAGATTTTCCCGAATTGCCGGTAACGGCGGAGTAGCCAAGTGGGAAGGCATTGGTCTGCAAAACCGACATGAATGGGTTCGACTCCCATCTCCGCCTCCAGCAGCAAAAGCTGTTGATTCTCCCACTTTCGTTCTTTAGCATCACGCATGCGAACCATTCGTCTCGGTGTTTTAGGCTCAGGATCGGGCACTAATTTTCAAGCACTGCTTGATGCCATCGCCGCCGGTGAACTGAATGCACAAATCGTTCTCGTCATGAGCGATGTGCCGCAAGCAGGCATTCTCGAGCGCGCACAGAAAGCGTCCGTCCCATATAAAGTCATCGACTGCCGTGGTTTCACCACCAAGTTCCCTGAGGAAGCCCAATTAGAAGTCGCCGCTGCCATGCGCGCTGCCGGAGCCGATCTCATCTGCCTCGCTGGATTCATGCGATTAATCAAAGCTCCTCTGCTCAATGCCTTTCCGCAGCGGGTGATCAACATTCACCCATCATTGCTACCCGCTTTTCCCGGACTAGACGCATGGAAACAAGCGCTTGATGCCGGCGTCGCGGAGACAGGCTGCACCGTGCATTATGTCGATGCAGGCATGGACACCGGACCTCACATTCTGCAGGCCAAAGTCCCTGTTTTAGCCGCAGACACCTACGCGACTTTGCACGCGCGCATTCAAGAAGAAGAACACCGCATTTACCCCGCAGCCTTGCGGCTTATTGCAAAAATGCTTTCACTTATTTGAAGTGAACTTATTTCTACAACCCGGGCAACTGCGCTTTTTGCAGTTCTGCGCGTATCATCTCTTCGCAGACTTCAATCTGCTTGGCACGCCGCACTCGCGCTTCACTGGCGATTTGTTCGAGCGTGTCGATGTCATACAAATACACTTCCTCAATCTCTGCCACTGCCGGGTCGATGTCGCGCGGCACGGCGATGTCGATGAAAAACAAAGGCCTAAACTTGCGCTTACGACGCACAGCTTCGACATCCGCTTTGTGCACGATCGTATGCGGCGCACCAGTCGATCCAATCACCACATCAACCTGACCGAGCACCAGTTGCCAATCATCAAACCGCACTGCATGGCCATTCATTTGCTGCGCCAAATCCAGCGCTCGATCATACGATCGATTCGCTACAAAAATACTGCGTGCTCCACGCGATTGCAGACTTTGCGCCGTCACGCGACTCATCTCACCCGCGCCCAAGATCATCACTTCACTGTCCTTGAGATGGCCGAAAATTTTCTCTGCGAGATCGACCGCTACATTGCCGATCGATGTGGCACCTTCTTGGATGCCTGTCTCGGTGCGCACTTTTTTACCAATGGAAAATGCCTTCTGAAATAATCGATTCAAGACACCGCGCGTCACACCCGCTTGGTGTGCCGCTTGATAGGCGTCTTTCACTTGTCCAAAAATTTCCGTCTCGCCGAGCACCATCGAGTCCAGACCACTCGCGACCCGACACAAATGCACGGCAGCCTCCATGCGATGGCTATGATAACAATGCTCAGAACCACCTAACAACTCTTCCAATTGCGCGACCACTTCCGTTCCTCCGGAAACATAAATTTCCGTGCGATTGCAGGTTGAGATCACCACGGCCTCCTCCACACCGATCTTGCTTCGAAGTTCTGCCGCCGCTTCACCGAGTTTCGATGGTGCCACGGCAAACAACTCCCTCACCTCGACAGGCGCGGTGCGATGATTCAAGCCCACACAGATCAGTTCCATCACACCACCCCAAAGACCCCCAAAGATAATAAAAACAAGACCAACGCCAGCAATGATAACCGACGTCCCGTAAATCCACGCATCTGCTTCCATGCCAGAAGCGCCCCATACAACACCCACACTGCCACCGCCGCGATCAAATGCGACCAACCACCCCGGTGCGGCATCAACCAGCCTGCAATGATGCCAAGTGTCAGCAATACATAGCCGATCCACAACAAGCGCATCACCGCTGCCAACAATTCACGCACGGGCGGCAAATTGCGAAACAAGCCTGACTGCAAGTGGTGCTCTTTCAATTGTCGGTCCAACACCAAAAACATCACCCCCGTCACGGCAGCTAACGCAAAAGCTCCATAGGCCAATACAGAGACTGCCGCATGCGCCTCTCGCCACGCGTCAACACCCACACAGCGAGCGGGCTCAGCCGTCATCACCCCCGGCCACAAGGCCGCAGCCTGAAACAACACTACCACTGGTGCCGTGAACAAGCCTACCAAAGACAAGCGATAAGGACGGCCTACAACCAAATAAAACAATGTCAGCGACCACGCCAAAAAGACTAAAATTTCGCCATGATCGCGCAACGGACAAGCCCCGCGCATCTGTCCGCGGAGTTCCAAAAATACCAACTGCGCCGCAAAGGCTCCACCAATGAAGGCAAGAGTCCACCACGTGCGTGAACCCCGATGCACGGACACAGCACCCCACACCGCACCCACCAGTGCGAGCAATGTGGAAATCAATAAAACTGTCCGATCCATGACAGCCCCTACATGCACCGCAATCCACAGCCTTGCAAGTAAGAATCCAGCCAATCCTCATCCGATAGATTTGTGGCGGAGCACCCTGATCTTCCTCGAAAACGCCCATGAAATCCCGAAGATCCCCGCCTGCACCAAAACGATGCAAGCTGACGTCGAGGCATCATACCGATAACTCACCACGATCCCCACGATTGTTGAGAACACTGCCGTCGCCGAAGCAATCCACAGCATACGATCAAAGCGATCACTCCACAAGAACGCCGTCGCCCCGGGCGTGATCAACATGGCCGTCACGAGAATAATCCCCACCGCCTTAAGCGATGCCACGATCGCGAGCGACAACAGTGCCAGCAATCCATAGTGCAACAGCCTTACCGACAAAGCCATCACGCGCGCTTGTGCGGGATCAAAACAGAGCAATAAAAAATCTTTCCGCTTCACTAGCAAAACTGTCAGCACCACCACGGATACCACCAAAATTTCGCGCCACTCACTCGGACCAATGCCCAAAATATTTCCAAATAAAATGTGATCGAGATGCAGGTCGGAGGCCACCTTGCTGAACAACACTAACCCAAACGCAAACAAGCCCGTGAACACCACACCCATCGCCGTATCTTCTTTGATGCGACTATGATTTTTCACCCACCCTGTTCCCACGGCACACAGCAGTCCCGAAGCAAAGGCACCGAGCAACAATGGCACACCAGCCAAATACGCCAGCACGATGCCTGGTAGCACCGCATGAGATATCGCATCCCCCATCAGCGACCATCCTCGCAACACGAGAAAACACGAGAGCACCGCGCACATCACCGCGATCACCGAACCGATGATCATTCCCGAGCGCAGAAACTCATACTGAAATGGTTCTAGCCAATTCATGATCGTGCCTCCTTCCGCTCTCTGCGCCGTTGGGCTAAAATTCCATGCTGCGGGGCAAAGACCAAACAGACTAAAAACACAATGGTTTGCAGCGTAACAATACAGCCACCCGTGCTGCCATTTGCATAATAACTGGCATAGGCTCCCACCGCCGATGTCACGACACCAAGCAACGCGGAGATACCCATCATGTGGGAAAACCGGTTCGTTAACAAATATGCCGTCGCGCCGGGCGTGATCAACATCGCCACCACCAACAAAGCACCAACGGTCATCAGCGCCGCTACCGCTGTTGCACTCAGCAAAGTCAGTAACAGCGCATGCAGTATCCTCACGTTCATTCCCATCGCACGCGCTTGCTGGGCATCAAAACAAAACAACAACAAGTCACGCCACTTAAGCGCTAAGACAAACAATGACAAGCCGCTGATCAACACCACCTGCGCAATGTCGCCATCCGATATGGCGAGCACGTTTCCAAAGACAATGCTCTTGAGATCAACGCGCGACGGATACAACGAAATCAATAACAAACCTAACGCAAAAAATGTCGTGAATACAATGCCGAGCACCGCATCCTCTCGCAATTTTGTTTTTGTCTTGATCACAGTCATCGCTCCCGCAGCCATTAGACCGGAGACAAACGAACCCAAAGCAAAAGGTAGCCCCAGAATATACGCAATCACCACGCCGGGGACAACCGCGTGCGATAGAGCATCGCCCATCAATGACCATCCTTTCAAAGTCACAAAAGCCGACAACAACCCACACACCCCACCGATCAACGCGCAGACCCAGATCGCTTTGATCATGTATTCATAATGAAATGGTATGAGCCAATAATCCATGTCGTGCCTTACATTTCCTCCTTGCGTTTCTTCAACAAATCTTCGCGACCCTCGCGGTCTTTGTATTCAAGATGCCCGTCCTTGCCAAATACCAGCGGACGCTCGTCATCGGTCAACACTTTCACAGCCCGACCATCGTGCGATTGAATCGTCGACTCCTCAAAATGGAAATGCCGCAACTGCCCGCCAAACGCCGCCGTGAGATTTTGTTCCGTGAAAATTTCTTCCGTCGGACCATAGGCCAGCACCTTGCGGTTGAGTAGCACGACTTGATCACAAAACTCTGGTACCGTGCCCAGATTGTGCGTCGATACAAGCACCACGCAGCCCTCAGAACGCAGCTCACGCAGCAATGCGATGATCGCATCCTCGGTGTTCACATCGACTCCCGTAAATGGTTCATCTAACAAAATCAGCCTACTATTCTGAGTCGTTGCAGATAAGGAAAATGATCTCTTTTTTTTGCGTCCCACTTGCGCGAGAGCACGAGCGAGGAAAACGCGCTTCTTTTGTCCACCCGATAATTCGCCGATCTGTCTCTTGCGAAACTCCCACATGCCTACACGTTCCAGACTTAACTTAACCGCATCTTTATCAACGGCACGCGGGATACGCAGAAAATTCATCGATCCATAACGCCCCATCATCACTACATCCTCGACGCTTACCGGGAAATTCCAGTCCACCTCTTCCGCCTGCGGCACATACGCGACTAACTGACTCTGAAGGGCCTTGTGGACCGATAGACCATGGATCAGAACCTTTCCTGCACCCGGATTGATGAATCCCATGATGCTCTTAAATAGGGTCGATTTACCACTACCATTCACTCCGACCAGAGCGCAGATTGTTCCACCGCACAGGGAAAAACTGGCTCCATGCAGAGCCGCGTGGCCGTTGCCGTAGACAACTGAAATATCCTGAACATCGAGTGTGATGGCGGCATCTTTATTCATGATCGGGCAAAAATCCGCGCACGATGGTGTCGGCGTTGTGCTGCAGTAAATCCAAATACGTCGGCACCGGACCACTCGCGTCGGTGAGCGAATCTACATATAACACACCTCCATAGCGAGCACCAGTTTCCTGCGCGACTTGTCGCATCGGTTTGTCACTGACTGTGCTTTCAGAAAACACCACGGGAATCTTCTGCGCCCGCACCGCGTCGATCACTGACTGCACTTGTTGCGGCGTGCCCTGTGCGTCGGCATTGATCGGCCAAAGATACAAGCCCTGCATGCCGTAATCCTTGCACAAATAAGAAAACGCGCCCTCGCTGGTGACAAGCTGCCGCTGCCCATCAGGAATTTTTTCCAAGGTCGCACGCAAGGGAGCATCCAACGCCTGAATTTTCGCTTTGTAAGTCGCGGCATTTGCACGATAGATGCTCTCATTTTTCGAATCTGCTTTCACCAAGGCCTCGCAAATATTATCCACGTACTTTTGCGCTAACGTTGGCGACATCCACGCATGCGGATTCGGTTTGCCCTCGTAGGGACCTCCACTGATGCCAATCGGCTCAATTCCCTCAGACACCACCACGTTCGGCACTTTGTCGAGATGCTGGAAAAACTTGGCAAACCATGCTTCCAGATTCATCCCATTCGATAAAATCAAATCTGCCTCCTGCGCGCGCACGATGTCCTTCGGCGTTGGCTCATATCCATGAACTTCCGCACCCGGCTTGATCAGAGATTCTACCACCGCCGCCTCCCCAGCCACCTCACGAGCCATATCGGCGATGATCGTGAAGGTTGTGACTACTACCATGCGTTCATCGGCGCGCTTTGCAGGTGTCTTATCACAAGCCACCATTGCGAATAAGCTCACGGCGGCACTCATGAAAAATAATTGTCGTAAAGCTATCATTCGGGACAAAGTTTGTTCTTGCGAACGATCTTAGATGAGACTAACTTTGTCATCAAGTACTATTTTTTCTTTTTAAAGCAGCTTGTCAAAAGAGGCAGATTTCCGTAAAAGTCCTTTGTGCCTAAATCTGCCACCACCTCCATCGCCTCCCAAGATTATCTGGAGCAAATCTTTCACCTCATCGCTCAGAAAGGCTACGCACGCTCGGTGGACATTGCCAGTAATCTCGGCGTCTCACAGGCTAGCGTATCAGCCATGCTGAAAAGACTCGGGGCCGATGGCTTGGTGATTTACGAAAAATATCGCGGTGTTGTATTAACACCCAAGGGCAGCGACCTCGCGCAATACATCATCAAACGCCATGAAGTCCTCACCCGCCTCCTCCGCCACTTCGGCCTCGACGAGGAAACCATCTACCGCGATGTCGAAGGCATGGAACACCACATTTCGGCACAGACGCTCAAAGCTTTCACCCTGCTAGCGAACGAACTCGATCAAAATCCTGCACTCTGCCGCACCTTGAAACGTAAGGTGCGCAGTAAATGACGAGTCAAAAATCAATTAAAAAAACATCCCCGCTTGTGATAGGCGAGGATGTTGAGGAAAACTTGATTGGCCTTGGCGTTGAGAAAACGCAGCCACAATCAATAACGGTAGCTATCCGCTTTGAAGGGGCCGTCCACGGAGACGCCCGTGTATTCAGCCTGTTCGGTTGTGAGCTTGGTCAGCTTTGCACCGATCTTAGCAAGGTGCAGGCGCGCCACTTCTTCGTCGAGATGTTTCGGTAGCACGGTCACTAGACCAGCTTTGTAAACGTCTTTGTTTTTCCAAAGATCGATTTGCGCGAGCGTTTGGTTGGTGAAGCTGTTCGACATCACGAAGCTCGGGTGACCCGTGGCGCAACCGAGATTGACCAGACGTCCTTCGGCCAGCATGTAGATGCTGTTGCCTGTGGCGAACGTGTATTTATCCACTTGCGGTTTGATGTTGAGCTTGGCCACACCGGGAGCTTTATCGAGCTTGTCGATTTGGATTTCATTGTCGAAGTGGCCAATGTTGCAAACGATGGCTTGGTCCTTCATTTTCTCCATGTGCTCGAGGCGAATGATGTCTTTGTTGCCGGTGGTAGTAACGTAGATATCGCCCCAACCAAGCGTGTCCTCGACAGTCAAGACGCGAAAGCCTTCCATCGCCGCTTGCAGTGCGCAAATTGGATCCACTTCCGTCACGACGACCTGGGCGCCTTGGCCACGCAGCGCTTGCGCACAGCCTTTGCCCACATCGCCATAACCACAAATCACGCCGACTTTGCCAGAGATCATCACGTCGGTCGCGCGCTTGATGCCATCGACCAATGACTCGCGGCAACCATAGAGGTTATCGAATTTCGACTTCGTCACCGAGTCGTTGACATTGACGGCAGGCACCAGCAGTGTGCCAGCTTTTGCCATTTGATTGAGGCGAAGCACACCGGTGGTGGTTTCCTCGGAAACACCTTTCCAATCCTTGACGATTTTATGGAAAATGCCTGGTTGATCGGCGTGAATTTGTTTCAGCAAATCTTTGATCACTTGCTCTTCGTGGCTACCGGATGGGGTCGTGATCCAGTCAGAACCATTTTCCAGCTCATAGCCTTTATGGATGAGCAAAGTGGCATCGCCACCGTCATCGACAATCAACTGCGGGCCGAGACCTTGGGGGTTAACAAGAGCTTTCCACGTGCACCACCAATACTCTTCCAACGTTTCGCCTTTCCAAGCGAAAACAGGAATGCCACGAGCAGCAATCGCAGCCGCGGCGTGATCCTGGGTTGAGAAAATATTGCAACTCACCCAACGCACTTCCGCGCCGAGATCGGCGAGTGTCTCGATCAACACGGCCGTTTGGATGGTCATGTGTAGCGAGCCCATAATGCGCACGCCTTGCAATGGTTTTTCCTTGCCGTATTTTTCACGGGTCGCCATCAAGCCGGGCATTTCATGCTCCGCAATATCAATTTCTTTGCGACCAAATTCGGCAAGGCCGATGTCGCGTACTTTGTAGTCGTTAAAGCTCATATTTTTTTGTTGTAGTGGTTGGTTTGAATTTTATGGAATGTTTATTTCACCGCCTTCTTCAGCGCCTTGACCTTATCCGTGCGCTCCCACGTGAGATCGGCGTCGTCTTTACCGAAGTGGCCGTAGTTCGTGGACTTCGAGTAGATCGGGCGTAGCAGGTTGAGTTGCTTGACGATGTCGGCAGGTTTGAAGGAGAAAACTTTGAGCACGGCAGCGAGAATCGCGGCATCGCTTTTCGTGCCAGTGCCGAAGGTATCGACATGCACACTCACAGGAAGCGGGTGGCCGATGGCATAAGCAAACTGAATCTCACACTTGTCTGCAAGGCCAGCGGCAACAACGTTTTTCGCAACCCATCGACCCATGTAAGCGGCGCTACGATCGACCTTCGAAGGGTCCTTACCGGAGAAAGCACCACCACCGTGACGCCCCATGCCACCGTAGGTATCGACGATGATCTTGCGTCCCGTAAGACCGCTGTCGCCCTGAGGACCGCCGATCACGAACTTGCCCGTGGGGTTAATGAGATACTCGGTGTCTTTCGTGAGCATGTTTTTCGGCAACACTCGCTTAATCAGAGCAATGCAGAATTTTTCAATTTCGTCATGCTCAACAGAAGCGGCGTGCTGGGTGGAGATGACCACATTGACGATCCGTGTCGGCTTACCATCTACATACTCAACGGATACTTGCGTCTTCGCATCAGGACGTAGCCATTTGACTACCTTGCCAGCTTTACGGACTTTCGTCAGTTCACGGCCTAACAAATGCGCATACATCACGGGTGCCGGCATTAGCTCCTTAGTCTCGTTGCATGCATAACCGAACATGATGCCTTGGTCCCCTGCCCCTTGCTCGGCATGTTTTTTGCCCTTGGCTTTTTTCGCATCAACACCTTGCGCGATGTCCGGCGATTGAGTGGTGAGGTAGTTGTTGATGAAAATCTGGTCAGCATGAAAAATGTCGTCGCTGTTGACATAGCCGATGCCACGCACCGCATCGCGAATGATCTTATCGATGTTGATCGCTTCACCGATGGATTTTTGTCCGATTTTTGGGATAGTGATTTCGCCACCCACAATGACCACATTGCTTTTCACAAAAGTCTCACAAGCCACGCGGCTATTCGGATCGACGTTCAGGCAAGCATCGAGGATGGCATCGGAAATGGTGTCGGCGACTTTATCAGGATGCCCTTCACCTACGGATTCAGAGGAAAAAATGTAACGGCTCATATTCTTTAATTTTCGTATCGTCAAATCGCGATGCGTTGATACAATCACGAGCAAGATGAAACTGTCAACACTCAAATGTCTAAAGCTCCTTGCCGACCCGACACGGCTGCGGATTGTTCTTCTGTTGCACAGTCATCCGCTTTCAGTGGTAGAATTGCAGGAAATTCTCGGCATGGGGCAAAGCAGGATTTCCACGCAACTGTCCCTTCTCAAACAAGAAGGTTTAGTCACCGACCAACGCTCGGGAAAAAATAACATCTATCAATCGGAGCTCCCGGACGAACTGTTAACCATCGCCCAAAGCGCTGCCTCAGAGTTGCCAGAATCCGCCAAGGACGTCGCCGCGCTCCGCCATCTCAACCGCAAACGCAAGGACAAGGCGCGCGCCTACTTCGATGAATTGGCAGGAAAATTCGGCAAGAATTACGTGCCTGGTCGCTCCTGGAAAGCCCTCGCTGAAGCCTTGCTCAAGGTGATGAACTACGAAGTTGTCGCCGACCTTGGCGCCGGGGAAGGAACGCTCTCGCAACTACTCGCCCAGCGCGCGAAGCATGTCATCGCCATCGATATTTCACCAAAGATGGTCGAGTTCGGAAAAAATCTCGCACTACAAAATGATCTGCCGAATCTGGAGTTCCGCCTCGGTGAAATCGAAGATGTGCCGATTGCCAATGGCGCTGTCGATCTTGCCATCCTCAGCCAAGCGCTGCATCATGCCGAGGAACCATCGCGTGCCATCGCCGAAGCCTATCGAATTCTCAAGCCCGGCGGCTGCCTGTTGATTCTCGATCTCGCGAAACATTCTTTTACTAAAGCCCACGAACTCTACTCTGATCGCTGGCTCGGCTTCCCCGAAGGAGAACTCGCCGAGTGGCTCGAACAAGCGGGTTTCCTCGAAGTAGAAACCGCCATCGTTGATCGAGAAACTAAAGCGCCAAAGTTGCAGACGCTCGTTGCCACGGCGAGGAAAGGGAAATAACTCAATTTACTTCGGCGCTTTGATGACCTGATACCAAGCCTTAGCCCCTAACAATTTCCCTCCCTCTTTGGAGCGCAGGCCTGTCATGTCGATGAGATGCAGGTATTTTTCCTTTAGAGCGCCGATGGTGATGGTTAGCGTGAGGCCATCTTCCGATAACGTAGTGCCTTGCACATCGAGTATCGTTTCATCTTTTTTCGGGGCGCCGTAGGCTACGTGATAATCGTAGGTGTGCCGTTTCACGACGAGTGTCGAGAGCGTGGCAGCATCGATGGGTTGACTGAAGCGCAGGGCAAAGCCGTTCGCCTGAGCTTTGATTTTTTCCAGTGCGGGAAATGCTTTGCCATTCCACTTGATGCGGGTGAACCCTTTGCCACCGGCCCAAGAAAGTGCGGTTTTACCCACATAGAGCGAACCATCTTTTGTGAATGCCAAACGATTGCTGCCCATGCCGAGCGGTGAACCATCGAAAACAGGCACTAGCGCCGTTTGAAATACGCCATCGACATTGTCTTCCAGAACCCGCACCAAATTTTTCTGATTCATCTCGCCGATCAATGTCTGCGCCGTCCAGCCCTCGGGAAAACTGCCTTTCGGAATGACCACCGGCCATGTCGGGGAGTTTGCCAATTCGCCTTGCGGGAAAAATCCTACGGCGGGCTGTTGAAGCGCATCCAATTCCGGCACGGGGATAGCCATCGGGTCTCCGCCATCCCATCCGGGTGTCCACACCAACGATGGCGGATGGCCATAGAAGCCGCCTTTTTTCACATCATAGAGCGGGCTCGTGGGACGCCAGTCGCCTTGGTTGTCGGTAATCAACAAACGACCCGAAGCATCAAAGCCAATGCCATTCGGCGAACGGAATCCACTCGCAAATGGCTCCATTTTTTTGCCATCGGGCGAAAGCTTCAGCACCCAGCCGCGCCACTTCACGCGGGCATACATGCGCCCGGCGGCGCCGCGATTCTTGCCCCATGTCTCGCGCGTGCTCATTCCGGCGAAATCGACCTTACCGATCTTGGAAAACTCGCCACGGATCTCTTTTGCCATCGGTGCCCCATTCGATGCCACACCTAACACAATGTAGAGATTTCCATTGGCATCGCGAGCAGGTCCATACGCAAACTCATGGTAGTTGCCGGACATCCCGAAATCATCAAATACGGTCTCATACGAATCCGCACTGCCATCACCATCGGTATCGCGCAAGCGTGTGAGCTCGGCACGCTGCATCACCAACAAGCTGCCATCTTTATCCGCAAGCATGCCCAGTGGCTCTTGCAATCCACTGGCAAAAGCGGCCCATGTTTTCGCCACAGGATCATAGATCATGACTTCGCCGCGATGAAATGCCACCGCCAATCGACCATCGGACAAAGTCTCCATCGCCCCAACTTGTGGGTCCACACCTACTGGCCCAGCAATTTCTTCAAAGGAAAAATATTCGGTCCAAGCACTGGCCACAACAGTCAGCGACAACCAAGCGATTAAAGAATAGAATTTCATTTCAAAGAAAAGGTAAGAGTGAATGTGGCGGCATCGGCGGGTGTGAGAGTCAGCTTCGTGCCTTCCATCGTGCCCTTGTTAGAAGTGATGGTCACGCCTTCTTGGGCAGTGAACTCTAAAGCCAATGACGTAGCCGGTGTGGGAGTGACAGTGAAAGTACGATGAAAACCACTACCTTCTTGTAACGGAGTGAATTGCTCCGTCACCATCTGCGTGCCGATCTGATAGCGGAATATCGGCAATTTGTCCTTCATCGTGTAGCCGAGAAATTTCAGATCTTTCGCTTCTCCGAACGGAGATTTCGCTTCCGTGTATTTCACCGTGCCCACCACAGCCGCGACGCTACTTCCATTGCCGCGCCAATAGGGAAAGCCATCGATGAAGCCACCGGTCCAAGCATAACGCAGTCGGCATTCACCCGCATCCCAGCAAAGTGAATTTGTCGCATCCAGCGCCACCGCAATCGCGGCAGGTCCGGCATTCGGCATAAAGATCCGCTGCATCTGGGGACGTGCCGTGTAGGTGGCAGAAGACTTATACGGATCGCCGGGATCCTGTTTTTTCGCCTGCACACCTTGCGCGACTTTCATGATGTGATCGTAGATCGCCTTGAGTCCCTCGTCGCCAACGTGGACCATCGATGGCATGTCGATCACGTTCTCGCGCTTCTTCTTCGGTGCCACGCACCACTTCACGAAATCATCTGGTTTTCCTAGATACAACCCGCGGATCTCCGCCAATGAGGGCCCGACCACCATCTGGTCAAGCAAATGGCAAGCCGCACAATTCGTCGTAAACAACTGCGCACCATCCGGAGCCGCAGACACCCCCGTGCAGGTGGCGATTAAACAGAACAAAACATGTTTCATCAGATCAGGGCCGAGAACGATCACGGCAAGAGATCGTAACGTGACCGAGAGACCGATTCTGTCAACCAATTCTGCCGAGCAGCGCATGAATTCCGTATGCTTTCACCA
>CAMDCV010000021.1 GCA_945890645.1 Akkermansia muciniphila
CAGCTGGGCGATGCCACCCAGCGCCCAAGCAAAGAAAGAGTATGCACACGAATCATTTCCATCAACGTCACCCAGGCCGCAGAGCCAGAAAAATCTAAATTGCTCACTATGCTGAAATCGGTTTTAAACTTTTTCAGCAAGCCTTAATTTGAAATCACAAAACCTGGTGCGCATCAGTATAGGCAAGGCGGCAAGATGCCGCCGCCACGGTTAAAACCTACTTGCCTTACGACTTCGTATTGCACGATGGCCACAGCAGTGGAAAGATTCAAACTCTTGGAGCTGATACTATCGTTCCGTCAACGACAATAAAAAATGCAAATTTTCTGACGGATTTGAGAATGCGGTGGGTGTATCATCATGAAAACGAAATACACTCATGACGCAAACCGATCACCGCAGCGATATCGATCTCCTCCGTGCTTACGAGCGTGAAGAAGACCAGGCGGCGTTCGAGGCACTCGCGGCCCGCCATGTGGATATGATTTTTGCAGTGAGCCTGCGCCGCTCGGGAAACCGGCAACTCGCTGAGGAAGCCACTCAAAACGTGCTGATCGCCCTGTCAAGCAAGTCACGGAAGTTCTCCGCGCAGGACAGCAACCTCACCGCATGGCTCCATACCAGCACCAAGTTCGAGATCGCGAAGCTGCAACGTCGTGAAATACGAATCAAAAAGCGCGAACAAGTCTATGCCACCGAAAACATGAATACCTCCACCCAAGACGATGACGAGACGTTCCGGCGTCTGATCCCTATGCTCGACCAAGCGATCGACCAACTCCGCGCTCCTGACCGCGAGGTCATCGTCCGCAGGTACCTAGAAGGCCAAGATTTTCGCAACATCGGCGTAGCCCTCGGCATCAGCGAAGACGCCGCCCAGAAGCGCACCAGTCGCGCTTTCGATGTGCTAAACCAGTATTTCAAACGCAAAGTGGGCGTGTCTGTTTCCGCCACAGCAATGGCCGCAGGTATCAGCCAACACTGCGCCAAAGCCGCGCCCGCCGCCTGCCTCCAATTTACTGCAACAACCGCCTCCACCGGACTCATATCCATTCTCACCACCATCACCACCATGGGCATCGCAAAAGTCTCCGCAATCGCGGCTAGTGTCGTAGTCATCGGAGGGGCCATCACACTCCTCAATAACAATGACAAGGACCAGATGGAAACCGTCTCCTCGTCCCCTCTCACAAGTGCGATTTCTGGCACGGCATCTGCACCGACGTCACCTAACAAAACAGTGTCCACAACTACTACGGGCACAGCCATTCCTGAGGATACAGAAAAAGCTTACTCCCCCAACGAGGAACTTGCGAAATTAGAGGCCATGAGTCCCCACCCCAGCCAGGACGAAATGGCGCGCCGTCTCGCAGTCAAACACGAGCAATTGCTCAAGGACTTGACCACCGAGCTCGGTCTCAGTGATGCACAAGTCGCATCCCTCAAAGCCATTCTCGATACCCGCGTAAAAACCTTCCGCGCTTGTCTCGATCAAAATGCCGGACCCGATGCCGAAAAGGAAATGATCACAAGAGCCGGCAGCCTCATCCGTGAAACAGGTCTGCGCGACGAACTGGCCGCCATCCTTACAGAAAAACAACTCACAGGCTTCGACGAGCGGGAGAAAAAAGCCCTGCAATCCCAAGTCGAATCTCTCACCTATATCGAACTCTCCAAGCTCACTCCCGTTCTCAAACTATCCGAAGAACAAAAAGACAAGGTCTACGAACTTCTCCTAACATCTGCCGCAGAAAATCTCAAAGAAAGCGCCGATGCCCGTGCCTTCATGGCATTGATGCAAAATAAAACAAGCACCCAAGTGGACTTCACCAGCATGGCCGATGCGGATTTTTTCTACGAAATCATGGACGGACCCAACGCCTTGCCGCCTGACTCGCCCGAGTTCAACAAGCGAATCATCGAATTTGAAACCACACAGGCCAGCAAAAAAGTCGAACGACTCGCCCCCGCTCTCGACCCAGCGCAAAAACAACGCTACTATGATCACCTCATCAGCAAAGGCATGTTGCCCATGTTCGGTATCGAACTTCCCGCCCCTTCGGAAAAATGAATCACACCCTTTTTGAAAAAAACCATGGAGCGCGGACTTCAGTCCGCCCGTGTCATCGCTCTGCCAAATCAAGCGGACTAAAGTCCGCGCTCATAACGCTGCATCTCTGCGTTCTACTATTTTCCCTCTTCCTCCCCGCTTGCCAAAAAAAGGAAACAGTCAGCACCGCTGCCACGCCCCCTCTCCCCACCGACACCGATCTCGGCCACGGCTATGTCCGTCGCGACGGCGCCATTCACTTCATCGGCGGCGGCATCACTGGCACGGGTGCCAACGCCACCCGCATAGACATGCCTTCGCCGGAGTTACTCGAAAAGCTCGCGCAAAATCAATTCGGCCACCTCAAAACCTCCGAAGGTCTGGACGCCACCACCTTCGAGGTGCTGTCCGAGGAATATACCCGCGATAAAAACCGAGTATACTACAAATTCGACTTTGATGATACCTTCTTCGTCTCCCCATTGGCTGAGGCGGACCCGTCCTCCTTCCAACTTTATCGCGACGGTCTCGTGCGTGACAAAAACCATGTCTGGTATGACGGCAGCCTTCTTTCAGGAGTCGATCCCGCCACCGTCGAAGTCATCAACTCGGATTTCACCGTCATCAAGGACATGAGCTCCGTTTACTACCGATACGATAAAATCCCAGAAGCCGATCCCGCCACCTTCAAGCATATCGGCTCCGGCTACTATGCGGATCGTAACAGAGCCTACTGGAGCGGCGTTCCCATCCCCGATGCCGATGCCGCCACTTTCGCAGTGCTCGGAAATTCCTTCGTCGCGAAAGACAAAAACCGCGCCTACCGCAGCGGAGAAATCCTCGAAGGCTTTGATGTAGCATCACTCGAACTCATCCTGCACAATGAAGCGGGATTCCAGATCATTTCCGATAAAAACGGCTTCCATGTGAACCACATGACCTTCCCTCGCTCCAAGGTCGGCAAAGCCGAAATCATCGACAACCGCACCGTGAAAGTCGGCAACCTCATCCTACTCGTGGAACACTCCCGTAACACACCCTCCACCCTCTTCAAGGAAAACGACAAACTCATGACGGAAACCCCCGCTTATGAGCCCATGAGTCGCAAAGTGAACGGCATCATCACCGCCGAAGTAACACCGGAGGGATTGAAAAACATCCGCATCAGCCCCCTGCCCGGCAGCACTGTGACCCCAACGGTTCCAGATTGGCAAATGGAAGTCTTCATCCACATCCACCCCGTCGAGCGTTTGATCGAGCTGGGCAAAAAAATCAAATGACCAGAACCGCAGCCCCATGAAACGAAAAACATCCATCATCGCGCTGTCCATCGTGGCCATCGCAGCCGTTTTGTTTCTCATCAATCAGGCACAAGACGATCATTCCCCTGCGGAAAAAAGCACTCAAACATCCCCCACCCGCTCCTCCCAACGGCAAGAAGCCAGCCAAGCGTCACACTCTCAAGATGAGCGCAAAGACAGAGAAGAAATCGCGCGCATTGAGCAGAACAAGCTCACCACATTCTGGATGAAAAATGCCTCGGCTGGATTCGCTATAGCGAAGAAACACCTCATCGCCGATCTGAATCTCAACGCCGCGGACACAGCAGAAGTCGAAAAAATCTTCGTCCGCCGCGAAGCACAACTTGCCGAGCTACTCACCGCCGAATCTACCGACGACAGAGAAGTCCTGAAAAACATCTGCGCTCTGCTCCGCAACAAAGGTCTCCGCGAAGAACTGGCTTCGATTCTTTCCTCGGAAAAACTCGTCGCCTTCGATGCCAACGAAGCAACTCGTGAGCGCGAAACCATCGAGGCCCGCGCCTACCGCGACATGGCCGACCTAAACGCGATCGTCACGCTCACCGATGCCCAGAAGCAACAAACCCTTGCCGCCCTGATCAAAAACGCACCGGCAAAAGTGGAACAAGAAGCGGATGCCCGCGCTTTCATGACCCTCAACTACGGCCAAATGCTCACCGACGTTGACTCCTCCAGTATCCGCGGCCTCTCTAACATGGTCAGCGCCAGCCTGAAAAATGAAATGCCCGATGCCGCCATCGAGAGTTCTCATTACGAGCTTTGGATCCAGACCAACAAATCCGAGAGAATCAAGAACGAGCTCTCCACCCTGCAAAATATCCTCGATGAAAAACAACTCACCCGCTACCGCGAACACCTCGAAAAAGAGCCTGCTTGGTAAAATACAAAAGCAGCATGATCACATCAACATTCTTCCTTAATTAGCACTAACAGAATCCTATACAACAATCCACAACATCTATGAAAAAAGTATTTACTGCATCCATCTGCCTAGTCCTCGCGCTTGTCGCGCATTCACACGCCGCCGAGAAATCGGATCATAAACTCTCTGACTGGAAGCTCGGCAAGGTCTTGTTCGGCGAAAAAGTCGCTAAGGATGACATGAAAGGAAAAGTCGTCGTCATCGAGCATTGGGGCGTAAAGTGTCCTCCCTGCATCGCGCTGCTCCCCCACCTTGCTAAACTCGACAAACGTCATCGCGAAGATGGTCTGCTCATCATCGGCGCGGAGAGCCAGGGCCACTCCGAAGACCAAATCGAACCCCTTCTCAAAAAGAACAAGATCGAGTACACCATCACCTCCGGCGCCAACGGCCCAATCAATTTCTCAGGCATCCCACACGCGTTCGTTTTCGATGTCGAAGGAAAACTCATCTTCAACGGTAGTCCGGGTGACGATGATTTTGAACGCGCCATCAAGAATGCTCTAAAAGACGTTGCGAAAGAAAAGAACGAAGCAGTGGCGGAAAAGAAAAATCTTTTCGAAACTCAAACGTGGACGAATGACCAAGGAATCGAAATGAAAGCC
Organism: Akkermansia muciniphila; assembly: GCA_945890645.1. GTDB lineage: Bacteria > Verrucomicrobiota > Verrucomicrobiia > Verrucomicrobiales > Akkermansiaceae > UBA956. Next base: position 4,900 of record CAMDCV010000021.1, read on the forward strand.
GCTGTTAAGTCGGCATCCGCAGAATCCGTAACATTCTTGATGCCTGGTGGAAAGGTGGTAGAATATCCTATGACAAAACTCTCGGAAGCGTCACAAAAACGCATAACAGAGGCCGTGACTGCACAAGAAAAATCGAAGGAACCGTAACACCACAATATGAAAACAATATATGCATTCCCACTCATCCTGCTCGCCACAGCCTTGGTTTTGCCCTCGTGCAATGCCAAATACGACATGGTAACGTTCACGGCCGCTGGCACTATGCCTGCTACCAAAACACCCGTTCCCAGTGTTGGAATCGATACCAACGTTTCTGCGGGAATGATGGGCGGCGACATCAAAAGCAAAAAACCTTATGACATTCACGCCTTCTACACCGATTCTACATTAACCATCGCCTCCGCAGAGTTCACGAAAGTGACAGTGACCTATGCCGATGGCACGGTAGATCCCGGAATCACCGCGCTCAAACTTCCCATGCGCGTCCAACACAAATATAGTGAAGAAACCCAATTTGTCACTGGCGGCACCTCAGTCATCAACAAGTCGCGGAGAATCCAAGCGGAGTTTCCCAAAACGATCACCCGCGACGAGGCGTTCACCCTCCAGATCGAAGGGAAATTCACCAAAGATGATGGCACCATCATTCCCTTCAAGATCAAGGAAAACTACACTATTTCCCATGATAAAAGAACAGAATCCTGGGCTGATTTTGTGAGTGGTTGCTGATAGGTCATATCCACCATTTTGCTAGCTCGGAAATAAAGGGTGCATAAAGAATTATGACGGAAATTACATGGTGAAATCAGAACCAGTTAGCGCGGAAGAAAAATTAACTCAGTCAAGTCAAGATGTGCGTTTATTCTAATATTACCTTAAAACGTGATGGCCCCTACGACCGTCTACTCCTGCTACACATTACCGATGAAAACCATCCACTTCGTCCCGCCCATCATCGCGCTCGCGATCGTTGCGACATGGCTCACCTACCTTCGTAGCTCAGCCATTGCCTTGAGCGAAGACAACAACTTGCTCCGCGATACAATCACCAACTCCCGCGATGTTTCCTTTGCTCAAAAGGAACGCGTCAGCAGCAAGAAGCCCCAAAAACCAACTGAGACGGAGAGCAAGTCCGTAGCAGATTGGGTGGCGACCTCTCGCGATTGGAAAAAACTCGCACTCTTTGCCAAAGATGCCGCAACACCAGAGGAACGTTCCGCGGCCCTGTCACGGCTGAAAAATCTCCTATCAGAAATGAGCGGAGAGGAACTTGCGACCGCTTATCCTGCGATCGCCACGTTAGGGCTTAAGACGTCGTATCGCGATGCTCTCGAAGACTTCATGCTGAAAGAGCTTGCCACGAAAAATCCCGAGTTTGCGTTTAGCCAATACATCTCAAAATTCGAGCGCAATGGTGCTGTACCTAACACCCACGATTTCACACCATTTGAAGATTGGGTCACACGCGATCCCGCAGCCGCTACTGCATGGTATGAAAAAGAAATCGCCGCAGGCACCTTTGATAAGTCGCTCGACGGAAAATCGCCCTTTCGCGCCCCTTTCGAGGCAGCATTCATCAAAGCCTTGCTCATCTCTGACTCAGCCGCTGCGGAGAAGCGCTTGACGGAAACACCACTAGACCAACGAAAAGAGATCATTTCATCCATCATCAACGTGGCGGAAAAAGATCAAAAGGCTTTTGCTGACATGGTGCGCCGAACGCTTTCCCAGGAGGATGCGAGCAAAATGATCCTGAGGAAAACCATGGATCATGGCTACCTAGACGAACCGCAAAAAATCAAAGAAAACTTCGAGCGCATCGCGGCCACTCCGGAAGAACGCGCCACCTTTCTGGAGTTGCAAGCCGATGATATCATCGTGAATCTATTTGCCTTGAGAAGACCGTCACTCGAAACACTCGACGAATTTCACACATGGGCGAAAGCCGTCGATCCTACTTCTGCTGACCGGGCCGCAGGAATCGGCATGGCCGAATACCTCGAAAGCATTACTGATCCGAAAGCCCCGGAGAGTATCGAAAAACTCGCCATCGATTTTCTCAGCTCAGGTGTCAGTGATGAATTCTTGATTCCGTTAATCGAGGGTAGCGGCAGAGGGCGAAACCCCCTATCGAAAGAAAAAGCGCGCGAGCTGGCAATGAGGATCACTGATGAAAACCGCCGTGAAGAACTGCTGCAAAATCTGAATTAACCCATGAAACGTTCCCTCATCATCAGCGCCATCATCCTCGTCCTTGGCGCCATCATTGGTTGGCCGGAACTGCGTCGTCTTTCCCGCGAACAAGACTCTCATGAAAAGCTGCGATCAGAAGCCGCAAAACCCGGTAACACAGACGCAGACGGCAATGCGAAAGAACAAATGAGCCGTTCTCGGCAACGCGAACGTTCTGAGATAGGAGAAGAAGGAAAAGCACTCGCTCAGGAATTGATTGCCTATTATCGCAACCCGAAAAGCTCCAACTCCAATTACCGAGAATTATACACTCGCGTCCAAAAACTTAGCCTTTCCCAGTTCAAAGGTTTCGTCGCCGAATTCTGCGATATTGCCAACCGCGATGGAGCAGAACTAGAAAATCTCGAAGATATGATTGAGTCATATTCGGAAAAATACCCGATTGAGATGGCACAAATGCTCAGCAAATCGCCCGAAATCATGAATCACGACACGGCAGTCATTAGCAGCGCATTTTTTTCGCTGATCTACAACTGGGCAGTTGATAAGAATAATCCTGCTGCAGCATTTCAGTTTCTCGCAGCAGCTGAGCCGTCATTCCAATCGGATTTCATCGATGTCATTGTGAGAGCCGCGCTAAGCTCTGAAAGACGAACCGAAACGCTCGCCGCCATGAGAGCCTTTGCCACGACCCAGGAGCAACGAGAACTTGCGTATGGTCAGATGAACGTTCTCACCTTCGGCGAGGGCCACGTAAAACTCGGATACGATGAAGTCACCGCTTGGATCTCATCGGCGAATCTATCGAGTGAAGAACTTGCAGGTGCCACCAAGGGCATGCAAAAACAAGTGCGCGTCGGTGAAACGGCCCAATGGCTCGACTGGCTCGCAAAAAGTGAAGTTTTTGACGAAATCGCAAAAGAACGCGCCTTCGAACTCGCCACCCAGTGGACAGAGAAAGACTACCAAGCCGTCGGCACCTGGCTCAACAGTGCCCCCGACAGTCCCGAAAAAGCGGCCGTCGCAGGAGCCTACGCCGCCAAAGCCTATCCCTACGATCCACAAAACGCCATGCAATGGATCCGAACCATCCCCCAAGGCCCTGACCGCACCAAAGCCCTGGAAACCATCTATCAAAGCATGCCGAAAGACAGCGATACCGCCAAAGCCTTCGCAAATGAAAATGGGCTTAATCGATGATCTCTGAAGTGAAATAGCCTATGTATCCCATTTTGCTTAAGCGTGAGACACGTGTTGGCACTCCCCCATTGGACTCGACGGTGGAAATATCTCACGCGAAATATTCTCAGATAATTCGAAACAAGCGAAACGTTTTGCTTAAGTACTTTCGTAATGTCGCTTGATTCGTCTAACAACACACGCTTCGCTAAGTTCCATAGCACCCGCTGGTCGGTGGTGGCGCGTGCGCAAAGCCCTACCTCAGGGGCAACGGAGGGATCGCTCGAATCGCTGTGCCAGCAGTATTGGACTCCGCTCTACGCCTACGTGCGCAGGTGCGGCCACTCGCGCCACGATGCACAGGATCTCACGCAGGAGTTTTTCGCGCGTTTGTTGGAAAAAAACTGGCTGGCCGCAGCGGATCGCTCTCAGGGAAAACTCCGCTCGTTTTTGCTCACAGCGATGAAACGTTTCCTCACCAATACATGGGATCGCTCGCAGGCGGCAAAGCGCGGCGGCCTGCACGTCATCAGCAGCATGAATACGGAAGAAGGCGAGAAGCTCCTAGCCTCTGCCGCTTCGATGGGGGAAGAATCGGCGTTTGATCGTGGCTGGGCGCTCACCGTATTGAAATCGACGCTTCACCGCCTCCGTGCCGAATACGAGCCCGCCGGAAAGCTCCGCGAATACGAGCGCATCAAACCCGCCCTGACGTCTTTGCGCGGGGAGATCGACTACGATGCGATAGCCACCGACTTGAAGGTCTTGCCCGCCTCGGCGCGCAGCATGGTGCACCGCCTGCGCAAGCGTTTCCGTGAGCTTTTCCGCGAGGAAGTCGCCGGCACCGTCGCTACAACGGATGAGATCGATGAAGAAATGCGGGCACTGATCGCGGCACTGGGTCATGTATGAAGGAAAAACCCGCCAGCTCAGTTTGCCCGCGTTGCGAAATGCCGCTCGCGAGTGACGACGTCGATGGTTTGTGCGCCCGTTGTCTCGGCAGCCTCAACTTTGACGCCTTCACCACCGACCACGGCACGGGAAATCACCCGGTTTCCCCGCCTTCTTCCGTGGAGGAACTCGCGCCATTTTTCCCCCAGTTCGAGATCCATTCCTGCCTCGGCCAGGGCGGCATGGGCGTGGTGTACAAAGCACGCCAGAAATCGCTCAATCGCTGGGTCGCTCTCAAGCTGCTTTCTCCCGAACGCGCCGCCGATCCCGCCTTCGCCCAGCGCTTTGCCAGCGAAGCCCGCACCCTCGCCGCACTCAGCCATCCGCACATCGTTGGCATCTACGATTTCGGCGAGGCGGGCGGGATGTTCTATCTGCTCATGGAATACGTGGAAGGCGAAAACCTGCGCCAAGTCCTCAAGTCGAAACGCCTCACACCGGCGGAGGCGCTCGCCATCGTCATCCCGGTGTGCGATGCGCTGCAATGCGCTCACGATCTCGGCATCGTCCACCGCGACATCAAGCCGGAAAACCTGCTGATTCATCGCTCCGGCACCGTCAAGATCGCCGACTTCGGCATCGCCCGCATGATGGATCAGGAAAGCGCCGCCGGGGAAACATCGGGCACCCAACGATCCGGCTCGGCAGTATTCACCATGGCCACCGGCTCACCCGACTACGCCGCACCGGAGCAACTCGCCATGGCTCTCATCGACCGCCGCGCCGACATCTACTCGCTCGGCGTCGTGCTCTACGAAATGCTCACGGGCGAGCGACCCGGCACCAACAGCGTGTCCGCGCCCTCCCGTCGGGCGAAAGTCGATCCCCATATCGATGAGATCGTACTGAAGGCACTCGCGAAAGAACCGGAACGGCGATTCGACAGCGTCGTGGAATTTCGCAGCCGCATCCAACGTGCGCAGTCGGCTCTCGCATGCAAGCACCGCTGGCCGCGCCCCGCTTTGCTATGGACTTCCGCCACTTTGGTCATCGCCGCTCTTTTATTGATAGCATGGGCGGGCTGGGAAGGCCTATCGGGTAAGCACCAGAATATCTCTACGCCTGCCTCCGTTCCATTCACAGATCCGGACGTAGGAAAAAGCCTCGCTCAGAGATGGGAGGGAAATTTCAACGCTCTGATGGAAGCCCGCAAACAAGCTCTTATGCAAACACCCAACGGCGGTTCAGTCCCCGAACACCTCGCCGCTGAAGTCGCCCGACTCGAAGCCCGCGATCAAATGCTGCGCGAACTCATTCTCAGCACCGATATACCGCCCAATCAAATTTTTCCCGAAATGTTCGAATCTCCGCCACAAACTTCCGACGATCCTTAAGTAATGCATGAGGACGAGGTCGCCGGATCACCCGCAGGCCACGATCCGAATCAAATCATTCAGAAACATCATGAAAACACATCAACGCATCACATTAGTCGCCTCCGTGCTTGCCACGGTCGCCATCCCATCCTCACTGCGTGCTCAGGCATCGGCAGCCGTAGCAAAAGACACACCAGCATCCGAGCGCCAACTCGAACTCAATAACGCAGAACGCCAAGCTTTACGGAAGGTTTACCAAACTGCCGTCGAGGAGATGCACAAGGTCAAGGATGAAATGAGAACCAACCCTGAAAAAAGAAACGATGTTGAAACATACATTCGCGCCATGCAGTGGGTTGTGCAAGTCGAGACCAAACTAAGAAAATTCCAGCCGAGTGACGCCACCAAAGTTGCCGCACTGACGAAACGACTCGATGAAATCATCTTGGATTATGCAAGCGTAGGAAATATTGTTTTTCAATGTGAGATGCTCGCTTCGCAGGGCAAGGGCATTCCTTTTGACAATGGCATCAACATCGTCCTGATGCACAAGGGAAAAACGAAAGAGACCTGGCGCAAATTGGATGGTGAGCTAATCCTGCATGACTACCTGAAAGCCTTGGCAAAAGAAGCGGGTCTGGTCGTCCACATCGGGGAAGATGTCGTCTCTCTTCGCCTCCCGGAAGACCTTGCGTTGGCAGAGGCGGCGACTGAAAAGCCGCAGGTAGATGAGCAAGACGCGGAATTGGCCTTCTATGAAAAGACCTATGGCAAGAAAATTTTCGGTGTGCGTCCATTGAGCCAGTATCCTCATAGCCGCGAATACTACGCGGCGATCTTGGAGCAATTGGGCCTTCGCGATATCATCTTCAAGGCCGCCGATGCAAAGTTCGGCACGGGAGATGAAAACGGCCCAGAAGCGAGGACGCTATCCCATGTCGGCCCCTCGCCAATAGCCCACAAGCCAGGTTGGTACATCATGATGATGTGCCGACCCGCCCAATCGGAGCAAGAGAAAGCGGCCTCGCAAAGGAGGCTATTCATCCGAAAGCTGCACCTCGACTATGAGGGAAAGGTTGCGTTCTTGGAAGAAATAGCAGCATGGGAGCAGGCGCCTGCAAAACAGAAAGAAGAGAAGAAAAACGAGGAATTGGACTTCTATGAAAAGACCTATGGCAAGAAAATCTCCCACTTGGTGAATCCGAAGAGCAAGTATGAAAATCCCGACGAATACTACGCGAATATCGCAGATCGATTGGGCCTTCGCGATATCATCTCCAAGGCCGCCGATGCGAAGTTCGGTTCGCCAGAGGTCAACGGCGTAGAACTTAGGACACTGGCTAGAGTCCGTCCCTCGGCAAATGCCACCAAGCCAGGCTGGGACATCGAGATGACGTGCTACACCCCCAAGCCGAAGCACGAGAATGTGGACTCGGCAAAGAAGGTAATGGTCCAACTATTGCATCTCGACTATCAGGGAAACGTCACGTTTTTGGATAGAATGCCTAAGTGAGATTCCTATTGGATTACCTGAAAATGGATGGCCAATAACGATTGCGCCAGCAAGGCAAATTCACCGTTGCGGCCTGCAAGTCTCAGACTTGCAGGCCGTTTTACTCGCAGCGAATATGGACTAACGAAATGATCGAGTCTTTTCAGGCAGTAGTCCGTGATTCCGCTGATGAACAGACGATGATCTTCGCCAGAAACTAGGAGAAGAGCCGAAAGAAAAATTGGCGTTCTGGTAAAAAAATGTCAACTATGTGCATGTTCTAGCAATAGAAGTCTGAAGATTCATGACTGACCCTTTTGCAATCCTTGCTGCGGAGCATCGCCTTACTTCAATCTGATCTGCGACCGTGAGAGTGGCGCAGTCCTCTTTCTCGGTCGCATGCCCAATCCATCCAGCCTGAAACACAAAATTCTCCCAGCAAAAAACGAAACAAAAAAACCACATCAAACTATGAAAACCATCGCACGAATTGTAGCTCCACTCCTACTCCTCGCCTCCAGCTTCAGTCTTGCCGCCAAGATTCCTCAGACGGACGAGAAACTCGTAGCTCAGGCCAGCCATATCGTCAGGGGCAAAGTCCTCGAAGTGACCACCAAGGTCGAGAAATCAAAAATCGAAACCAGCCCCGGTGTCCACAAGGACACGATTTATACCATCACAGTTGAGGTGGACGAGGTTTCCAAAGGTGATGTGGCGAAGAAGGGAGGGAAGATCACCGTCCTTGCTTGGCAGCCGCACACCCGCGAGCCGAACCATCCCAGCTCGCAGGGCCACGAGTTCATCCCTAAGAAAGGAGATACCGCGACGTTTTATCTAACCGGTGGCGGCAAGGAGCCTTTCGAACCGATCACGCCTAACGGAATGGAGATCTACTCCGTGGTGGTCGATTAAGGAGGGCCATGCCTTGCTTCGCGAGAAAGTCGCCAACACCCGCCATTCCTGCCCTCTCGAATTTTTTCCTGAAATTTTTGGGACATTTCCTGCTGCGGCTCCGTGGTATCTGATGAAGTGCATCAACTGCCCGTGGGACTCTCGGTTCTGACCAATCGAATTCCCATGGCAACGGAGCCTCCACTTTGTTATTAGAAAAAAGCAAACAACACCAATACAACTATGAAACACGTAATGAAAATCATTCTATTGATCTCAGCCTTCACGATCTCGGGATACTCTGACGAGAAGTCGCGCGACTTTTTTGCCGCTAGCGGAATCACGATCGGCGCCCCTGCGACAACCCAGCCTGGCTCCTACAAGATTCCGATGGAGTTTGAAACGAAGATCATGCACTCGGGTCAGTGGATTGACACCGTAAGCGCGAAGGTTTCCGGATCAGACATTCTCGTGACCGCTACCTTTACGAGTGAAAACCGCAAAAGCAGGTATCCCGGCTATGTCGAAATGAAGGGGATTCCTGCAGGAACTTACACCCTCAAATACCAGGATCCAGACGGCAAGACTCATCCCATGGGTTCGGTGGTGCTGCCCTGAATCGTGCGCACTCGAATTTTTTCCTGAAATTTTTGAGACATTTGCCGCCGCAGTTCCGTGATATGGGTGAAAGTGCAAGATACAAACCTACAGACCGACGCCGATTTGCTGAAGGAATTCTCCGGCAGCGGGAGCCAGGCCGCATTCGCCACCCTGGTGGAACGCCATGGGCCCATGGTCCACTCGGTCGCGATGCGGACACTCTCCAACCATCACGACGCGGAGGACGTCACCCAGGCCGCCTTCCTCGTTCTGGCGAGGGAGGCGGAGGCACTCAGCCGGAAACCATCGGTGGCTGGCTGGCTGCACACGGTGTCGCGGCGCTTGGCGCTGGATGCCCATCGGTCGAGGGAAAGCCGCCAGCGCCGCGAGGCCACCGCCATGAACGAACCTGTCAACCTCACCCGCGATGCCATCAGCACCGGATTCCGCCGAGAACTGGATGCCGCCCTTGATGGCCTGCCGGAGCGCTACCGTCATCCGTTGGTGCTCTTTCATCTGGAGGGCGCTTCGCTCGACGAAGTCGCCCACCGTCTTGATCTCCAGCCCTCCACCCTGCGCACCCGGCTCTCCCGGGCACGTGAGATGCTGCGAAACATCCTCGTCCGTCGCGGCGTCGAGGTGGCATCCGTCGCGGCGCTCAGCAGCTTCCTCACAGTCGAGGCCAAGGCCGCGGCGTTCACGCCTGGTCTTCTGTCCTCCGTGGTCTCGACCGCCACTGGCAGCGGTGCCGGCGTTTCCACCAACATCCTGCAACTCGCCGCAAAAGCGGCCACCGGCACCAAGGCCATCTCCATCACCAGTCTTGTCATCCTCATGAAAACCAAAGCCACCCTTGTCATGGGTATTCTGATCGCCCTCGCGGCCGTTGGAACCACAGCGTATATCGTCAATGCCGGCAATGACAGCATAGCCGGAAGCCCAGAGGTGAAACAGGGAGCCGATCAACGCAATCTTGCCGGACAGCCCGAGGCAAACGAACGGCAAGCTCGCGAAGGAAAAGCTCGCGAATCGAAAACCCGCGAACGCACACCCCCATTCCAGAGCATCGAGGAAGCGGCGCAGGCCTTGATCGACTTCGACCTTACGCCGCTCTTCGGGGAAGACCGCGAGGAAGCCAAGCGTTGCTCGTATCGCCTACGGAGTTTGTCGGCAAAGATCCCGAGCGGCTACTACAGCGAACTTACCGCCCGTTTTCGCAGCGGTTCGGAAAAAAACCTCAAAGACTACTTCCGGCAAATGGCCCTCTACATGGAATGGGGTCGTCTGGATCTGGAAGCCGCGTTGGCCGATCTTCCCCGGATTAACGATGCCAAGATGCATTCCACGGCCTTGGAGAACGTGTTTCGCGGCAGCGCGGAGCAGGATGCCGTGGTCGCCATGAAAAAGGCCGAGATCCTAGTCATCGAGGCTCCGCGCGAACTCAGTGATACCCAGCGCATCTCCCTCATGGATGCCATCTTCGACACCTGGATTGAGTCCGATCCTTTCAGTGCCATCGAGTGGGCCAAGCAGGCAGAGGTGCCAGCCAAGAGCCGCGACCAGTGGATCAACGATGGTCTCCGCACCTGGAGCGAAAAAGATCCCGATGCCGCCGAGATGTGGCGCAAGCAGCAGAACCGCTAAGGGATAGACCGCTGACGGTTCATCCACTTCCAACAGATCCAAATTTCACGATCACACACTGGCTCGCTCGCTGGGCACATCCGACCCGCCTCTTCACCAACATAACGCAAGCCGTGGGATCAGAGCAGACAGTGGCATCTGGCGATCCGTTTTCTCCATTCCAAGCTTGCCCTCCCCTGTTGAATAAATATTTTTGCATCCAAGACAAAAATTTTAGCGAACTTTCCACTGACGCCGATACTCCCATGAATTTCACAGAATCATGAAAAGAAAACACTACGTCCTGCCACTCGCGGCAATGATCATCGCTGCGGTATGGCTCACCTACCTGCGTGGCTCCAATAACGCTCTGGAACAGGACAATCTTTCTCTTGAGAAAAAGATCGAGAATTACCGCAATGCCACTGTTCTCCAGAATGAACGCGCCAGCACCGAGGCGATGCGCTCCGGTGCGATGCGCACGAAGATAAAGCGCGAAATGAGATCAGCGGAAACGGAAAACAAGCCCTCCGGCGATTGGGTGGGCACCTCCAAGGATTGGAACGCTATCGTTTTATTTAACAACAACGAGGGGGTGAGATTCAATCTCACACCGGCCTGCAGAAGGCTCGAAACGCTGGCTTCCGAAATGAGTGGTGACGAACTCGCACGAGCCTACACGCAAATGGCCTCACTCCCTGTTGATGCACCATTTCGCAATTACCTTGAATGGTTGATGCTGAAAGAACTCGAAAAGAAAAATCCCGAGTTTGCGTTTAGCCAACTCATTGCCAAATGCCAGAATGAAGATACGGGCCCGATCAAGATGGGCAATTTCGATAAATGGCTCGCGAGAGATCCCGCCGCCGCCACTACCTGGTATGAGAGCCAACTCGCCTCGAATGTATTCGATAAGACCCTTGACGGGAAAACTCCCAACATGGTGCCTTTTGAAGCTGCTTTTATGATGTCTTTGCTTGCATCCGATCCGGCTGCCGCTGAGCAACGCATGAACAATATTCCACCAGATCTGCGCGGCAGTTTGGTTGATTACGTGTGGAAAGTTCCCAAAGAAAATAGTAAGGCTTTCGTTGACCTGCTTCGCAAATCAATGCCGATGGAAGACTATATAGCCATACTGAAAAACAATAGTTTGACTGAGAAAAATTTCAGCGGTGACAGCGATAACGATCCCAAAAATGCCCGGAAGAATCTCGATAATCTCGGTTTCACCCCTGAAGAGCGCGCCACTCTTTTGTCGCAGGACTTCACCGACTTTGCGCAGTATCGCGCCATGAGAGACAAATACGGCATGCCGTCTCGTGAAAAATTCGACGAACAACGCAAATGGATTCAAGCGGTCGACCCGAGCTCCGCGGATCGGGCGACGGGAGTGGCACTGCAACGTTACCTCAAAGAATCAAACACGACCAGCGCTCAGGCTTTTGTCGAGAAGGTCGCTTTGGATTACCATGGTTCTGGTGCAGGAGACGAGATATTGGTTCCCTTGATTGAGGGCAGTGCGAACGGGAGTATCCCTTTTCCCAAAGACAGAGCGCAAGTGCTGGCAACGAAGATCACGGATGAGAGGCTGCGTGAAGAAATGTTGCAAAAACTCAAGTGAAGTATGAAGCGATCCCTTATCATTTGTGCCGTGATCTGCATCGTCGTCGCTCTTCTGGGCTGGCGGGAAAGCAAGCAACTTTCCCGCAAAAAGGAGGCCAATGCCAAACTCGTGAGAGAAGCCGCGGCCATTCCCAACGATGATGCCTCCTTGTCAAGAGCCGCTTCCCTTCGCATAGCACAGAGCAAGGAAGGCCTCGCCATGAAGGAGAAAGTGAAAGCCCTCACAAGCGATTATGTTGCTCTCTTGCGCAATGAGAACGGGGCATCTGCGGAAGAACTCGCCATACTGCGCGAGAACATCAAAAGTCGCTTGGAGGAACTCGACCCCTCAGCGATCAGAGAATTCATGGGCGAATTCAACAGCCTTCCCGACGTGAACTCAGGGATGAAGAGTGATGTGAACGAGTATGTCATGAATGTTTTTATCAAGAAATACCCGGTGGAGATGGCCGGAATGATGAGCAAGACTCCCGAGCTCTTTAGCATCAGCAATCAAACCATGCCCGAGAGAGTGATTTACGATCCGTTCAAGTTTCTCATGTACTATTGTTGCCAGCAAAAAGATCTCCCGCTTGCGTTCCAGTGCCTTTCGGAAGCATCGCCAGAATTTCAATCCAAATACATCGGTGAAACGTTACGATACTATGGAAATACCCCTCTAGGTCGAGCCGAGTTGTTCGAAGAGATGAGAGCCTTCGCCTCGACCCCGGAACAACTGGAGCTTGTGCAAGGTAAGATGAGCGATCTCCTCTTCGACCGTCCCGACGCAAAGGTTACGTTCATTGAAGTGTCCGATTTACTCCAATCCGCGAATTTATCCAGTGAGGAAATTGTCGCTGCCACCAAGGACATGGAGAAGAAAGTGCGAGTCGGCGAAACCGGACAATGGCTCGACTGGCTAACGAAAAATGACATCCCCGATGAAGTCTCGAAAGAACGAGCTTTCGATCTCGCCACTCGGTGGACAGAGAAAGACTACCAAGCCGTTGGCCAATGGCTCATCAATTCCCCCAACAGTCCCGAGAAATCCGCGGTCGCAGGAGCCTACGCCGCCAAGGCCTATCCCTACGATCCAGAAGGCGCCATGAATTGGATTCAAACCATCCCGCAAGGCCCCGACCGCACCAAGGCTCTGGAAACGATTTATCAAAGCATGCCACAAGATAGCGGTGCCGCGAAAGCCTTCGCCAGCGAATATGGTCTGGGGAAGTGACTTTACCTTCGTTCCCATGTTAAGGATTTCCGCGAGTGAGAAGTCAGACGATGTCATTTCGTTCGTGTGATCCTATTCCCTATGAAGCGGCCTAGAAATACTCCGGTTAACCCCAGTATGGGAAAAAGATATAAGACGTAATGATTTCTCAACGTGATGTATAAGGCGATGCTTGCCATGACACCAACCAGAAATCCTACCACTATACCTATCATAGTGCCGAAGAATTGATGCGGTTTGTATGTATTCGCAAGGCGTATCGATGGCATTGGCGGTTCCGTCGCTCCTTGCGCGAGTGCATCAAGGAAATCGTTGGCAACTTCCATGAGGCGTTCGCGTTCGCTTCCTTCGAGAAGGATTTCTGCATAATCGGGGGTGATGATTCGTCCATCTGTGGCTCGTATGGCTATGAATCCGTCCTGCACTTCGATGAATCCGGTAGTGGCGGTGGCGAGGAAACGCAAGATGCTTGGTTTAAAAAATTTCGTCATTTCCGCTAGGCTGGGGACCAGATGCGGAGCGGATTTCATCGATGCCTGTATGGTTTCAAAGGCTCCTCCCGCAAAGAGCATGTAGTTTTTATTCAATGAATCAATCATCTGCCGTTCGTCCCATGCGGCTGTGGGAGCAAGCGTCAGATCAAGTCCCTTGACTCCGAGCGTTTCCATGGACTTTGTCTCGCGGCGTGGAAAGAGATCAAAGTTGGGAATGTCGAGTCCCGAACTGGGAATGATGATGACGGTACACCAGTACGTTTCATGCATGTATTTCCCGAATTGCTTCTCACAATCGAAAATCTCGAACGGCCTGTTTCGATAAGTGCCGCAAACATGGTGGCGGAAACCAAGGGCACGCCTGAACATGTAAAGGTTTCCGGCTCCTTGAGAAAATGGACCCTCAGATTTCGCATGATAGGAATACCCCTTCATGCGTGCCCAATGGAAATTCTTATTGTCGTGATCTTCCATGCCTTGGTTTCAGTTCTATGGTTTCTAGGTTTAGCGATGCGCAAATGCTATTTGATTACTGCTTCGAAGGTACCCGCAACGTAGCTTGTCTTGTCATCGGGCACGCGTAGGTGGATCTTGCCGGGGATTTTGCCATCCTTTGCGATGCCAAATTCTAGCTTCATGGTAAAATCTCCCAAGTATGTGCTGGTCTTGATGGAACTATTACTCGTCGAGTATGCCCTAGTGATTTGTATGTTCGTATCTTGTTTCAATTTCACGGCAAACGTTTTGCCGGAAAAATCATCGAGCTTCTCGCGAGAGAGATCGATCTCAAACTCTTCGAGATGAGATAAAAATCCGTCGCCAGCCCACAATCGCAAACTGCCTTCTTCCAAGGTGGCGTTCTCCACTTTGAACCATTTTCCCTGCACTTTTCCCGCAGCAGGCTTTTCGGGTATCGTCTGAGTACTGATGTCTTTGAGCCCCGTTTCCGCATCTTCCTCTGGTTCGGCAAATGCATCGAACTCTGCTTCACTGATGCGGTTGAGGATGAAGGTGTCTTCTTTGACCTTGAGGGTGAGTGCGGTGCTTTCGATGACCACGGTAATCTTGCCGAGTTCCCCGTCATGGATGAATTCCATCTCAAGGGTTTTTCCTGCCTCCGCTGGCTTCTTGATGGTGAAATGGGCGGGAGGGTTGTCCTCGGTGTTTCCCGCTAGACCATGAATGATCATTTTTTCTTGTTGAAATTCAAAGACGGAATCGGCGAAAAAATACATCTCCATCGGATTCATCTCGTGATTCGTTTTCGCGGCTGCCATGAGGGTTTTTTTCCAGTCAGGCTTCCAGTAACCCGTCAGTTGCCCTTCCAATACTTCGTGAAGAACATTGGCGAAGGATTCGGATTCTGTTAGGCGCTGCGCGGCGAGTTTCTCGGCCTCACGCGCGCGCTTCATGCCGTCTGTGGCGCGGGCTGCTTGCCAGGTGGTGGTGGCAATCCCGGATAGTAGTAAGGCTAACATCGCCGCCGCCGTGCCAAGTGCCACCTTGTGACGGCGGGCAAATTTCCTGAAAAGATAAAGCGTGCTAGGAGCTGCGGCCTGCACTGGTTCATTGACGAGGTAGCGGTTGATATCGGCAGCGAAAGCACTCGCGGATTCGTAACGGCGCGAACGGTCTTTTTCGATGGCCTTCATCACGATCCAGTCCAGTTCGCCCTTGAGTGTGCTGGCGGGGACGGGTGATTTGCGCATGGCGGTGGCACCATTTTGCGTCTGCAGTTGGCTGATGCGGGTGCTGGGCGTTTGCGGTTCCTCTTCGCGGATCATCCGTAACATTTCGTCTTGAGCGACGGAAAAAAGTGTTTGCTGATCGAAGGGCGGCACTCCTGCGAGTAGTTCGTAAAGGAGCACGCCGAGGCTATAAATATCCGAGCGTGTGTCCACATCGAGCGCGCTCATGGCGGTCTGCTCGGGGCTCATGTAAACGGGAGTGCCGAGAAACTGTCCGAAGCGGGTGAAGAGAGTTTTTTCGACGAGCTTGCATTGGGTGGCCTTGGCGATGCCGAAGTCGATGATCTTCACCAGCGGCTCATCTCCTGCGAGAGTGACCATGACGTTCGATGGCTTGAGATCGCGGTGGATGACTCCTTTTTGATGGGCGTGTTGCACCGCAGAGCAGACATCGCGGAAGAGTTCCAGGCGTTGCGTGACGTCTAGTTTCCTCTGGTCACAGAAATCGGTGATGGGAATGCCCTTGACCAACTCCATGGTGAAATAGGGCCGTCCGCTGGCGGTGGCACCGGCTTCTAACACCTTGGCGATGTTCGGGTGATTCATCATGGCGAGGGCTTGGCGCTCGGCCTCGAAGCGGGCGAGCACTTGCTTGGTGTCCATGCCGGCCTTGACCACCTTCAGCGCGACCATGCGTTTCACGGGTTCCATCTGCTCGGCCATCCACACCATGCCGAAGCCGCCTTCTCCGATTTGTTGACGTAGGATGAAATTGCCCACCCGCTCGCCCTCGACTTCGGTGAAAGGTTTTTGGATATGCGAGGCTTGCGCGGTGGAGCCATGCGCATTCGAGAAAAAGTCATCGGCCTTTTCCGAGTCGGCGAGCATTTGCCTTAGTTCCGCTTCCCGTGTAGCATTGCCAGCACAGGCATGGGAGATGAAGGAATCGCGAGCTTCGCCTTCCAGATCGAGGGCTTGGAGCAATAGTTCGCGCAAGTCGTTAGATTCTTCGTTCATTGGATCGATAAAATTTCAGGAGTTCTCATTGTTAGGATTCAGCTCGCGATAGAGCCAAAGTTTGGCGAGTTTCCAGTGGCGTTCCACCGTGCGCTCGCTGATTTCCAGTAGTGTGGCAATTTCTTCATTTCCCAGGCCAGAGAAGAAGCGCAGCTTGACGATCTGGGCGTCCATCGGAAACTCGGCTTCGAGTCGATCGAGGGCTTCGTGCACCTTGAGCAAGTGGTCATCTTCCATCGGTACGGCGACGGGTAAATCATCGTCCAGAGTGACATTTTCTTCGCCTCCACCGCGCTTGGCTGCCAGCCTGCGCCGCGCGGCATCGACGAGAATGCGGCGCATCGTCTCGGCGGCAGCGGCGTAGAATTGCTTGCGATCGCGCCACTGCTCAGGTGCGGATTTTTCCAGCCTTAGCCATGCCTCGTGGAGTAGACCGCAAGTATCCAGAGTGCCGCCTTTGCGTTCCATTGCCATCTTTGATTTCGCGATCCGGCGCAGTTCTGCATACAATTCGGCAAACACCTGATTGTCGCGGGTTTGGTCGGCATTGTTCAGCCAGCGAGTGTATTCAGGCATAATGTTATTTGATTTGTGCGGTCTTTGCTCTGACCATGTGAAACATCACCACCAAGCCTATCACGAGTGCCATCAAGCCTAATGCCAGAGCCAACCAAGACAACCCAATTCCCTTGATCAATACGCTCTGATGAGGAGTCGTCGGATCATAATATACCTGCACTTCCTTTCCCGGAAGGAAGAGTAATTGCTCATCCTTGGCCGATGCCCAAGATCTATAGGACTTATTGCCATATCGCAGCCTGTCACCCTCAAACTTCTGACCATTCATTTCGTAGGAGTAGCGGACATTGATTGTGTATTTCCTGTCGAAACTATGAGTTCTACGACGCGCGGAAGAACCAGAGACGTTCTCTTCGACGATTTTCGATTCGATGATTCTTCCCGCTGTTACTGGCCAGTCATTCGTTTTCAGTCCCTGCCGGAGTTGGAATGCCCCGATGACCAAAAAAAGGAGACCAATCAAGGTGAAGCCGCCGCCAAAGATCCATCCGACTACTGACTGCTGTTTTTCTGCCATAGGTTGATTCATGTGGTTCTTGATAGAATAGGTTATTTGATCTCCGCTTCAAAGGTGCCGATGACAAAACTTCTTTCCTCGTCTGGCAGGCGCAGGTGGATCTTGCCGGGGATTTTCCCATCCTTAGCGGTGCCGAATTCCAGTTTCATACTGTATCCATTGGAGTAAGTTGTAGGAACAGCAAAATCTTCGCCCTCTTTCCTGTAACGCAAGACAGCCGATAGGCCAGTCACATCTTGACCTGGCTTCATCGAGAATGTTTTGCCATCTACCTTATCCTTGAATCCAAAGATCGAGAATTTCCGATCATCTTTGTTAGGCTCAGCACCACTCTGCCATAAAATCAATTCACCGTCACTGAAAGTGGCTTTCTCCACAATGAAATCTTCGCCATTGATTTTCCCCGCAGCAGGCTTGTCGGGAATAGCTTCCTTGGAGAGATCTTCGAGCTTGCCTGCAGCCGGAGCCTTTTCGCCGCCCTCTGGTTCGGGCGTTACTTTACCACTCGAAGCTTCCGCAGCTTTGGCAAATTTCGCAAAGTCCTCCTTGCTCATGGGATTGTAGACCATCCATCCGTCATCGGGGTCGTTGTGTGCCATCTTGCCCTTATCGAGCCTGATTTTCATCTCGATTTCACCGCCCAAATCCAGAGTGAGCGATTTCGTCTTTTCGTCCACGGCTTTGACGGTGTAGGGCATGGCGGGTACCTTATCTGGCGAGGCTACATGGATGATCATCTGGTCTTTCTGGAACTCATAGACCATTTTTTTCTCCATAAACATCAGCTTCAAGCCATCGATTTCGCGATTCGCCTTTTCAGCAACTTTTTTGGTTTGGGCGGCATCAAGCGTCCAGTAGCCCTGCAATTGGGTTGCAAGATCGGTGGCTTGTGCGTGAATGACCGCTGCGGCGGCAACGACGAGTGTAATGATATATTTTTTCATGATGATTTGATAGATGTGTTAAATGATTGATAAAAACGAAACTGTATTGAAATTTGATGTATTATTTGACTTCCGCTACAAAGCTGCCGACGACGAAACTTTTTTTCGTATCTGGCACGCGAAGGTGAATTTTCCCTGGTATCTTTCCATCCTTTTGGGCGCCGAACTCGAGTCTCATACTGAAGCCGCGGAGGAATGTTCGAGTTTTGATGGTAAAATCTCCATGAACTTTATAGGCCAACGTGACGTCAATGTCTGTATCTTCGCTTGGCACCACCGTGAATGTTTTACCAGAAAAGTCTTCGACCGTAAATGGTTTCCCTACAAAGTCTTTGATTTTCTGACGGGGGAATTCAATTACAAATTCCTCTAAATTAGTCAAAAATCCATCGCCCTGACCGATTGTTAAAGAACCATCTTCTAAATCTAAGGTAGCTTCCTCGACTTTGAGTTTTCTGCCGTGAACCAATCCCGTTGCAGGCTGATCAGGGATCGGTTTCGTTGAAATCTCTTCGATTGGTTCAGCATTCACAGATTCCTCTTCCGTTTCCTCTTCATCCGCATAAAGACTCGAAAATTCCTCCTTGGTGATAGGGTGATAGATCGTCCAGCCGTCCTCCGTGCCTTCCTTTAATTCTAAGTTGCCGTTGGTAAACTTGGCTTTGATTTCTTTTTCCTCCGACTTCAAGACAAGCGATTTCGCGTTTTCGTCCGTGGCTTTGATTGTATAGGAAACGTATTCATGGTTTGGCTTTTGAGATCCGTGGAATGTCATTTTGTCTTTTTGGAATTCAAAAACCAAGCTGTCTAATACAGTGACCTGTAACGCATCCAGTTCACGATTTTCCTTCTGGGCGGCAATGAGGGTATTTTCAGAATCTGCCTTCCAGTAGCCTAGCAATTGGCTTGCGAGATCAGCAGCTCGTGTATGGATGATCGTCGTGGCGGCAACGACGAGTGTGATAAGATAAATTTTCATGACAGCTATACACGCGCAAATTAGCCGAAAAAACCGACATATAAAAATCATCATTTTGTAACCTCTCTCTGAAATTAATGCTCTTACTGGTGTGAACGGCGAATTGGAATAGTGAAATCAGTTGCTATGTCAGCTCGCCGCCCGTTTTACGGAGAGCGACTACCAAGCCGTCGGCCAATGGCTCAACAGTTCCCCCGATAGTCCCGAGAAAGCGGCCGTCGCCAGCGCCTACGCCGACAAAACCTATCCCTACAATCCCGAAAACGCCATGAAATGGATCCAGACCCTGCCCCAAGGCCCTGGAAACGATTTATCAAGGCATGCCGAAAGACAGCGATGCCGCCAATGTCTTCGCCAGCGAATATGGTCTAACAAAGTAATGCATTCCTAAATCAGCAATCTGCCAGAAGGATTTGAGACAATTTAGAATAGCTACGACGGTTTCTCTTGCGACTGCATTGTACAACTCTCTATTGCCATGAAACGTTTCATTCTCCGCCAAATCGCCTTGCCAGCCATCATGGCACTGGCTTCCTCGACCTTGCTTTCCGCCCAGAAAACAGATTACAATGAAGTCGGCAAACAAGTTTCTGTTTTGCTTCAAAACAACCATTTTTCCGACGTTAAATGGAACAAGGACTTGAGTGACAAGTTTCTTGATACCTATCTTCGCGAACTCGATCCACGTCGCATGTACTTTCTCCAATCTGACATTGATCGTTTCAAAACAGACTATGCCCCTAGGCTTCATGACATGTTGCTGCGAAAAACCAGTATCACTGCCGCCGAGGATATTTATCAAACCTACATCTCCCGCGCCAAAGAAAGCATGGAGTTGGTCAATGCCACACTTGATGAGCCCTTTGAATTCACCAAGAATGAAACCATCGAACTCAGTCGCAAAGACGCCCCCTGGCCCAAGGATGAAGCTTCATGGAAACAGCTCTGGCACCTCAACGTCAAGGACGCTGTCCTAAGCGAAACACTGCGTCGCGAACAGTTCGCCCGTCTTGCCATAGAGCAAGGAAAAGCCGATCCGCTCGCCACGGAAAAACCACCCTTGGAAATAGTTCGCCTCCGCTACCAGCGCAAACTCCGCAGCATCACAGATGCCGACGCCGATGCCATCGCCACACGCTTCCTCGCTGCGGTTAGCTCTACACTCGACCCCCATTCTTTCTACATGAACGACCGCCAAAACGCCCAGTTCGATAGCCAAATGAAAAATCAGTTCGTCGGCATTGGGGTTGAGATCCGCACGGAGGATGACGGTGCTACCGTGATCAAAGGCATCAGCGTGGGTGGCCCGGCTGAAAAGCAAGGTGAACTAAAACTGAACGACCGCATCGTCGGTGTGGACCCGCAGAACACGGGCCATTTTACCGACATCCACTTCATGAGCATCGATCAAGTCTCCGATCTGATCCGTGGCGAAGAAAATACCCCGGTCCGCCTCAAAGTGGAACCCTCCGGCGGCGCTCCCGGCATCACCAAGATGATCACGATCACCCGCGGCCAAGTCGAAACCAAAAACGAACAAGCTTCCGCCGAAATCATCGAGAAAAAAGACGAAAAAGGCATCGCACGCAAGCTCGGATGGATCACACTGCCCTCTTTCTACGGTCATTCAGAAAATCGGGAATCCGGTTCCGCCAGCCATGTTGAAAAACTCCTAAGACGGCTTATGGAAGAGAAAATCGATGGCCTGGTCATCGATCTGCGCGGCAATGGCGGCGGTTCATTACCAGAAGTCTGCCGCATGGCGGGCCTTTTCATCAAGCGTGGTCCCGTGGTTCAAATCAAAAAACAACTCGCTCCCATTGAGGTGATCGATTCCCAGTTGCGTGCCCCGGTGTATCAAGGTCCGCTCATCATTCTGATCGATAAAACCAGTGCTTCTGCCAGTGAGATTCTTGCAGGCGCCCTCCAGGATCACAATCGCGCCATCATCGTGGGCGATTCCTCATCCTACGGCAAAGGAACCGTGCAGGAAATCAAGTACGTCGCACCCATGATGCCCTTTTTTGCCTATTCTGAAAAAGCCGGCACGGTGAAAGTCACCATCAAAAAATTCTACCGACCATCCGGGGAATCGACCCAGATCCAAGGCGTCCGGTCAGACATCGTGCTACCCAGCATTTACGATTCACCCGAGATCGGCGAAGGCCATTGGGACAATTGCCTTAGCTTCGACACGATCCGAAAAGCTCCCGACTTAGCGCCTCTTGATCGAAATCACCTGTTCCTGCCACGCCTTCAAGAGCTCAGCGCTGGACGCAACCAGCACAATATCGAACTCATTTACACCCGCGAAGACATCGCAGAAATGAAGAAACTCATGCAGGATAACAAATCTAGTCTCAACAAAGCTGTGCGTGAACAGGAATACTCTCTCGCTCGTGATAAGAGTGTGACCCGGAACAAGGAACGCATAGCACGCTTCGATCAAATGGCTCAGGAAGACCGAAGGAGCCTCGCATTCTACAAAGTCACCCTGGACGATGTTGCCGCTAAAAAACCTCTCATCCCGTATGACCCCACCCAGGAAGACCAAGCCTACATGCGCAGAGCCAAAGATAAAACAGCCGCACTTGATGATGCACCCAAGTGGCCCAGCGGCATGGATTACGTCAAACGCGAGAGCCTTAACATCGTCGTTGATCTCGCCCAGATCACCGAAAGCGCTCACATGGCCGGAATCTTGAAAAAAAATGGCTAAGCGCTACAGCATGTCCCTCACGTTTTCAATGAACTCGAGAGCTATACACTTGTAATCGACACGAGAATCGAGTCATTCGAGGTCATCTGTGTAATTTGAACCAATAGTATTTTCCATCCCATGAAGTTGATATCTGCTCGGCAAGCAAAGTCAGTCATGGCATGTTGTTGCGTCGACTAACCAGGAAACTCCAATGAATCCCATACAACACATCCTCAAACAATTCCCGCTGATGATTTTAGACGGTGCCTTCGCCACGGAGCTGGAGAAACGAGGATGCGATCTGAACCACAGCCTTTGGTCAGCCAAGGTGCTAATGGAATCACCCGAGATGATAGCCGAAGTCCATAGCGACTACTTTCACGCCGGGGCCGACTGCGTGATCACGGCAAGCTATCAGGCAACCGTGGAAGGCTTCGTGCGCCACGGACTCAGCGAAACCGAGGCACTGGCATTGATCGGTAAAGCCGTTGCCATCGCCGTCCATGCGCGGGATCGCTTCTGGGCATCCTGCACGCAGCAAACTCTCCGGCCCAAGCCCCTTGTCGCCGCCTCCTTCGGTCCTTACGGTGCCTTCCTCGCCGATGGTTCGGAATACCGGGGGGATTATCAAATCTCGGAAGACGACTTGGTCGCCTTCCACTACCCCCGCATGAAAGCGCTAAT
The DNA here is from genome assembly GCA_945890645.1 of Akkermansia muciniphila. GTDB lineage: Bacteria > Verrucomicrobiota > Verrucomicrobiia > Verrucomicrobiales > Akkermansiaceae > UBA956. Next base: position 27,587 of record CAMDCV010000021.1, read on the forward strand.
CGATGCCGGTGCCGATATCCTCGCCTGCGAGACCATCCCCTGCATGAAGGAAGCCCGTGCGATCACCCGCCTGCTCCAGACAGAATTCCCCAACCATTTCGCCTGGATGAGCTTCAGCGCGAAAGACGGCAAACACATCAGCAACGGCGAGTTGATCGCCGACTGTGCCAAAGAACTAGAATCCTGTGAACAGATTGCCGCCATCGGCATCAACTGCACGGCTCCACAGCACATCACGTCCCTGATCCACGAGATCAAAGGGACGTCCACGAAACCCATCATCGTTTACCCCAACAGCGGCGAGTCCTACGAGGCCGACACCAAAACCTGGGGCGGATCGCATCACGATGCATCTTTCAGCAACAGCGCCCAACACTGGTGCAAGGAAGGAGCCCAGATCATCGGAGGATGCTGTCGAACCTCCCCCGAAGATATCCGCGCGATTGTCCGCTGGGCCAGACCTGGCGTCATTTGATGGGCACGCTCATCGAATCATGTCGGCTATTTTTCAATAACTCTATGACGACGCGCCAGATGAGTATTTCCGAGCGAAATCAGGTTGAGGACATATTTCGGTTTAAGCGATTGGGTCCTCGTTGTGAAAATCTTTCATCATCATAAATGCTTGGTAATGTAAGAGAATTGGTAAAGAATCGTTACACTACTACGAATGAGTTGCAGCGAACATGCCATATCTAGGGTATTCTCGGTGACCTTCGCGGCTTTGCTTGTTTTTTCTCCTATCGCCGCGATGGCGGATGCGATCCCGGAGGCAAACGTGGACGACTATCAAAAAATCATCGCGCCACTTTTCGCCAAGTCCTGTATGGACTGCCATGGCCCAAAGAAGTCCAAGGCGGGAATCCGCATCGACCAGCTAGACCCGAATTTACTCACAGGTGCCGATACCGAGCGCTGGGTCGAGATTTACGATGTCCTTAGCCAAAACGAGATGCCGCCCGATGACGAACCAGACTACCATCTCAAGGGCGAAGATCGCGCGCGCATCGTCGAATGGCTGAGCCATGAAATGCAAAAGGCGAGCAAGGTAAGGAAAAATTCCGGAGGTCACAGTTCCTTCCGCCGAATGGCGAATTATGAATACAACCACGCCCTGCAAGATTTGCTCAACCTGAACCTGCAGTTCACCGAGGCACTCCCACCGGAAAACTCCTCCGAAGACGGATTCAAAAATAGCTCGAAATTTCTCCAGATGTCCGCCGCGCAGCTCGAGACCTATCGCGAGATTGCCCTCAAGGCACTGCAAAAAGCCACCGTCGCAGGTGACCGCCCCGCGGTGGTAACATGGCAGATCCCCATGCAAGAGGCCATGGACAAAGCCGCCGCACTGAAACAAAAACCCATCCGTTTTAAAAATCCAGATGACGCCAGAAATACGAACCACACACACGTGTTCAACAAAGACAATGGCGAAGGCTACTCCTACCGTTGGGCCTATTACGAAGCTCTGGATGATGGCACCCATTACGGGATATGGAACCTAAAGCCAGACAAGACCACCTCCCCCGCACCGCCCGTTTCCAGAGTCGTCGCCGTCATTCCGCCATCCCAACAATTCCACCTCGATCTCGGCAACTCCGTTCCCGATGAAGGCCTCCTGCGCGTTCGCATCCGTGTCGGCACCAGTGAACGGAAACCCGGCCAGACGGCGAACCTCCGCCTCTCCTTCGGCTTTCAAACCAGCAACGAGGGGAGAGGGTCCGCCAGACTCAGTGAACGGGACATCGAAGTCACTGCCTCCGCCGAGGATCCACAGTTTCTCACCTTTGATGTTCCGCTCGAACTGTTGCCTCGCAATCCCTTCCGCAAAACGCACAAGGTCGGCGACCAGCCGAATTGCACGGAATACCTGGAAATCCAAAATATTTCCGCCACCGGCAGAGGAAATGGCCGGCCCGTCCATCTGGAAATCGACTACGTGGAAGTCGAAGCCGGACTCTACGAAACATGGCCGCCCCCATCCCACACCACCATCTTCTTCGAAAGCCCGAATCAGCAGGATGAAGACGCGTATTGTCGGGAAATCCTCAAGCGCTTCATGACGCGAGCATGGCGACGTCCCATTGCCGAAGAAGACATCGCCGCCTACCACGAACTCTTCAAAAAATACCGCCCCGGCTTCCCCAGCTTTCGCGAAACCATCATCGAAGTCCTCGCCACCGTCCTAGCCTCACCCGAGTTCCTCTATCTTGTCCAAACCGAACCCGACACACCATCTCCCACCATCAGCGATCTCGAATTGGCCAATCGCCTCTCCTTCTTCCTCTGGTCCAGCATCCCAGACGCCCCACTCCTCGACCTCGCCTTCGCTGGCAAACTAACATCTCCCGACATACTCAATGCCCAAATCCAGCGCATGGTAGCGGATCCTAAGTCCCAGCGATTCAACCAACACTTCGTCCGCCAGTGGCTGGGTCTGGAAGCCATGGACAATCTCGTCGTCGATCCCTTCAAATTCGGCGGATACGATGAAGCCTTCCAAGAAACCCTCATCGCAGAACCTCACGCCTTCTTCAACCACATCCTGCGCAACAACGGCAGCATCATGGATTTTCTCCAGTCCGACTACCTTGTCATCAACGAACCCCTCGCACGGCACTACGACATCCCAGGCGTGAGCGGACAAGAGTTTCGCAAAGTCCCCATCAGTCCCGGCGTGAAGCGTGGCGGCCTCCTCACCACCGCCGCCGTGCTCACCATGACCTCCACCGGCGTCGATTCCAATCCCCTCAAACGCGGCCTCTGGCTGCTGGAAAAAATGCTCCACGACCCGCCACCACCAGCCCCTCCCGACGTTCCTGCGGTGGACCTCACCGATCCCCGCATTCTCAAGATGACTCCCAAGGAACGCATGGCCGATCATCGCAACCAACCCGCCTGTCACTCTTGCCATGCCAAGATCGACCCATGGGGCATTTCGCTGGAAAATTTCGATGCCATCGGCCGCTACCGCACCACCATCAATGACCAGCCCGTCGATGCCACCGCCGTCCTCTACAACCACAAAGAATTGCAAGGAGTCGAAGGCTTGAAAAACTACCTCATGGCCGACCGCCAAGATCAGTTCGCCAAAGCCATGGTTCACAAAATGAGCACCTACGCCCTGGGCCGCCCGATGACCTTTGCCGACCGTGGTGAAATCGAAAAAATGGCCACCGAACTCAAAAAACGCGGCAACGGCCTGCAAGACCTCGTTTCCCTCGTCATTCACAGCCCTTTATTTCAGCAAAAAATCAAGCAAGATTCTGAAAATGACCGATAATAGCCCCATCATGAAGCGCCGCAGATTCCTCCAATACGCCGGCATAGGCCTCGCCCTGCCATGGATGGAAACCTTCGCCGCCAAGACAGAGCCACGGCAAAAAATGGCCCGCTTCATCAGCATCTACCATCCCGATGGCGTCGGCCTACCCCGCCAGGACGATCCCGCATGGAAAGACTGGAGCTGGTTCCCCCAAGGCGGCGAGCGCGATTTCCGCCTTACCAAAGTCCTCGATGTCCTCGAACCACTCCGCAGCGAGATCACCATCTACTCCGGCCTCTCTCACCCCGCCGCCCGCAAGGTCCACGGCCACTCCAATGCCGACCAATACCTCACCGGTGCCGCCACCGGTAGCGATGGCCCCTACAAAAACACCATCTCGCTCGATCAAATCATCGCCGCACAGCTAGGCCGCCACACCCGCCACTCCTCCCTCGTCCTCTCCACCAATGCCGGCACCGGCGCACCCCGCGCCACCCACACCTCTTCCTTCGACCCACAAGGCCGCCCCATCCCCTCCATCAACCGTCCCTAGGAAATTTTCGACCTGCTCTTCGTCACCCAGGGCAAAGAAACCCGCGACAAACTCGCCCGCAGCAAAAGCGCGCTCGATCTCCTCATCGCCAACGTAAACACGCTCAACCGCAAGCTCTCCCGCCACGACCGCGAAACACTCCAGCAATACCTCGATGCCGTCCGCGATACCGAGGTCAAGCTGCTCAAGGCCGAAGAATGGATCGATACCGCCCTGCCCGAAGTCGATGCCCACCACTTGAATCTTGAAGTCACCGTCCGCGACAGCCGCGCTTACGTCCAGACCATCTACGAACTCATCTTCCTCGCCTTCCTCAGCGATTCCTCGCGCGTCGCCACCTACATGATGGGCCGGGAAAATACCGGTGGCCCTCAAGATTTACTCGCCCGTGCTGTCGGTCTCAACAACGCCCACGCCCTGACCCACGACGTCAAAAAACCCAAGGGCTGGCAAAACCTCGGCATCTACAACCGCTTCCAAGCCGAAGAATTTGGCCGCTTCCTCCAGAAACTCAAAGACACCCCCGAGCCTGATGGCAACGGCACCCTGCTCGACAACACCTTCGCCATGCACGGCTCCGCCTCCAGCAGTTTCCACCTCTCGCGGAACTACCCCATCATCTCCGCGGGAGGGAAAAACCTCGGCTTCCAAAATGGCCGCTACCTCAAGTTCGCCAAAGGAGATCAAAACAACCAAGCCTACGCCGGCATCGATGACGACACCGGCTGGCAGAGCGATATCGGCCACCACGAAATTCCGCTAGGCCACCTCTTCGTCACCATCCTTCAGCGCATGGGTCTAGAAACCAACGAATTCGCTGGCATCAAAGGCGGCCTCAACCGAGTCTAATCGACTCAAAACCATCGCCTTCACCGATGCACGAAATCAACTCGCTGGATTGATGGAGACAGCATCCCGTGACCGCGAATCCATTACCATCACCCGCAATGGAGCAGGAAAAGTGGTGCTTCTCGCCATCGAAGAATACGAGGCAATGGAAACGATGCAACTACAGTCTACGGTCATCAGGCTTTCCGTCGCTAAAATATAAAACAATTTTGTTTGACAACGATCTTGCTTGTATTATTTTTGTGTGGCAAATCTGTTTTAAAACAAATTTGTTTTAAAGATTCGACTATGAAAAATTTACCTGATTTTTACACTGGCGCACCGCTTGACCCTGATGATTTGGCATTTCGCGATGAATTTGTCGCTGAACTCTGGGATGAATTACGCACTCAGCACGTAGTGTTGTCCGCACCAAGAAGAACGGGAAAAACCAGTGTAATGGATCACTTGGCGGCTTACCCTAAGAATGATTTTGTGCCCATTTCTGTCTTCGTGCAGGACATTGGTCATCCGGCTGATTTTATACTTTTGATGCTAGACCTCTTCCACGAAAAACACCCGAAAATCTTTCGTGATCTCTTTCGCTCGGGAGGTAAATTCATCGGTTCAGTTTTAGGAACAATAAAAGAAATCGATTTCAGTGGCATCAAAGTCGGACTACGTGAGAAAGACCCGAATTGGCAAAATAACTGGAAATCTTATGGTGACGAATTTTTTTCCGAAGTCCGTAAGAGCGAGCATAAAATCCTGCTTCTTGTGGACGAATTTCCGGACATGATCGTGAATATGAACAAACATCACCCAGAACTTGTGCGACCATTTCTCGCATGGTTTCGCGGCCATCGTCTTAGTCCACATCCCAAGAAAGATTCCGTTCGTTGGCTCATTTGTGGCTCAGTCAATTTATCGAGCACTCTTGATGTGCTTGGCTGTCTTGACGAAATCAACGACCTCCACGACATTGCTCTTCCCGTTCTCACCAATGAACAGGTGAAGCAGTTTGTTGAGAATATGCTTGCAGGGCGAGGCGTAGAGTTTTCAGAAAAAGTTCCTACGAGAGTCGCAGCGACACTTGGTCGTCCAGTGCCGCTTTTTCTTCAGATGGTTACTGTAAATCTCCACCGATCATGGAAACGCGATGGTCAGAAACTCACTGTGCGAGATGTAGATGCCGCCTTCGATGAGCTTATCGTCAGCAGTGGTGCCCGCGATAAACTCCAGCACTTCTACTCACGGATCGAACAATATTACCAATCTCCTAAAAAAGAAGCTGCCTACGCACTTCTAGCAAATCTATGCCTTAGTCCAGATGGTCTGACACGCGATGCCCTACTCGCGGACTTCACGCGCATTCTTCATGAGCATAATCATCCATCCACTAGCGATGTTCGTAAGAGTCTGTTTAACCAGCTCATGCGAGATTTAGAAAACGACTTTTACGTGGCTGAAATCAAAGCCAACCACTTCGACTTCGCCAGCGGACTCATCAAACAATGGTGGAAAAAATACTACGCCTAATCCCAACATGATCACTTTATCAGACACACCTACCATGCAAAGCCATAACCGTTCCCAAGTGGGCCTCTATCGTTCCTGGCTCACGAGTCCCGCTCACCGCGCCCACATCACGGTGGGGCGTGCGCCGTTGTTGCAAGACACTGTAGACACACTACGTGCTAACCTAGGGAAAAAACCCAAACGCCACCAGCTCTTCATCGCACCACGCGGTAGTGGCAAGACGCACTTTTTGTCACTCATCGAAGATGCCATCGATAGCGATTCTTCACTCTCCACAGGCTACGTGGTGGTTCGCTTCCCAGAGGAAGTCCATCGCGTCTGCTCCTTTGCAGATTTTCTCTTAGCCATCTGTGAAATTCTACGCAATCAAGGCGCACCATGGGATGATCTCTATGCGCGACTTGCCGCAGAAGAAGATGACGAGAAAATCTCCGACATCCTCACCAAGGCCATACGCACTCATTTCCGTGAAACGGGAAAAATCCTGCTACTCATGGTGGAAAACCTCAATCAAATCCTTGAGCAGCAAATGAAAAAACCAAGCTCGATTCAATCGTTGCGCGGCTTTTTCATGGGCGATAATGGCTGCTTGCTCATCGCGACCTCTCCCGTTCACTTTGGTGCTCACACCAAGCCGAATGCGCCCTTTTACGACTTCTTCGATACGCAAGTGCTAGACGCGCTCAGTGCAGAAGACACCATCGCTCTGATTCGCCGCAACCTCGAATGGGATAAACGGAAAGATTTGTTAGATCGTTTTTCGGAGCTACGTCCGCGGCTGCTTGCCATTCACGCCATGACGGGCGGTAGCCCACGTCTGACAATGATGCTTTACGAACTCATCAGCAACGAATCCATCACCGCCGTGCGTGATCAATTTCTCATGCTGCAAGACCGCATCACACCATTCTATCAAGATCGCATGAAAGATCTTTCGCCGCAAGAACGAGCGGTCATGGAAACCATCGCCACCATGCGTGATGTTCCAGGGAGCCCAGCACCGCGTAAAACTCCTGCCAACATCGCTCGCCTGATGCGTATGAGCCAGTCCAAGCTTGCCTCGCATCTTTCTCGTCTCACCAAATCACTCTACCTCACCGCAAGTGATAATCCCGATGACAAACGCTCCACCATCTACACCATCCGCGAAGGGTTTTTTGATTTATGGTTAGCGATGAACCTCAGCCGGGCCTCGGCAAGACGCATCCCATTGATCGGAGATTTTTTTGCATGCTACTATGAGCAAGAAGAAGCCCGCCGCCTCAAACGTGAGGAATACTGGCAACGCCTCGATGCAGGTGAATTTACTCCAGATACCACGGAAAATCTCAGCTACCTATCCAACCTAGGAAAACCTCATGAACAAGCTGAGGAAAAAATCAAACTCATCAGCGCAGTAACGAAATCAGGAGATACGGAGTGCGCTTCATTACTGAAAGAAGAACTGCGGCAACTGCCACTTGATGCCACAGGAAAATGGATCACCGCCCATGCGGATGATCTTGACGATAACCCTCTCGACGAAATCGCCGCGCTTATTGCTACTTGGCAAACTCACCGCGAAGGAAATCTGGAAGCCTTCGCCACCAAGCTAAAAGAAATGGGCCAGAGTTTAGACTACAAAGGCTGGTCGAAACTAAAAATTGAATTCCTAACAGATCACATTGATGCCGTTCCGCTTTCTGCAGAACGAGTAGAAGCACGACTACATTTGGCTAAAGTACTTAGTAGATACGCCAAGTGGCAAGAAGCGGAACCGCACACACGCACCGCATTACTGGAAGCGGAACAACTGAAAAACGAGCATCTTATTTCATGGGCATTGAATGACCATGCCCAGTTGCTACAAGAGACAAATCGCCTAGTGGAAGCCGAGCCATTGATGCGGCGAGCCTTAGCGATCGATGAAGCCAGCTACGGAAAAGATCATCCCGAGGTGGCGACAGACCTCGGCAATCTGGCCCAGTTGCTATATCACACGAATCGCATGACGGAAGCCGAACCATTGATGTGGCGAGCCTTAGCGATTTATGAAGCCAGCTACGGAAAAGATCATTCCAATGTATCGATACGCCTCAACAATCTCGCAGGGTTGCTACAAGCCACAAATCGCCTGGCGGAAGCCGAGCCATTGATGCGACGAGCCTTGGCGATTGATGAAGCCAGCTTCGGAAAAGATCATCCCAAGGTGGCGATACGCCTCAACAATCTCGCGCAGTTGCTACAAGAGACAAATCGCCTGGTGGAAGCCGAGCCATTGATGCGGCGAGCCTTGGCGATTGATGAAGCCAGCTACGGAAAAGATCATCCCAGTGTAGCGATACGCCTCAACAATCTCGCATCATTGCTGAAGGACACGAATCGCATGGTAGAAGCCGAGCCATTGATGCGGCAAGCCTTAGCGATTGATGAAGCCAGCTACGGAAAAGATCATCCCAGTGTAGCGATACACCTCAACAATTTCGCAGGGTTGCTACAAGACACGAATCGCATGGCAGAAGCCGAGCCATTGATGAGGAAGGCCTTAGCGATTGATGAAGCCAGCTACGGAAAAGATCATCCCCATGTAGCGAGAGACCTCAACAATCTCGCATCATTGCTGAAGGACACGAATCGCATGGCGGAAGCTCAGCCGTTGATGCGGCGTGCGCTTGGCATTTTCAGAAAAAGTCTCGGTCATGAACATCCTAGGACCATAACGATTGGCAATAATTACCATTACCTTCTCGCCGATATGGGGCGCAGTGAGAAGGAAATCGAAAGGGAATTTTCTTCACTTACTCTGGAATAACTTCGCGCATGGAAACATTTTTATTTCCCATTACCCCACCTCAAACAACCTCGCCTCCCGTTCTTGCCGGAACTGGTGGGTGTAGAGGGCCTGGTAGTGGCCTTTTTGCGCGAGGAGTTCTTGGTGGGTGCCGCTTTCGAGGATGCGGCCTTTTTCGATGACTAGGATGCGGTCGGCGGTGCGGATGGTGGAGAGCCTATGCGCGATGACGAAGCTGATGCGGCCGTGGAAGATCGCTTTTAAGCCTTGCTGGATCAGTTGTTCGGTCTCGGTGTCGATGGAGGAGGTTGCCTCGTCCATGATGAAAATCCGTGGGTTCGCGAGTAGCGCGCGGGCGAAGGAGACGAGTTGCTTTTGGCCGGTGGAGAGGCGGTTACCACCCTCGCCGACATCGGTATCGTAGCCGTTTTCTAGGGCTCGGATGAAGCCATCGGCATTGACGCTGCGGGCGGCAATTTCGATTTCCTCATCGGTGGCATCGAGCCTGCCGTAGCGGATGTTTTCTCTCACCGATCCACTGAAGAGGTGCGGACCTTGCAGGACGATGCCGAGGTTAGCCTGATACCAGGCCAGTCCACGTTCGCGCAGGTCAATGCCGTTGACGAGGATGCTGCCGCCGGTGGGTTCGTAGAAGCGGGCGGCGAGGTTGACAATGGTGCTCTTGCCGCCGCCACTGGCGCCGACGAGGGCGATGGTTTGGCCGGCTTGCACGGTGAGATTGAAATCCTTGAGCACGGGTTCGCCATCGGTGTAGGCGAAATCGACGTGGCGGAATTCGAGAGTCGCTATACCGGCGGGATGACCATCGGGGGCGAGGTCGGTGGAGCGGTCGGGCTTGTCCCATTGTTGCAATTTTGCTACTACTTCCTCGCTGTCGCTGATGCCGGGCACGGTGGCGAGCAGACTGAGCACGCGTTCCCCCGCTGCCTGCGCGCCTTGCATTTGCACGAGAACCTGGGCGATCTGATTGATCGGATTGAAGAACTGGCCAGCGTAGAAAATGAACGCCACTAGCGTGCCGAGCGAAAGGCTGCCATCGATCACACCCGCGCCACCGCGCCACAGGGCGATGCCTGCGGCCAGGCTGCCGAGGGTGAGCACGATGGGAATATACACCGCGGATTGCAGGGCATTCTGGATCGAGACGCCATACATCTGTGAGGATATTCCTTGGAACTCGCTCAGGTTGTCTCGCTCACGTACTAGAGTTTTAGTAGTTCGCAGTCCTTGCAGTGCTTCGGCGAAGGATGCGGTGATCATCGAATTGAACTTGCGGGTGTCACGCGAGCTGAGCAGCAGCTTTTTCTGAAAAATCGCACTGATCCAAATGAGCGGCGGCACCACGGATAGCACCAGCAACCCGAGCAGCGGATGCAGTACGATCAGAATGATGGCGATCATGATCACGAGGCACACCGCCCACACCAGATCGAGACTGCCCCACGCGATGATGCGCGCGAGCTTGTCGCAATCCGATGTCAGTCGCGAAATCAACCAGCCTGTCGGGCGGTGATCGAAGTAGGCGAACTCCAGCTCCTGGATGCGCTTGAAACATTCTTCGCGAATGTCATGGCTCATGTTGTTCGAAAGTCCGCCTGCGGAGTTGATGAAAACCCACACGCTGATGACCAGCGAGATGATGAGAACTCCGTACACCGCGATGTGCGGCAAAAGACTTACCGCGTTTCCGGCTTTCACCACATCGTCCACCGCCCAGCGGGTGACGAGCGCGAAGCTGGCATCCGCGATCGCGATGAGCACCGCGGAAATCGCGAGGCGTATGACGAGGTGCTTGTAGGGCAGCGTGTGCCGAAACACGCGCGCCCACAAACTCAGATCGAGCTTGTCGCTGAAAACATCTTCTTGTGGTTCATCTTTCATGGGGCGGCTTCGGCTAACAGTTCATTCTCCAGCGCGTTCTGGATCGTCCATAGGCGGCGGTAGAGGCCGTCTTGTGCGGAAAGTTCGGCGTGGGTGCCGTGTTGGATGATGCGGCCCTTTTCGAGCACGATCACTTTATCGGCATGAGCCAAGGTGGATAGGCGGTGGGCGATGACCAGCGTGGTGCGTCGGCCATGGCGACGGCGCAGGGCTTCGAGGATGGTCGATTCTGTTTCCGCATCGACCGCGCTTAGGGCATCGTCGAGCAGCAGCACCGGCGTATCCTGCAGCAATGCTCTAGCTAGGGCCACGCGCTGACGCTGACCACCGGAAAGTGTCACGCCGCGCTCGCCGACGAGAGTGGAGTATCCGGCGGGGAAGCCGTTGATGGTGTCGTGAATGTCGGCGAGGTGCGCGGCTTCGCGGAGTTCCTCGTTCGCAGCGGCACTGCGTCCGAGGCGGATGTTTTCGCCGATGGTTTTCGAGAACAGGAACGGCTCCTGCATGACGACGCTGAATTGCGAGCGCACCCATTGCCGATCCAGATCACTCAGTTCATGGCCATCGAATTTGATCGAGCCTCCTGAGTAATCGTAAAGCCGCAGCAACAAGTGCATCATCGTGGATTTCCCAGCACCGGAGGGCCCGAGGATCGCGAGTGTCTCGCCCGGTTCGACTGTGAAGGAAATGCCATTGAGCGCGGCGTTCTCCTCGGTGTATCCGAAAACAAGATCGCTGACCTCGATTTTTCCCTGGGCGGGAGAGGGAGGCGTGGCAGGGTGTAGCGGCGCACTATCCTCGGGCTCGGATAAAATTTCGCCCATGCGGTTCAGGGCGACCACGGATTTTCCGAGATCGGTGAGCGTGCGGCCCATCTGCCTGACCGGCCACAGCAGCATGTTTAGGAACATGAGGAAGGCAAACAGGGTGCCGAGAGTGAGAGTGCCTTGGGAAATGAAATACGCGCCGGTGAAAAGCACGATGGCTTGCTGCATGAGCACGATGAGATCCGAGGTGGACCAATACCATGACATCAGGCGCAATAGCTTCAGGCTGCGGTCGCGGTAGAGCTTGTTCGGTGCGGCGAATTTCGCGATTTCGAAATCCTGCCTCGCAAACGCGCGGACCACACGCAGACCCGTTAGATTTTCCTGAACCACCCGCGTGACTTGGCCTTCCGACTCCGCGACTTCGGCAAAGAGGTGCTTCACCTTGCCGATGTAAACATAGCCAAAGACGATGATGGGGCCCACCAAAGCGAAGGAAACGAGAGTCATCCGGCCATCTAACAGAATCATGATTGGCAGAGCGGTGAGCACCAGCAACACGGCATTGCTGACATCCACGACCTGCGCGGCGAGGGCGAGACGCAGCGTTTCCACATCGGAGGTGCAGCGTTGGATCAGGTCGCCAGTTTCCGCGCGGTCGTGGTAGCGGGCGGGCAGGCGTTGCAAATGATCATAGAGCCGATCTTTGAGCCTTCGTGCGATTCCATCCGATGCCTCGGCGGCGAAGCGACCTTTCAAATAGCTGAATCCACCCGCGACGACCGTGAGAGAAAGCATCAACAGCGCCGGAAACCACAAGCGCTCTTTGACGAAATCCGCGCCGCCCATCAGGGCTATGATGTGTGTGGTGATGGGGCTATCATTTGGCGGCTGCGAAGAAGCGGACTGAAGTCCGCGCTCCATGGACTTTTGCGAGAGCGCGAAATCAATCGTCGCGCTGGCGATGAGCGGCGTCAGGTAATTGATCGCAGTGAAAACAAACAACGCCGCGATGGCCCACGCGTACTTGCCGCGGAAGCCACGCATCTGCTGCCAGAGCAGCGCGAGTGGTGCTATTTTTGTTTCAGTTGTTTGGCGTGTGGCCATGGAAGTGATTCGGTTGAGTAGGAAAAAGAAGAAGCCCGCGGCGGTGGCGGGCGGCTACTTCAACTCGTATCGAATCAGCAGCCCGCGTTTCGTTTGGGGGCTGGCTGAGTGTGGTTCAAACCATCAGACAGCTCCCTCCCCTGGAATCCAGGAGACACGGTAGAAGTTGAGTGGCATTGCTTTCATGATGTTAGAGCGGGTGGTGACGCAGGAGGAGTTACCTTCCCGACTTAAATCAGGCAAGAAAATTTCTGTGAATTTTTGGGAACCACACGGAATGGGACACTGATCCATTGTAGAGTCAGGGTCATCACGCTAGGAATTGGCTCCCGATGGTTCGGGGCGATGCAGGTGATTTGTGGCCAGTTTTTGACAGAATTTCAGAATTTTCAGAATTTCAGAAATGGCTGATGTTGATGTGATGTGAACTTGGATCTATGGGGGAAGATGTTTCTCTGCCATAGTTAGCGCGCGAGTTTGCAGGTATCGCTCTTGGGATCGTGGATGCCGATGACGCGGAACATTTCCGCCGCCATGTGGGCGTGGCCAAGGCCGTTCGGGTGGATCGCGTCGCTGAACCAGGTGCGGTTTTCGGCACCTTGTTTTTGCTCTGAAAACATTTTGTAGTGATCGACCAGCATCACATCGTGCTCGGTGGCGAGTTGTCGGACAGCCTCAATGAAGGGTGGGAGTTTTTTCGCGTGGCCGTGCTCGGTGAAGACGGTGTTGGTGGCATGAAGAATGACGATGGCTCCGGACTGCTTGGCCTTGGTGATCATTTCGGCCATTTCCTTCTTGTGTTGCTCCAAAGGAACGCGGGCGCAGTCGTTCATGCCGAGGTTGAGGGAAACCACATCGGGCTTGAAACGCAGCACGCGCCAATCGTAGTCGGCCAGCAGCCCCGTGCTGATCTCGCCCGAGACACCCGTGTTGATGATGATGTCACGAAAGCGCAACATCTCCCCCCGCACTCGCTCGGCAAGGTGCTCGGGATACGAGCGGGCGCCCATGGTGAACCAAGCACCATGGGTGATGGAGTCGCCTGTGATCACCCAGGTCAGGGCGGATTCCTTGTTCTGGATTTTCGCCAGCAGGGCTTCCTTGTCTTTGGCACCGGTTTGTCCGAAAAGCAGAGTGGGGATCAGCAGCAGTAGAGTCAGTAGTTTCAACATGCTCTGATGTTAAAAAATGCAAGGCATTGGTCAAGCATTAGGAGAAAATGAACTCTTAACCACACGGCAATTTTCAAAGCAAGCTCCAGCAGAATATGCACGGGCATGTATCGCCTGAGTTGCTTGAATTTACCTTGACTTAAATGGGATACATTGTATCTCTTTTTTGTGACGTTGACTTTTATCGAAACTCCTGTGTTTTCTCGTCAACTCGCTGAATTTGTGGACGATGAAGAATTTCGTGCATTTCAAAACGAATTGCTGCATCACCCAGAACTAGGCGATTTGATTGTTGGATGCAGAGGACTTCGCAAAGCACGCATGGCGCTCGCCAGTCGGGGGAAAAGTGGCGGAGCGCGCGTCATTTATCTTTACCTTCCCGAACATCGCGTCGTTTACCTTTTCCTGCTCTTTCGAAAATCAGACACTGCCAATCTAACCAAAGCACAACAAAACCAACTCGGCTTTCTTGCCGAGCAAATCAAGTCGTATTATGCGCAAAAAAAATAAAATTCCTGAGTTCCATTTTGACGAGCTCCTCACCAGCATGCAGCAAGGTGTCGATCACGCAGCGGGCAAAATAACGGCTCGCACGCACCAGATGAGTGCACACATAGCGGTTTTTTCTAGCAGTGAAATCGCAGCGATTCGCAAGCGCATGAATGTCAGTCAAGCAGTCTTTGCAGACTTGTTGAACGTGCCGAAAGCTACGGCAGTGTCCTGGGAGCGCGGATTACGTTCGCCATCGGGTGCCGCAGTTCGGTTATTGCAAATCGCCAAAAATCGACCGAATGCTTTACTGGAAACAGTCGCGCAGGTTTGATTGCGTTTCTCTCCAGATAAGCATAATAGTTCCGCGAGAGAATAGCGTCTATTTTACATCAAACAATCACTGAACCAATCACCACCATGGTCATGCCTGAGGAAATCGCTGCCAACGATGTCGGAATGAATCGTGGTCTCGTCGTCTCGGATCTGCATTTGTTTTCCCGCCGGTCCGATGGTGCAGAGCTGTGGGAGCGGATCGACGACGTGCGTGGCGATGCGGAGATCTTGGTGTTAAACGGGGATACCTTCGATTTTCGCTGGAGCCATTTTGCCGATGAATCGAAGGCCACGGCGGCGGCATTGGAATGGGTGGAGCAATTGATCCATGACGGACGCTGGAAGCAGGTCCACTACATTTTAGGCAATCATGATTGTCTGAGCGAATTCGTCAAAGAATTGCGCGTGCTTGCCTCGGAGCGGGAGACCTTGGTTTGTCACGAGCTCCATCTGCAATTGGGCAGGTGTCTGTTTCTTCACGGCGACTGCGTGAACCGTAGAATGAGTCTGGAGGAGCTGAAACGTTATCGTGCCCAGTGGAGCAAGGACAGTCCACGCGGTAATTTCAGCAAGGCTTTGTATGACGGCGTTGATGCATTGGGAGTTTCGAAGATGTTCCATCAACTCTATTTCCCGAAAGAGCGTACTATCGCGCGGTTGGCGCATCATCTGAGTTTGGTGTTACCGGATTGGCGCGAGATTTTGGATCATTGCTATTTCGGCCACACGCATCAGCCCTTTTCCGGACACGAGCACGGTGGAGTGGCGTTTCACAATACCGGCTCGGGAATCCGCGGCATGGGATTCCAACCTCTTTCATTCCAAGCGAACCTTGATCCGTCATGAACGAAGAATCCCCTGCTCCGGTGGACTCCGGAAAACGCCACATCAACTGCTACTCGGGCGGTGAAGGTGGCTTCATGGATTGGAATCAAAACTTGCGCGGGCGCATGCTCGAGCCGCTTCTCATTAAGATGGCGGGTGTTGGCATGAGAGGTAGTCACGTGACCTTTCTCTCGATGCTTGCGGGGCTGCTCTATTGTCCGTTTTTTTTGATGGATCAAAAAGTGGCGGCATTTGTTATGTTACTGCTTCATGTATTGCTCGATGGCTTGGACGGGCCACTTGCGAGATTCCGCGGCCAGGCATCGGATCGAGGGTCGTTCACCGATACGATGGCGGACCAGGTGGTGGTCACCGCGACCGCTCTCACCATGATGCATACGGGTGCCGCCTCCGCATGGGCCGGTGGGAGCTATGTGTTTCTTTACGCGATCGTCGTCGCATTCGCATTCGCGAGGAACGCGATGGCGGCGCCTTATTTGTGGCTGTTCCGTCCACGATTTATTGTATTTATCTGGTTCGCGGTCGATGCCTATATTTACCCTGGGAGTCTTGATGTGGTGTTATGGATTTCCAGCGGTTTGCTTGGTCTGAAATGTTTGACTGGCTTCGTGAAAATTAGAAACCGGATTTGAAACGAAGCAGCTTTTCCTTAGCTCCAATGCGCTCGCTTTGATTCGTCAGATTTTCAAAGACCCGTGTCGCGTTGTACGGAGTAAAAAGCGCGGGTGGCATCAGGGCTTGGGTCGGTGAGATAGAGGTAGCCGTTCGATTCGGTGGCAATGGCATCGGTGACTTTGACCCAGGAATTGGGAGCGAGAGTGCTCGATCTCCAAAGAATAAAATTGTTGCCGGGTTGGGCAGGAATTGCTAGAGAAAATTGACCGTCCCTGTGTTGGGAGCCATCCACTCGCAACAGTGCCGGATCATAAGCGTTGAGTGTTTGGGCAAGATCAATGACGTAGGTGGTGATCGAGTTCTTCGAAATTGTTTGGTTGTTGGCGAGATTCACCGTGCCCATATCACGATACGGAAAGCCAGCGATGTCGAACTGTCTCGTCCGAAAAGCCTTAGCAGTGGAGACAGCGAGCCCGCGGAAGCGGAGTGAGATTGTATCATCCGTGCCACCGGTATTGAGGACGATCAAGGTGACTTGGTTCCCTGCAGGATGGATATAGCCAGAAACGCGGATGCTTGCGTTCGTGCCAGCGGCCTTGGTTACCTCAAAGCGCTGGTGGCCGGACGAAATCTCTTTTGCGAAGTGCTTCATGACATAAAACGAATTCTGGACCTGGTAGTGTTTATTTTCCACACCGATCATAGCCCAGACCTGACCCGTATTATTGCCATGCACCATTCTCCAAGCAAGGTAGGCCGAGGCATCTGCCTCAACCAGCGATTGGTGAATATTTGTCGCGAGAATCATCCAGCTCTCCTTAATCCCAATTGGGTCCGCAGTTGAGGCATCTTTCCCCCATTCAGTCATCCATCCTCTCTTGCCATTATAGTCTGCTTTAACAACGGCAAAGTCATTTGTGCCGTAGTTGTGGAATCCGAGGTGGTTTACATATGAGAGCGCCGAAACCGTCGGGGCGGTTGTAGTAAAAGCTGAGTGGGTTTCAGCGTCCACCGCGATAAATTGCGGTTTTTTCGATTCATTCCTGATTCTGTTATAAACGGCCTGCAAGGCTAACCTGTAGCTGGCAGACCCGCTCGTTGTCGCGGGAACGGTCTCGTTAGCGAACAAGCGGCAGGTCTCTTTGTCGCCGGGATCGTAACTCGGCTCGTTTTGGATCGAGATGAAGTCGTGGGTCCAGTTGGATGCGCTGAGCCTTGCATACCACCAATCCGCGAATCCGGCGTAGTCGTACTTACCTGAAACGATCTTAAGAGTACCGCTAGTGATACTGTTATTGCTTTTGAGAGATGCCGGCGGAGACCAGCAAGTCAAAAGGGTTTTGGCACCATTCCTCTGGGCCCTCAGTGCCAACTCGTTGTTCAATGCATCAGAGTTGCCTGTCCTGAGGCGGACAATATCGATGCCGCAATCGACGTAAAGCAGGTTTTCGATCTCGTTTTTTTGCGTGGCGCTCAAGGCTTCATAGTCTGGCAAATTAAACGCTATCGAGCCACCGATACCGTCCATGATCTGATGACGGATCGATGGATCAAGGGTAACGAGGATGCCGCTGGCGGGAGTGGTGTGGGCTTCGACAGAAATTTCATCCAGCCAGACAGTTCCCACATCGGGATACTGGATGCGTAGCCGTGGGCTGGCTTCAACGGTGTTGTGATTCCAGATGAAATACGTCCATGAAGTGGACAGAGTGTAATCCCGCCACTGATAGGAATTGGTTTGCATCACTATGCGCACACGTGTGCCGGGCGTGGTAGCACGGGCGCGGAAGGTGATAGTTGTCGGAGTGCCACTGGGAAGAGTCGTGAAAGTAGGCCCAAGCGACTGCACTCGCCAAACGTCGGCCACGACGCTGGTGATGACATTCTTCAAAGCTCTACCTCCGGCGTATGGCTGAGCGGTCTCCTGCGTGTAGGTAGCACTAGCCCCTCCACTCGCACTGTGATTCCATCCACTGGTCAATCCGCTCTCGAACCCACCGTTCGGCACGAGGTTTTGCGCATGGACCAGCCCCGACCCCGCGATGAGAAACGAGGCGATCAAACGATGAATCCATGAGAAAGACATGAGCGGGCGGGAAAGATAAAACTTCAATTCCAAAAACTGGCAAGTAATATGCCAACTTAGGTCTAAATCAACTGAAGTGCTATCCCTGCAATTCGCTTGAGATGAGGCTTGTCATGTCCGCAATCCCTTGATGATCGATGGTTTATGCCGCTATCTGCTTTAAAATTCACCCCAAAACTTGGTGGTATGAGGACCAGTTTGAAGTGAAGAAATTCTTGTAAATAGATGAATTATTTTGATGCTCGCTCGTAATTTTGCAGCAGACACCCTACCTCGCAACCGCTAAACACATGTCATGAAACCTGATCAACTTTCATCGGCACACCCGAACACCCGCAGACAATTCTTGCGTGGCATTTCCGCCAGTGCCCTGCTGCTTTCTTCCCAGCGCGCCATGGCACAGGATAGCGCCGTCACTTCGTTGCGGAAACTCGCGAATGGAAATCCACTCATCGGAACTTCCGTGCAAACGCAATTCGACACGCTTTACACGCCTGCGGAAATGGAAATCCTCACCACCCACTTCGATAGCGTCACGCCAGAGAACTGCATGAAGTGGCAATACCTTTGCCCGAAAGAAGGCACCTATCGCTTCGAACCCATCGACCGTCTCATCGCGCTCGCCACGAAGCACAACCAAAAAGTCGTCGGCCACACACTCCTATTCAATCGCGATGGCAACTACCCCAATTGGCTTTTCCGCGATGGCGAAAAAGAAGCCGATGCCAAACTGGTGTGGAAACGCATCGAAGACCACGCCGCGAAACTCATGTCCCGCTACGCCGGTAAAATCGATTCCTGGGACGTGCTCAATGAATTCATCGAAGTCCCCTCCCCCGGCTACCGCGTCACCGATCTCACCCGCGTGCTCGGTGCCGATTACCCGGAGCGACTTTTCAAAATCGCCGCCGAGATCGATCCCAAAGCAAAACTCACCTACAACGATTTCCTCGTCGAGAAACCCGACCGCCTCAAGGCCATCCTCGCCTTCGTGCGCAAGCTACGCGACAAGGGCTGCAAGATTGATATTGTAGGCAGCCAATGCCACCTCGAAATCGGTGAAAAAACAGGTATTAACCTCGCGAACATGATCCAACAATTCGCCGCCGAGGGCTTCCGCTGCGCTCTAACAGAACTGGATGTCGATGTCATCCCGCGGGCACTCCATTGGAATCCCAAAACCCGCGACGATGCGAGCAAGATCAACCCCTACGTCAACGGCTGCCCGCCGGAAATCCTCGAAAAACAATCAGGCGTCTATCGCGAGGTCATGGAGGCCGTCATGGCAAACATCCAACACGTCGATCGCGTTTCCGTCTGGGGCCTCAACGACCGCCACAGTTGGCTCAACAAATGGCCATGGCAGCGGGTGAACCACGGCCTCCTCTTCGACCGCGAATCCAAGACCAAGCCAGCCTTTCACGCCATGGCAGAGGCGCTAAAACCAAAATAATTCTGTACATCAGGCACTGAAATTTTGTAAAATCCCTGACATCAAAAAATTGTATATGCACCCTTCCCTCTTATCACTCAATGGTTCAAAATCGGCCTTATCCCACGTGAGTGAGCGCCAGACATCGCCCCTGCGACGGATCGCCTCAACTTTGGTTGCCTGCATTCTGCCCAGCCTATCATGGGCGCAGACTCAGGTGCCAGCCGAGCTGCTCGGTCATGCGATACTCCCTGCCAACACGATGCTACAGCCACCAGCCGATGTGCCGCGCGATGCCATGGTTTCCGGAAAATTCACCGGCCCGGGTAACCTGCGCGTGGATAGCCCCGGCACCATCATGGGCCGCACCGGCCCGGAACCTCAAGGGCGTGAGACCGGTCTGTCACTGCCCTTCAACGGCCAGCCATTACAGGGCTTTTCCTCCATGAAGAACGCCGGTAACGGGGACTGGTGGCTGCTCACCGACAACGGCTTCGGCAATCAAAAAAACAGCCCCGATGCTTTGCTAATGTGGCATCGTGCTCGGCCTGATTTCACCACCGGCAAAGTCGCGATCAAAACCACCACTTTCCTGCGCGATCCGGACGGCAAAATCCCCTTCCGTATCACCTACCAAGGCACTGGCGAGCGCTACCTGACCGGTGCCGATCTCGATGTGGAGAGCCTCGTCGTGATCGGTGAAACAGTCTGGCTCGGCGATGAGTTCGGCCCTTATCTCATCCGCGCCGACTTGTCCGGTCGCGTCACAGGCTTTTTCGAAACTGATCTCGCCGGTCGCCGCTTGCGTGCTCCCGAGCACCACAGCCTGCAAATGCCCGCCACGCCGGCCGTGGTGGCATTCGAGGTGCCGCGCAGTGGCGGATTCGAGGGCATGTCCGCCACGCCCGACGGTTCACGCATCTGGGCCATGCTGGAAAAGCCGCTACTGGACGCGAACGGAAAACCCGAAGGCCGCTTCCTGCACGTTCTCGCATTCGACCCCGCCGCTGCACGCTGGACTGGCGAGAGTGTGAAATACGCCTTGGAAAAAGAAGCCACCGCCATCGGCGACCTCAACATGATCGACGCGACACGCGCCCTCGTGATCGAGCGCGACGACGGCCAAGGCGACCCCGCCCGCGCCTGTGCCCCGGGCAACAACCCACCCAACTGCTTCGAGAATCCCGCTCGCTACAAGCGCGTGTATGTCGTCGATTTCTCCCAAGTCGATGCCAAGGGCTTTGCAAAAAAGCTGTCCTACATCGACCTCATGAACATCCAGGATCCCAAAAGCCTAGCCCGTCAGACCGGAGATCGCGGCGAGGGTCAAGAAGGGCGATTCACCTTTCCGTTCTTCACCATCGAGACGGTGGCCATGGTCGATGCCAGCACCATCATGGTCGGCAACGACAACAATTTACCATTCAGCGCCGGACGATTTTTACATCGCCCCGACGACAGCGAGTTCATTCTGCTGCGCGTGCCGGAATTGCTATCCGCGCCATAAAGAATACAGCCAGATGATGCAGACAGAAACGGGTAGCCCCTCATGGGAAAAACATGGGCAAATCAGGATTCGTTGGTGATCACAAATTATTATTCGACGATTGTTGATGACAACTGATAAAACGACGCCATGACGAATGAAATGATTAGCATCAGACCTGCGAACTCGGCAGATATCGAGTCAATTGCCGATTTCAACATCGCCCTGTGCCAAGAAACCGAAGGAAGGGAACTGGATCGCGCGACGGTATTAGAGGGAGTGCGACGTTTCGTTGCCGAACCATCACGGGGAAGATATTTTGTAGCGACCATAGACGGCGAGGTGGTAGGACAGACGGCGCATACCTTCGAGTGGAGCGATTGGAGAAACGGCGAGATCTGGTGGATTCAGAGTGTCTATGTGCATCCGCATTTCCGCAGTAAAGGTGTGTTCCGCGCGCTATTCAACCACATCAAAGAACTCGCAGAAGCCGATGCGGATTGCTGCGGCATCCGCCTCTACATGGAACGGGATAATGACAGCGCTCGAAGCAGTTACCAACGTCTTGGCTTCAGCGAGACAGGCTATGAAGTTTTCGAATTACTTTTCCGATAAGGAATGGGAACGAAATTGCAGGTTCACTTGATGGATTTACCAGTGATCAAGAGGTTCCGCTTGGGCATGGTGTAGATGAATGCGACTACGCTGGATGCTGACATCCGCGCGGAGGAATCGTAACCGGAGCTGTCGCGGTTCGGTTGGTAGTAGAATGTTCCATCGCCACATTGTGCCATGGTGAACCACCAACGGTTGGCATCCAAAAGTTTGCGGAAGTTTCCGGAGTCGGTTGCGGCGGCGAGTGCCTCGTAGCCCATGCCCATGGTGGGTGAGGCGTGGGTGTCGGGGAAACTTTGCGGATGCTTGCCGATGACATCGGAGTATTTTCGTGCTTGTCGACTATCGCCGTACGGGTGGACAAGGAAGGCGATGCCCGTTGCCCCGGTGCGACCCATGTCCGCCCAGTCGTCTGGATCGCTGGCAGAATCGCCATAATTCACGTACCCATTTTGGGCGGTTCCACGCTTGAGGAAAGCATACGCTGCGTCAAGGCGCTTGCGATCAATCTCAATGCCGCAGTGATGCATGAGCGAGTAACAAAGCGCTCCTTGGGCGGTGATCATGGCGATGGGGCCGTAGCCCTCGAAGCCAGGATTATGTCCCCAGCCGCCATGAGCTTGTTTGGGCCCTGTGGGATAGGAATCCGGGTGTGATTCTTTCACCTTGGGATTGATTTGGGACATATCGAGATACTGCCCCTCATAAAGTAGATCACGAATTTTCTCCAACTCTGGCAGCACCCATTTTTCCTTGGTGATCAAATAGTATTCACAAAGTACAATGGCCGTGCCCATGTACGTCCAATTCATCAAGCCGTAATTTCTGGTTTCTTCGTCAGACGCTTTGATCGAATCACAGAGATGGCGCAGGTTGCGTTTCACATCGGGAAGGTATTTTTTTTCGCCAGAGTTGAGCAGGGCTAGGGCCGAAAAGGTGTTGTGCACAGGGTCGCCGAAAGAGCCATTTTCCTCTTGTTGTTTGGCAATGTAGTCAAGTAATTCGCCAAGGATTTTATCCGATTTGGGGCAATTGATGGGATAGGTCGCTGCATAGCTGCCGTAGTCTTTGCCGATGTCTAATTCCACGTCGATGGATTCCTCGCCTCGTTTCACCATGAGCGTAAGCTTGCCGGTGGCGGATTTCGCCTGGCATGCTTCGAGGGCTTCGGCGAGTTCTTCGATCGGGCCTTGCGCGCCAAACACCTCTTTGCCGTAGCCGTTGAGATGGGGTTTGCGAAATTTTTTGCCATTCACGCCGATGACGAGATCATCGATCTTGATCACTTTCTGTGCTGGAGTTTTGGGTAGCACGTATTTTACCAGCAGGGCTTTGGGTTGATCTGCGACCAGTTCAGCACGGATGCCGGTGAGGCCGAGATTATAATACCAGCCGGGGACTTGTGCATCGGGGCCGCTGTCGGCGCGCTGGCTCCATGGTTGATCTCCTCGGTAGTCCACTTGGGCGATGGTCGGGCTGGCCAATGCGAGAAACCATGCATTGAAGAAGAGAGATGATGCTATCGAGGTTTTTTTCATAGATGTCTTTTGGGTCTGGGGTGAAGAAGTTTACTTGGCAGGGGTGAGGATGAATTCCTTCATGGTGACTCCTCGTCCGCCCTCTGCGATTGCGAATTCAAGTGAATTGATTCCGCTTTTGAGTGTGACAGGAATGGCTTGAGTGCTTTGCCAGAGGCCGATGGTGTACGGTGCAGGTTGTTCCGCAAGCGACGTACCGTTCATGGTGAAAAGAAATTTCTGGCCGGTCTGAGCCGTAGCGACCTTGACGGTGAGAAGGTAGTTGCCTGCTCGGGGTGCGTTGATGCGATACTCCGCCTTGAAGCCGCCGAAGGCGTGGATTTGCATGCCACTGGAGAATGAGCGCATCGTGGCCGACTTCCCGGAGGTTTCTTTGTGGGCAACTGCGGGGATGGTGAGCGCGCCGTCCTTTTCCGTAATTTCCAGATCTGCTTTGCTCGCGGCCTCGGACTGGAGTTGTTGCTCCTTCTCATTGGCCTCGGCGAGTTCCTGTCCGAGCGCGCCAAGGTCGGTGGCGTTTGCGGCGAGAACTCGGGATTGCTGGATGGCGAAATTGCTCCATGATCCGCCCGGCTCGTTACTGCGTTCGTTATAGGCTTTTTCGCCGAGAATGCGGCTGACCATTTCCGCACGTACGATTTTGATGTAGGCGTCTTTGTGAGCGCGGGCTTGGGTTTCGAGGAGAAATTGGTTGCCGGTGAGTTTGACATCGTCTTTGTCCCACCAACTGTGTTGAAAGCCAGCGCCGAGGTTGACGACCCAGCCTTTGGGTGTCCAATGGCTAAGAGCAGCGTGGGCTTTTTGCGTGACACCCCAGGTGGGAATGCCGAAGGAGCGAAGGATGAAGCGTCCGAAAAACGCACGTCTGCCGCAGACCCCGCCGTTGAGCATGATGTTCTGATGCTGGTGATTCGAGGGAATGTCATACTGAACGTTCTGAGATCCGTAGGGGACTTCGCTGCGGACGCTGTTGACGTAGCGCCAGCCATAATCGGGGTTGTAAATGTGGTCAGGGCGGTAGGTGCGGAGCATTTCACGACCCCAGGCAAGGATTTCGTCGGGCTCTTCGCTGTTCACGACGAAGCGCATTTCCCATGCGTTCAGTATTTTAAAGGCGGGGTCGAGTTCACCCGCCAGAAAGGCATTTTCGAAATGCAAGTAGCGCTTTACGGGGTGGATGTGAGTGGATTGATCTTTGACGTTGGGACTGTTATTTTGAGCGATAGGATTCGCGTGTTCGAGGCTGGTGGCCAATGCGAGGCGGCGAAAGACTCCCTCTTTTGCTTTGGGGCTGACTTTTTGGATGGTGGAGAAAATTTTCATGGCCTCACCAAATTTTCCGAATCGAGCGCCGCCAGCCATCATCATCTCCATCATCAGGGATTCATCGGCAAGGAGTTGCTGTACCACTTCAACGTTTTCAGTGCTTTTCTCGGCGAAGTCGGCGAGTGCATCAGGGGTGGCGGCGGTGAGGATGAAAGCTTTGGCAAGTTTCCCGTCGAGCGATGAGCTGGCAAGGAAAGAATCGAGTGATCCGAGTAGGCTTTTCGCGGCATCGGCTTCGTGCGCTTTGGCTTTTGCCAGCTCGGCCTGGGCCTCTTCGTGGTTGCGGCTCAGTGTTTTTTCGTCGGCCTTGGCTTTCTCATAAGCCGCTGTGCGTTCCTTGAGAGCCGCCTCACCCTCAGCGAGGCCTTTTTGCGCGGCGGCGAGCTGGCTTTCTGCGGCTTTGCGTTCGTCCGCGGTTTTTGCATTTTTAAGCGCGGCCTCAGCGGCGGCGATTTCTTTTTTTGCGCCGCCGATCCACTTGCCATTGGCGTGATCGATCAATCCCTTGGCGGCGGCGATTTGGCCGAGGTCTTTCTGTGCTGCATCCGCCTTGGCTGCGGCAGCGGCAGTGGCCTTGACCGCATTTTCAAGATTGGTGAAGCCGTTGCTGCCGACCTTGGGTAAAGCGCGGGAGATTTCCTCTTGGAGCGATTGTAAATCCGATGTGAAGCCGGACTTCAGCCTTTTCCCGCTGTAGGGTTTCTCGCCTGCGGGAGGCCATGCATTTGGCACGTTAGCAAGTTTTGCCGGGGATGATGACTGAGTCGCCTTGCTGCGGCTTTCCTTGTAGTATTCTTTGAGAAACGCTGCATCCGCGGCAGAAAGTTTATTCTGCTCTAAATGCACGGTGCTGCCATTGGACAGGATCACGGTGACCACGGCGATACTAGGGTCGTAGGACTTGATCTCTCCTTCAAAAGTCTTGGAACCATCGGCACTGGTCCATGTCCGGGCGTAAGCTCCGGTGATTAGGAGACTTGAAATGGTGGCCAACAGTAGGCTGTTGCAGATGGGGCTGTTGCAGAGGCGTTGCTGAAGTGGTTTCATAATTGATGCGGCGAGGATGGTGGTTTTTTGTGTTGATCGTTTCTGGGTGCGGGGTTGTTTACTCCAAGTCCGAGAGCTTCAAGCCTTCGATCAGGCAGTCCATTTGGCCGTAGGGTGCTTTTGTGGCTTCATCGTAGGCGACGTTGCTGTAGACTGCGATGACGTTGGTGCCGGTTTTCAAACGATCCTGAGAGACGGAATCCCAGGGCGCGTAGTGTGGTTTGTCTTGCCACCAACCGTAGCGAGCAATTTCGTGGCCGTTGAGATACACCTGGAATCCCTGGGGGCAGAGGATGCTGAGGCGGTAGGAGTCGTAATCAAGGGCATCGATTTCAAAGGTCGTGCGCATGACGATGAATTCGCCCTTGCCCCAGTCAGATTGATGGGGAAAAGTGGCATCGTGCTGTTTGTAGATACCGGTGCCGACAGGGGCTCGTCCCGCTGTCCATTTGCTGTCATCAAACTCGGGCTTGAACCAGTCTTTCAATTCACCAGGCAATTCGATTTCGCGGAAACGTCTTCTCTCGCGAGTGGGGAGTTGGTCTTTTTCGGCGGTGGCATCGAAGGATTTGAATTTCCAAGTGCGTTCGGAAGGCGGCACCTTGCCGATCGGCTTCCAACCGGCTTTGGGATTTTCGAGTTTTGTGAGGTCGATGATGGAGTTGAGCAGTTCTGGTTTGGCATCCTTCTCGGCGCGAAGTCGTTTGAGGAGCTCGGGGCGGTAGGTTTGCAACAGTACTTTCTGGAGTTCTCCGCGCTGTTTTGGCTCAAGTTTTTCCAACATCGTATAGAGGCCGAAGGGGTCACCACTAGGATGGGAAGCCGGAGCTCCCACGAGTCCGATGAGATCGGAAGTGCTGAAGTCGCCGAAACGAGGCTGCACGGCCATGGCGAGTGGTGCTGCGAGAGTGGGATCGCTACGCAAGCATAGTTTCACGGTTTCCATGACGTTGTAGGCTCCTTCGCCGGAACGGACACCGCTTTTAATCTCGGTTGCCGAAACGGCTTTCTTCATTCCTGCGATGATGAGTTTGCCGGCTTCGCTTTCCGGTTTCTTGGCACGAAGGGCTGATGCAAAGTGATCCTTCATCCGTTCGCGGGGCTGGGTGTTGTTTTCACTGGTCACCATTGCAAGAAGCGTGGGAAGAATTTTGATGTAACGAGCGTCATCTTTTTGCAGTCCTGTGAGTGCCGTGAAGGCGGCCTCGCGCAGCCACCAATCCGAATGCTTGATCCATGGTTGGATGAGTGTGTAGTTTTTCTGGATATCCTCTGCGGGAGCATACTTGAGTGCCATAAGCGCGCCATCGATGACATACCATGATTCCTTGGGATCGGAGAGGATCTTTACGATCGCTTTCAACATTCCGGGGGTGAACTGTTCATTAGTGATGGGTTCGTCGCCGGCGGCGAACCAGTAATTCCAATCAATCAAGCCATCGAGTGCCGCACGCCGTAAGCGAGGATCGGGGTCGCTGAGGAATTTCTCAAGTTCGTCCAATGCGCCGACCTTGCGTAAGGCTTTGGCCGCCTGGGTGCGGATGATGTAGCTCCGGTGATGGATGTATTTCAGCAGGATTTCCCGAGGGAGGCTGTTGAGATCTTTTTCTGGTTTTTGATAGGCATCGCCCAATGCCAGGAACGGAAGATGGGCAGGCTCCTCCGGGCCGAAATCGAAGAATTTCGGATGGTGGTCAATGGAGAAAAATGCCAAGTCCGCCTTGGTGCCCCATAGGTTCTCGGGCAGGGTGTATTTTTGAGAAAACTGGGTAGGGGCAGCGCCGGTGATGCGAAGGGTTTGCAAGGGTGCGGTGTAGGAGAGCCCGATGCCGGGGCCTGAGGAACCTACCGCGCTACCGTCGAAATCCAATGTCGCGATGCCGATGCTACCACCGTGCTCGCGGCTGAGGTCGTGCCACCAAGTAAGACCGTCCATGGCCTCGCGGTAGAGAGTGGGTTTATCCTTGATCAGATAGGAGTTGAGGATACTCCGCCAGATGCCGTCACCGCGGCCTTCATCGCCATGACCTGTCGTTAGAGATGCGTAACCGTCCATCATCGACATGGCTTGGCACTTGGAGGCCATTTTGTAGATCGTCGTATCCCCTTGTGCGCCGGAGGCGATGTGCAAAGCAGCGGCGACCATGCCGTCTTTGCCATTCGAGCCAAAGCCGCCTTCCGCACGGTGATTGCCGTAGGCGACGCCTCCATGACCGGCGAATCGGTAGAAGTAGCGAAGGGCTCCAAGCAAGGTTTCGTCATCGACGTTCATGCCGCATTCCTTTGCCAGTAAGAGTGTGGTGAGAACTTGAGCGCCAGCGGGGTTCATCAAAGCACCGGAGACATAGCCGGGATTGATTTCGTTGCTCCAATGCGTCCATCCGACGCCGAATTTTTGACGGGCTTTGGCGTCGTCGCAGTAATATTGCAGGATGGGCAATACTGATTTGTCGCCGGTGCGCAGGTAGTATTCACCGCAGGCGATGCCGTTGTAGCCGTTGTTCCAAGTATGGTCGCCGATGGCTTTGACATCCTTAGGAAAGGCATCAAAATAGGCTTTCACCTGCGGCAGGTATTTTTCATCGCCAGTGGAAAGCAGGAAAAGGCAAACGAGGGCTCCGGGAATGCCGTCTTTTTTGAACTTCTCTGGATCCGAGTAAAACGCTGCGGCCTCATTGATGATGCGTTTCGACTTTGGACAATCCAGCGGCCACGTCTTGCTGTAGGCGCCGAGCACCGGGATGGTGACAGTTTCCTTGCGCTGGGTTTTGCCATCGGCAGAGCTTACATCAAAAACCATTTTCCCATCGGTGGCCTCGGCCTTGGTGAGGGCGTTGCCCATCGCGACGAAGGGATTGATTCCTTTGAGCACGGTGCCATTGATTCCGGTGATAATTTCACCTTTCGTGAACTTGCCCTCAGCTGGCGAGCCGGGCACCATTTCCTCCACGGTGAGAACCACGCCGGGATAAATGCGCGGCTTCAGGCCGGTGGTGCCGATGACTCCGAAAAATTTCTCACGAGTGGGATCCGGGCGGGACTGATAGAGGGGGCGTTCTGTGTAATAGCCCGCATCCGCTCCGCCACCGGAGCCGGCAATCGCCATATGCGGCACTAACCCCGCGACCCCCAGAATGATAAACGATATTTTTTTCATCATGATGTTGTTCATTTTCTATTTCTGAAGTGGCAGCAAGGCGTCTGCAAATGCCTTGCCCATTTGTGCGAAAATCTTGGAACTGCCAAAATAGTGGTAACCGCCGTTGGACGCGCCTTTCAGTGCCTCCCTGTCTTTGGGGGAAAGGATTTCTTCCAAAGCGAGGTCGAGCTTCTTCTGGTCTGCCTTGGTGATGCCCTGAATCCGCGCATCGATCGCAGCATAGCGTTCGGGGTTGTTCGGGTCATATTGGTCATTGGCATAGACCGCCAATACGTTCTTCCCTTTTTTCAAAAATTGCATCTGGTCTTTATCGAGGACCATGGATCCGTAACGTGGAGAATCCTGCCACCAGATATAAGTATGAATTTTATGTCCGTTCAAGTAAACATGGTATCCTTGACGCGCCAAAACCGCGAGGCGATAGGAATCATAGTTGAGATTATCCACTTCAAATGTCGTGCGCATGAGCAGGAATTCGCCTTTCCCCCATGTTGAGGGAAATTGCTCCAAGCTGATCCCGTTGTGTTTCCATACTCCCTTGCCGATGGGGGCTCTGCCTTCCGTCCATTTGCTGTCATCAAAGTCGGGCATATACCAATTCTCCATTCCCGCTGGCAGGGTGATGTCACGGAATCGTCTGTCCGTGAATTCTTCCAACTTATCTTTTTTTTCGGTAGCATCAACCGTGACAAAGCGCCAATTCCGTTCCTCTGGCAGTGGTTTGCCGATGGGCTTCCAGTAATTCTCCCATTTCCACTCGGTGTCGAGCGTGCCATCTGGTTTCAATGTGTGAGCGGTGCCAACGATATTGTCATACTCGCCCTGCTTGGGTTGTGCAGCTTCGATGACAGGATCCCAAAACGGCGCGGTATCGACAGCGACGACGTTGCCTTTGAACTCGGGCATTTGTGCGGGTGCGGCCATGGCTTTGCGGAAGTTCACATTCTTCTCACCATCGACTCCCAGCACACCAATCACGAATGGCATCTTCGGGGCGGAAAGATCTTTGCGTACATCGCGAATGAAGTGTGCCAACAAGCGTGAGTATTCCTCATAATTCTCGTTGGGATAAGTCGTCCCATCGACTAGGTCGTTGAAACCCTGAAGCCAGACAAATCCTGCCACTTCGTATCCCTGCTTGGGATCGTAAGCGGGGCAAACCCGCTTGGGATCTGCGAGCACTTTTTTGACATGCTCGATCATCATCCGGTAAAAAACCCCCGAGGCGGCATCTTTTTCGTCCTGCCATTTTTTCCGTTCCTCGAGTTTAGGAACTCCGTGAGCGCCTTGGGGATGTTGATCCCACACATCCTGAATCGCTTTGGGCAGCTTGTATGGCCCCGCGCTTGGAGGGCGGAATTCCGTGTTGAGCGATCTGCCACCCCAGGCGGTCTTGATGATTAGAATGGGCTCTTTCAGTTCTTTCTCCATGAAGATTCCGAAGGTGAACTCTGGGCCGATTTTGCTGCTGAGTTGAGTCGGGTTGTCTCCTCGTTCACCAAAGCCCGCGGTCAATTTGCCTAGTCCCTCGCCATTGGCACTGCCATCATACGGGCCAGTCAAATAGGACATCCAGACCTTGTCGCATACCCGTGGCGTTCCATCGGGATTGAGCATCTCCTTGAGCAAAGGAGCAGTTGCTGGATCTTTGCCGATATAGTCAAAAGTGCTGATTTCAGCATGCCCCTCCATGTTGGACTGGCCGGCGAGGATGAAGACCTTGAGCGGCTTAGCGAAGGCGGAGGACGAGAGGGCGCTTATGATAGCTGTCGCTAGGATGATTGTTATTTTCATGAAAGTTGCTGAATTTCAAGGTAAACGTCTCCTCGCAACGGTTTCTTGCTTTATGAATTGAAATCAGAGAAGAAAACGTTCGATTCACTGCCATCCCCGAGCCCTCCGCCGCCCTACTCGGCGGTATCGGCCTGCTTGCGTTGCTCTGCCGCTGCCACGGTAAAAAACCCACTTGTCGCACGGCTTCGTAGAGCACAATGGCTACGGCGGTGGCGAGGTTGAGACTGCGGGTGCTGCCGTCTTTCATCGGTATTTTTAATGCTTGATCCCCCACCCTTTCGATCAGCGACTCGGGTAAACCACGACCTTCACAGCCAAACACAAGGTAATCCACATCGCGCGATCTTTATTATTTTCTTTCCATTCCGGCAGAGAGGCCGACATCCCCTGCTCCGAGTGGCATAGCTCTGTTGGGCCTTACGCGATAGTGAAATGCTCCAACAGTTCCCATTTCTGGGCGCGCTTGGCCGGTCAGATCGACGGCCAATTCGTCTCGTTTGCTTCCTGCGCGTCCGGCTGTCGGCGTCTGGCCAGTTGGCAGCAAGAGTTGCTCGGCACCTGACTTCAAAAATGCGGAGCTATTCTTAAGTCCATCGCGTGGTGTGATGCCAAGAACGCCTTGATAGATATTGCCCTGCCATATCCACTCCTCAGGCTCTTGATCTTTCACATAGGTGATGAGCCGAGTTTCAACATCCTTTTCTTGATAGAAGATATTGTTAGAAATGTTGCAGGCGAGCGGTGCAGTACCATCAGGATAACTGGAATGATTGAGACCTATCGTGAAAGTAAATCTACAGTTTACGAAAGTGTTGTGCGCCACAAGAGCTCGCTCGACGCGCATGTAGAATCCATCTGCTGTTCCATCCATCATCGCAAGTCCCGCCCCAGTGATTCGATCGAAGTAGTTATTGATCACAACCTGGTCTTGCCCCTGCAGTCGCACACCGCCGCTGCCATCAAGAAACCAGTTTCCGTTCACGACGTTGCGATGGCCATGTCTCAGGACCAGTTCGCCTCGACAATGGGAGAATGTATTGCCACGGAGAAGATTGCCGTTTGATTTTACCGAGATGATTTCTGATTCGCCATCGCAGCGTTCGAACAAGTTGGATTCGATCACGTTCCCAGTGTCGCCGATCTTAGGATCCTTAGGGTTGCCAACGGTAATCAGTTGAATCGTTTCATAGCCATTACCGCTCTTGCCCTTGGGAATGTCTCGGAAATGGTTGTGGTGAATGTGATGGGCTTCATGGGTGTTGGTTTGATCGACACGCAACAACTGGCAACCTTTCTCCAGTTCGCGATTATTCTCTTTCTTTTCAAACAAGCAGTGATCGATCTCCACATTTCGAGAACGCGCGTCCACCTTCAACCATTGGCTTGCTTGCAGATTGTTCATGTAGCAGCGGCTAATCCTGCAACCGACGCCATTCTTCACGGCAATGCTTCCTTTTCCGGAAAATCGAAATCCGATCAGAGAAAGATACTCGCCCTCCATCGTGATCTGGTTGTGCAACTCGACTTTCCCCATGGTCTCGGCACGAATCACAATGGGCCGTTCTTTGGAACCTTTTCCTTTCAGGACACAAGGTTCATGGTATTGCCCATTTTTGAGTAAAATCGTGGTGCCAGCCGCCGCCTCGGACACCGCCCCTTGCAACTCCTTGATCGAGGTCACCATTGCATCCTTTCCCTTCTCAGTGACCTGTATTGGCACCACCTCGTTTCCCTGCAAGCGCATGATGGCAAGCAGTGATAGAAGGAGAAAAAGAAACCGAGGTGATTGTTTTCTCATGCGATTTCGGTTCACTACTTCTTCCTCATATAGATATGGTAGCCACAGTGGAAGTCGGGAGTGATGACCGTGGCTTCGGCTTCGCCTTCCTTGGGGATGACCGGGGCAAAACCGCCGGCCTCAATGATGAGAAATTCATGGCCCTCGTAGGTGCGGATCTCCATTTGATAGGCTTCGCCTTTGCTAACACTAAAGATGGTGTTATCCGACCAGAAGGCATTTCCTGGTCTGCTCTTATGGCCGTAGTAACTCTGCGATAGCGCATTGCCGTCCGCTTTGAGTTCAAGAGTGTCCTTGGAGTTTTTGGCATCCACTACTCCCTTCGACTTTTTCAGCCACTCTTGGATGCGGGCGTCAATCTCATCGGGTTTTTTCGCTGGGGGCCATACCGCCCATAGCCAAGTGCCGACATATTTCTTGTCGTTTTTGAATGTGCCGCTGAACCGGTACATATCGGACTCCTTGCCACTGATGTAGGATTTCAGTGTGGTTTTGGGGAGGACCTTCATGACTTGCCTCCCTTCTTCGGAAAAGCCGAGCGAGATGCTGAGAGCCGTGCGTTTGGCTGAGGCTCCATCGGGAATGACATAGATGCCGGTTTCTCTGCTGACGAGAGCAGGAGGTTGTGTCGCAGAGACCGCTTGGAGCTGTTTCAATCCGTACGCCTGGATTTCCGGACTGGCTGTCTCCATGGCTTTGCTGATTTTGGAGGATGTGGACATGGAGACAGGGAAGGAAGTCGCAGTGGAAATGGCCTTCATCATCGGAGGGAAAATGATCTTGTAACTTTCCGGATCGGTGAGAAAGGGTGTGCTGGCGTGGATCGCAGACACTTGAGCTTGGTCTGTACCCTTTTCGATCAATTCCACGAGCAGGTCTCGAAAGGTGCGCAAGCGTGGGAGATCGGCGTGCTGCAGCAGCCCGACCGCCCAGCCTCTATTGAAACCGGATTCTTCGGGGTTGCGGATGATCTTATCGACTTCGGCCATCATCTCGGGGGTGATGCGGCTTTTTGTCTCTTCGTTGCTTGGTCGCCATGTTCCCCAAAGTTCATGCATCGCCATGATGCCGACGTGGCGCAATCTCGCGTCCTTTGACCGGAGAAGATCAAGGAGGATTTTGTCCTTCTTGTATTTGAGCATCGCGCCCATGGCATCGAAGCGATACGTGATCTCCGGATGATGGAGATAGGTCAGTAAAGTTTCGTCGGTGACTTTGTCGTTGTTGACCAGACCTGGAACATACCAGCCACCGTGCTTCATTAGGGATTCCTTCAAAAGATCATCGTCAGCCAAGGGGCCGCCGGGCACGGGAAAGGGCGAGTTGAAATCGTCATCGGCGGGAACGGAGTCTTTGGGGCGAACGGGTAGCTGATAGGATTTCGCGAATTTGCTGAGAGGTGCGCCGTAGAGGTGGAGGTGCTTGCGGGGTGCGGTGTAATTCAGGGCATTGAAGGTGCCCCAGGCGATTGGTTTTTCCCCAGAAGCTTGGTCGTAATTGCCTTCCTCACCGCCCGCGATGCCCATGGCGCCAGTGTACCTGCGGGAAAGTTCGAGCGACCAGCGTCTTACGTCCAAGTATTCGCGGTGCTGTTTGGGGCGCTTTTCGGCCACGAGTTGTACGCCGGCGGATTTCCAGATTTCACCTATGCCACCGCCGGTGTGGCCGACGTTATAATCGTGAGTTCCATAGTAGGCTTTCATGGCGCTGGTCTGGGCAGCTTTTGCGTAGATGAATTTTTCGCCTTCGGGGGTGAGACGGGCGGCGACAGTCATGGCCATGGCGAGGCCGCCAGTCTTGCCGTTGCAGTCACGGAATCCGGGTTTGGGGACGTAATCGCCGTAGGGGACGCTACCTTTGCCCGAGTAATCGAAGAAATGAGACAGGCTGCTCTGGAGGGTTTTCTCATCGACATTCACGCCGCATGTTTTGGCGAGCATGAGGAAAGTGAGGCAGTGGACGCCGGCGGCATTGAGGTGGCCACCGGATTGGTAATTGAACGAGGCGCCCCTGCCGGACCATCCTCCGTTGTAAATCCTGTCACGCAGGTGATCCGCGCCTTTCTGAATCATGGGAAGCACCGAGGCATCGCCGGTTCTGAGGTAATATTCACAGATGCCTATGCCCTCGATACCTACGGACCAGTTGATGGTGCCAATTTCCTTCCGCTCCTTCATCCAGCCGCGGACGACTTCGAGGTCTTTTTCCTCGCCGGTGGAGAGCAGGAACAGCACGGAACCCCATTCGGTTTTGCCTTGTTTGGCGATGAGATCGGCGAGGTTGCGCACGATCTTGTCGGATTTGGGGCAGTTGAGTGGCCATGTGTCGCTGTAGCGGCCGAGGACGGGGATATCCACGGTGACGGAGCCTTTGTCTTTGATTTGGAGATTGATTTTGCCATTGCTAGCTTCGGCCTCGGTGATGATGTCGCCGAGAACGATGCGTGGATCGCGCTTGGTTTCGGAAAGCTTGATGCCGTTGATGATCTCGATGATGTCGCCTTGCTTGAGCGTGCCGGTTTTCTCGGCGGGTGAGCCTGGCTCAACGTTGTTGATTTTCATCACAGGGCCTTTTTCGAGCATAATTCCGATGCCGACGGGGCCGAAGTTCCGGATCAGCCATGAGTTGCGTTTCTCGAAAGGAGCGGGTTTGAAGGTGTAGTCGGGTTTGTCAGCGGGGGCGGTGGCGGCGGTGCTACTAACCGGGGTGGTGGCGGGGGGCGTCGCGGGGGTGGGTGGCGCTGGCGTGGGAGAGGGCGCGGCTTTCCAATTTTTCAGAAACTCAATGTCACTGGCGGAAAGCATCTGCTGTTTGAAGGTGATTCGTTTTCCAGCGCGATCCACAGTCACCTCGCCTGTTCCGGCATTGTAAGCGATCAATTCCCCTTCGAAGGTGCTTTTGCCATCAGCACTTTTCCATGTGCGGGCGTGGATGCCGAGAGTTGTAAGCGAGATGATGTACAGGATATGGAAAATAGTTTTCATGGGGTGAATTCGATCTTTCATCATGGGCGGACTTTTCGATGGCATGCAGGGCATGAAATCAGGCGAGGAAGCGGCTTATTGCACCGGTTTGTTCGAGGCGGTTGCGCTGCATGACTTGGTCGAGATCGCCGTAGTGCTTGATGGGGTTGCCGTAGGCGTTGAGGAGGGTGGTGTACCAGTTGCTCAGGGTCTTGTGGCCTTCGGTGCCGTGGAAAGGCAGGCGGATGTAGCGGCCGGCGAGGTCGAGTTTCGATTTTTTCCCGGACAAGACGATCATGGGCGCCTCGGTGTCCGGGGCGTGGTGGCCTGCGCCGGTCTCGGGCATGTAGATGATGGTGGTGTTGTCAAACAGGGTGCCACTGCCTTCGGGGATGGCCTTGAGTTTGGTGACCATGGTCTCGATCTGTTTCATGTGGTGGGCCTGCATGTGGGCGCGCATGGCGAGCGCACCATCATCGGCGGCGTGACCGATGGCATGGATGCTGGTCTTGGCTTCGTTTTCGGGGAGGGTGGCGATGTCGGTGCCGAGGTCGTCGATGGTGTAGGTGACAACGTTGGTGAGGCCGGAGGCGAGGGCGGCGATGATGATGTCGGTGAAGGCGGCTTGTTTCTGAAGGAGCGTGGCGTCGAGGCCGCCGTTTTCGTGAATGGAATCGAGCTTGGGAAGGTGCTTTTTGATGGTGTCGCCGAAAGTGGCGACTTTTTGGTTGCGCTCGCGGATGGCTTCGAGGGCGCGGACTTGGTTGTCGATCTTGATGCGCTCTTCGCCGTCGAGGTTCTTGAGGCTGAGGGATTCCTCGTCGCGGAGGTAGTCGAGTAGGGAATTGTCGGACTCGACGGCGTTTTGGTTGGTGACGGATTTGAAGAGTTCGTTGTACGCTGTCATCGGATCGGCGTAGCAGTAGTTGCGCTGCTGTGCGCCGGGGGCGGAGTATCCGGAGACGATGCCGGTGCGGAACTCGCGACCATGAGGGACGGCGAGAGACATCTCGACGTGGCCGAAGGGTGATGGGAATAGATTCGCCAATTCAAAGTCAACGGTGGCGCGTTTGATGTTGCTGAGGATGTCGCGACCGGCTTTGAAAGCGCCCATGCAACCGGAGTAGGAGTAGTGGCCACCGCCGGAGACGCACATGGAGATGCCGTGGAGGATGGTCATGTTTTCCTTGTGGCTTTCGAGGCCACGGAGCCAATCGGGGAGTTCGTGTTTGTCGAGATCGGCGTCGAAAGCTTGTTTCTCGGTGTGCATTTTCTGGTGTTCCGAGGAGAAGGTCGGCAGGGTGAATTGCTCGGGCAGGTTACCGTTTGATTTGCGGATGAAGATGAAACGGTGGGGAATTCCTCCTGCGGTAGGGGCGACGGCACGTACGGGCGCGGCCATGAGGTGACTGAAAGAGGGCGATAGGGCGAGGCCTACGGTACCGAGGGCGGTGGTCTTGAAAAATTCGCGGCGATTGAAGTTCATGGCTTTAATTTATGGCTTGGTGCTATTTTTACGATAGATAAAGGAATCGGAGGTGAGAAGAGAGACGATAACTTCGTCGAAGCTACCTTTCGAGTTGAGGTAGGCTTTTTCGGCATCAATCAGGGTCTTGGAGTCGGATAGGTTTTCGTTGCGCCCGAGGAAGAAGCGGAAGGCGTGCCGGATGATGGATTGTCGGGTTTTTTGCGATTTTGCGAGGCGGTCGATGAGGTCGAAGGAATTTTTAACCTCGCCGTCGAGTATGGGGTCGCCAGTGCCATCGAGGATGCCGGTGGAGTTTACGGGGAGGGATTTGTAAACGGGAAGATGGGCTCCGAAAGTGAGTTCTGTGATAGGCGCGTTGTGGAAGGGTACTTTTTTGATGAGGTTGTCGGGATGTTCGAGGAATTCCTCGATGCGGTAGCGTCCGAAGTCGTCGTAGAGTTCGAAGGGGAAACCGAGCGGGTCCATTTTTTGGTGGCAGCGCCAACAGGTTTCAGCGCCGGTACGGTCTTCCATGCGTTGGCGCATGGTGCGTGTATGATCAGGGGGAATGACGGCATCGACGGTGATGGGCACGTCAGGGATGGTGCCGGCAAGGAGTTTTTCGCGCACCCATTTGCCGCGGTGGATGGGATCGGTCTCGAGGTTTTGCGCATGGGCGAGGAGCCATGCGGGGTGAGTTAAGATGCCTTTGCGGTTGGGGATTTTCGCGGGTTGGTGCGCAGGGTAGTCCCAGGTGCGCCAGTCGATGTTCCAATAAGATGTGACTTGCTCACCGCGCATTTGCTGTCCGGTGCGACCGGGGACGGGCGCGCCGGCCCAGAAGCCGTAGCCGACATACATAAAGGGCACGGGGTTTTTCTGACCCGCGCTGAATTGGAGCTCCGCCGTCTTCATGAAACGGACTAGTAGGTCCAAGGTTTTTTTCTCGTTTCCGGGGCGGTACTCTTTGAGTTCTTTGAGCCCTCTGGTGAGCATGAAGTCGGCGTGGGCCGCGAGGTCTTCGGGTTTGAAATTTTTCCAGTCGAGCTTTTTAAAGTAGTTGTAGTTTTCTTTGTAGTTATCCGCTACGGCCTGCATGGTGGAGTTGTCACCGTTGTGATAGACAAAAAATTCCTCGGTAGTGAGCAATGTCTCAAAGACGTTTTTGTCTTGTTGCAGGATGTATTCGACGAGCAGGTCGGCTTCATCGATGAGCCTGCTGACGGCTTGTTCATGCACGCCAGCGCCGAAGCGCGCGTCGTCTTTGAAGACTTCCATAGCCTTGGGATAACCGAAGAAGTCGCGGAAGAAGCGGAGCTTGCGGATGGGTTGGTTGGTGACGCTGGAGTTGAGGTTGGCTGCTTGGACACCCTCGTCGATGATGGTCCAGAGATCGCGGCGGGCGAGCATGCGTCGGAGTTCGCGTTCGTAGTCGGCGCGGGTGTTGAGGCGACCTTCGGCGGCGGCTTTGGCAAGATCCGCGTCGGGGCTAGAGTCGGTGAGCGCATAGGCGAGGGCGTAGCTGGCATCGAGCGGCGACATCAATCGGCGGCCATATTCGTCGGCATCGCCGTGGCCGAATTCATTGCGATAGACGAACTCGGTTTTAAGGATGAGCGATTCGATAAGCTTGGCGAGGGCGGGTTGCCGGTCGAGTTTGTCCATGAAGGAACGCAGGATGGCGATGTTTTTTTCGAGTTCCTCCGCGGTGGGCTGACGCTCTAAAATTTTTCCGTAAAGCAGCTTCACCACATCGGCGAGGAGAGACTTATCAGGAGCGGGCATGGCATCACGCTCGGCTTTGAGGGAGATTTGCCAATCGGCCATGCATTTGTCGATGATGGCTTGGTAGCTATCGCCTGGCTTGCGGTGCTTTTTGATGGCTGCGACGATAGTTTGCATCTCGGCATCATTGAGAGGAGTGAAGGTGGGGCGGGCGTAACGTTTGTCAGCGGATTTGCGAATGATGCCTTGGATATCCCAGGTCACTTTAAATGCCTTCATCATACCGATGCGGTTGATGATCCTTGATTCTACGACGCCTTCCATGACCCAATCGCGCTCGCTTTGCTCGATGATGCAGTCGTATTCGACGCCTTCCTTATGGTAAGCATGGAGTCCTTGGTATACGGCCGTGAGGTCGATGTTGTCGAGTCGTTCGAGGAGACCGAGGTTGGTTTCGATTCGCACTTGGCCTTTGTGCATCATAGGCTGCGGGTCGGGTACGCTGACGCGCTTGAATTTGGGAAGAAACGCGTCGTTTTTCTCAGCATAAACTTCCTTGAGGAGGTGCTCCATATAGGAATGGGTGGTGAGAAAACGCTCGCGTGAGGCGAGGAGGTCGCGGTGCTGAAATTCGGTTTCCATGAGCGCAAGCATGGGCGGGTATTGCCTCTTAATCGTATCATCGGCGGACATGTATCCGGCGATTCGTTTGGCATTGCCAAGCATGGTGAGGAGGTGCCCAGCGGTGAGGGCATCGTTAGCTGAGTAGCGGACGCCGACTTTTTTCGGCAGGAGGAAGGGGTTGGTGATGGTGCGGCGGAATTTGTTGCCCTGCTCGGTTTTCGGACTCCAATGGATGCCGCTATCACCGCTGACGACGACTTGTTTGCCGTAGATGGTACGGGTTGGATTGTAATCAAGCAGGCGATTCACTTTTTGATTGAAAATGAACTCGCTGACGAGCCAGCGGCGGTCGTTGGTGTATGCGGGAAGTTCGGCATACTTGCCGGAGAAAAGTTCGGAGTGGTCGACGGCGTTGCCGTACTCGAAGCGCTTGAGTTTTTCCGCCAGGGCCTTGGCGGCATCGCCGCTGACCTGGGTATCCAGCCATTTGATGAGCAGCTCGCGTTCTTCCTTGGTGGGTTGACTTTTGGCCTCCTCGGGCGGCATGTCGCCAAAATGCACCTGTTCCTTGGATTCGGCGAAGAGTTTTTGCAAATCGACGGGGTCGATGGCTTCGAGCGCATCGAAGCGGATATCGCCCTTTTGTTTTTTGGCACCATGGCAGGTAATGCAGTGGGTCTCCATGACCTGCATCGCCTTATCGCGCAAGACGGTCGGGTCGATTTCGGCATCGGCGGCATTTTTCGGCAAGGATACCGGACTGCTCGTCTGGGCAGAGAGAACTCCGACTGCCACGCAACCGATGAGAAACAAGGATGAATTTGGAAAAATCATGATTGAGCGTCTTAATAACGGTAAAGGCTAAAAATTCTATCAGGCATGCCCTACGGAAGGAAAAATTTTTTTGTGATTAACTAATCCTATTTTCACCTAGTTTTGAGTTGACTCTAAATTCTGAAGTTGGCATAGAAAGCACTTCAAGTGCTTGTTCCATTTCGGCGCAGCTAACTAATTTTGATGTTGCGAGAAACTTCAGTGGATGAGTCGAATCAATTTTTATCTTGGGAAAGACTTACCACTGAATACCGGCCCGATCGTTCCACCCTCGACGAATTTCGACTCAGTACCGCTTTTCTGGCGATCAGCCTTGCCTTGTGCCACTTTCTTTACCCACCGCACCACAAGGCGCACCACTGGTCGATAGTCCCAGCTGATATGGGAGGGGATAGGATTACACCATTCGAAACTCGGGTCATCGTCCGCCACCACCAGAGATATATCCCGTGGGGCGACAATGCCTCGATCAGAAAGATGGGAGCGCGCGGCGATGTAGATTTGAGCCTCTTGAAACATTAAAGCCGTGGGCGGACTAAAACGGAGGAGTTCGTCAATGAGGCGGCTCAATCCCTCCCGGCTTTCCTCCCAGTCCGGGAGGTTGTAGTCACTCGTGGTGATGCCAGCAGCCACGAGTTCATCGATGAAAGCCTGCTCTGGGCGCGACAAATTCGGCTTGCGGCGTTCCTCGCGGGCCAGCATCACAATCCTCTTGTGACCAAGCTCTACCAGACGACGCACGGCCGCCGTCTGACCGGGAATCATGATCGGATACGCGGCAGCTATCGGCAGCCCTCCGTGCCTACCATACATCGCAATCGCGGGAGTCGCTTGCTCAGAGAACCATTCAATCACTTCCCTCGAAGCGGCACAGACGATCCATGCGTCTGCTGGATTCCGTTTCACATAAAGAGCCACACGATTGACCTGCATGCCCAGTTCTTTGAGCGATTTTCCCGCAAAGTCGGCATCCATTCCCGCCGCTAAAAGCTCTGCCAATAGGCTTGAGTTGTCGATACACCCTCGGTCCTGCTTTTCGTAGAGGAAAATCCTCACACAGATTTTACGAGTTGTGAAGGCATCTCTGCTTATCACGATCTGCCGTCGTTTTCCTTGCCCACAAGGTGCCAAGATTCCCTCTGACTCCAATTGCATCATCGCCGCTCTCACGGTTTCACGTCCCACTTGGAGCTGTGTCACCAACCAGCTCTCACCGGGCATGGTTTCAGTCCATTTCCGCGACAGGATTTGCTCCCTGAGGAAGTCAGTCAACTGCTCAGAAGCGGATCGAATGCGCGGCATTTTCATGGTAAATACATGGATAAATCAGGATCAGTTGGCAATCACGAAAATCATTTTCATACGGGAAAAAATGATAAAGAAGACCCGTGACACACTAATTCATGAATGTCGAAACAACTCTCTTCCCATGCGACACATCATCCTGAAGTCATTGAATATCCGCCGCTGCAGGCTGACGCCTTCACATCCGCTCAGTCCAGCAAGTGACGCGGCGCCCCCACTGCAGGTCCTAAACATTTTTTCGGAAGTTAATTGGGTTTCTTCCGGATCAACAAGGGGCGCCGTCTGGAGGGACGGCGTCCCCAAACTATTATTTCTCTCCGAATTAAAGCACGCTAGAGTGTGAATTTCGCATTCATGGGAACGAACTCCTCATTAATACAACATGGTTATAATAAGATCAGTTACGAAAATCAAAAAATATTTTTTTATGCGGATCAAATTATAAAATATGTTTGCTAAAAACAAATTACTTCCTTCCTCAGCAATTGCCTCAACTCATCAAAACCTATCCACCATTGATTTAAAACCAATTCATCAAACACACTCTATGAAAAAAAACTCCCAACTTATCACTTTGTTACTCCTCGCCGCAAGTTCGCTGTTTGCGGTTTCCTCCGTTTCCGCTCAAGCCACCTTGACTTGGGACATCACGCCCGGCATAGTCGGTGAAGGCGATAGTGCCATCACAGGTGGCACCGGAGCTTGGAACAACACCAACGGCAACTGGACCAGCGACGCCGGTGCCAACAACGTCACTTGGGATGCCGACGATAGCAACATCGACATCGCCATTTTCAATGCCAACGGCAATAACGGCACCCGCACCGTCACGTTGGGCGAGACCATCGATCTCAACGCACTTACATTCTCCAATCTGAGGAATTCTGGTCCGGTCCAAAAATACACAATCACAAGTGGCACGCTGGCCTTCTCCGGAACCGCAGCAACCAAAGCTA
Source organism: Akkermansia muciniphila (assembly GCA_945890645.1). GTDB lineage: Bacteria > Verrucomicrobiota > Verrucomicrobiia > Verrucomicrobiales > Akkermansiaceae > UBA956. The sequence goes on from CAMDCV010000021.1 coordinate 69,933, forward strand.
TTACCACCGGCACAAGCTTGGACAATGTCAACAACGCTGAATACGCCTCCATCAATTCCGCCATCACCGGGGCGCCGGATGTGAAGCTGACATGGAGCGGTGGGAATAACACACTGGTCTTCGCACCGGCGTCGGGCAGCCAAGCACTTGGGACTGCAACCGGACCTGGAATTGTCAAACTGGCAGGCAGCACGACGGGCAACACCATCGTCGGTTTAAATGCTGCTTCCAACGGTAAGATCAGGATGAGCAGCGGCACCTGGACGCTCACCGGCACGGCTACCGGTTATGAACATTGGATCGAAGGTGGCACCCTGATCATCAGCACCGGCTCCTTGCAGAATAACAACCGCGCTACCAATCTCAGCGCTGGCACGCTGCACTGGAACAACGCAGGGGCGATCAAGGACAACAGCATTAGCACCCTGCGTGACCGGGATTTCAACATCACAGGCGGCAGTATTGACAACACCAGTGGTGGGGCCGTCACCTCGAGCCACAACCCTCAAATGGTTTGGGGGGGCAACTGGACGTTCATCGGCAGCAACGGAGCCAACAGCAACCTGAACATGGGAACGGGGCAGGTTTTCTTGAACGGAAACCGACAAGTGACAGTGACCAACGCGGCAGCTACTTTGACCGTCGGCGGGGTGATCGCAAATCTTGATACGACTGCCCGCAGTCTCACCAAAGCGGGTGCTGGCACGCTGGAACTCCGGGGGATCTGCACCTACACCGGCGCTACCACAGTCAACGCCGGCACTTTAAAAATGGGCGCGAACAACGTGCTCCCCAACGCTCTTACCTCCACGGTCTCCATCGGCACCGCCACTCTCGACGCCGACACCCGCACGGACACAGCAGGCACCTTGGACGTCACAGGTGACGCCACCATCAACCTCGGCAGCGGTGCCGCCCTCGCCTTCGCGGATAGCAAAGCGGTGGATTGGACCGGAGGCACCCTCAACATCACCGGCACTCTGGGGGCTACTTCGCTGCGTTTCGGCGACAGTGCCGATGATCTTACTCCCGCTCAGCTCGCCCTCATCAGTGTCAACGGCAGCGGGCTCGGCACCTACGCGCTCGATGCCAATGGTTACCTCGTGCTTGGTGGTGGCGACGTGACTCCGCCCATGCTGACCAGCATCACCGACAATGTCAGCGGTGGTCCTATCACCATCGGCACCATGGTCACTTACACCGTGAGCTTCAACGAGGACATGGATGCCACCACTGTCGCGGCATCAGACTTCAACAACGCGGGCACCGCCGCCGTCACCATCGGCTCGGTCAACGAGACTGCGCCAGGGGTTTTCTCCGTGCAGGCCACACCCACTACCGCCGGCAGCCTCACTCTTCGAATTGCTGGCCCTGTTCTGCAGGATACCTCGGGCAACAACCTGGTGGTTCCGGTTTCCGATGACACGACCATTACCGTGCAAACCGCCTACGACGCTTGGGCTGGTGGCGCGCTCTTCGATGACGATGCCAACAGTGACGGCGTGAAGAACGGCCTCGCATGGATCCTCGGTGCGGCCAATCCGAATGCCGCCGCGCTCGACAAGCTGCCGACGGTTTCCACCAGCGGTGGCAACATGGTTCTCACCTTCAAGCGCATCCAGTCGTCCATCAACGCCACGACCGCGCTCTCGATCGAAGTGGGCACAACCCTCACCTCGTGGCCATCGGTTTACACCGTCGGAGTCGACACCGCAGGATCCACCCCTGACGTGGTTGTCGCCAAGGACACCCCGATCGCCGGCACCGACACCATCAGCCTCACCCTTCCACAAGGATCAGACCCCAAAAAATTCGCCCGCCTCAAAGCCGTCCAAACCCCGTAAGGCCGGGGTGCGCTGAAATTAGCGAAATCAACCGCTCGTTGCCCAAACTCACCACGACCACCGGCATTACCAACTTCAACACCCCCAGTTTCACCAATCCGGACACTGGCACTGGGCGCTCGACCTGCTCGTCCTGATTGCGCCGCCGCCAGGGTTAGAAGCCCACCTGCCTCACGGCTTCGTAGAGCACGATGGCTACGGCGGTTGCTAGGTTGAGACTGCGGGTGCTGCCGTCTTTCATGGGGATTTTTAATGCCTGATCCCCCACCCTTTCGATCAGCGACTCGGGTAAACCACGACCTTCACAACCAAACACAAGGTAATCACCATCGGCGAAAGGAACCTCCCACAAGCCGCGCTTGGCCTTGGTCGTCAGATACCAAAATCGTGCATCAGCACCAGCGGACGCTTGCAGTTCCTCTAACGATTCCCATACACGCACGTCGACGTCTTTCCAGTAATCTAGCCCGGTGCGACGCACGTATTTATCCTCTAACGAAAATCCCAGCGGCTTGACCAAGTGCAGCACCGATCCCGTCGCCAGCGCGAGGCGTCCCGCCGCACCGGCATTGTGCGGGATTTCCGGCGCTACGAGAACAATCGAAAACATTTCCTAAGAACGGTTAGGCTTTGCGTTGCAGCAACGACTTGCCCGTCATTTCCGCAGGCTTAGCGACACCGAGCATGTCGAGCAAGGTCGGTGCGACATCGGCGAGGATGCCGCTTTGCAATTCGTATTCGGGCGCATCCGCACCGACATACAAGGCATGCACGAGATTGGTAGTGTGCGCGGTGTGCGGCGAACCATCAGGATTGCGCATCAGTTCGCAGTTGCCGTGGTCGGCCGTGATGAGAAGTTTTCCTCCCAGCGAGAGCGCCCGCTCTACCAATAAGCGCACACCGAGGTCGATGGTTTCACAAGCATGAATCCCCGCCTCTACAACACCCGTGTGTCCGACCATGTCGGGATTGGCGAAATTCACAATCACCAGATCATAGTGTTCCATGCGACGATAGACTTCGAAAGCCACATCTGGTGCGCTCATCTGCGGCTTAAAATCGTAGGTCGTCACTTCCTTCGGACTGATGGCGAGGTAGCGGTCTTCCCCGGGGTATGGCGGTTCAACGCCACCATTGAAGAAGAAAGTCACATGCGGGTATTTTTCCGTTTCGGCACAGCGCAATTGTGTAAGTCCAGCGAGCGATACGGTCTCACCGAGAATCATCTTCAGCGATTGTGGTTCAAAAATCACGGGGCAGTAATAATCGCCGTAGCGTGTGAGCGTCACGTAGTTCACTTGCGGCATGACCTCGCGCTCAAAGCCATTGAAGTCCGCGTGCAAGAACGCATCGGTCAACTGGCGCGTGCGATCACTACGATAATTGAACCACAAAAACACATCACCATCGCGCACGCGCTGCTCGTTGGCATGTGAGAATATCAAAGGCTGCACAAACTCATCGCCGCGGGCATCTTGCGAATATGTTGCTTTGACTGCAGCAGAAGGCGTGATCATCGATACTTCCCCACGACCTAAAACAATTGCATCCCAAGCCAGCTTGTTGCGCTCCCAACGCTTATCACGATCCATGGCAAAGTAACGACCGATCACCGTGGCGATTTTTGCATCCGTTCCAACCAATCGTGCTTCGACATCTGCCAGGTAGCCAGCGCCACTCGTAGGAGAAGTATCACGACCATCAGTGATGGCATGCACCAGAGTATCGGTAACGCCCGCACGTTTGGCCATTTCAGCAATTGCAATGAGATGATCCTGATGCGAGTGAACACCGCCATCACTGACCAACCCGATCAAATGCAGACGTCCATTTTTCGCCTGCGCGAAGGCATTTTGCAGATTGACGTTTTTTTCCAGTTCACGGTCGGCAATCGATTTGTTGATGCGTGTGAGGTCCTGATAAACAATACGACCCGCACCTAGATTCAAGTGGCCGACCTCGCTATTGCCCATCTGTCCTTCAGGCAGTCCGACATCCATGCCGCTGGCAGAGAGACGGCTTTGCGGATACTTCGCGTAGAGCTCATCGTGAAACGGCGTGTGCGCTAGCAAGGTGGCATTGCCATCCCGATCTGCTGTTTCCTTGCCGCCGGGGCTCACACCCCATCCATCGCGGATGATCAATACTACTGGTTTCTTTGCCATGACGCGCCGTGCATAGACTATGCCGCCTGCAAAGTCCATGGCAAATCAAGTCCCCTCACCTCCAAGCACACACCACTCGCTCCAGCGCAGAAATCAAACGCTGTCGCAACGAAGCCGCACGATCCGCCAGCGCTCGTTGTGCGGCTTCATACTCGCGACGTCCCTCCGCCGTCTCAATGGCGATCGGTTCATAGCCGTAATCCGATAGCTCGTACGGACTCGCTCGCATGTCGATCTCGCGCAGATCTTTCGCTAATGCAAACGCATCTAACAACAATTCCCCCGTAATCCATGTCTGGCATTTGAACGCCCACTTGTAGATATCCATGTTCGCATGGATGCAGCCCGGTTGCTCTTGCAAAGGCCGGCCATCGAGCGTCGGCTGTAATTGATTCAAGGGCCGTGCCGCAGGAGTGAAAAAGCGAAACGCATCATAGTGCGTGCAGCGGATCGGACGCGATTCCACGAAGCGTGCGATTTCCTCATTCGAGAGTCGCAACGCCGCCACTTTCTCATGTCGCACCGTTCCACTGCGATACACCATCGCCCATTCATGCATGCCGAAACAGCCGAAGTTTCCTGCCTGCGCCGCCGTATTTTTCAAGAGCGAGAGAATCCAGTGAAGCCGCGCCTTTTCCTTATCCTCCATGCCATCCACCGTCACGCCGAGTAGGCCATCGCGCCATTGATACTGCCGACTCATCCACTCCGGTCGCGGCGCTTCCTCACACTCTAACAACACACCAAAGCCCGGATGCCATTGCTCCAGTTTCCCCAATTTGAACGCTCAGGTTCAAGAGCGAAGTGCAACAGAATGATATTTAGTTAAAAAGCTCTTCAGGAGTCTTGTATCCATAGCGTTTCCTGGGTCGGGTGTTTAATTTTTGGGCGATGCGATCACACTTAGCCTGAGTCAGATTGTTCAGGCACA
>CAMDCV010000022.1 GCA_945890645.1 Akkermansia muciniphila
CTGGGGTTGTGCACGATACATGCCACTCTGTTACGTGAGAGGTGCACGGATTTTTGCGACGAAATGTGCAATTCCGTGCATTTGTGTGAGGCAATCATGCCAGCATCGATTGATAGCTAAAGGCTTTTCGCGTTATTCAGGAAGCTCCACGTAGGTGGTGACTGAGGTTGAATCGGTGCCGGATTGTGAGTGGGAGTCAGTAGCTTTGGTTTCCTGGACAACGACTCAGGAAGAGAATCCGAGCCGCCCTGATCCGCTTGAGGGGCTGCGACTTGAAAATGCGCGCCGCATGAAGGGCAACAATAGACGCTGTCAGCCGGAGATTGTTCCACAGACAGGTCAATTCCGCAGCTCGAACATTGAATCAGTGTTTGCATAATGGGATGTGATGAAATGTAGTGATATGAATACGAGGGGAATTAAAAATGATGTCGTTAGCGCAGTTGAATAATTCGATGCTTCCTTTCGACGGTTTAGCCAATCATCTAAACATCGCTCACCAACATTTACTGTTGTTAGAAGTTATTTGTGGGGTCGCATCCGTCAAGGATTTTTGCCTTTTTTGGTTTATATAACGCCTCTTGGAGAAAAGGTCTCAAAATTGGACTTTTTTGGAAATTTCTGGTTTTTTGTTGACAAAAGCGACAAAACAAAGAAATTCGGTGTGTCGATGTCCTCTTCCACCCAACCCAAAGTTTCCCGAGATGTGATTGAGCAGCTCGTGCGCGAGCAAGTGTATGCGACTCTGAAACAGTCCGTGCCGCGCCAAGCTCCGAACAAATTGTTGGTCAATATCAGCGCCCGTCATTGTCATTTGACGCAGGCAGCGGTCGAGGCCTTGTTCGGTCCTGGCTACCAGTTGCAGCCAATGAAAGACCTTTATCAAAACGGTCAATACGCTGCCAAAGAGACGGTCACCTTGATCGGCCCGCGCAGTCGTGTGATTTCCAATCTTCGCATCCTCGGCCCGTGCCGGAATCTGAATCAGGTCGAGCTTGCTTACACCGATTCGATTGCACTGGGCTTTGATATCCCCGTGAAAATGTCGGGCGATATCGCCGGTACACCAGGCGGTATGCTCATGGGCCCTCATGGCTACTTTGAAATGAACGAGGGCATCATCCGCGCCCAACCGCACGTCCACATGCATCCGGACGACGCCTCTTATTACGGCGTGAAACATCTTGATATCATGAAGCTGAAAGTGCACGGCCCGCTTGGCATGACCTTCGACAAACTGGTCGTCCGCGTCGATCCCACCTTCAAACTGGAAGTGCATATCGATACCGATGAAGGCAACGCCTGCGGTCTCAAACCCGATACTTTTTGCGAACTGACCAAATAATTTTTTCTAACCAACGAACAACTCCCATCAACAACATACCATTATGAGTGCAGCACTCGGATTCATCGAAACCAAAGGATATGTCGGCAGCGTAGAGGCTACCGATGCCATGACGAAAGCGGCGAACGTCGAACTCGTTAAACAAATTCAAACCGGTGGTGGCTTTCTCACCGTCATCGTCAAAGGCGATGTCGGCAGCGTGAAGTCCGCCGTCGCCGCAGGTGCGGATGCCGCTGGTCGCGTAGGCGAACTGGTCGGATCGCATGTGATCGCTCGCCCGCACAACGACCTGCTCGTGCAGCTCGGTATCGCATAATCTTTCACCAATCTAACCAACTACCATTATGGCCAAACAAGCAATCGGAATTATTGAAACCAAAGGCTTCATCGCTTTGATCGAAGGGGCCGACGCCGCCTTGAAATCCGCCGACATCCAAATGACCGGCTGGGATAAAATCGGCTCGGGTCTGGTGACCGGATTTTTCACTGGCAACGTCGCCGCTGTGAAAGCAGGTCTCGATGCCGCCGCCGCCGCTGCCTCCAGCGTTGGCACCGTGACCTCGGTCCAAGTGATCGCCCGTCCGCACGACGACCTCAGCAAACTCGGCACCTGGATTGGCTGATCGATCTGATTTCAGATTTTCAGCATTTCAGATTTTCAGCGTTTTTATGCTAGTCCTCATCGCCAACCTGGGTTCCACCTCTTTCAAGTACCGTCTCTATCGCATGGAGTCCACGGGACAGGAAGTCTTGGCGAAAGGGGGCTACGAGCGTGTGACGGATTACGCGGCGGTGATCGAAGATGCACTCGCTACCCTCACCAAGGATGGCGTGATCGCTTCGTCGGACGAGATTGATGCGGTCGGTTTTAAAACCGTGCTCGGCAAAGATCTCAGCGGCTGCGTATGGGCGGATGAGACCTGCGTGAAAGCGCTTGAAGATTTCGCCGCTGTCGCACCCGCGCACAATCCGCCTTATGCCAACGGCATTCGCCAGTTCGCTCAATCGCTGCCAAAAGCGCGACTGGTGGCCTTGTTCGAAACCGCCTTCTACCAATGGGTGCCGCAAGCACGCAGCACCTATGCCTTGCCAGCAACGTGGCGCGATGCTGGCATTCAACGCTACGGATTTCACGGCGCGAGCCACAAGTTCGTAGCCGAACGATCCGCAGAGTTGTTAGGTCGTCACGATGTCGCTGCGGCGACGGCTGCACTCTATCAAAAAGGCCCCGCCACGCTGAGTGATAAACCGTTGCGCGTTGTCTCCTGTCACCTCGGCGGCAGCAGTTCGGTCACGGGAATTCTCAATGGTGTTGCCATCGGCACCAGCATGGGATTCTCTCCTCAAAGCGGACTGCCCCAAAACAATCGCGTCGGTGATCTCGACTCCGGTGCGATTCCTTATGCGATCAAAACACTCGGCATCTCGCTCGAAGAAGCGGAGCGTCAACTCACCAAAGAGTCTGGCTTGCTCGGTCTCTCCGGCGTGAGCAATGACATCCGCGACATCAACGATGCCTGCCAAAATGGCAACGCGAATGCGGGATTGGCGATTGATCATCTCATCGATTCGATCCGCCATTGGGTCGGCGCTTTTGCCTGGCAAATGGGCGGGCTCGATGCCCTGGTCTTCACAGCTGGCATAGGCGAAAATGGCCAGGCGTTGCGCGCTTCCGTGTGCGCGGGGCTCGAAGAATTCGGTCTCATTCTCGATCCTGAACGCAATCTCGCCTGTCGCGCCGTCGAAGCACAATTGCAGGCGGATGACTCACGCGTCAAGGTGCTCGTCATTCCCGCCAACGAAGAGCTCGTGCTCGCTCGCGAAGTCTATCGCAAACTTTCTTCTCTCTCGTAAAAAACTTTTCTCAAACCATCACCAACAACAAACGAAATACACATATGGCTAAACAAGCAGTAGGACTATTGGAAACTCGCGGGCTCGCCTGCCTCGTCGTCGGAGTCGATGCGATGCTCAAATCCGCAAACGTTGAACTCGCCGGTCCGATGAAACAAGTCGGCAGCGCTCTTTGCAACGCCGTCATCACAGGCGATGTCGCCGCCGTCAAGGCTGCGATCGACACCGGTGCCGCCGCTGCCAGCAGCTGCGGAGAAGTGGTCAGCGCCCACGTGATCGCTCGTCCTGACGACGCTCTCGAAGGTGTTCTTCCGAAAGATGCCGCCGCCCGCGCTCCACGCAAGTAACCGGTGAATTCGTGCCCGCCGCAATCGCGTGGTGGGCGCGCTTTCTCTAACGAAGAACTCTTATGTTTCTCGCAGAAGTCATCGGCCAAGTAGTGGCAACGAAAAAAGACGAGCATCTTACGGGGCGCAAGCTCCTGATTCTCCGTCCCAAACTCGTTGACGAAAAGGACAACCGCCAATTCAAAAACGGCCAGAACACGGTTGTCGCCATCGACACCGTCGGTGCTGGGGTAGGGGAGTTGGTGCTTTTTTGTCAAGGCAGCAGCGCCCGCCAAGCTGGTGACCTAAAACCCGTCCCCGTCGATGCCGCTGTCGTAGCGATCGTTGACCAGGTAGAGGTGCTGGGGCATACGGTTTATAAGACCAATTGAAGCTCCTCAATACTAAGAGACATTTTTTAACCACTGATACACTGAGATCCACTGAAAGCACTGATTTTATGAAGGGTTTATATTTATGAAGGCTTACGATGATAAAAATTATCCTCACAGCGAACTCAGCGGTAGAATTATTGCTGTGGCCAAGGCTGTGCATGATCATTTTCGTCCGGGTCTTGATGAAAAACTTTATGAGCGATCCATGTGCATTGAGTTTGCAGATCGCGGTATCTTCTTCGAGGTGCAAAAGGCATTCGATGTTCATTACAAAAATAAATACATCGGAGAACTCATACCAGATTTGATTGTGGAAGGCGCCGTCATTGTGGACCTCAAAGTGGTGGATGACTTCAGTGATACTCACATCGCTCAAATGCTCGGTTATTTGAGCATCACCGGATTAGAAATTGGTCTACTCATCAATTTCAAACACGCAACCCTCCAAATCAAGCGAGTCGCCAATATCAAAAAAAATCAGTGATTCATCTCGTCAAAACAACCCCAATGAATTTTCAACCTCAAACATCAGTGAACTCAGTGGTCCTCAGTGTATCAGTGGTTCCTTTTTTGTTTGCTCTCTAACTTTATATCGCCCTAACAACTTTTTATGACTCTCGATCAAAAACAAATTCAATCCGTAGTGGAAAGCGTACTGTCGCGTTTGGCGGCGGCGAATGTCACTGCCGCTCCCTCTTCTGTCGCTGCTTCAGGTTGCGGTTGTGGCTGCGCTGGCTCTGATGGCGATTACGGTGTGTTCACTTGCGTGGACAAGGCTGCCGATGCGGCACATCACGCGCATTTGAAATTGAAAAAAGCCGGGATCGGTGCTCGTGCCAAAGTGATCGAGATTGTCAAAACTCTCGCCGTGGCAAATGCCGAGCCGTGGGGAAAATTTGAAATGGAGGAAACCAAGATCGGCCGCCTTGATCACAAGATTGGCAAGTTGTTGATCACGAAAAATGTTCCTGGTGTCGAATTCCTTCGCCCCGATGCAATGAGTGGTGATGGCGGCATCATGATGGAAGAATTCGCGCCATTCGGTGTGATCGGTGCCATCCTTCCCGTAACGCACTCGGTGCCGACACTGACGGGCAATGTCATCAGCATGGTGGCTGCCGGCAATGCGATTGTTTTCAATCCGCATCCCGGTGGTGCGCGAAGCGCTGCCATGGCGGTGCGCGCCTATAACAAAGCGATCGAACGCGAATTAGGTATCTCGAATCTGATTACTTGCATCGAACAGCCAACGCTGGAGTCGTTCAATCTTATTTGTGAAAACGAGCAGATTACCTTGCTTGCGATCACCGGTGGTCCTGCTGTGGTCAGTGCCGCAATGAAGTCAGGTAAGCGCTCCATTTGCGCCGGTCCGGGCAACCCAACCGTGGTTGTCGATGACTCAGCCGACCTCGCCAAAGCCGCGCGCAGTGTGATCGAAGGTGGTGGCTTTGATAACAATCTTTTGTGCATCGGTGAAAAAGCCGTGTTTGTCGTTGGCTCTGTCTTTAATAAATTCATGGAAGAATTGGAAAAAGCCGGAGCTGCGCGACTCAATGCTGGACAAATCGATACGCTCACCAAGTCTGCCTTCACCTATAAAGAGACCGATGGTGGTTGCTCGCATGCCGCCGTGAACCGCGATTTGATCGGTGCCGATCCATCCGTTCTCGCGCGTCATGCCGGTGCGAACGTATCCAGCAGCGCGCCGATTTTGTTTGGCGAAACCAGCGCTGATCATCCGTTCGTGCAAGAAGAGCAAATGATGCCGATGATTCCCATCGTCGCATGCCCCGATTTCGCCACTGCGGTGAAGCATGCGAAACAAGCCGAGCACAACTACCGTCACTCCGCCATGATCCATACGCGCAACGTCGATAACATGACTGCGATGGCGAAGGAAATGGACACCACGATTTTCGTCAAAAATGGTCCCAGCACCGCTGGTCTCGGCCTTGGCGGCGAGGGCTACCTTTCCTACTCGATCGCCACCACCACGGGTGAGGGCATCACCACTCCCAAGACCTTCACCCGCGTTCGTCGCTGTGTGTTGGTCGATAACCTTCACATCATCTAACAAACTCACCTTTCATGCTCGTTTGTCGCATCGTAGGCAATGCCATTGCCACCCATTGCCACCGCTCTCTGAGTGGGAAAAAGTTGCTGCTCTGTCAGCAACTCGGCGATGCTGATGTCGAGATCGGAGCCCCGTTTGTCGCGATTGATTTGTTTGGAGCCGGACTGCACGAGCGGGTGCTCGTGAGCACAGATGGCCTCGGTGCCCGTCACCTCGTGGACGATGATTCCTCGCCGATCCGCATGTTTGTGCAGGGGATCATCGATGAGACGCAAGATTCTCAGACATAAGACATAAGATGAAGAATTTCTTTGAACACAATCTAACCATTCAGCCTCAAGTCTTATGTCTTTTGTCTGAAAATCTATTTTCTTAATATGCGCATCGGACAAGTCATCGGAAAAACCGTCATGAGCGTGCAGGATCCTGCGCTCAAGGGCGGCCGTTGGCTGATTGTCAGCCCCTTGGATGCCGCGCAATTTTCCACCGCTTGCGGCAAGAAACAAACCATCAGTGCCCAGTCGTCGTTGGTGGTGTTTGATAACATCGGCGCGGGTGATGGCGACATCATCGGCTTCTCCGAAGGGGCTGAAGCCACTGCTCCCTTTGCGGCACCGATTCCCATCGATGCGCTTTGCATCGCGATTTTTGATCGCATCGACTACACCCCTTTTCCCCAAACGAACTAAGCATTTTACCAACCCACACTTGATTTTACCCTTATGAAAAAAGTCATCACCGCCGCCGACGCCGAAGCCATGATCCGCAGTGGCAACACCACCATTCCTGCCGGAGCTATCGTCACTCCTGCCGCTAAAGATGTATTTAGTTCTGCGTCGAAATCCTACGGTGTCAGCACGGCAGCTCCGACAAAAGAAGAGCCGATTTTGCCGAACTACGAGTTTCATTGGACACCCGGCAAGGATCCAAAAACACCTGCCGAAATCCACGCGTTCTTCCACTCGCCTGCGATCGTAAAACTCAAGGAGCGCATGGTGGAAATCGGTCAACGCATGTGGGCTCGCGAATACACCGACGGCAACGGCGGCAACCTCACCATCCGCGTGGGTGACAATCTCGTGCTGTGCACACCAACGCTTGTTTCGAAAGGCTTCATGACTGTCGAACAAATGGGACTGGTCGATCTCGAAGGCAATCAGTTGGCTGGTAAATTCAAGCGCACCTCCGAGTGCATGACTCACCTTGCGATCATGAAGCGTCAGCCGAAAGCTAAAGCCTGCTGCCATGCACATCCTCCACACGGCACTGCCTTTGCCGTCGCTGGTGTGCAGCCACCGACTTGCATGATTCCGGAAGCAGAGGTGTTCCTCGGTCAAATCGGAATGGCCGAATACCGCACACCCGGCACCCCCGCGAATGCCGAAGTTGTGGGCAATGCCGCCGTCGATCACATGGCCGTGTTGATGGTCAATCACGGCGTCATCACCTGGGGCAAAGACATTGAAGATGCCTATTGGAAAATGGAAAACGTCGAGTCGTATTGCAAAACCGTATGGGTGGCATCGCAACTCAACGGTGGCAACCTTCTCACCATCACCGGTGGCCAAGCCAAAGAACTCATCGCCCTGCGCAAAGTTCTCGGTATGGAAGACAAGCGTGCAAACTGGAAAGAGTGCGAACTCTGCGACAACGCCGAGTTTCGCCCCGGCACCGTCTGCGCCGTTGGCGGTTCGTCAGCATCGGGCACTTCCAGCAATGCCGATGCCGAAGCCGTTGTCAAAGCGATCACCGACCAAATCATGGCGGGCTTGAAGTAAGCGTGGCGGCGGATTCCATCCGCCAAGCCAATATTATAAAGCGTCGTTGAAGTAATCAGAATCGATTTTCTTCACTTCGTATTTCGATGCGGTTGCAACTCCAACGTTGTGATCAAACATCAACTTGGCGAGTTGCTGTCCATCTATCAAAATGATTTTCGTTTCGATGCGTGCCGCAAAATCTTTTGCTTCTGCCGTAAACGAAGAGGTGGTTATGAAAATTCCTTTTTTGGCTCGCTGCCCCTGTAAAGCACCAGCAAATTTTTGGATCTCTGGTCTTCCGACTGTTCCCTCCCAGCGTTTTGCTTGCAAATAAATGATGTCGAGCCCGAGCGGATCTTCATTGATGATTCCATCGATCCCCTCATCACCGCTGCGACCAAGAGCTTTTCCAGCATCTTTGCGACTGCCTCCGTAGCCCATGCGAACAACAAGATCCACTACGACGCGTTCAAGAAAATCCGGTGGGCTAGCCATGATCTGTGCCAATAAATCACTTTCAATTTGCCGTCTTACTTGTAGGTAGGCATTTTCAAGAATTTCCTCAGGCGTTTGTGAATTTTCTACTTCTTCGATTTGTGGTGTAGATTCATCATCGCCTTTCCGGCGGTTGCGAAATTCACGATAATCTTCATAGCCCTGTAGCACCCGCAAGTCGATCCGCTCGGGATTTTGTTGCAGGGCTTGCTGTCCCCGCGGCGTGATCTGGGAAATGGCCCGGCGAGGAGCGGAAAGCAATCCTGCCTGACTGATATGAGATTTGGCCCATCCAATTCGATTATCAAATAAACGTGCACCACCACTGGGAAGCATTTCGCGACGTTCTTCTTCCGTAAGCCCAAATTGCTCCGCGAGTTGAGATACAAGATCACGATTCAGATGCTCTAGTCCATCGGCGTGCGCAAGAAGCAATGGTCGCATTAATGTCTGGAAATCGGGAATGGGCATAGGTAGTAAATTTCTAGCCAACGCTGACATTAGGAGCCAATTCTGCAAGCAGTATTTGAAACGCCATGCCCCGCTGCGCGGGGCGGCGGATGATTTTTTTGGAGAGGATCGATACCCAGGGTAGCGTCGAAACGCCGCAACCCTGGGCTGTACTAAGCAACGGCGTTGCCGTAGTTGAGGGTAGAGCAGCAAAACATTAGAATCCTTATTTCTCAAATCCCCGCATGCACTCTTGCGCGCACGAAGGGTCTCAGCTAAAACGGGCTTGTGGCGGCGAAAAAACAGGTCAATGACTCGCGCATTCATGTCGTGATCGGCACGGATGAGGGGATGGTGCGCGAACAGGCGCTCAAGCTGTGGAAAGAGCTGACCGATGGTGTGGACGATGGTTTTACCCACGAAACCGTCGAGGGCAATGCCACGAATGTGGATGCGGTGAATGACATCGTCGCGCGCTTCATGCAGGCGCTGTTGACTTACTCGATGTTTGGTGGCGACAAGGTGGTGTGGTTGCGCAATGCGACGTTCATGGGTAACGACCGCACTTCGGAATCCGAGAACGTGCAAAATTTGGTGGTTTCCATCCATCAGCAACTCGAGCAAGGCCTGCCGGACGGTGTTTCGCTGATCATCAGTGCGGAGAAAATCGATAAACGACGTGCCTTCTGGAAGTTCCTCGAGAAAAACGCCAGTATCCAGATTTACGACCGCATTGACATGAGTCGCGATGGTTGGGAAGATGAGGTGGCGGATTTAGTGTTGGAGAAGTCGAAGCAGGTAGGACTGAGTTTCGAGCCCGATGCGCTTGATTTATTCATCCGCCTCGCCGGTGAAGCGACGCAACAGATCGTCAACGAATTAGAGAAACTTCACCTCTATCTCGGCGAACGTAAGGTTATCACCATCGATGACGTGCGGGTGATGGTGCCGCTGAGCCGTGAAGGGGTGATTTTTGAAACCGGACGCGCCCTGCAAGCAGGCAATGCCGCGCGGGCGATCGAACTCATCAACGAGCAAATGGAGATGGGGGAGTCGGCGGTGGCCATCATGCGCGCATCGATCATCACCACCGTGCGTAATTTGTTTATGGCGCGGATTTTGCTCGATCAGGCCAAAGCCTCGGCGCGTAACTACAATGAATTTCAGTCCGCTGTCAATCGGCTACCCGCCGAGCAAAAGGCGTGGTTGCCACAGAAAAAATCCGGTGATGGGGTGAACATTTATCCGCTGTTTCTCTCGGCGCAAGGCGCGCAATCGTTCACTTTGAAGAACCTAGAAAAAATCATGCACGCCACCGCGCGGGCTGATAAAATGCTGGTGACCACAGGTCTGGATGATCGCATGATTTTGCATCGTCTGGTGACGGAAATCGCCACACTCGCCACCCCTGCACGCGCCCGCGCCCGCTGACCATGAAAAGCATCCTGATACTCCTCTTGATTGGCGCCGCTGCCGGCTTGCTCGGTGCGCTTTGTGGTGTCGGTGGAGGCATCGTGATGGTGCCCGCTTTCGTTCTCGCTCTCGGGCTCGAGCAACGGCAAGCCGTAGCGACATCGATGGCGGCCATCGTCGTGACGGCATTAGTCGCCACAGCGAACAATATGCGCAGTGAGGGGCTAATTCAGTGGAAAATGGTGTTGATCGTTTCCCTCAGCGCGGCGGTTTTTTCGTGGTTTGGCAGCGACTTGATGAAAGAACTCTCCAATCCCGTGCTGACAAAAATTTTCGCCGTGGTGATGATCGCGATCGGCGTGCGGATGCTGTGGGAATAAGAAGTTGCAAAACGTGAAACGAAATGAAATCAAACCAATTACTCGCAGGTTTCCTAATTGTGACTGTGATTGTAATTCTTCTTATTCAGAATTTTAGTTTCATTAAGCGGTATATCATAGCTACTACTATAGACGTTATCCATGATTCAAAAATGGAGGAGTATGAAGCATCGCACTTATACTGGCAAGAACTAGAGAGAAAAAGTTGTACAAAAGCTGAGTATTGGACACAAGATGATGAGAAAGAATTAATTCGTTTGAGAAAAGAAGCGAGAATATCGCCCTGAAATAACCGCATATATCGTGAACGTGCTCCATAAATTCTGCGCTCCATCGTAAATATTTTTGAGAACGTGAAAGATTGTCATGCGCTAGAGTGTTTGCATCACTGGGATGAATACCATCCCGACTATGAAAACAAACATTGCCTCTTGGGCTAAAGGACTGATTCGCGTAGCGAAATCAATTATCCGTATCTTCGCGCTTATTCTTAGCGCTTTGATCGGAACATGGCAGCCGCCGACATGGATGTGCTGGATCACTGGGAAAACCACCGCCATTTTGGCGAAACGACCGAAAACTTGGGCGGGCCTCGCGGTTGCCGCGCTGGCAATTGGCATCGGCGTGCAGCAATGGCAGCGCTGGTGGGAAATGCATCGACCGCAAGAGCGGCAACTTGTCGTCAAACGGGAACTTACCTGGACGATTCAAGCGCCTGCAATCACAAGCTGGAGCAATGGGGCTCCTACCTATGGTTCTGTGGTCGTATCATTTAATGATGCCGCGGCACCTTTAGAAATGATCAAAAAAGTCGCCACCAATACGGTCGTGATGAAACCTTCCGTACCCGGCGAGTGGAAATGGACGAATGACCGTAGCTTGTTATTTATGCCGCAACAGGATTGGCCGGCCGGTCAGGAGTATTCTCTGGCTCTGCAAAAATCCGCGTTCCCTGAGGAAGTGGAATTTTCCTCGCCCGAATCAACTTTCCGCACGGTGCCACTCGATGTAAGAGTGGAGGAATACAAATTCTACACTCAGCCCGATCAACCGGAAGTGCATCAGTTAACCGCTACTTTGTATGCAAACTATGCGCTGACCCAAGATGCCTTGCAGGCTCAGCTCAGCTTGCTACCGTTTGCGGAAAAGCCTGAGTCTTTTGGCGGAGCAACGCCCACTTTCACGCTGACCGCGAGTTCTGCGCCTAACAAATGGTATTTCCGCAGCGCTCGCGTGCAGGTGCCTAGCAAGTCAGAGGAGGTGAAATTAACCGTTGCCAAGTCATTGCGCGCGCTTAGCGGTGGAACCGCCATGGCCGCCGATGTGGTAGCCAAGGCCATGGTGCCAGATAAATATTCGGCCATGAAGATCGCCAACGCCGATCTGAGAATCATCAAAAATGAGCAGGGCGAGCCGAAGCAGTTTTTGTTACTCAGCACCAGTCTCGGTGTGACGCCTGTCGAGATGAATCAGCGTGTGCGACTTTATCGACTCACTGATGATGACGATGAATCCCTGCGCAACGCGCGAAAATCCGTGAACGACGTGACCCCTGAAATGGTGTCGCGTGCGATGCAGATTCCGATCGAAAGAGTCATCCAGGATGAAGAACCGCCGCATCCAGTGGCACATGCCTATCAGTTTTTCTCGCCGAAACCGGGTCGTTTGTTGTTGCTAATTGATTCGGGAATGCAGGCACTAGGTGGCTTTGCTCTGGCCGACGAATACCGTAATTTCTTGTCACTGCCTTCGTATCCGGTCGAACTCGAATGGACTGGCAAGGGTAATGTTCTCGCACTGAATGGCGAGAAAACGATCCAATTCAAGTCGCGTGGTGTGGATTACATTCAAATCACCTGTGGACGCGTGCGTTCGGGAGAGGTCAATCACATGGTCACTCAGAATGACTACGGTGATTTTTCCGATCCTTCGTTAGAGGGCGATTTCAGTAAAGACAGCCTAGTGCGCAGTCAGACCTTTATTGTTCGGGTGGATAAAAAGAATGACTGGGAAGCTTTTTATACGCCCTTCGATCTCAGCAAAGCCATTGCCCACGCGGATCCCAGCGATCCCGATCCATCGCGCGGATTGTTTTTCGTTCAGGCAGATGCTGTGAAGGCAACGCTCCCGGGGGAAATGGATACTTCGGTCCACTCACGTGTGACTGAGCCAGAGGACTACAGCGGCTATGAGGACGGCGATGACGGCTATCACGATATCGATGAAGATGCCGGCGAAAAGATTTGCCTCAATTCTGATGGCACCGTTGCGAAGCCGAGTGATTGGTTTTCCGATGTCAAACCCGGTGGCTCCGTGATTTGGAGCGGACGTGGTTTAGACGCGGATCGCTTTGTGATGTTGACGGACTTGGGCCTGCTTGTGAAAACCAATGCAGATCTGAGCCGCGATGTATTTGTAATGTCGCTGAGCTCGCAAGGACCGGTAGTTGGAGCCGAAGTGTTGATGATTTCTCGCAACGGCAGCACGCTGGAGCAGAGCATTACTGATGCCACGGGTCGCGCGGCACTTTCTAAACCAACGGTGACAGCAAAAGAAAAACAAGCGGTGGCGATCATCGTGCGACGCGGCACTGACCTGTCATTCATTCCACTGCGCCCCGGGCATTTGCCGGCGATGGATTATTCGCGTTATGATATTGATGGTGTGCTGAGTTCTCGTACGCAGGCTGTTGAGGCGCATCTCTTCACCGAGCGCGGTGTGTATCGTCCTGGCGATAAGGTGCATTTTGGTGGCATCGTCAAACGTCGCGATTGGAAAGCCGTAATTGAGGGTTTGCCAGTAAGGGCGATTCTCCGCGACAGCGAGGGCAATCAAATCGCCACGAAGGATTTCCAACTGCCAGCCGATGGGTTGATTGAGGGCGATGTGTCAACAGCGGAGACCCATCCCACGGGCGTTTACGAACTTTCGTTGTGGGTATTAAACCGTGGCGAGAATTCCGTGAAATTTCTGTTAGGCAGAACTCCTTTGCGTGTGGAAGATTTTCGCCCGGATCGATTGAAGATGAAAGTCGAGATCGAACCAGCGCTGGCGAAAGGCTGGCTCAAGCCCGCCGATCTGAAAGCAAAAATTTCGTTAGAGAATCTTTATGGTGCTCCTGCGGACAGCCGTCGGGTCACGGGCGATTTAACTCTGAATCCTGCGGACTTCCGTTTCGCGACTTGGTCGGACTATGAATTTTACGATAAGTCGAGAAACCAATCGAACTCCATCGCGGGTAAGAATATTTCTCTGGGCGAGGTGAAAACGTCACCCCTCGGTCAGGCAGAAATGGCTCTGAATTTATCGAATCTGGAAAGAGTCAACATGAGTATCTCCATGCAGTTGGAAGCGTTCGAAAGCGATGGCGGTTTTGGTGTGCGGGATCACCAGAGTTTTCTGGTTTCACCGTGGGACTACGTCGCTGGATACGATGCCGATTGTCAGTTGGACTACATGGGGAAAGATACTGTGGGTAAGGTGAAATTCATTGCCGTGGATCAAAACTTGCAACCGCTGGCGGTCGAGGGTCTACGCTATCGCATCACCGAAAGGAAATACGTTTCCGTGTTGCGCAAACAGGACAATGGCAATCTGAGCTATCAATCCGAGGCTCGCACCGTATTGGTGCGTGAGGAAAATAGCGTCCGCTGGTCGGCTGGACCCGTGGAAGTGAATTTGGACACTAGCAAGGTCGGAAATTTCACTTGGCAGGTGCTCAACGACAAAGAAGAAGTGATCTGCGTTTTCACCTATCAAGTCATTGGCAAAGGCGATGAAGATCGCAGCCTCGAGCGCGACGCGGAACTCACACTGACAGTAGCGCAACCTAAGGTGCAAGCTGGTGGAGTGGTGGAGGTGTCCATCGTCGCTCCTTATGCCGGTGCGGGTCTCATTACCATCGAACGCGAAAAAGTTTTGTATTCGCAATGGTTTGTTGCTGATACGACTGCCAGCGTGCAGCGAGTGCGCATCCCAGCAGGACTGGAAGGCACTGTATATTGCAATGTTTCATTTGTGCGGTCGCTGGACTCGCCGGATATTTTGATGTCGCCTCTGAGTTATGCCACGCAGCCATTGACCATCGAACCAATCGAGCGGCAACTACAAGTGGATTTAACGGCACCGAAACTGGTGAAACCCGGTGAGACGCTCAAGGTGCAATATCGTACGAATCATCCTGCACGTATTGTTGTTTATGCGGTGGATGAAGGCATTCACCAAATCACACGCTACAAACGCCCGCAACCGTTAGACTTCTTCTTCCGCAAGCAGGCGCTAGAAGTGCGCACGCAGCAGTGGTTTGACTTGTTAATGCCGGAGTATCGTTTCCTCAAACAAAATGCAGCATTCGGTGGCGACGGCGGCGAAGAATTGGAAGCACTGACGCTAACGTTGAATCCGTTCAAGCGCAAACGCGATGCTCCAGTGGTCTGGTGGTCTGGCATTCAGGTCGCAGGCCCGGAGACCAAGGAGTTAACTTATACGGTGCCTGATTACTTTACGGGAACTTTGACCTTGATGGCGGTGGCCGTATCGGAAACACGCGCTGGTTCCGCGCAAGCAGCTACCTTGGTGCGCACGCCCTTGGTGCTGACACTGAACTCGCCCACTACGGTGACTCCTGGTGATGAGTTTGTTGTATCGGTAACTCTGACGAACTTACTGGATAAAGAAGGTCCGTCAGACGTGGCATTGCGCATGGAGCCATCCTCCCATTTGCAGATGATCGGCGATGCAGGAACTACAATGACAGTGGAGAAATCGCGTGAAGTCACGCAACGTTTCCGCTTCAAAGCACTCGACTCACTCGGATCGGCGAGCGTCAAGTGCTATGCCTCATCTGGTTCGGAAGCGTCGACCCGCACAGAAACCATGAGTATCCGTCCGGCTACGCCTTTCCGCACGCAGGTGCGCAGTGCCTACATTCGTACGAGCAAGCATGAGCAAGAAGTAACGCGGAGTTTGTATGATGCCTATCGCCGTAGCGAGGTCGTGGCATCGCCGTTGCCGGTGGTGCTAGCGCTCGGCATGCGCGATTACATGAATGCGTATCCCTACGATTGTACCGAGCAATTGACGAGTAAGGGCCTAACATTGCTATCGTATCGAGGAATGAAAGCACTGCCGCAGCAAGGTAGTTTGACGACGCAGAGTTTGGCGCAGATCATTTCCGAACTGCAGAGCCGACAAAGCAACAGTGGTGGATTTGGTTACTGGCGTGGCAGCACGAGTGAGAGCGATGATTTCCTCAATATCTATGCGGCGCATTTCCTGTTAGAAGCGAAAGAGGAAGGATTCGCGGTGCCGCATCAAATGATCACCCGGATGAATGCCAAGCTCCATGCGATTTGTCAGTCGGGTGAGGTGTCGAATCTCGCGATGGCTGACCGCAAGGCCTATGCGATTTATTTGCTGACGCGTCAGGGACAACGCCCCAATGGACTATTGTCACTGCGCGAAACTCTCGATCGTACCCAGGCCAAGCTGTGGCAGACACGATTGTGCGGCAGTTTCCTCGCGGCGGCGTATTTGTTGCAGCAAAACAACAAGGAAGCCGAAGCCATCGTGAAAACGTGGAAGCTCGCGAAGGCGGACGAGTATCGCAATGGTGAGGACTACTGGTCGCGTGTGGAGGTGGATGCTTTGTTGTCCTTCGCCATCCGTGCCCGGCATTTTCCTGATGCGGTGAAAAACTATGGTTATGCCGATTGGCAGAAGCTCTATGGGGTGTTGTGGCAAGATCGCTACAACACAGTTACGGCGTCATGTGCGACCTTAGGCATGCGAGAGTTTGCCAAGGTAGTAGCGGCGAATGCCTTTGAGTTCGAAATCAATGCACTGCCTAGAGATGGTTCGCCTGCAATATCCTTGGTGAAAACGAAGGAGATTTTTGCAACGGCGCCGTTTGCGGAGCAGATGAAAGCCTTACAATTCCGCCTCGATCAAAAGGACGGAGATCAGGGGCTATTTTATCAGGTGGTGGAAGAGGGCTTTGATCGAAAACTGCCGACTGAACCACAGAAAGACGGCATTGAAGTGTATCGTGAAATCACTACGATGGAAGGCAAGCCTATCGAATCGTTGACTGTTGGCGACTCTCTGAAAATGACATTGCGAGTGCGCAACATTAGCAATATTCCGTTAGGGAATCTGGTGCTCGTTGATTTGCTGCCCGGTGGATTTTCCTTAGAGCCAGGTGGCCTGCGTCCGGGGATCAATACGGTATCGGGAACCGAGCGCGCTGACTTGCGTGAAGATCGCAATCTATTCTTTTTCTCCCTGCATAAGGCGAAAGATCTGACGATTCATTACGTTTTACGTGCTACTTGTGCTGGAGAATTTCTTGTGCCGCCCTTGTATGCAGAGTCAATGTATGACCGTGGTATCAACGGAGTCGGGCTAGGTCGTAGTATCAAAGTTCTCACACGCGAGTGAAAAAGAAACGTCATAGAATCCTACGCGGATTGATTCTCAGCAGCGGCATAGTCTTGCTGCTGTTGGGAATTCTGTGGCTGACGATTCCTCGTTGTGAGCTGTATCGCGATGACATCACATGGTCACCCGTGCTTCGCGATCGCGATGGTAAGGTGTTGCATCTGGGTTTAGCACGCGATGAGCGCTATCGAATTCGTGTTCCGTTGGAAGAAATTTCGCCGACCATGCGACGTGCGACATTGGCTTATGAAGATGAGCAGTATTTTTCCCACCCCGGTGTGAATCCGCTGTCGCTCATCCGTGCGATCAGTGGCCGTTTGCAAGGTGTGTCACGCGGCGGCGGTTCGACGATCTCGATGCAGTATGCGCGACTGCGTTTCAATTTATCGACACGGACAATTCCTGGAAAATTGCAGCAGTTGCTGTGTGCGATTCTGTTAGAAAAATACTACACCAAGGAACAAATCCTCGAAGCGTATTTCAACACCGTGCCGTATGGAGGAAATGTGGAAGGCATCTCTGCCGCGAGCTTGCGCTGGTGTGGCAAAGAATGTCGAGATCTCGAACTAGCGGAATCAGTGGCACTGGTGATGTTGCCGCAACGGCCTGCTCTGCGACGTCCGCGACCGGGTGTTGAAGAGGTGCCCGCGACTTTAGCCGCTCGCAAACGTTTGCTGCAAAAGCTGGGTCAGGCCGATGCGATGCTCTCGGATTATCGATGGGAATCCATCGCTGTGCCGCGTGAAGCCCCGCATTTGGCACGTCGATTGCGAGGTGTTTCTGAGCCATCGACCCTTGATCGCAACTTGCAAATTGTAGTCGAAGAATCCGTTCAAGATTATCTTCTTCGCGTGCATGAGAAGGGTGTTGGCAATGCTGCTGTCATCGTGGTGGATGCTCCGACGCGGGAGGTGCGTGCGTATGTGGGTTCCGGTGGATTCTTCAATTCAAAGATCGAAGGGCAGATCGATGCTTGTCGTGTGAAGCGATCGCCGGGTTCGCTTTACAAACCCTTTATTTTCGGACTCGGCATCGAGCAGGGATTGCTCCATCCGAATACATTGTTGGCCGATGCGCCGATGCATTTCCGTGATTACAATCCAGAAAACAATGAGCGCGATTTCCTCGGTCCGGTGAAAGCTAGCGAGGCGCTATATCGCAGTCGTAATCTTCCCGCTTTGGCATTGATGCAGCGGCTGAAAGGTAAGGGTTTGTATGGTTATCTAACAGATTCGGGACTGCAATTGGATCATGAGGCTGAGCATTATGGATTGGCATTGGCATTAGGTACGGCAGCGGCCACCCCCGAAGAAATGGGGATGTTCTATGCGGCTCTTGCAGATGATGGTCTGTCACGACCACTAATTTATCAGCGCGGTGGGAAAGTAGATTTAGCGATGCAAACACCCATGCTGAGCGATGGCACGCGTTGGCTCGTGCGGCAAATGCTCTGCGACCCGCAGCAAGCCGAACCGTTTTCCGAGCCTACTATTTCGTTTAAAACGGGTACTTCGCAAGGCTATCGCGATGCTTGGGCTATTGGAATCAGTGGACGCACGGTGATTGTTGTGTGGGTTGGGAATTTCGATGCGTCGTCGAACCCAGCTTTCAAAGGTCGAACCATGGCCGCGCCCTTGATGGCGGAGTTGTTTCGTCGCACCAAATTAGCCGAACCATTTCCGGCACCTCCCGCGAGTGTGAAGCAGATCGAAATGTGCGCGTCCTCGGGCATGATTCCCTGCGATCATTGCAAGCAGCGCAGCAGTGGCTGGTTTCTCTCTAATGTCTCGCCGATTGTGCCCTGTGATTTGCACCGATTGGTATGGGTCGATCAACGCACGGGGCTGCGTGTCGCGCCGCGCGATGACGATACTAACATCAAAGCGCAAGTGTGTGAATTTTGGTCGCCCGAATTTCTCGAATTGTTTCGCCTCGCTGGCATGCCGCGTCGAGCGATTCCTGAAAGTCTCGAGGTCATGACGCAGTCGAACGATGCACCACAAATCCTCTCGCCATTAAACGATCATCTTTATCAAATCGGTGATGGCTCTCAAATGGGGCTGATCTGCAAAGCAAAGGCGGCAACAGGAGTGAGCCGATTGTTTTGGTTTGGCAATGGCGTCTTTCTCGGCTCCACCGAACCAAGTGAAGCGTTTGTCTGGCACGAGGCGTCTGGTAATAGCAAAATCCATGTCATGGACGATCGC
The DNA here is from genome assembly GCA_945890645.1 of Akkermansia muciniphila. Classification (GTDB taxonomy): domain Bacteria; phylum Verrucomicrobiota; class Verrucomicrobiia; order Verrucomicrobiales; family Akkermansiaceae; genus UBA956. Next base: position 19,138 of record CAMDCV010000022.1, read on the forward strand.
GGCATGTCCGCCACCGTGCGCGTGCAAGTCGAGCGTCGCGCGCCGTAATTCGTTAGATTTTCACGCTTTCCTAGCAATGGTGGAGAGAATTTGCGCCTGCGCGAGGGATTTGCGGTGGGGCTTGAAATCGGGGTGTTGTTTTTCGATGACAAAGCCGGCGGCCTTGAGATGGGCTTTGAGTTGCTCGCGGGTGAACCAATAAAGTTGTTGGGTGGATTCGTGACTAGCTGTGAGTTCTCCCTCCGCATTATTAATCTCGTAACGATGCTGACGATGGAGAATTTGTTTTTCTCGATCGATTTGGTGCATCGTCTGAATGGATGCGAGCGTGCCATCATCGAGCAGAGTTTGGTGGTCGGGATACCATTGGTTTTCAGGGAGGTCTCCGAGAATTTCCGCGAGTGGGGTGAAGGTGCTGAGATAGAGTGCGCCTTGGTCTTCGAGCATCGCAGAGAAGCGTTTCAGGGCAGACACAGGATCGCGGGAGAGTTGCAAGGTAAAGGCGGGCAACATCAGGCTGGCATAAGTTTGAGGGGCATGCCAATCGTCCATATTGCCGTGGTGCAGACTAAGATCGGCGTGCTTCGATTGTTGACGACAAAGGTCGAGCATTTCTTGCGATAGTTCTAGGCCTTCGACGATAAATCCTTCGTCGAGCAATGGCAACAGCAAGCGACCCGACCCACAGCCGATTTCCAAACTTCTGCCGGGATGTTCGTTGAGGAATTCTCTGAGTAAGGGCAATTCTAACGATGGCCCCTCACTGGCCCAGAAAACATCGTGCAGCGTGGCTTCTAGCGAATCGTATGAGTTCATCTTTGAGTTATATAGCTTCCTTTGGTTCTGCAAAAAAGGAGCACAGGCGTCACGCCTGTGTTTGTGCTTAAGGTCACAGGCAAGGTGCCTGTGCTCCTTTCCGATTTTATTGCTCGCGGCGTGTGCGCACTGCTTTAGCGAGACGGTCGAGCACTTCGACTGTGTCTTGCCAATTGATGCATTGGTCGGTGACCGATTGACCGTAAGTCAATTTCTTAAGATCTGGGACCAGCTTTTGTGCGCCTTCGACGAGGTTCGACTCAATCATGCAAGCGGCAATGCAGCGAGAACCTTCTTCGATTTGATGGGAAATGGCGTTAACAACTAAGGGTTGATTGCGGAAGTCTTTCATGGAATTTCCATGAGAGCAATCGACCATTACGTAGGGCGGGAGGTTCTGCTCCTTGAGAGAGTGCTCCACATCGCGGATGCTTGCTTCGTCGTAGTTCGGGCCTTTTGATCCGCCGCGCAAGATGACGTGGCAGGAGTCGTTGCCTTTGGTGGAGACGATAGCGGAGACACCCTGCTTGGTAACCGAGAGAAAATGGTGTGGTCGTGAGGACGACTGGATGGCATCGAGCGCAAGTTGAATCGATCCGCCAGTGCCGTTTTTGAATCCGACAGGCATCGACAGCCCCGATGCGAGTTCGCGGTGAATTTGTGATTCCGTGGTGCGAGCACCGATCGCACCGTAAGTAATAAGATCGGCGATATACTGCGGAGAAATGGTGTCGAGAAATTCGGTGGCAGCAGGCACGCCGCGATTGGCGAGCTCTAACAACAATCCGCGTGCCACGCGCAGGCCATGGTTGATATCGAACGAATCATCGAGATGCGGATCATTGATCAAACCTTTCCAACCAACGGTGGTGCGAGGTTTTTCAAAATAGACTCGCATGATGATGAGCAAGTCTTTGCTAAGGCGTTGCGCCTCGGCATTCAGTAAATCGGCGTATTCGAGCGCTGCCTTGGGGTCATGAATGGAGCAAGGGCCTACGACAGCGAGGAGTCTGTCATCTTCGCCCTTGAGAATTCGATCGGCGGCGACGCGAGTCGAGCTCACGAGCTCGGCGGCTTTTTCCGACATCGGCAAATAATAGGCAAGAATCGAGGGCGAAATCAGTGGGTTGATTCCAGCAATGCGGAGGTCGTCGGTACGCGTCACGCGCGGGAGAGTGGGGTAAGAATTTCCGATAATCAATGATGAAATCGGACAAATGCTGCACAGATATGTGCCGTTTGGATGTTTTGTGTGGTCTGAGAGATCGGAGTATTCCGCCACTGCTGGCTAGGGTGCAATGGGGGCAGCGGCTTCTGGTCGGCGACGAAGGATGACTGATTGTAGAAAGCCCCCAGAAGATCCGTCGTTTGAGAGGAAGTATTGGTTTTTACTTTTGAGTATAATCATCTGCGTTTGCTCGTTTTGGCGTACTGGAATGATGTTGTTCTCAACGATACGCCATTCATCTGTGTCTTTGCATGCGATTTCATAGAGGCACTGTTGATTGGTAATAGGAACGATCTTGGTATCGCGGGTTTTCATTTCCTTCGCATTATCGCCATTGCAACGCACAGCAATCAAGTAGGGGCTGAGGTTATGGATGCGCAGTTGTCCCATGGGCAACTTGGTCGGGTCATCGTCGATTACATAAGCGACAAATGTATCTCCTGTGGCAGGAGCAAGAAGGACTGTTGCACGACGGCAGTTAGCAGGAAGTTGAGCGAGGGCAACAAGAGTGGGCTTTTCCTTGCGACGTTTTTCCAATTCGAGTGCCAAGGGACTTTTCGCCGCGGCATCTTGCGCTCGATTGGCGGGGGTATCCTCAAGGCGCAGCGGCATGCTTTGATGGAGTTTATCCTCTTCGCTGGGTTCGGGTTTTGGTGGTAAGCCGCCGTCTCCAGATTTGTAGATTTCCATCAATGCGGGACCACTGTATTCGACGGGTTTGCTATACTTAAAAGCCATTGCGATGAGGGTGCCATTGGCTTCGGCGGTTTTGAGGGATATCCCCCCGATGGAGTCACCCCATGCGACGAGATCAAGCTTTATCGAAACAGTCTCTTCCTGCGCAGTAAGCAAAGACAGCGGGCAAAAGAAAGCGAAGAGGGAGTAAACGATTCTGTTATACTTCCTGAGCGCTGAGCCAGCGGAAGGATACGATTTTGAATTGACGTCCATAGGTGCGATTAAGGGTGGTAAGTTTTTTTTCTGTAAGAGTATCGCGGATTTCAGGTTTGTTGGTCGGATCGACATAATGTGGCATACGTTGTATGATCGCTTCGCAATAGGCTTTGGCAATCGATTTACCAGTGGTGTCGAGAGCCTCACCGAAAGAACGGATGCGGAAGGTGTCCGATCGAGGTGCAATCGAAGGCCCGATGACTTGGAGGACATCGGCTTGAGTCAACCAACTAGGAATAGCGGTTGAGCGAAAGCCTTGTTCGTTTTTGAGACTGCTGAGCATTTCTCGATCTGCGATGATGCTGGCAACTGCACCGAAGTGGTTGTCTTGGGAGGTATTAGCCCAATCGGGCACTAATGGGTCTACGTTTTGCAACTGACCAGCCAGGTCTGTTCCATCCAGGTCAGCACGAGGAGCGCCGTTTTTTTCCAGTAAGTTGACCCGGTCCGTGGTTGCGTCCACTTTACTAAAAGATTTTTTATTGCCAGCGACATTGACATTGATACCCGATTCATCAATAGCCGACTGCAAGGCTCCGCTGCGAGTAAGCGCGGCATTGTTAGAAATGTTAGCGATGGCGCGATTGACAAAATGCGAGTGCGAGAGGAAAGGGCCGCGCATACGCACTTGTTTTACCATTTCGGTGGCAAGGGCATCCAGTTCCGTATCAGTGAGGCGGCGGTAGCCAGAGAATGAATCTGCATCGTTACCTGTGGGTGGGTTAGTCGATGTGGTAATTTGCTCGAGGGTGCGTGGAAAGGCCGCGCCTGGCGAAGTGGTTGTATCGGCTTTGTGGCGAAAATGTTTTGAGCTGCCGAGAAACGCTTTCCAAGCATTTTTGTCTGTTGAGTTGAAGTTGAAGGCACCGTCCACTATTAGCTTTGTCGCTGCCGTGATAGGGTCGCTCAAGTCTGCCGCAGTTGTGCCTGGGGCGGTGCCAATGAGAGTTGGGTTATCCGACGGTATGGAACTGTTACTCTCGGGCAAAGCGGAAAGAAAGTAAGTATCCCAGAGAGAAGCATTGAGTAGGTAAGCAATGTCAAAGTAATTGCGGTCAACGTAGCTACTACCACCGACTCGTAGCACTGTGTAATCTGAGCGTCTTTGCTGAGTAGAGGTGCGTTTGACGAAAGGATTGGCATAAGAATTGCCGACGGCATAGGCGGGTTGGTGGCCAAGAGAGCCCGCAATTTCATCGCCTGTAAGGTCTGCGTGTTGGAACTGTGCAAGCGAGGTGAACTGCCTTGGTGTGGAAAAAAGAATTGTTTTCGGGCTAGAGTTGATTAGAGAGCGGGCCCAAGGCAATTGGCTAGATACGAGATTGCGGGTGAACGCCGTGCCAGTGTCGCCACCGGGAGGATCTTTTGGCATATCCGCGTGACCATTGCTGCTTTCCATGAAAAATGGTGCGGGATTATAGCTGGCAATGGATTTATAGAAGCGTGTGCCCTGCATATTGAAATCATAGAAAGTTCGTAGAGTCGATCCACGCTGGCCCATTTCGTGAGTGGCGGGCATGTAGTCATTGTAAATCATACCCGGACGGCTGATTTGGAAGCTGTAAAGCATAAGACCCACAGGTCCAGTGAGCTGGGATACCTCAGACTCAGTGAATCTGCGGGTGTTTTGCACAAAGAAACCGTTGTCTAATTCAAAGTCCTCGATGCGGCACAGTGACTCCGAGCTAGAGCTACCAGCAGTCTTCATATCGACGATGATTTGGGTGGTGTTTTGCGATTCGCGGATGTCAAAGCCGACGTTGGCGACTTCGGCTGCGGAGTTGAAAATCCGCGTGCTGTCGAGTTCTACGCAGCGATTAAAATCAAATGGCGCCGAGGAGTTAAACGGCGCTAAAGGCACCACCACACGGCTAGCGCCTGTGCCTTGTAGACGTTTGGTGTAGCCTGCGAGGGTATAAGCGCGTGCTTCACCGGGTTGGAGCGTGCTTTTGCCGATGCTAAAAAAAGCATTGTTGAATACAGCTTGCTCAGTCGTGTCCTTATTGATGTAAACACAGTTTCCCCCCAAGTTCCAGATTCGTGAAGGACTATTGCCTGAGGGGGTATCGTTGCGCACCTCGATTTCGAGGTCATTATCCCACCGCAGTGGAACTGAATACGGGTTGGAAATGACGATGGCAATTTTCCCACAGGGATTAGTTTTAAAGGTGGTTCCGTTTTGCACAAATTTCACGCCCATGAGGATTCGGAAATCGGTGATCATTGGAGAAATGGATGGCTGCGTGGAGGAGGTGGCGGCTTTCACTAGGAGTGCACCAGAGGTAAGATTTTTTCCCCGTGTGTAAAATTCCTGCAATGTATTCCAACTAGGCGCCACCATGGAGCTTGCCACCGATTTGGGAATGATGGTGGTGTTGTTAATGGGATAATTGAGAACTGCGGTTGTGGGGATCGTACTAGGCTTGGTGGAAGGAAGTTGTTTCGAAAGAATTGTGTGCAAGTCCACTTTAGTGCCGCCGTTTAGATTGTCGACGAGAAGGCCGAAGCTGTCAACGGTAGCGCTATGAAATGCCGCTTGTAGAGGAGATACCCCAGAACTTCCGATAGCAGCCGCAGGCATGAGTAGTTCGGCCTGATTGATTGTAGAGAGTTTTGCCAATGATGGGTGAGTCGCAGAGGTGGGTGTAGGGTATTCGCTAAAGCCCGCGATGGAATCCCAGCCGCGTCGTTGCGCGGTGAGCGATGCATATTGCGTGTTGTCAGTGTTTGATTGGATAATGTTGAGCTTTGCTTTTGCTCCCTCATCACCGACCCACCAAGCGTATCGACCATTGTTTTTACCCGCAGCATCCTTGATATTGACTAGTGGAGCAGAAACGTAATTGCCAATTGTGTTGGCGCCTGCCTTTCCGACACTGGCTTCACCCACTAGAACCACAGCCTTTTTTGGATCAGAAATAGATCCACTGGAACCCACAGTAATACTTGAGTTGCTAGGGACAATACCGTTATGCGCGGTGTATGCTGTGCCAACCAAGGTTGCTTGCATGGTTTCATTGCCGCTGACAAGCCATTGCAAAAGAGCGGGTGAAGGAGTTTTCGTATGAATGGATGCTGCGGTATCGCGGTTTGTGAATACGCCAGTCCAGAATCGTGACCCGTTTTGCACAGCAGTAAGACCTTTATTCTGACCATTGATCGATGTGTTATTGAGTGGCGCCGCCCCGGCCGCCAAGGTAATGCCTGCCGCGCCGGCAGCGATGTCCGCTGTGGCTGTGATGCGAGAATCGACTCCTGCGTGTTTTTGTAACTGCCCAATGGCGATGATCATTGCCATTTTAGCATTATCTTTCGCGATGCGCTGGGCATTTGACTGAGCGCTGCCTCGCAGGGTTACAGCGGAGAGCGACAAGAGTCCGATGCCGATCATGATGAGCAAAACGAGAAGACTGATCGTTATGATGAGTGTAAAACCATTTTTCAGTTGTTGATGGGGATTTCTTATCATCGGGTCTGGTTTTCGCTAGTAGTTGGCAAATTTACGCTTGCCATTGTAAATACATTGTTTGTTTTTGCAGATAAAAACTAGCGAGAAAAAACAGCGCCCCACAGGGATACTGTTGAGTCTTAAGCTTTACGCAGTAGAACCATTTTTCTAAATGATATACCCTGATTCTTCAAGTGCTAGAGTCGCAGCGCCTACCATACCTGCTTCCGAACCAAATCGAGCGGGGAGAATACTCAAATGATCTTTAAAAGGACCAGATAGCTGAGAAAATAAATGTTTCTGGAGCGGAGCGAGAAGAAGATCGCCTGCCTTGGCGACTCCGCCCCCAATCACGATGGCTTCAGGGTTGAGTAGCCAACAGCAATTCATCACGGTGGTGGCGAGTTTTTTCGCAATATCATCCCAAACTTCCAAGGCAATCGGGTCGCCATTGGTTGCAGCTGTAGCTAGTACAGCAGGGGAACAGTCGCTAATGTTTTTGTAGATACCCCGTGCTTCATAGAGATTGCGAGCATCGGCTGCAATTTCGTTGTTGCCGACGTAATCCTCGAGAGCGCCACGATTGCCATAGGCACCGACACGACCTTCGAAATTGATGGAAGTTTGGCCGATTTCGCCGGCGCCATATCGGGCCCCGCGGACCATTTGTCCATTGACGATAATGCCGCCACCCACTCCCGTACCCATGGTAATAGCGACGAGGTGCTTCAGCCCTCTCCCTGCGCCGCGTTTCCATTCAGCATAGGCCATGCAGTTGGCATCGTTTTCGACTACGGTTGGTAAGTGGGTGGTTTCGAAAAGTCGTTTTTTTAGTGGTATCTCCACCCATCCTCGAACATTGGTCAGATTGTGGACAATGCCATTTTCAAAATCTACAAAACCAGGCATGCCAACACCGATGGCAGCGATTCCAGGGTGCTGCTCGCGCAATTCATGAATCACACGCACCATGGCCTCGATGAGAGAATCGGGACCATCAAAGTCCTGTGTTGCGATCGGAGGGGCAGAATCGATCAAATTACTGCGATAGAGCACACCGATCTTAATCGTGGTGCCGCCAAAATCGATGCCGATGGCCAAAGGTGTGTCAGTCATAGAGTTTCCTTACGCTAGAAAAGCGCAGGCATTACAGCAAGGATAAAAACAGAGAGACGATTCTCCTTAATTGGTGCTAGAAACGTGAAGTAATTTCTACAATGGATTTACCGTGGTAAGGAGTTCACTTTTGCCTTTGATTGGAAAAGAAATTTTTTGCGATTATGGCGAATTCTCGCGCATGCGGAGTATCGCTGTGGAGGCAAAATGTTTGACAAGCGAGTGGAAGAAGTTCTCCGCTGTGTGCTTTTATCCCTTGTTGATTTATCCAGAGTTGGAGGCGGTCATGCAGTGCTTTTGGATGAGTTAATATAGCATCAGGATGCTGTCGATCTCGCAGTGTTCCATCCATTTCGTAGGCACGATCAAGAAAGCATTCGTTCCAAAAGGGTGTCTTTTTCTCTTGTGCCATTTTCGCAGTGAGACCCCCGCTGCGGGCAAAAACGAGGGATTCGGGAACAAACTCTCTGCACCAATCCAAATAAGCTGCGGCAAGATCGGTATCCTGATCGGTGGCATGATAAAGAGTGCCGTGAAGTTTGATGTGATGCAAAGTAGCACCTTGAGCCACAACAAGTTGGTGAAAGGGGAGCACTTGATCCTCTAAAAGTTGCAACAATTCTTTTGAGCTAGGAAAGCGGTGACCGCGACCACCTGCCTCGGGGAGTCCGGGATGCGCACCGATTCTGACTTCGTTTTTGATTGCGAGATCAAGACAGAGTTTCATCGAGTTTAGATCGCCGGCGTGACCACCGCAGGCGATGTTGGCAGAGTCGATCCACTGCATCAGTTCCGCTGTGGCGGTGGGGGATTCGTGCTCGCCAAGGTCGCAGTTAAGGTCAGGAAAATTCATGATGAAAGAGAGAATTGAACAGCTCGCCCCGGCGGCAATTGTCGAAAACGATCAAGGTCATCGGTGTGAATCAAAGCAATTTTTGAGTAGCCTCCGATGGTAGGTCCATCATTCAGCAAGACAATCGGTTGACCATTAGCGGGCACTTGTATTGAGCCTACTATCGTGGGTTCGCTGATGATTTCCTGAGCAGGAACTTGCAAAATTGGTCCCTGCAAACGAAATCCCGCGCGATTACTCTGGGGGGAAATGTGCCACTCTGAGTGCAGAAACTTTTGCTGTGATGAATCAGGAAATGCATCCCATTGTGGTCCTATGGATATACGGAAAGGCGATGATTCATGTCGAAGTCGAGGCCGCAGCATCCGTGCCGCGACACCTGTAATGGGGCTCCATTCGCTTTGACTCGATGAGTATAGAAAATCGCCATTAGCCATGCATTTTCCCATGCCGCCATCGGGCCACACTGACTGACTACTGAACCATTGTGGTCCATACCAACCGTTGGGAGTGGCAAGATAAGTCCAAAGAGATTTTCCTTGCGGCATGAAACGCAATGTCTCGCCGCGATGAACGCGCACGGTGCGCTCGGCATCGACCGCTTTGCCATCCAGCCAGCCTTGAGAATCACCGCTGTAGGCAATCCAGCAATCATTAATACACTCCAACTCCACGCCACCCCAAAGCATTTCCCACGCGGCCGTGTTTGGATCTTGATCGAAAAGTCGATTCACTCGCTCTAACGCAACGAGATCCATTGCGCCGCCGCGAGGAATCCCATAGGCTTTCAAGCCCATACGTCCCTCATCTTGCAAAGCAGTCATTGTTCCGGCGTGGATCACGCGGAATAGGGCATTCGATGGTGGATTACAAATCGACATCAAGAAAATGAACGAACAGGGATAAAGCGCACGGAGTCGCCTGCTTGCAAGAAAGTAGCTTCGGGAAGTGGGGCATTGGGATTGAATAGGTTCTCACGGACCTGGCCGATCAAATTCCAGCCTCCAGCGGTGGGTAGTGAATAGATGCCCGTTTGTCCCGCACCGATGGCCACCGACCCTGCGGGAATGCGCAATCGAGGCGATGGCAAACGCGGCGTATGGAGGCAAGCAGGCATTCCGCTGAGATAGGGAAATCCCGGGGAAAAGCCCAAACAGTGTACTTGATACAGGGGTTCGCTATGCCGATGGATCACATCTTCAATTGTCATGCCACAATGTTTTGCCACGCGGTCAAGGTCTTCCCCATCGTAGCAAACTTCTAACGTTTTAATCGCTGTGTCGGACGATGAAATGTTGATTCGTTGGAATGATGGGGCGTTTTCAGGGCAGTGGGATGGCATGAATTCCAACAAAACTCGTGTGTAGGAAAATGTGAATTCACGCAATTGAGGAAGGGGGCTTTCCTGCAATTGCTGCCGTATCATCGCCGCGATGGCGAAAGACTCGTCGCTCACTACAGGGGCAAATTCAATCAACCAAGCATCCGCACCATAGCGAATGCCTAGCGTGGGTAGCACGGTTGACGAGTGATCGAGCACGAGGTCATTTTTCCGCGAAGTCTTGCATTGAGCAAGGGAAAAGCTTGCAAGACAGACCGTGCCTAGCATCATCGCGGCGTGTCCGATGACCCCACATCTCAGGAACTGTTGATTCGCCCGATCGGATTCATTCGTAGTGGCAAGGCTGTGAAATTTGAGGCACTTCACCAGCCCGATGAAAGTGCGGCCGAAGAAAATATGTTAGAGATATCGCCACAGGAAGAATTGCGCCGCGGCTTGCAAGACTTAGAGGGTTTCTCCCGCATCTGGTTACTTTGGTGGTTTCACCGCAATGACACGTGGCGCTCGCTGGTTTTGCCACCGCGTGGGGTAGCGCAGCGACGGGGTGTCTTCGCCACACGTTCTCCGCATCGTCCCAATGCGATTGGCATGACTCCAGTAAAATTGTTAGGCATTGATGGCTTTTGTCTCCGTCTGGGTCCCTGTGATTTGGTGGATGGAACTCCTGTTTTTGACATCAAACCCTACATACCTGCTTACGATGCGTTTCCCGAAGAATCTGCGGGATGGCTTGATGAAGTGGAGGCATGGATGCAACAGGAGCCGAGCTATCGGGTGACTTACAGTTCTCTGGCCACTGCTCAGGTGGAGTGGTTACGCAATTTTTGGCAGATTGATTTCACTGCCCGGGTAGAAGAAATTCTCTCACGCGATCCATCGCCGCATCGCACGCGACGGGTGCGCAGTAAGGGTGATGGTCACTACGAAATCGGCTGTGGAGCGTGGCGCGCGCGTTTTGATGTCATCGAAAAAAACGTTTGTATCGAGAAAATCACCGCAGGTTTTCCCATGAAATTATTGTGCGGAGAATATGCAGAGGAAGTGCCTGATCGTGAGGCGCAACTGGCATTTCTTCAGCAATGGCAGATCGAATGATTAGGCCTTTTCTTTCGCCAGTTGATCGAGAACACCATTTACGAAACGACCTGAGTCATTGGAGCCAAATTTTTTGGCGAGGTCGATTGCTTCGTTGATGACGATCTTTGCATTGATGTCGGGGCGGGTCAGTAATTCACAGGCACTGAGGCGCAGCACCGCACGGTCAACTGGATCGATGCGCTCTGGAGCGAAATTTTCGATGACTTCGGCCAGCGCCTTATCGATTACTTCTTTGTGAGCTAGCACGGCATCTACCATGAGATCAGCTTCATTACGAAGGTGAAGTAAATCAGACTGTGAATCACGCAAATGTTTTAGGTCGCTTTGTTCGGGAAATTGTTGGGGGTTTTCCAGCATTTGCACACGATCCGAAATTCGTTGCATACGACGTAGGGAGGCGGTAACTGGCTCTAACACTGGCCGTAGATGGGGATAATCGTCTAGGCCGCGCTGAAATCGTAGACGGGCGGAACTGAGGTCGCGGTCAACGGCGTAAAGTTTTTTGAGAAACGTGTCCAATTGACCGAGAACGGTATCGTTTTCAACATCCTGTAGGGGCAGTTTTTTGAGCTGCTCCCATTGCATCGACCATATCGATTCATATTGTAAAATATCTTGCAGATCTTTTTTGATCGCTGCGGTATCGGCAGCGGCACTCAGGCGAGCGAGGGCGTTTGGTGCGCGTTCGGAAAGTTCCAACAAACGGTCAGCACGGCCTTGCGTGATGTGCTCCAGTGCGCGGTAAGTGCTGTTAAGTAAGCGGCGTCGATCAGATTCGGTCAGCAACTCCCAGAATGTCGTACGATACTCCACGGCATGTGGGCCACCTTCAAGGTCGGCACAGTAAAGAAATTGCACAGCGGCCTCGCGGATTTGGCGTCGACTAGGCATTGGAACGTGGGGTGGTGCGGATGATCGAACGTTCCAGCTCTTGGAACACATCGACCATAGAAGTCGCGGCGCGGGCGGCCTCGCGACCGCGGTTGATGTTCGCACCAATGCAGCGCGCGTAGGCTTGTTTTTCATCATCGACCAAAAGCACCTCGTGAATGATCGGCACGCGATGTGTAACGGCGAGTTGTTGTAACGATGCAGTGACTGACTCAGCTACCAGATCCGCGTGGGCGGTGGCGCCGCGAATGATTAGGCCGAGTGCAATGATGCAAACGGGAAGCTCGCGATTCAAAACATTTGCCACGGTCACGGGAATTTCAAACGCGCCCGGCACCCGTATGAGATCGACTCGGGATTGTGGCATGAGCTCGCTCAATTCATCGATGGCGTTTTCGACTAGGGCATCGGTAAACTCTTCGTTGTATTTTGAAGCGACAATACAGATACGCACTTTTGCGCCCAAGTGTCTGGGCCTAGGTGGGAGAATGGAAGACATCAGAGGCGGGTTATGCGGCGAAATGACAATGATGTCAATGCCCGGAGTGTCTAGATGATAAAATTTTCCGAGTGATCAGCATCAGTAAAATTCCTCATGCGAGATCGCCATCATCTCCATGACGCAAGAGGCCGATTTCGTCTGCTTCCAATTGAATACGATCGTTCAAGTTGCGTGCCTTGACGCGATGATCGCGTTTGGCTCGGCGCTCGGTATTGATTTGCCGCTTCTTTTGCCGACGCCGGAGTTTTTCTATTTCCTCGTCCAGTCGGAGATAGCTATCGAGGCGGGCAAAGTCGAGTATGCCTTGTTCGACAGCATCGCGGATGGCACAGCCTTTGTCGTTATGGTGCTTACAATCCTGGAAGCGGCACTGTAGTGCGAGTTGATCGACATCAGAAAAGCTCTCGCGCAGCGTTTGCTCGTCTGTCCACATTTGGATTTCCCGCATACCGGGATTATCGATGATAAGCCCGCGTTTTGGCAGTGGAACGAGTTCCCGCGCGGTAGTGGTATGACGTCCCTTGCCGGTGACTTCGTTGACATCGTCCGTCCACTGCCAATCCTCGCCGTAGAGTTGATTGACTAAAGTTGATTTACCCACACCACTGGAGCCGACGATGCACATGGTAGTGCCGCGCTTGAGGTGGGCGAGTAATACTTTTAATCCGGTATTGTGAAGTGCGCTTGTAATGTGAATCGATGCTTCTGGGCAGAGTGCCTGAAGGCTTTCCGCAGCATCTTGATTTTGCTGTTTCGGATAGAGATCAGCCTTGTTTAATAAGACGACAGCTTTGGCACCAGCGCGTTGGATTAATGTGAAGTATCGCTCCATGCGTCGTGGATTGAAGTCCTCTCCTGCATCTGTCACGACTGCGACAATATCGATGTTCGCGCCGATAACTTGTTCCTCGGTGCTTTTGCCAGGCATTTTGCGAGAGAAACAAGACTGACGGGGAAGTCGGGCGCGGATCACGTGATCTTCGTTTTCTCCGCCGAGTTTGACTGCCACCCAATCGCCTACGGCGGGTAAGTCAGCATCGTTGGCGGCATCGTGCCAAACTTTTCCTGAAAGCACGACATCGATTTCTTCGCCATCGCCGAGAAAGGCTCCGTAATTGATCGGGCTCTCGCGGATCAGACGTGCTGGCACCCAATCATTCTCCGGCAGTGTAGAAAATGATTGGGCAAAAAATTCGTTCCAGCCGAGGTCGAGTAAGGTCACAGGCGAGAATCGTAGCGCAGGAACGGGGGCGGGGAAATGCTTATTTTACCCATCATTCCATCGTCACGTTTTGAAGCATGTTTTCGAGAAATTGCGCGCGTTGGCGGGTGATATTCATCGCCATTTCCGCACGAACGGGAATCCACATGGTTCCTTCCATGCGTTCGAAGGTGGCATCCATCGCTTTGATCTGAGCATCGCGGAAGGCAACCCACGCGCGTTGCGCGATCACTAGTTCCTTCCACTCGTTGGCGGGTAGTTTGGCCTGAAGTCCTTTGTAGCTTGCGTTGAGTTTTTTATCCCACTGGACCAATGCTTTATCGATCGCATCAACCATGCCAGCGGTGGAGGAATTTTTGGTCATAGCAGCTTCCATGGCGACATCGATCGGGTCTTTTTTCTGACCGTAGGAGGGGCTTAGGCAAAAGAGAAAGTAGAGCAATACGAGCAGACGTTTCTTCATTCCAAAACTCTATCCACACCGGCAGCTGCGGCAAGGAAAAAGCAGAGCTGAAATCAATATGTGCACAAAAAAGGCATGGACCGCAGTCCATGCCTTGGTTGATTTGTTAGGAAATACTAAAATTAGAAGCTGTAACGCAGACCGACTTCGTATCCAACGCTGTCGTCGAGCTCGCCACCATCGGAGCCGAAATCGAGATCGCTGAGGTAGAGCCAGCGGGCACCACCGTAGATTTCCCACTGCTCATTGATGTCGTATGCGAGACCAATTGTAGCTTGGGCGTAGAAACCACCGTCATCGTCGCTGCCAAGACCTTCAACATCAGTTTCGGTAAAGGCGTAACCGATACCAGCGGTGATATAACCTTTGATACCAGCGAAGAACATGCGTTCTGCTTTGAGGTTGATAGTGATAGGAATAATATCAATGTCGATGTCAGCGACGATATCTGGACCGGGGACGAAAAGTGTGCCGGTAGCGTCGCCGGTGATGTAACCGACTTCAAAATAGGCAGCCAAATCACAACCGAGGAATTGTGTGCCGAGATCCTGACCTACGTGAAGGGTATACATTTCGAATTCGAAATCATCGATAGAACCGTTGTAGCCGGATTGATTGTAAGCAACTTGTTCAGTGTTGCTGTCGGTCTCAAGCATGCCAAATGTGCCACCTACGAACCAACCACCAAGTGTCGGTGCGGGAGCGGGAGCAGTTTGAACAGGAGCGGGTTCTCCAGCGAATGCCGTAGCAGTCACTGAGCTAGCGGTGAGTAATGTGACGAGTTTCATAATTTTATGTTAGTTGCAATGTTGCGAGCTCAGGATGCCATCATAATCCCATTTGGCAAGTGTTTTTTCTAACAAAAATAGGCAGGGAAAAAATGGGAATTCAGTTTAGCAGGCTTCATCACATGCGTTTGCAAGAATAACTCAGCGAAATCGCTGCATTTCCCGGGGTAAGGAATCTTTTTTCTAGACTTGGCAAGCTGTTTGCTAGGATGAGCAGAATACATAACCCGTGAATACGCTCTTTAATGGATACACACCCTGGTCTGGTTACGATGAAATGTTTGCACCTGATGGCGTCGTGCGACCGTGTTGCGAGCCGCTGCACCAAGTCTTCGAAGGGCTAACGCAAAAAGAGTTTGAGGAGCGTAAGGCCGCAAGTGATATGTATTTTTTGCGCCAAGGGATTACTTTTAATGTCTATCACGACGATAAAGGCACTGAGCGGATCTTTCCCTTCGACCCAGTGCCACGTGTGCTAACAGCGGCCGAGTGGGAGCATTTGGAGGCTGGATTGACGCAACGGATCATTGCGCTCAATCTGTTTCTCCATGATATCTACCACGATCAGCATATTCTCAACGATGGCACTATTCCGCGCATGTATGTGGATGAGGCGAAAAATTTCCGTGAAGCTTTCCGCGGCGTTGATGTGCCGAAGGATATCTACATTCACATCTGCGGATCCGACCTGGTGCGCGGTGGCGATGGCAATTTTTACGTATTGGAAGACAATGGTCGTTGTCCATCTGGGGCATCGTATTTGTTAGAAAATCGGAACGCACTCAAACGGGCGTTTCCTGCATTGTTTGAGACGTCCGACGTTCGACCGCTTGATGCCTATCCCCGCGAACTGCTGAATATGCTGCGTTTCATTTCGCCCGTGCGTGAGGGAGATCCGGTCTGTGTTCTGCTGACGCCGGGATGTCACAATAGTGCCTATTTTGAACATTGTTATTTGGCACGGGAAATGGGGATTCCCATTGTCGAAGGTCGTGATCTGGTGGTGGTGGATCAATTTGTATTCATGCGCACCACGAAGGGCTTGCAACGGGTGGATGTGATCTACCGCCGCATTGATGATGACTTTATCGATCCCGTCGTGTTTCGTAAGGATTCCATGCTCGGTGTGCCAGGGTTAATGAGCGCCTATCGTGCGGGAAATGTCGCGCTTGCAAATGCGGTGGGCACGGGTGTGGCCGATGACAAAGTCATGTATACCTTTGTGCCGAAGATGATCGAGTATTACCTTGGCCAAGATCCAATCTTGCCAAACGTGGAAACCTATCTCGCCTCAGAGGAAAAAGATTTATCATACATTCTTGATCATTTGCCCGAGTTAGTGGTGAAAGCGGCAAACGAATCTGGGGGCTACGGCATGCTCATGGGGCCGTCGGCGAGCAAGAAGCAAATCGAGGAATTCCGTGCGAAGTTGATCGAGGATCCTCGCAATTACATTGCACAGCCGGTGGTTTCACTATCGCAGTCGCCGACATGGACCGGTGATGAAATGTCCGGCCGTCATGTGGATCTGCGTCCTTACATTATCTATGGCGAAGATGTGAAAATTGTGCCGGGCGGTTTGACGCGCGTGGCCTTGACCAAGGGCTCGTTGGTGGTGAATTCCTCGCAGGGGGGGGGCAGCAAAGACACATGGGTGTTGCGGAGTTAATCGAAATTTTATCTCAGAGAAACGATGTTATCACGAGTAGCAAATACCCTGTATTGGATGGTGCGGTATGTCGAGCGGGCCGACAACCTAGCGCGCTTAATTGATGTCAATGAGCAGTTATTGCTCGATTGGGAGCGGTTGGATAGTGAGCGGCTGCGGGATTTCTGGATGCCGATCGTGTGGAGTGCGGGCGATGATGCCCTATACAGCGAGCTTTACGGCAGCGGTCACAGTGCTGATGTAATTCGATTCCTCACCGATGACCGCCGCAATCCGAACAGCATTGTTTCCTGCCTGATTCAGGCGCGGGAAAATGCCCGTACGGTGCGCGACCAGCTTTCTGACGAGTTGTGGGAGGAATTGAATTCGATCTATCTGTTTTTAAATTCGAGCAATGCGGAAAAAATGCTTCGCGATGATCCGCCACGTTTCTATGGGATGATACGTCGTTCGGTGTTCACCTTTCAGGGAATTGCGGCGGCTACGATTGATCGCGGCATGGGTTGGGATTTCATGGATCTTGGGCGACATCTGGAACGAGCTGATAAAACGACGCGCTTTCTGGATATTTCCACCTTCCTGCCGCCGTCAGCACCGATGGCGATGCACTGGAATGCGATCGTGCGTTCGTGCGGGGCGATGGGAGTTTATCGGGCACAGCATGCGGGCAACGTTGAGCCGCGCAAGGTGGTGGAGTTGTTGATTTTTTCCCGCACCTTTCCGCGCAGTGTGCGCTATTGCATGACGCGGGTGGAGCATTGCTTGCATTCGATTTCTGGAACACTGATGGGCGACTACAGCGACAATGCGGAGCGTGCGACTGGTCAGATCATGGGGCAGCTCAACTATGGCGCGGTGGAAGAATTTTTAAACGGCGGCCTGCATGAGGCGCTCGATGGTTTGCAAACGCAGTTCAACACCATTGGCGAGTCGGTGTTTGAAAGCTACGTGCTGATGCCGCATGTGATCGATACGTCACTGCCGAGCAATCACAGCGCCGCGACGATGCGAGCGTGGAAACACCAACAGGAGCAGGAACAACAATGAATTCTGAGCCGGGAGAACCGCCTCAAGAAGCTTGTCAGAATCAGGTAATTGCCGCATACAATCGTGAGCCGATGGTGGGAACGAAATTGCAAGTCACGCACAGCACCTTGTTTGAGTATGCGGCGCCGGTGATCGAGAGTGTAAACACGCTGCATCTGGAGCCGCGCACTTTTCCGTTTCAGCGTACGATTTCAGCGACGATACGCGTCATGCCGCCGACACGGATGCGGCGTTTTTGTGATCTGTTTCAAAATATTACGCATCACTTTGAAATCGTGAAACCGCACACGCGTCTGGAAGTGCAGAGTCGCTTGCGCGTGCATAACTTGCCATTGGCGATTCCCGATCGCAGTCGTGAGGCGACGAAAAAAGACCTCGCTGACTCATCGACACGCGAGCGCACGTGGCAATTTTTGCATGATAGCAATTTGATCGTTCATCACTCAGCGCTTTGGCATGCTGCCGTGGATCTTTCGGAAGGAAAGCAAAGCATCCATGAGCAAGCGGAGGCTTTCATGCACTGGATTCACCAGAATTTCCATTATCAACCAGGGGCGACGATGGTGAATACCAGCCTCGCGCAATCCTTCGATTTGCGTGCCGGAGTTTGTCAGGATTTCACTCACGTGATGGTGGCGATGTGTCGTTCGGTGGGGCTGCCATCGCGCTATGCATCGGGTTATCTTTACAATGGTCCGTCGGATCTGTTAGTGGGCGCGCAGGCTTCGCATGCATGGTGTGAAGTGTATTTGCCGCATGTGGGATGGATCGGCTATGATCCTACAAATGGCACGCTGGCCGATGAGCGCTATGTTAAAGTCGCCATCGGGCGCGATTATGACGATGTGGCTCCTGTGAAAGGTGCCTATCGCGGTACGGCGCATTGCATGATGAGCGTGAAGGTATCGGTGGAGAAAGTCGATTGATCACTCCATACATAACAAATTCAATTGCAGTAGTGCCTCACTTTCCGCTTAAAACCATTCTGTATTGCCTATTTAATTCCATAATCCTTGGAATATCTGGCGTAGATACAAATTTCCTTGCCTAAAATTTTACTGATGAGAATATGAACATATCCGCGCAAGCGGATGAGGTCTGAATAACCTCGCTTCAGGCGGTTAGCAATGACCGCAAACATTGCTGCCAAACTAGCCGAAAGGCCGGGGAGGCAGCGGCGCATGTCCAAGCCGCTTCCTCGGGAGCGGCTAAAGGCCGTTGCGGTCGACCTGTTGCGACTTATTCACTCCCCGTCCACCTGTGAGGATCAAACATCACAATACTGAGAACAAATGAAAGCCTCATACTTCCTCCTGCTTTTCCTAGTCACAACACTAACCGCCCAAGAGGTTGCCACCCGCGCCACCCTGCTCGCTCCCATCATCCGCGAGCCAGTTGTTCAGCCTCCCCCAAAACCCGTCCTGCGCATCGAAGTCCCCGCAGACAGCATCATCGAATCCCAGGACAGCATCATCGACGGCCAAAAAATCACCATCCAAGAAATCGAGCCCATCGCCCTGCCGCCGATTCCACCACCGCCAGTGCCCCGCCCCCTCACCGCCGAGCAAATCGCCGCCCGTGAGGCCCTGATTGCACGCGCTCCGAAACACCGCAGCCTCATGCTCTCCTGCACCGTTTACGATGGCAAACACACCCTCATACGCGGCATCACCCGCACCGAAAACACCGCTCACCACTGGGAAGCATGGAGCAACATCAACTTCCGCCACTTCAACACCCTCCAACGCTTCCAAAAAAACGACATCGTCTTTTCCCTTCTCTTCGGTATCGGCGATGAAGACACCGCCAGAAACGCCGCCCGTCATGCTCGCTTTGGCAAAGCCTACACACCACCCGCCATCCCCGAGCTACCTGCCGACTCCACTACCGAACCACGCTTCATCGTTACCAAAGGCACACCCACCGCCGAAGACCTAGCCCCCATCATCGGCCTTCACGAAATTTATCATGACCACCATATCGATCTCATCAGCGAATACCACCGCATTAAAACACTGCGCGAACAAGAAGCCGCCGAACGATTAGCCAATCCCCCCGATCCCAAACCCGACATCATCATCCAGCACTGTACCGTTAGCCCCGACGCCCAAACCCCAACCGCAAATGAGGGAGGAGAGAACAAATGAAATCCTCCCCACATCTACGCGTTCTCTCCGTCATAGCCGTTCAATTTCTCCTTCTCACTCCAAGCCACGCCATCCTCGATACTAACAGCAATGGCCTATCAGATATTTGGGAAAAACAATACAACGAAGGCGCATTACTTCCTAACACCTTCCTCCCCACCGGAGATCAAGACCAAGACGGCTGGAACAACATCACAGAATCCATTGCCGGCACCAATCCCTTCGATGCCAACCAACCCGGCGGCATCGTAATACCCCAAATCCAAGCCAGTCCCGCCCAGGGATTTTTCCACATAGACCACCCCACCATCCTTGGTAAAACCTACCTCCTCCAAGGCTCCGTCGATCTCATCTCTTGGCTCGACATCAACGATACCGTCCTCGCCCGAGAAGAACAACTTAGCTCCGTCAGCGCCGTATCCACCACCACTGGCGAGCCGCCATCCAAATTCTTCTGGCGCGTTCAAATCGGCGACATCGATAGCGACACCGACGATCTAACAGATGCCGAAGAAATCATCATCGACACCAATCCCCACCACAACGATACCGATAATGATGGCATCCACGACAAAGCCGAACTCCTCCGCGCCCTCGATCCCCTCAACCCCGATACCGACGGCGATGGCCTCTACGATGGCTACGAAGACACCATCCTCACCAATCCCCTAAACCCCGACACAGACACTGATGGCATTAACGACGGCCAAGAACTCTACGACGGCACCAATCCACTCCTCGCCGATACTGACAGTGATGGCCTTAATGACCTAACAGAAAAAAACCACGGCACCAATCCATTAGTAGCCGACACTGATGGCGATGGCATCAACGACGGCCAAGAAATCACTAACGGCACTAGTCCCTTCACCAACGACACCGACCTCGATGGCATTGCAGACGGGCAAGACACGCTTCCACTGATCAACGGAAACTACGCTAACCCCGATGGCATAGCTCTCTCCCAAGAAATCTTCATAGGAATGACCTCGCTTTGGGATTTTGAAGACATTCAGCCCATTGATCACAACAATGTGTCATCTCCCAATTTTGCAAATTTGATTACGGCAACAATGCCTGCACGAATACACGGGCCTGTTGTCTCTTTAAATGGTATGATTTCCCGCTCAGCTCGTTTTCAAAGTGCCAATCACAGCCTTATAGCCTCCCCACAAGTATTGGGAGAATTTATAAACTGGACAGTCTCTTGTTGGTATAAAATGCCCATCGACTCACTTCAAAATAGAGTCAGCACAGCTAGCACCACTTTTTGGGCATACAATGACACAAGCGATTTAACTCCTGACATAAGCGTCAAAGCACTCAAAGCAATCGGCGCTTTAGATCATCAAAAAATCATTATTACATTGCGCGAAAATGAGGCAGAACCAACAAGTCTTATTGCAGAAATTCCCATCATTGATCCATTGGACAATGATACTTGGCAACACCTCACCGTTGCCAAGCACAACGGCGTAATCAAACTCTATCGCAACGGCCTATACTTGGGCCAGATTGCCACCGACGCGTCTTCCTACACCCCAGAGTCCAATGGATATTTTGCCATAGGAAGACTTCATCAAACGGCACCTGAAAATTCTTCACTTTATGGAAATATAGATCGATTCATCATTCACAACAGGTCACTGTCAGAAGCTGAAATTGCATCACTTTGCAATCTTGATACAGACAAAGATACCGTGCCAGACCGTATTGAAGCAGCCACAGCAGTTTGGCGCGACTTCAATTCCAACGGTTTACGCGAAAGCAACGAAACGATGTATTTGCGAAATCCATACGTTTGGGAACCCATTACAAAAGATTCCGACCAGGATGGACTCACCGACGAACTTGAAATAGTACACAACACCCGAATCGCTAACCCCGATACTGATGGTGACCTCATACCAGACGGCTGGGAAATCCTTCACGGCACAAATCCACTTGACTCGGCAGATGCGTCAAACGATCTCGACAACGATGGATTGCCAAATATTTTTGAATACCAATGTAACTCCAATCCAACCGTAGCAGACACAGATAATGACGGCACAGAAGATGGAGCAGAAGCAAATGGGCCAGATGGCAACATTGCTACGGATGACGGATCATTTCCTAACGACGCCTCCGACCAAGGAACGCGTCCAGCTTCCGAAGAAATGATAACCCTAAAACTCGGGGTAGGAGATCGTAGCTCCAGTCACAGCGAAAACTACGCGCTGCACGTATATCAAATCCAACAAGATGGAACAGAAAAGCGAATCCACACACTTGAAAGCGGCGGATACGGATATTACGCCGAAGAAACACGCAGTTTCCTAAAAAAATATTCCTACACATTTCAAATCGATTGGAAAGGCACATCGGTGCCTCCCTCAGAACCCGCTACTGGTATTGTCCATACATTTTCAGAAGCCAATGACTTCGATTACCACCTCGTCGTAGAACCCCTCAGTGGCAACCAAGGACACGTCTTGATCGACTCCTACGATCCCCGCACCAAAACCGCCGATCCCACCACGCCACTACTTGACCCCCAAGACATCAACCCAACCGACGATGACGACGACAACGTAGCAAGCTTCCTCGAAACCCACGAACCCAAAAGAGTAGTCCTCCTCCGCGCCAGCATCCTAGTAGATGCCAACCGTGACGGCCAATTCAGCAAAGAAGACGATGGCCAATTTACTGAACAAAACCCCTGGCGAATCTGGATTAACAATGATGATGACTCAGGTGAGACCGGAGGCACTGATGGTCCGAGTGAACACTTCAAAAACTACTACACTCATTACGTTGATCAAATGCGCGACTTAATTGATTTTTTCCCTTGTACCTTAAAGTTAAAAGACGCCTTACGCATGTTTCCGACTGCAAAAAATAAGTACGTTCTAAAAACCACAAATGACACAGCTTACTCTCCAGTAGCGGCTGCTTGGTTACCTTCAATTCCACTGTTAAATAATTACGGCAAATGTAATGCATACCTCGAAGACATTGCAATCGCAAAGGAAGTCGAAAATAAAAAAACTCATCTGATTAATAGTGCTGGTAGAGAACTACCCTCAGAAATGACTGACCAGCTTCATAACGGTAGTGGTATGATGTTGATCGAGGGGCGGATACCCCAAGCATGTGAGATCACCCTAGAAATCATTGATAAATCATCAAATGTAATCGTTGGTTCGATTAATCTTTCCACTTCAATCAGTTCAGTTATGGACATGCTCCGTTACAAATTCGTGATGCCGAATGCTCCCCAAATTACAGAAGGAGATGTACCCATCTCTCCACCTAATTGGCCTGACACTGAAAGAAATGATAAACATTTTGTATTCGTGCACGGATACAATGTGAATGACCAGCAATCAAAATTCTGGGCAGCAGAAATATTTAAGAGAATGTACCATGCGGGAAGTGATGCGAAATTTACTGCATTTGCTTGGTATGGATATGACAGTCAAATTACTGCATTAAAGCTCACGCCGAACTACCAAGTCAATCTCATTCATGCCATAGAAACAGCAAAATCGTTCACAGAATTTCTCAATTTGCTTGAAGGTCAAAAAACCGTGGCAGCACATAGTATGGGTAATGTTTTAGTTGGAGCTGCCATGACAGATACAGGAAATTGCCAACCAGCGAACTACGTGATGTTAAATTCGGCAGCGGCAAAAGAATGCTACGACGAAAATGAGATTTACGACCAAGCACAAGAGACTGTTATGATTCATCCGTGGTGGAAAAATTACATGAAGCAAGTTAGAGCAAGCGAGTGGCATGACCGAGCTTGGCCTTCAGGGGACGAGAGAAAAAAATTAACGTGGCGTGGTCGATTAAGTGGTGTATTTAACAACGCGCAAACGACTCAAGTTTATAATTTTTATTCCAGCGGTGAAGAAGTATTGAATAATCCACAAGAAAACAACCCTGACCTTAGTGCTAATAATCCTTCTGTACGCGGTAAAATGGCGTGGTTAACTGCAAACAAAACGTGGGCGATGCAAGAGAAGCGCAAAGGCTGGGGGTTGACAGGCGTTGTTCACAGCAGTAACTATGGCGGTTGGTATCCAAATATTTTTCAATATGATCCAGTATTGCATGTGCTACTAGAATCAAATTCCCCTTGGCGAATGCGCTTACCTTCGGAAATTCCGAATTCACCTCTTGAAAATGGCTACGGTCCATTTGTCGCATCACTTATGGAGAAACCATTTTTCGACAGCAGCCAACACGCGCCATTATTTGACTTTGAAAAAGGCGCTAATACTCAAGGTTCAAACTATGCGAAGCAACACGCCAGCAAATTGATTTCGGAAATGATCCCTTGCACCACCTTGGCTACTGGAAGAAACCCCTTAATCGCATTGGGCGAAGATATCGATCATCCTGTAAATCCAGGAAATAATGTGGATATGCATCGTCTTTTCATGACCGATCCTCAACTTTGGCCTTATAGACCAAAGAACCACGATCCTGAAGAAGAACTCCCACGCGCGTGGTGTCACAGTGATATACGCGAAATTGCATATACTCATAACTGGAAAGCATTCAAAAAAATTGTTGAAATTGGAAACCTAAAATAATCAAAATCATGAAATATTATTATACCATTGCATTAGTGTTTTTAACCTTAGCTAGTGCATCATGTCAAGAAGTGCAAAAAGAAAAATTCAAAATTGAAGTGCATGTCAGTGACATAGATAAATTGCCCGTAAAAGACGCAGTAGTGACGGGAGGTAGCGAAAAAATACTTAAAAACACTTCTATACCACAGGCAAATTATGAGAACGTAGTTGCAAAAACAGACATCAATGGCAGAGCAATTTTGGATCTTACCCGGTATTCTGGAAGTCCATCTGCTGTATTAATTAATAAAGAGGGATATTACAAAACTAAGCAGGCAATAAAATGGACTAAGAATGCTGATGGAATATCTAATAATGATGCGAAGTTTAATGCTACACTCAAACCTGTTAAAAACCCAGTGAAGATGATTTATCACAGAGCATGCGGCACGCCAATACACGAACTAAATAAAAATTATGGTGTAGATTTAGAAATCGGTGATGCAGTTGCTCCGTTAGGTAAAGGAAAAACGGCAGATATTTTTGTCAGTATAACTGAAGTTTCACGTGAAGAAAACATGCCAAATGCTTACGTGGCTACAATAGTTTTTGCTAATCCACTAGATGGATTCACGGAATTCATTGTAGATAACAAAGCTAATAACGAGGGTTCTGTTTTATGGAGTGATTATAAAGCACCATTGAGCAATTACAAAAATAATTTAACTAGGGAAACCACAAACTTGAGAGACTCGAAATTCTTCGAAAATCTAGAGAACGAAAAAACTAAGTGCTATTATTTTAGGGCTCGCTCTGTACGCAATTCTGACGGTGCATTCATTGAAAGCAATTATGGCAAAATCTATGGAGCTATAAAAATAAGCATGCCAAGTAAATTTTCTAATAACAACAATTCTCCATTTGTCTATTTTATTATCGAAGACGTTTATTTCAATTCTAACAATAATGATATAAATGTAGAGTGTGATACTACCTTAAATCTTTCACCTAAACTAGACGAGTATGGCAAGCCTATTAAAATAACCCGACCCTAGTTAACTTTTTCATACTTGCGCAGGAAATCTGATGGGTGTGTAAGAAAAGTTTGTTACAGGCGATTCGCGCTCTCTTTCTATCGTGCGAATGCCCTAACATTCAATTCCATCCAAAATCTGACTTGCCGCGCAGGGGGGCATGTGGCAGGAGGTGCTTGTGCAAAATGATGTGCGTGCCGTGTTGCAGTATGTTCCGCAGTTCCGCGGGCGGCTATTTGTGGTGATGATCGAGGCGGGGAAATTGCCCGAGGCTGCTGTGGCGGAGTGTTTGCTCGATCTCGCGGCACTCGAAGACGTGGGTGTCAAACTCGTGATCGTGGTGCTCGGTGGCGATGTGAAAGACCTCTACGATTGGAGCCTAGAGTGCGAAATCAAAGTCGCGATGGCGCGGCAGAAAATCGATAGCACGCAACTCGCACAGGAAGTGCGCGATATTTTGGCGCGAGGTCAGGTGCCGGTGGTGGATGGCTCGGGTCATGGCGCGCTCGACGATGCGATGGTGAAATTAGTCATCGATCTCGGTGCGGCGAAATTGATCGCCTTATTAGAGAAGGGGATCCTTGTGGATGGTGCTCCAGTGCATGCGGTGCGCGCGGCGGATGTGACTCTCATGGCGCAGAGTCGTGAGGTGGTGGGGGCAGAGTTACTGCAACAAGCCGCCATCGCCTGCACGCGTGGTGTGCCGCGGGTGCATGTGCTTGATGGTTTGCAACAAGGGGTGCTGGTGGACGAACTTTTTTCCAACGAAGGTGTCGGCACCATGGTTCACGCGGATAGCTATCAGGTCATCCGCGCATTAGCCGCTGAGGATATCCCGGAGTTGTTAGGTATGATCGGTCGGTCTGTACGCCGGAGTTTTTTGGTGCCGCGTAATTATGAGGAGATCGAGAGTCGGATTGAAGATTATCGCGTGATGCTCATCGACGATAACGTGGTCGGTTGCGTGGCATTGCACGAGTATCCGGAAGACCAGTGTGCGGAAGTGGCTTGCCTGTATGTGAAACAGGCGCACGAAGGTCGCGGCTATGGGGCGGTCTTGGTCAAGCACGCGGAGCAGATGGCAGTAGAAAAGCGAATTCCACGCGTGTTCGCGCTGACAAATCGAGCCGTGGTGTTTTTCCGTGATCGCATGGGCTATGGCGAGGTGGGGGTCGAGAAACTTCCTGCCACGCGTCGTGCGATGTTAGAAACGAGTGGACGGCGATCGCAGGTGTTTGAAAAATTGCTATCGTGAGCCAGCGCGGAATCGGCATATTTCTTGCTAAACATCTTGCATGAACCAGCGTTCTTGGCAAACTTCCGTGCGACCATGATGAACATTTGCAGACTGTGGACATTATTGCTGGTTTTCTTGTTGGCGGCTTGCCAACGCGAGACGCAGGTGCAGAAAGCGAATCGAGATAAAATTCTTCTCGTCGGCAATAGCAGCGAGCCGAAAGCACTCGATCTGCAACTCGTGACCAGCGTAGTCGAGAGCAAGGTCTTGACGAGTTTGTTCGAGGGCTTAGTCGGCGATCATCCGACCAGCGACACCGAGATGCCTCCGGGAGCTGCGGTAAAATGGGAGCACAATGAGGATTACACCAAGTGGGTGTTTCATTTGCGTCAGGGCGCGAAGTGGTCCGATGGCGAAGACCTCACAGCGCATGATTTCGCTTTTGCGTATAACCGCATGCTGCACCCGGAATTTCCCGCGCCTTATGTGGAGATGCTGTATTTTATCAAGAATGCGCAGGAGTTCAATAAGGGCAAGGTGAAGGACTTTGCCGAAGTGGGTGTGAAGGTGATCGATGACTACACTCTAGAATTAACGATGAAAGAGCCAGTGCCCTATCTCCCCGGCGTGACGCGGCATTTTACTTGGTTTCCTTTGCCGAAACATGCGGTGCTTGCGTATGGCAAAATGACGGAACAATTCACGCCATGGACTGAGGTCGGCAACTTGGTTTGCAACGGGCCGTTTGTTTTGCAGTCATGGCAGCTCAACGATCACATTCAGGTGAGCAAAAATCCCCACTACTGGGATGCCGCAAACGTAAAACTCAACGGCATACGTTTCCTGCCCGTGGAAAATGCCTACACCGAGACGCGTGCCTTTCTCGCTGGTCAACTGCATACCACCTACCGCGTGCCGGTGGACCTAATGTCCTACATGCAGAAAAATCACCCGCAGTATCTTAAGCAAGAGCCGTATATTGGATCGCAGTTTATTCGCACCAACATCAACCGTCCTGGTCTCAGCGATGTGAGAGTGCGCAAGGCATTATCGATGGCGATCGATAGCAAAACAATTTGCGCTACGATCCAGCGTGGCTTTGAGCCAGCTACTTCATTGACTCCGAATCTCGGTGACTATCGTCCTGAGCCCGTGCTGACTTTTGATCCTGAAAAAGCGCGGCAATTGCTCGCCGAAGCCGGCTACCCCGGTGGCAAAGGCTTTCCTCGTTACTCCATCTTGATTTCTTCTGGTGGCAGTCGCAATGTTTCGGAGACCGTGCAAGCCATGTGGAAAGAGCACCTCGGCATCATGTTAGACATTCGCTCGATGGACTTCGCTTCCTACATCGATACGCAGAACAAGCTCGATTTTGATATTTCCATCGCTGGTTGGGTAGGGGACTATTTGGATCCCACGACATTTTTGCACATGTGGACCAAGGGCAATGGCAACAACAACACTGGTTGGCACAGCGAGGAATATGAACGTCTGCTCAGTGAGGCTGCGCATAGTGCTGATCCAGCGCAGCGTTTGCGCACCTTCGAGAAGGCGGAAAAATTGCTCATGGATGAGCGTCCGATTCTCCCTTTCGCTTGGCAAGCGCGCAACTACCTGCATCACTCCTCTGTAAAAGGCTGGCACCCCTTGTTGTTGGATAATCATCCTTGGAAAGATGTCTCGCTAGAAGAAACCGACTGATCTCTATGTTTCAAAAACTTTTTCATCGTTTAGTTCAGGGCATCGTTGTGATGATCGTGCTTTTTACGATCACATTTTTCCTTTGCCGCGCCTTGCCGGGCGGACCTTATGTTTCGGAGAAAGCATTACCTGCTCACGTCAAGGAGTTGATGATGGAGCGTGATGGCTACAACAAGCCCGTGCACATTCAGTACTTAAAGAGACTGGGAAATTTACTGCAACTTGACACGGGATTATCGAGTCGTTTGTCCGGACGTCCGGTGAATGAGGTGATCGCGCAGTCCTTTCCGGTATCGCTGCAACTCGGAGTGATCTCGATGCTTTTGGCTCTGACGATTGGCATCCCTGCCGGAGTGATCGCGGCATGGAAGAAAAATTCCAGTGTTGATTTTATCGTCATGGCAGTGGCGATGGTGGGGCTATGTTTGCCGTCATTTGTGGTGGGGCCCATTCTTGCCGAGGTCATAGGCCGCAAGTTGGGCTGGGTTCCGGCGATGGGATGGTCGACTTACGACGTGATCAGTTGGGTTCTGCCGATGGTCACTCTGGGCATGGTATATGCCGCATATCTGGCGCGTTTGACACGCACGGGGATGCTGGATGTGCTCTCGCAGGACTTCGTGCGCACGGCCAAAGCGAAGGGTGTGCCGATGCATCGCATCCTGGTCAAACACTGCCTGCGCGGTGGATTGATCGCGGCTGCCGCGTATCTTGGCCCGGCCTTTGCGGGTATCATCTCGGGTTCGCTCGTGATCGAAACAGTTTTCCAAATCCCCGGACTGGGACGGCATTTCATCAAGGCCATCGAGACCAATGACGTGAATGTCATCATGGGTATCGTGCTTCTCTATGGTGGTCTCGTCGTTCTCGGGAACATCGCCTCCGATTTCCTCATCCTCTGGCTCAACCCGCGCGCCCGCTCGCAATCCTGATCGATTTCCATGTCACTCGTTATTCAGAAAGGAACCTCGTTACGCGCTGATGCGATGCAGCGCTTGAAAAAAAACCGTGCCGCGGTGGTGGGGCTCTACTGCTTGGGGCTTATCGTCCTCGCTTGCCTGGTGCTGCCCTTCACGCCGATTCTTGTCGATCCGAATGCCACGAGTTTGGTGGATCAGAATCTCGCGCCATCGGCGAAATACTGGTTCGGCACGGACAATCTCGGTCGCGATATTTTCTCGCGCGTGTTTTTTGGCGGTCGTATCTCGATTGCTGTGGCTGTTCTGACCACACTCGTCGCGGCCACCATCGGCGTGACCTACGGTGCGATCTCGGGCTATTCCGGCAGCAAGGTGGATGCCACCATGATGCGCGCGGTGGATGTTCTTTACGGCATGCCGTTTTTGATCGTGGTGATTTTGTTTGGTCGTGTCTTGGAAGCGAAGACGACACTCTGGTCGCAAGCCGTGGTGGATCTTTTCACCTCGGAAAATTCGACCTCGCAACAGATCAACGACGTGCGCACTGCCGTGGAGCCATTGGTAACCATGGCTCCGTTGTTCATTGCCATCGGGGCCTTGTCGTGGTTGACGATTTCACGCATCGTGCGTGCGCAAGTACTGAGCGTGAGAAAACTGGAATTTGTCGAAGCGGCGCGTTCGTTAGGATTGTCCCACACGAAAATCCTCTTCCGTCACATCCTGCCGAATTGCATGGGCCCCATCATTGTTTACACCACGCTCACCATTCCCGGCATCATGCTGTTTGAGGCAGTCTTATCATTCTTGGGACTCGGCTTGAAGGCTCCTAACAGCTCCTGGGGCGTTCTGATCAAAGAAGGTGCCGACCTGATGCTGACGAATCCCTGGTATTTGTTTTTCCCCAGTGTGTTTTTCTCGCTCACCTTGCTGTCGCTCAATTTCCTCGGTGATGGTCTGCGCGATGCCTTTGATCCGAAGTCATCGAAGGATTGAGTTGAGAATTTAACTGCGGCATTTATGCTTTTCACCGCATCGGTCCATTGCTAAATTTTTGCGCATGGGTTCACTGCATTATTGGGCGTTTCTCTCCTATTCCTCGAAGGATGCGGACTTCGTCAAAAAGCTGCATGCGAAGTTAGAAACGTACCGCATGCCGCGCGATTTGGTGGGGCGTCCGGGGCTGGATGAGCCGATTCCGAAAAAGTTGTTTCCTGTCTTTCGTGATCGCGATGAATTGCCGCTCGCTTCTGACCTCGGCTCGACGATCCAAGACGCGCTGAAGGCCTCGCGCTATCTGATCGTAGTCTGTTCGCCGAACTCTGCTCGCTCGCAGTGGGTGAATGAGGAAATCCGCTATTTCAAATCCATTGGCCGCTCGAACCGAATTCTCGCCTTGATTATAGGAGGAGAACCGCATGCGAGTCAGGATCCGAATTCATCGCTGGAGGAATGTTTTCCGCAAGCCTTGCGTTTTCATGTCGATGCCGATGGCACAATCACGAATCAACCGACCGAGCCAATAGCCGGCGACCTGCGACCAGGCAAGGACGGCTGGGACATGGCATTTCTCAAGTGCATTGCGGGTATCACGGGTTGTGGTCTCAATGCCCTAACAGCTCGTGAAAAAAAGCGTGCGCGGCGCAGGAAATTACTCATGGCAGCAGCGGGCCTGGTGATGGCAGCGGGGCTCACGGGTTGGTGGGATTACACACGAACGAAGACGTATTATTATGCCGAAATTGCTGACCGCTTCGGTGTGCCCGAGGGGTATTATGAATTGAGCAGTGACCAGGTGAATCATCGCTCAGTCTCCTACAAAATCGAGTCTTCAAGTCGTAAAGTTCGCAGCATCACCAGTGTTCACTCGTCCGATACTCCGGTGGAATCGGGCGATTTTGAATCGGCGATCCAAGAATTGAAATTTGGAGAAGACGGCAGCCTCCAGGAAATTGTTTACCGTAACCCGTCGCGACGCATCACGGCGCGGAGAATATTTTCTGCTTTGAAAGACAACAGTCGAATCATTGAGTTCAAGAGCGAGCACGACGATTCCCCAATGGCTCTCTCCGCCAAGGATATTTCGATGTCGTCTGTGGCAGCAACGGCCGCGCGCACCGAGGTTACAGCACAGCGTGCGAGTTATTTTGACAATGGTGCCCTGAAAGAAATTCGCTTTCTTAGTTCGTGGCGAGAGCCCCGCGCTGACCCTGATGGGGTTTTTGGCATGCGTTATGAATACGAAGGAAGTTTGCTGCCTGCGAAGATTACCAATCTGGATGTTTCAGGGCAGGCCGTGAAAAACCGTCGAGGCTTTGCCATCGCGCGCTTTGGTCGTACGGAGATGGGTGCTCCGCATCAAGTTTCGTTATTTGATGAAATGGAAAAACCGGTGGTTGAGCCTCAGTTGTATCATTGCTTTCGCTATGAATACGATAGTTATGGAAACCGCATCGCGAAGTACTTTTATGATGATGCGATGCTGCCAACGGAGGCTGAGTTAGGGTTTTACAAAATGGCTCTCACTCGCACTTCATCCGGCGACATTGTAAAAACGTCCTACTTTGATAAAGCGCTGCAACCAGTAATCAGCTTGGAGGGATATCATGAGGTGGGGGAAACATACGACTCACAGGGTCGCACGATATCCCAACGATTTTACGACTTACAGCAGCAACCGGCGACCGATAAAACGAATGTGCATGAAATTCGTTCTACGTTTGATTCGCTGGGCAACCTGATCGCACGCAATTATTATGATGGGAAAGGAAACCCCTGTGTCGGTGGTGATTTTCAAGTGCACCGCGAGGCGTTTTCTTGTGATGCTAACGGATTGTTGACCCGGTATTCCTATTTTGATGTGAAGCTTGAGCCAATGGTGCCGCCAGGGTATGTCGCACATCGTGTCGAGTTCCAACATGACTCGGCAGGACGTGTCAGTTCTTGGATGAATTTCGATGCAAAAGGGCAACCGATTCTCGGCTCGGTCGATGAGTCCGTAGTGCGCGTGCGATACGATCAACGCGGCAATATGATCGAATATGCCAATTTCGATGCATCTGGCCAAGCGTACAATGTATCGGGATTTCAAAGAATCACTCATGAATACAATGATCGTGGACTGAGAGTCAAAACGTCCCATTGGGATGCTGACGGTAAGGCCGCGAATGGTTTTCAAGGCATCCATCGCACGGAAACGACCTACGACGATCGCGGTCACAAATCAGGTGAACGTTATTTTGCCGCTGACGAAAAGCCGACTACCGATGTCATCGGCGTACATCGTTATCTGTATCGAAAAGATGGGCGGGGCAATATACTGGAAGAGCAATCTTTTGATACAGAAAATCAACCACTGGCTGCGAGCAATGGCGTCTACATACGTCGCTTTGCCTACAACGATGCGGGCAAAGCGACGCGCACAGAATATTTTGATCAATCCGGTAAGCCGATGATCTCGCGCGATGGCTTTCAGTTCTTTACTTCCACCTATGACAGTCGAGGAAATCTGTTAGAAATCGCCTATTTCGGGCTGGACGGGCAGGCCGCGCTGCATAGCAGTGAATTAGCTCATTGCATCGCTTATGCTTATGATTCACGCAATCGCGAAGTGGGTATCTGTTATCTTGATGACAAACGTCAGCCCATGATCGGACGAGAGGGGTGGTATGAGCGGCGATATGTATTGGATCTGCGCGGTAATATTACGGCCACTCGCTTTTTTGGAGCGGACAAGAATCCGATGATTAATGATGAAGGCTTGCATTTGCTTCGCGTGCGCTATGATCAAAAGAATCGGGTAATCGAAAAAAGTTGTTTTGGCGTTGAAGAGGAACCTGTGCTGTGCCGCTCAGGATGGCATCGTTTGTCGACTTTATTCAGAGACGTATCCGACGATAGCGTCCAAAGCTTCTTTGTTGGCAAAAGCAGTTTTCGGGTAAAGTCTGCCAATGATAAACACATTCAAAAATTGGAGGTGTTAGACCAGGCGAATCTAAGAATCTTGAATTATTTTGGCATTCGCAATGAAGCGATTATCGATTCAGAGGGAGTTCATTGTTACGTATATGAGGTATCGAATGGCGATGATGTGGCTTGCTCGTATTTCGACGCGAATGGCAATGCGCATTACGTTGGAGAGTTTTGTCGATGGGAAAAAAGTTACACCATCAATCATGAATTAAAAGAGATTCGTTGGTTTGATGAAGATGTTGAACCAGCAACGGATATCAATGGTGTCTATCGACGAAGTAAACGAATTCTTGCCAACACGAGCATAACGGAATTCGCCAATTTTGATGGCAAAGGTCAACCGATGAAGGACAAAGATGGGATTCATCGTTGGCAACAATCAACGGACGAAAAGGGTCGAATTACGGAGCTCTGGTACTTTGATCCCAATGGAGAGCCTGCAAAAGAAATCAATGGTGTTCACCATGTTAAAAACACTTACGACGACCGTGGTAACATCGTGCGAAAAGATTTTTTCCATGCCAGTGGCAAAGCAGCCCTTGTGCCTGCGGGGCATGCGGGCTTCCTTGCGGAATTTGATGAAAACAATCGTGAGGTTTCTCACACATGGCTGGGCGAAGAGGGGAAACCGATAGCATTGAGCGATGGTGTGGCTCGTTGGACATCGAGTTATGATAAAAATGGTTATGAAATCGAGCGGCGGTTCTTCGATGCTTCACTACAAGCGACATTAGGTACTGGCGGACATCACCTACGACGCTCACAGTTCGATGCTCTGGGAAGCGAGCTGGAACGGAGTTATTTTGGTATAGATGACAAGCCTGCCGCGCTGGCGAACGGTTTGCATCGCTGGGTAGCTCGCTACAATGAGCGTAAACAGTTACTGGAAAAATCGTTGTTTGGAGTAGATCAAATACCCATCTGTCACCCTGAAGGGCATCACCGATTCGTGCAAACATACGATGACCGCGGCAATCTCATTTGCGTGGAAAATTTTGGCATCAACGGCGAACCTGTGCTTTGGCAGAAGCAATATCATCGCGTGGAACGAACCTACGATGAGGATGATAACGAATCTTCAGTGAGCTATTATGGACTCCAGAAGGAACCGATCGAAAATGATGATGGCTACCACATGCTTGAAACGACTTATGACGACTTAGGTCGTCCAGCTACGATCACTTTTTCGGATCGCGATGGCAAGCAACCGACCAAAATGAAATTTCGCAAGATGAGCTTGAGTTATTATCTCGCATTGCCGATCGTGGAGAAAAAATCGTATTTTGACAGCAATGACACGCTGCTCTTTGAGCAGAAATTAGACATGCGAGGGAATCCGATTGACTAGATTTCCCCTCATTTTTCCGGCTGTAAAGCCTGACAGAGCCAAGCGATGCGACCCGCGGGCGACTCTGTTTCTAAAAGCATTTGGCGCAGTTCGGTATCGTGGATGAATTGCTGCGAAACAATGTCTGCGAGGATCACTGGGTCATCGGTGCGATGCAGCATTTCCATCACAGCCTTCTGCACTTCATCGGGCAACTCTTTGATGGCGTCCTCCACGCAACCGCGTAGCGTCGCTACTGCGGCAGTGGCTTGGTGGGGCGGTTCGAAAAGCGAGGGAATGGGTTCGATTTCTGCAAAGGGATATGGCTTTCCCTCAAGCCAGCGCAAAAATTTCACACGGATCACTCCGTGCAACAGGAGATTGGATGTTCCATCCCCTTGAATGTGCGATGCACGCACGATGCCGATAGTGCCGACGTCGGCCGCGCTTTCACTGGGGTCATCGGAGTCAGAAATTTGATTTGCTACGGCAAAGAAGCAATGAGTGTCGATGGCTTCCTGCAGCATCATGCGGTAGCGCTCTTCAAATATATGCAAAGGCAGACCACCGTGGGGAAACAGCACGCAATCGGGAAGAATCATGACACCGACTTGTTCGGGCAAATGAAGAGCAGACATGGAAAATTATAGGGATTGAGTTCGAGTGAGAATGCCTTTGCGTGAGGGATGTTTCACGGCTTCGACAAGGGCCTTGGCCGAGTCAGACCAAGCGATGAGTTCTGCTTGTTGCAAGGCGACCTGGCGGTTGCCTTCTAGCAGCAGTCGGAAAGCGCGTTTGATCTCAGCGCGTTGTTCCGGACTGAACCCAGCGCGCTTTAGGCCGATCACATTGAGTGCGGCCAGCAGATTGTTGCCATGAGCCATGCAGTAAGGCGGGATGTCTTGGCTGATCGCGGCGTTGCCTTGGGCGATGGCGAAGTCGCCAATATGAATGAATTGGTGAAACACTGAGCCGCCGCCGAGAAAGCATCGATCACCCACACAAATATGTCCGGCCAGCAGCACATTATTGGCAAGCACATTGTGATCGCCCATCTGCACGTCATGGGCGAGGTGGACCCCAGTCATGAGGAAATTATGAGCACCGATGCGAGTCATGCCTCTTGCTTGCGAGCCCCGATGAATCGTGACATACTCGCGAAGGGTGTTGTTTTCACCGATTTCGACACCGGATTCTGTTTGCGGATCAAATTGCAAATCCTGGGGATCAGCTCCAATCACCGAGCCCCAACCGATCCGAGTGCCGCAGGCGATGGTAACACGGCCTCGAATCAATGCATGGCCGGCAATTTCGCAATTTTCTGCAATCGAGACCGGACCGTCGATCACTGAGAAAGGCCCTATGCGCACGCCCTCGGCGATGTGGGCTTCGGGAGAAATCAAAGCGGTGGGATGGATCAAGGAAGTTTGCAAAGCGGCTTTAGTGTGGCGCAGATTTGCGAATGGAAAAGCAGAAAGATGGGAAACTCACAGACAGAGTGCATTTTGACGTTGAAAATCGTGGCGGATTGATGCTTGCTCAGCTCGCTTATGTCCGACAGAAAAACTTTAGAAGAACGTCATCAAATGTCCGATATGGACCGTCTCCGCCATTCTTGCGCGCACGTGATGGCGACTGCGATCTCGCGGATCTGGCCTGATGTGCAGTTCGCGGCCGGTCCGCCGGTGGAAAATGGTTTTTATTACGACATGCAACTTGAGCATCGCATTAGCCCCGACGACTTCCCACTCATTGAAGAGGAGATGAAAAAAGTCGTGAAGGACAATGATGCCTTCGAACGTGTCGTAGTTTCTCGCGATGAAGCCATGGCTCTCGCGCAAAGCGGTCGTCTTAGCTTCGTTAGCGAGCGTCCCGAGCCCAGTATTTTCAAAGTCGATCTGCTGAACGACATCCCAGCCGATGAAGAAATTTCGCTGTATAAAAATGGCGACTTCTGGGATCTCTGTGCTGGCCCGCACGTGGGACGCACGGGCAACTGCAAAGCGTTCAAATTGATGAGCGTGGCAAGTGCCTTTTACAAAGGCGATAAAACCCGCCCGGTGCTGCAACGTCTGTATGGCACTTGCTTCAAAAACTCGACCGATCTACAAGACCATCTGGTGAAGCTGGAGGAAGCGAAAAAACGCGACCACCGCAAGATTGGCAAGGAGATGGGATTGTTTCACATCGATGAAATGGTCGGTCAAGGCTTGATCTTATGGAAGCCGAAGGGTGGATTGATTCGTCGTGCCTTGCAGGATTTTATTACCTCTGAACTTGACCTTCAAGGCTACTCGCAGGTCTTCACGCCGCACATTGGCAAACTCGATCTCTACCGCACTTCCGGTCACTTTCCCTACTATCAGGAAAGCCAGTATCCCGCGATTCCGGAACGAAGTGTGTTAGAAAAACTCGCGGATGAAGAGGCCACCTGCGCCACACTGATCAACGGCCTCGAACAGGGCGAATATGAAGGCTACATGCTGAAGCCAATGAATTGCCCGCACCACATCAAGATTTTTGATAGCGAGCCGCATTCCTATCGCGATCTGCCTGTGCGCTTGGCGGAGTTCGGCACCGTCTATCGTTGGGAACAATCCGGCGAACTCGGCGGTATGATGCGCGTGCGCGGATTTACGCAAGATGACGCCCATT
The DNA here is from genome assembly GCA_945890645.1 of Akkermansia muciniphila. Lineage (GTDB taxonomy): Bacteria > Verrucomicrobiota > Verrucomicrobiia > Verrucomicrobiales > Akkermansiaceae > UBA956. The sequence goes on from CAMDCV010000022.1 coordinate 56,133, forward strand.
TGTTCTGCACACCCGAGCAAGTCGCGGCAGAAGTGGAAGGTTGCCTCGGTCTAGTCAAAAAAGTGTTAGGCACACTCGGTATGAACGACTATCGCATCCGTCTCTCACTGCGCGATCCGGATTCTGACAAATACGTCGGCGATCCCGCGAACTGGGACAAAGCGGAAGATGCCCTGCGCGATGCCGTGAAGAAGCTCGGCGTGTCCTACCAAGAAGAACCAGGCGAAGCGGCATTCTATGGTCCGAAAATCGACTTTGTGGTCAAGGATGCCATCGGTCGCGAATGGCAACTTGGCACTGTGCAGGTGGATTATAATTTGCCCGAGCGCTTTAATCTCAGCTATGTCGGCGAGGACAATCGCCCGCATCGTCCCGTGATGATTCACCGCGCACCGTTTGGTTCGTTAGAGCGTTTCACGGGCGTCTTGATCGAGCACTTCGAAGGAAAGTTCCCGACATGGCTCGCGCCAGAACAAGTACGAGTGTTGCCCATTTCCGAAAAATTCCTCGAATACGCTGAGACCGTCACGGCCCGCCTTGCCGATCAGAAAATTCGCGTGAGCATGGATCGCACTTCGGATAAAATCGGAGCAAAAATCCGCAATGCCCGTCTGGAGCGCATTCCTTACATGTTAATCATCGGTCAAAAAGAGTCCGATGAAAACACTGTCTCTGTACGCCATCGCGAGCGGGAAGATGTTGGCTCTCAGTCACTCGACGTGTTTGTCAAAAACATCGTCACAGAAGTTCAGACGCGCTCCTTGAAATAATCTTTCAGTCGCTACTTGGACATGGCCAAAATTCTCGGTGATGCCGAGAACAGCGTGCATTAATGAATGCGTGGTAGGAGATTCTGTCGCGTTGCTGCATTTTGCTTCACATCTCTTGATTTTCACAAAGCACAATATCTTGTGTGAAACGTTTGCTTTATGTAGTATGGGTGGTGGTGTAGGCAAATGTTCCATTGCGTTTTTGGTTGAGCTTGGTAGGATTTGCCTCGCGAGTGCGCCTGTGCTCGAAACTTTTCTTCCTTACGCATATGTATCTCAAATCTCTCGAAATCCACGGCTTCAAGTCTTTCGCTGACAAGACCATTTTTGAATTTGCCACGGGCGTGACGGGCATTGTCGGACCGAATGGTTGCGGCAAGTCAAACGTCGTCGATGCGATTCGCTGGGTGCTGGGCGAGACCTCGGCAAAAGCCTTGCGCGGTGGCGAAATGGCCGACGTCATTTTCAACGGTACCGAAAAACGCAAAGCGCAAGGCATGGCCGAAGTAACGCTGACGATGGCCGATTGTGAGGAATCGCTCAAGGTGGATTACAATGAAGTTTCGATCACGCGCCGCGTATTCCGCGATGGCAAGTCCGAGTATCGCATTAATAACACGCTCTGCCGTCTAAAGGACATTCACGATTTGTTCATGGACACGGGTATCGGTCGCACCGCTTATTCGATCATGGCGCAGGGGCAGATCGATCAGATTCTTTCGTCGAAGCCCGAAGAACGCCGCGCGGTGTTTGAAGAAGCAGCGGGTATTACCAAATACAAACGCGAGAAAAAAGAAGCACTGCGCAAACTCGAATACACCGAGGCGAATCTATTACGCGTCAGTGACGTGCTGGCGGAGCAGGAGCGACGCATGAATTCACTCCGTCGTCAGGTGGCGAAGGCGCGTCGTTATCAAGCACTGGCCATCGATGTGAAAATTCTCGACACGCATCTGAGTCACAAGAAATTTCTCGAACTGTCTGCCGAGTTGGGCGAGTTGAAAACATCGATCCGTTCGCTGGACATCAAGGAAACAGAAATCGAAGCACAAATTCCGGGCAAAGAAGAGCTTGTCGCCGAGGCTCGCACCATAGCGCGTGGATTTGAATCCGAGCTGGCAGAAATCCGTCAACGTTTGAACGAGCATCGCAATCAATTGAATGCGGCGCAAGGTCGTGTGGCATTCAATGCCGAGCGCAAAGCTGAACTTGATGGTCGCATCCGTCAGAATCTCGAAGACGTGGAAGACACTCGTCAAAAGCTCACGCAGCAAGAATTTGCCTTTCAAAATTGCCACGCGGAATTGGACAGCCTGACCAAGCGCATCATCGAGCGCGAGATGGAAGTGCAGACGCATGAAGAGCGCACGATGTCTGCCAAGGCCCGTCGCGAAAGTCTTGAATCGAACCTGCGTGAGAGTCGTGTCGAAGCAAATAAAACGCAGACCATCGTCGCTTCCTCGCAAGCAAAAATCGAAAGCTCGATGGCGCAACTTGAAGGCAATCGCGATCGTTCTCGTCAACTGTCTGATGAAGAGCAACGTCTGCGTTTGACGCTGGAAGAACTCCGCAGTGAGGAAGGCCGTGTGGTGCAAGAACTCGACCAACACACCGGTGCGCAACAAGCTCTGGAAGAAGAATTCCAAAGCTCCGAACGCAGCTACCAGCGCATTCGTGGCGATCTCGATGCAACACGCATCCACGCAGCGGAAACGCACAAACTTTTCGCGCAGCGCTCGTCACGTCTCGAGGTCGTAAGCCAATTGGTGAAGAGCGGCGAAGGCTATGAAAAAGGCACACGCAGTGTGTTAAACGGCCTTGGTGCTCCCGATCAATTTTCGCAAGGTGTGCATGGTGTGCTGGCGTCCTTTCTCGATGCTGAGAGCACCTGCGCCCGCGCTATCGAGGCTGCGCTTGGTTCGCATGTGCAAGCTGTTCTCGTGCAGGATGAAAATCTGGCTGCAACGATTGTGGATCGTCTTACCGAGCAAAAACTGGGCAAGGCAGCAATACTTCCCGAATCGTTTATCGGTTCCGCAATCGGCACACAAATGGAAGCCTTGCCCGAAGGTGGCATCGCTTGGGCGCTCGACCGCGTGAAGGTGGATAGGCGCGTTTTGGCAGTGGTCGAAAAGTTGTTAGATCACGTCATGATTGTGCCGGACCTCGCTACGGCGATTCGTTTGCGCGCAGCGATTCCCACCGCGACCTTTGCGACTTTGCAAGGGGAATTGCTCAAGCCCGAGGGCACCATCTGTGGCGGCATGTCAGGTGAAGGTGCGGATTCTTTGTTAGAGCGACAAAACGAAGTACGCGACCTTACACTCGAAGTGGAAAAACTATCCTCAGAAGATGAAGCGTGCCGTCAGAAGCTCGCTGAGCTTGAAATTTTGTTAGAGCGACAACGCGAGGCAGTAGAGGTCGCACGTGATCGTTTGCAGCGCCAAAAAGTGGAAATTTCCACATTGCAAGGGCAACTGTCGCTGGCGAAGCGCGAGGTGGAATCATTCGAAACAAAATTGCAGAATGTGATATGGGAACGCGGCGAACTTGAGAAGCGCGAACAAATCGCTGCTGATAGCCGTGCTGGTTTGGAAGAAGAACTGCAATCGGCTCGCGTGCGCATGGAAGCGCTTGATGCCGATCAACGTCGTTTGCAAAGCGAGTTGGATTCTTCGTTGCGCGATGAAGCGGAACTGGCATCCATCCTCAATGAAATGCGCACCACACTGGCGGTCGATCGACGCGCCAAACAGGCTGCTGAAGAGCAACAAAAGCCGATGGAGCTGCGCTTGATGGAACTGCGCGAGCTTTCACTGCGTCGCGAGGCGGAGATTGAACAATTCACCCAGCGCATCGAAGCAGCAGTCGCGGAGAACGCCCGTCTTGCCGAGGAAATCGAAACGCATTCAGCTGAATCGGAAGACCTACAAGAAGAACTCACGAAGCGTAGTGCGGGGCGTGAGGCGATCATGCAACGCATCGACGAAGCCGAAGCGCAACTCTCAGACATCCGTCGTCAGCATGCTCGATTCGCCGAACAGCGCGGACGCGAAGAGGTGGCTGCGACGAAAATTGAACTGCGTTTGGAAAGCCTGGTGCAAAATACTCACGAACGCCATCAAGTCGAGTTATCGGCCTTCGAACCCGATGCTCATGCTCTCCTGCAATGCATCGCACAGCAGAAAGCGCTGCAAAAAGAAGGTTCCCGTCGCATTGTAGCAGAAACCGAAGAGGGTGAAGAGGAACCTGACGTCGTGGTCTTCAATGAAGCCGGCAACAGTCGCACGATCACCAACGATAAAGCCGCAGTGCTGCCTGGAGAAATGGAAGGTGAACCCGATTGGGATTTTGTTGAAGGAATCGTTGTTGATCTTAAGCGTCGTCTCGACTCCATGGGCCCGGTCAATCTCGATGCCATCGAAGAATTCGACGAACTCGAAGAACGCTTCAACTTCATGCGTTCCGAGCACGACGACCTCGTCAATGCCAAGACCGAGTTGCTCAGCATCATCGAACGCATCAACGTAGAAACGCAGCGTCGCTTCAGCGAAACCTTCGCCCAAGTGCGCGAGAATTTTAAAGAGATGTTCAAAGAACTGTTCGGCGAAACTGGCAAAGCTGATCTATTGTTAGTCGATGAAAACGATCCGCTCGAGAGCGGTATCGAAGTGATCGCGAAGCCACCCGGCAAGAAATTGCAATCGATCACGCTGCTCTCCGGTGGTGAGCGTTCGATGACTGCCGTGGCTTTGTTGTTCTCGATCTATATGATCAAGCCGAGTCCGTTCTGTGTGCTCGATGAGCTCGATGCACCGCTCGACGAATCGAACATCAATCGTTTCGTCAAAGTGCTCGATCGTTTCATCGATAACAGCCAGTTCATCATCGTAACCCACAGCAAGCGCACCATGGCGCGTGCGGATGTGATGTATGGCGTGACGATGGAAGAGTTCGGTGTCTCGAAACCAGTGGGCATGCGTCTCACGAATGCCGATGGCGGTGAAACGAAAAAAAATGATGCCAAGACCGCTGCGCAAAAAGCTGCGTTGCGCTTAGACGCGTAGATTCGAATTCGTATGTGGTGAGTTGTCCGACTGTGAATCTATTGCGGTATCTGACCCTTTGCGCCGTGGCACAAAAAATCACCGCGCCCGGTTAGGGAGCGGTGTTAAAAAAGATTCGAATGAATCGCGCTATTGTTTATAGAGCATCCACTACGAGAACCTTACGGTCCTTGTAGTAGCCGCATGATGGGCATGCGATGTGCGAAGGAATCTTCGTTGCACACTCTGGGCAAGATTTCAACAATGGTGCTTTCCAGCGTTTGGCGCCACGACGCATTTTCTGGCGGCTCTTGGATTGACGGCGTTTTGGTACGGCCATGGTAGTAGGTAGTTAGTGGTTGTCGTTAAGGTCTGAGAGGGCATCGAGAGCCGACCAGCGGAGGTCCGCAGGAGGCGGGGGCGGCGAACTTAGAGTAGAGTCCGTGGTTTTGTCGAGTACTAAATACGGGGAATTTAATTTGCATTCCATGGGCACATCTCCCTCGTCGCAGCGCGGATCAAGGGGGATTTCGATGACCACTTCTTCGCGCAGGGCTTCGGCGATGTCGACAGGGGCCTCGCTCTCCAATTCTAGGGAAACGGCAATTTGTGTCAGGCGAATGGTCTGCACAAAGCGCTGTAAGGTGACCACGCAGGTGAATTCAAAGCTTGCTGACAAATCCCCGCGCAGCAGTAGTTCCGTACCAAATCGCTGCACATCGATTTCGTAATGCAGCGGCGAAACGGCTTTTGCATCATCGTGCTCAGGAAAATCAAAGATTTCCGCAGGGAGATCACCGACAAGCGAAATTCCTTCTTCGGGCAGTGTGCTGGGATCAACAAAGAGAGGCATGGAGGCAGGGGAAATCGTTACTTTTTCTTGCTAATCATCGCTTTCGCGCGAAGCACTTTGATCCAGCGTTCATAGCGTTCTGCCGACTTTTGGCGCGCCACACGTTGCTCGATATCGTCGTGCACTTTCGAGAGTGGAGGCACTGGGCCATAGAATTTTTCCAAGACCTTGACGATGGTCAATCCCCGAGGGTCCATAAGCGGTCCGATAATCGTGCCTTCCGGCGGACGCATGATCAAAGCGGCGAATTCAGGAGCAAGGTCGGTGCGTGGAACGTTTTCCTGCTTGCCACCTTGTTCGGCAAAGGCATCACGTGAATGGATTTTGGCAAGTTCTTCAAAGTTTGCACCTTCTTTCAATTGCTTGACGATGCTATCGGCCAGATCCAACTGGGATTCCGGGGTCGCGGATGCATTTTTGGGATCAACGGCGGGAATATAAATTTTCAAGAAACTAATCTTGTCGCCATTGGTATCGCGAATGTTGAGTTTTACCTCATTGTATTCTTTCTGGATTTCATGGGGCAGGGGCGGTGCTGTATCGCTGAATTTCGAAGCCCGCATGGCCTGAACGATCAATTGACGTTCCGTCATGACGCGAAACCCTTCCATCGTCAGTCCGGCACTGGCGAGACTTTCGCGGAATTTTGCGTCGCTGCCATTATAACGCTCGCGCTTTTGGCGATCGACTTCCTCGTCAATGGCTTGCGGACGGATTTTTCCGCCAAGGGTTTTGAATTCGCTCATGATGATCTCGCGATCGATGAAATCATTAAGAGTTTTATCATAGGATTCTTTAATGCGCTTTTCGAATTCGGGACCACGCCGTGGGAACTCTGCGGTTAGCTCGGCGACAATCGGTGCCATGGCAAACGCCACTTCCTTTTTGGTCACCACGAGTCCGTTCACGGTGGCGGCGATGCCATTCACTTCGCGTGGGCTGTTAGATGCAGGGCGAGCTGGTGCAGCAGGTGGTGCTGGTGCAGGAATCGGGGCGGGCAATGGTTCGGTCTGAGCGAACAATGATACAGTGGACAGCAAACTGCATACGGCTACGTGCTTCATAGTGATAAATTTATTGGGTTCAACCGGGACGGTGTTATTCCTCAACTCGTTTCGATGCCAGTGTGACAAGTTTCGCCGATTTGGCAAGAATGGATGCGACCATGGGCTCGGTAACAGTTTTTTTCTGCTCTTCATCCATGATCATGTCATTCCGCAAGCCTGACAAGATTTCGCGCATTTCTACGAAGTTTGGTCGTTCGGAAATGCGCGGGTGAAGAGTGCCTAACGTCTCGGTGTAGTAGTCCGCGATATCTTCTCGCATCAACTCTTTTGCCCGCGCGGGCGTGTATTGTTTTTTGACAGCGGTCGATGCAACATGCAGCGCGCGCAGCCAACCGCCGAGAGAAATCAGGTGGGCGAGGTCGGTATCACGCAGCGCGACCAATTCCATTTCCACATCCTTTTGCGTAGCGGCGAGTTCTTTTTTGAGTTGATCTGGCTTGTTGTTTTTTGCGCTCTCCAACAACGAGGCGACGTGGCGCGATACTCGCTCGCCGGCACCTAGAGCCTTGCCGTATCGCGACAATTCTTTCGCGAGAGGTTCGACTTTCGCGAGGTCGTTCGTTTGCACGATGAGAAAGCCATCGGCGATGAGAAAACCAATTTCGATGGCGAGATCTGCGCGGTCAAGAGGCATGCGCTCCGGGATGGTGCGCTCGACATCTGCCATGGGGAGGGGCGCGAGTTGTTGCAGCGATTCAAACACTTTCGCGATTGACGGTGCCGTGAAATCATTCACGGCCAGTTCTTCACGCGCGTGATCGTCATCGATCAAGTCTTCAGGCGTGACAGGAGCGGCATCGACGGGTTCTTCGATATCATCCTTCTGGGCCCACAAAGGAGAGGCAAGTATTAGCAGAGGAAGGAGGCTCAAGCGGATGAACTTCATAGAGGAATTGTGACAGATATTCTTTGACAGTAAAGGGGAATCATGGGGGTTTGTTAGGCTTCCACTGGGAATCGCACCCAACCAACGGCTCAGCGCTTTTGCAGCACGAGAAAATTGCGAACGGGTTTGTTCCAGATGGCACGATGTGCGGCGGGTCCCCCAGCAATTTCTTTGGCTACGTACAGGTCAGCAGAAGTGCCACCGTCAAGATTGAGGGCAACGTGGATGGGGAAACCGCAGGGGCTTTGGCCGCCGATATTCTGTGCTAGCTGGGCGAGAGTGCAAGGGGAAGTCCGTGCGATCATCCACATTGTACCTCCATCCCAAGCTATGAAACTGCGGGCACTTGTTTTGTTGTTTTCCAGTCCTGCCACGGCGCGTGAGTTTTCTGCCAGCAGTGGCCCTGCTTGCAGTAGTTGCGGGGCATTAAAGTTCGATTTTTCACGTCGGACAATGCCGGTGCGGCCATTGGCTTCAAACCAGACGGCTGCGCCGAGAGACGAGGGGTTGTTGCCCCCTAATTTTTTGCCATCGCTGATCATGACGCCTAACGGTTTTCCCTCGGGTGTGAAAAAACCGGCATTGATGGCTGCCAGGCCTTGTATGGATTTGGCGGCTGACTGCGCATCGGGCCACAGAGTGCCGGGTCCATTGGGTTGGTCCAGCAACCGTAGACGATGCGAGCGTGCATCGAAGCTGACAGCATGAATTGTTATGTCCTGCACGGAAGTTCGATGATACTGCGGTGCTGCAACATTGACGGGTATGGCTCTCGGCGCTGCATGGCTGCAGGCGATCAGGGCGAGGAACAAGAGCGATTTCATACTTCGGCGGATTGGTGGACGGTGAGTTGCGGGAAGGGGATGACCCATTCATTTTCGTTAGCGGCATCGACCGCGCCACGCTGCAACATGCGCCTTATGACGTTGTATTGGGAAGCCAGGTCTCCTTTTACGGTGGCAGTAATCAAGTAGTCGAGGGACGAAGCTGCTGCTGAGGCGAACTCCACATTTACGGAGCAAATGTCATCTTTGCCATAACGTTCCACCAGCAGTTGATAGACTTTTTTCTGAATGATTTCGGGGATTTGGGTGGTGGCGATGGATTGATAGCGGTAGTCGAGACCGAAGTTGGTAGTGACAGAAAATTGTGGTGAGATGTTCTCGGGGTTCTTTTCTAAAAATGTTAGAGTCGGATAGGTTTTGTAGGAACCGCCGAGCTTGACCAAGACGACTTGTTCCGGCGTTTGTTGCACGACTTTTCCCATGACCCCGTCGTCTAGCACGACCCATTCATCGATGCGCGAGGGAAACCAAGGTTCCTTCGGCATTGACGGTCGTGAGTAACTAGAAATGATCATTTTCGCTGGGACGCGGAGAGTCGCACCATTGAGATCGGGATTGTGGAGCACGCAGAAAAAATTGAGTGACTCAACGCGCCACGGCAAATCTCGGTAAATGATTCGTTCGCCTTCACGCACGGTGCCGAGGTTGAGAATCAGTCGGATTTGTTCAAAATAGGGTGGCAGTGCCGTGCGCGATGCCCAGGCAAGACCAATGATTAGAACGGAAAAGACAGTCAGCAAAAGCCAGTCGTTGCGAATGTAGAGGATCAAGACCGTCGCGAAAATGGAAGCGAGGATGATAAAAATATTGGCGAGAACATCAAATAACCTAGTGGTCAATGAATCCTGATACTTTTTGTGGATCGGACTATAATTGCGCAGGGTCCGATAGATTCGTTTCAGCACTAAAAGTGTAGTGAAAAACCCTATGATAGCGAGCAAGAGGCTGAGTCCACGATTTTTCCAAAAGTGGGATACCATCCCCGTGAGCAGCGTGAACACCGAGGGTGAATTGCTCTTTCGCTCATCGAGCTGAACCGTGGTATTCGCAAGAGAACTTTCTGCTTCGAGAAGACGTTTTTGCCATGACTTGCGGTTGGCGGTTAGCTCATTGGTGACTTCCTCCGACTTGCTTTCTTTCAAAAGCAAATCGATTTGCGCGATCGCACTCTGAGCTGTAGCCAGTTTGGAGCGCCATTGGCTGACTTGAGTTTTGAGGTTTTCGATTTCTCTCGGCTGGGCCGTCGCATCACGCAACTCGCGTACTGCGGGTTGGAAAATATTTTTGAGTTCTTCGTTTAAACTCAATGCCTTTTCTGCCTGCGTTTGACTATCGTTTGGATTGATGCCGGTGGCCGTCGTGCTGAAGGCCAATTTGATATCTTTTATTTTTGTGCCGAGCCGTTCGATCTCTGTCGTGATGTCTTTCTTTTGATCATCCGTGGTCGCCTTTTTTAATAATTCTCTCTGCGCATTGCGTTCCGCTTCAAAAGTGCGTAACGAATCGATCAATACTGTCAGAGCTTTGAGTTTTTCACTCTCGACTGGTTCCACTTCTGCGGGTGCATTTGCCGCCGGCGCAGAGGTTTCTTGAGCGTATAGCGAGAAGCTGAAACACAGGGTGAGAAACAAAGAGAAAAAACGCATAGCGAAGTTCTGCCATGGTAGTGGCAGCCCATGGAACCGTCAACTTTATCCTCTGATCGAAGGATGGTGGGTCAACGTGTTCTATGGGGTGAAACTTTTTTTGTAGAGAAGCGATGCAAGGCTTTCGCTACATTCTTACGATGATTTTTTCCTGAGGGAATCTTGCTTTGGGAGCGTTGGCATACTTATCGAGGCCGCTGCGATAACCGATAGCGCAGGCGACTTTAGTGCAGTATCCACTTCCTGCTAAACCAAGGATCTGGTCGTAACTTGCAGGTGAAATTCCTTCGAGTGGGCAGGAGTCGATCTCTAATAAGGCGGCGCAGGTCATCAACTGACCGAGTGCAATGTATAGTTGGCGTGTATTCCAATGCAGCATGTCGTCGGCACTCATCGCACCGGTAAATTGTTGGATCATGCCTTGCAATGGTGCCAGTTGGTCGATGGGAGTTTGTTGAGTGAGGGCAAGGCAGTTGATCCACTCGCTGATATCGTTAACGGTGACCGCTTCCTTAACGGCCAGAACAATCAAATGCGAGGCATCGGTCACTTGCGGTTGGTTCCAGGATTGCGCACGCAGTTGTTCGCGCAGCGCAGGATTTTCGACAACGATAAATTTCCAGGGCTGCAGGCCGAAAGAAGATGGAGTAAGCCGCAGCGTTTCGAGCAATGCCTCGAGTGTGGTGCTGTCGATTTTTTTCTGAGAATCAAAAGCTTTGGTGGCGTAGCGCCATTGAAGGGCAGCGGTCAGGTCGGTGGTGTTGATGGGATTCATGGTTCGATTTCGAGTTGATAACGGGGAAGGGAAGGGTCGATTTCGCGACTCCAGGCATCAATGCCACCCTGCAAAACGCGGGTGTTTTGCATGCCATGGCCTAGGAACCATGCGCAGGTATCGAGCGCGTTTTTGCCGAGGTGATCATAAAGAATGATTTCCTGCATGGGGTCCTGTGCGAAAAGTTGTTGCTGCAATTCTTGGCTAAGAAATTGGCTGCTAGGGATGCTGACGGCCTCGTGCTCCTCGCGGGTGCGACAGTCCAGCAATACCGGAGAAGGGGACTCGGCAAGACGTTTTTGCACTTCTTTTGCCGATAAAAGCAGTGCTTTGTCATGCTCATGTGCGGCGACGAGATGGGCAATCATTTCGCTAGGATCGAGGCCTCCATTGCGCTCACACAACGAAGCAATCGACTCGTTAGGCGAAAATCCGCAGGACTGGCAACCGCCAAGATGATAGCGGGCAAAAAGTGCACGGCGAGCACCGGGTAGAGCATCGAGGATTGTTCCCATCTCGGTTTGTGGTGTGATCGTCATGGCGGAGACGCGGCAGCATAGACGGGAAAAGAAAAAATTCCACTGTTTCTCTGCAACTATTTGTGGCAGGTTGTTGCGCGCCGATGAATGAAGATGACGAATTAAAAATCCCCCTGTTGCCGAACCTAATGACGGCGGGGAACTTGTGCTGCGGATTTTTGGCGGTGCTGTCGGTCTTTTACGGCGTGATGGAAGCATCCAAAACGGGAACCTACAATTTCCTCGAAGCAAAAAAGTATTATGAAACTGCGATTTTATTGATCTTTGGTTCCTGCATATTTGATTTGTTAGATGGGCGAATGGCTCGACTGACAGGACAGGATTCGCCCTTTGGTCGTGAGTTTGATTCATTGGCCGATATTGTATCTTTCGGCATGGCACCAGCGATGTTGATGGCGAAAGCCGTTCTTTTTCCTTTGCCGAACAATGTCGGGTGGGGAATCGCTTTACTCTATCTCCTGTGCGGAGCAATGCGACTCGCGCGTTTTAACTGTCTGGCTGTAATGCCCAAAAAGCCGGGTGCGAGCAATGACTTCACGGGTATCCCGATTCCCATGGCGGCTGGATTTATTGCATCACTGACAATTTTAATCATCAACTTTGAAGAAAATGACAAGGATCTCGGTGCTTGGAAATACCTGTTAGCCGCGGCGATGTTTGGCATTTCGCTTTTGATGATGAGCAAGGTGCGGTATCCGAGTTTCAAAAAAATTGATTTTCGCACCAAAGGGTCCATTTGGACAGTGCTCGCCATTGCCTTAGTCATCGTCTTGCTGGTGCGTTTTCGCTATGAAGGTCCGGTGATATTGTTTGGCCTCTATTTGGTGTATGGTCTCGTGCGTCCCTTAATTTCGAAGCGTTTGCAAAAAGACATCGAGTGGGATGACGAAGACGAAACGGAAACTGACAAGCCCTCGTGAGTGAGATTCGATTGATCGTCGGGCTCGGCAACCCCGGGCGTGAATACGAAGCGACGCGGCATAACGTCGGTTTTATGGTGCTTGATCGACTGGCTCAGCAGGCCGGGTGTCAATTTGAGACACAAGCGCGGTGGGAGAGTGGAGTCGCGAAGTTGCCCCATGATGGCATCTTGTTGATTAAGCCGCTATCGTTCATGAACTTGAGTGGTCGCGCGGTGGGGAAAATCTTGCGTTATTATAAATGGCAGCCCGACCAAGCATTGATCGTTTATGACGACGTGTCGCTCGATTTGGGACGCATTCGACTACGCGAAAAAGGCAGCCATGGCGGGCACAATGGCATTCGCTCGCTGATTGAGCATTTTGGCAACGATGTCTTTCCGCGCATCAAATTGGGCATCGGCTCTGCGGACAAAGGCGAAATGGTGGGTCATGTTTTAGGGAAGTTTCGCGATACCGAACAAGAAACTTTGCAAAACATGCTTGCCATGGCGGCAAATGCTGTGCAAGATTGCCTCTCGCGAGGCGTTGCCGCCGCGGCAAATCACTATAACACAATCGGCAAACAATCACTCAATCAGTCACATGAGCAGGAAATATGAAGGAATCGTAGTTCTCAATACCAAGGGAACAGACGGCGGCGTAGAAGATCTCGTCAGCGCCGTTTCAAAAGAAATGGAAGCAGAAGGTGCCACCATCGGCGAAGTCATGGATATGGGCCGCCGCAAGTTTGCCTACAACTCGAACCACATGGAGTCGGGTCACTATGTAAATTACACATTTTCTGCGGAGCCAAGCGCTTTGGAGAAAATCAAAGGCCGTCTGCGCTTGAACAATCACATCCATCTTCAGTACTTCCAGCGCAAAGCATAATTTGTTCTTTTGAACAGTTTTTTACTTGACGTTGGGTCGAGTTTTTATAACATCGCACCATCATGGCTAATTTAAATAAAGTATTGTTGCTGGGAAACCTCACGCGCGATCCTGAGTTGCGCTATACACCCAAAGGCACAGCCGTGGCCGATGTGGCTGTAGCGATCAATCGCGTGTGGAACAACGAGCAAAACCAACGTCAGGAAGAAACGACCTTTGTCGATATCACCCTTTGGGGACGGCAGGCGGAAATCGCCCAGCAGTATCTTACCAAGGGCCGCGGTGTTTTCATCGAGGGCCGCTTGCAAATGGATACTTGGGAAGATAAAGCTTCTGGACAAAAACGCAGCAAACTCAAAGTCGTAGCGGAAAATTTGCAATTCATGCCCGATGGTAAAGGCAACAACGGTGGTGGCTTCAATGCTACCCCTGGGGCGAATGGTGCGCAACAATCGCGCCCGTCTTCAGTCGCACCGACCGGCGGCTCTTCTGCAGATGAGTCTAGCTTTGCGGAAGAAGACGATATTCCGTTTTAAGGAATTGCTCTCTCATTCAAGCGTTCAAAGAAAAACAGCGACCCGGAAGGGTCGCTGTTTTGTATTTTATGGGATAAGTACCGCGACTGCTATGGTTAGCGGCGTGGTCCACGTCCGCCACCTTGTGGCCCGCCTTGAGGAGGCATAGGACGTTGCGGACGAGGGCCCCCCGGTCCAGCTTGGTCATTCCCTTCTTCACCTTGCGCGGGTGGAGGACCAAACATTTCGTCACCCGTGAGTTCGTCGTCCTCATTTCGATCTAGTGAAGTAAGTGCTTTGTCGGCATTGCGAATTTCCTTCTCGGATAGCTTCCCGTCTTGATCTTCGTCCAATGCCGCAACGATTGGTGGCGGACGCTTCATTTTCGGAGCGAGCTGATCTTCGGGTGGTGCAGGTGGCTTCACTTCGTCGCGCGTGATTTTACCGTCATCATTGACGTCAAGCTTGGCGAGTGCTTCAGCGGCGGCTTCGATTTCTTCGGCGGAAATTTCGCCATCCTTATCCGTGTCGAGCGCAGCCCAGACGGGATGAATAGGCGGCTTCGGATGCGGACCTTCGGGTTTGTCCTTTGGCTCGGGACTTTGTGCCCAAATTGTTAGGGCGCTGGCGAGGAATACGATCAATCGAGTGGTTGTTTTCATAGTTTGTTCGGACATTGGTTCCTTGTCCAAATCAATCACTACAGAACGATTGTCAAAATATGATGTGGGAAGAGTGTTTTATTGTTAAGATATCGTTAAGTGATTTTACGGATTGTTACATGAGTCGCTGCAGAGCGAGGGCTTCGTCATGCTCCTGCTCCTGCCAAGATAGCTCAAAGGCGTGGAATTTACCACCGAGATGGCTGGGGTGTGTTAGAGTTTGGAAATTTTGTTGCCAGGAGTCTTGCCAAAAGCCGCGTTGCACCATCGGCATCGTCAAGCGAGTGAGAAAAAACTCCTGTGGCTCAAAACGCAATACTCGCATTCCAAACGACTGCGCACATTTTAGGATCGAGGTGAAATCGACATGCGCCGTGAGATCGCTGGAGCCAAGGTCCGTATAGGGATTTTCGCTGGCGACATGATTTCGATAAACGCGCAAAGTGCCCCGCGTGCGCTGCTGTTCGTAATACTCGGCTTCGGCAAATCCATAGTCGAAAAATAATAGCCTGCCCTGTGTCATGGTGTCTTGGAGGGTCTTGAAAAATGACAGGGGCTGATCGCGCAGTTCGGTTCGATACCCGATGGGGTAATTTTGATGAAGAAGGATCTGTGGCATCGCGCCGCCATAGCGCTGAAAGGTCTCGATCAAGGAATGCGTGAAATCAAGCGATGTGATAAAAAGTTCCTGCCATCCGTCTTCCCGTCGTTCAATGACACGGCAGGGAAAAGCATCGAGAATTTCATTAGCGATGACAAAGGTTGGCAGGGGAGAAAGCGTCGAGGTATTGGCGAGGCATTGGACTTGTGCGCCGAATGATGCCAATGCTTTTTGTTGAAAAGTTCGTGGAAGGGGAAGGGGATCGAGCGTTACGTAGGTCAACTCGGATGCGACATTTGGATGATGGGTTTGAAGATGGGTTAAAATATCCCGCGCGAGGTCACCGTTGTTGGGACCAGGTTCCAGTATGCGCCATGGGCCGGTGATCGTTTCCTCACGCCACCAGGACGCTATTTTCTCAGCAATGAGCCTACCGAATAATGGTCCGGAACTAACGCTGGTAAAAAAATCTCCTGCTCGTCCCACTTGTTTCGGCTCTTTTGCGTAATAGCCATGCTCGGGGTGATAGAGGCAAAGCTCCATGAATTCAGCAAAGGAAAGTGGACTGCGTTCATGGATGATTTTCCGCAAGGCTGTGGTTGCGTTTGCAGGGGGATTCAGGTTATTATCTTTGCGAAACATGGCAGGCA
>CAMDCV010000023.1 GCA_945890645.1 Akkermansia muciniphila
GTCGACCAAGCCGATTCGCAATCTCAGAAATCTTGATGTATTGCCCACGCATTGCAGCAACCGCATAACGCTCCTCAGTGTTCATGTGTTCGTAGTTCACGCTCGACATTCTGTCGCACTTTGGTCTTGAATCCAAGATGGCGAACAAGGCGCTTCATCCAACGGCGGGCAACGTCCTTCATTGAATTCGGGCTTCACTCCGGCGTGCCACCACTCTAACGTTAGCTAGAAAGAATGGATATCATATCATACCAACTTACCCCCGAATCTTACGGTCAAGTCAGATACTGTCCGATTCTTTTAGCGAATCACACAAATACCGCCCTCGAGGAGTGGTTCACAAACTACAAGTTTCTTCTCTTTGCTATTGAAAATACAACCGAGGAAGAATTCAGCAATCATCGACTTTCTGTTGAATATCTCTATAGTCTCAAAATACGCGAAAGAACCTTCACTGAAATCAAACAAAACTCAACTTCCTTGATTGAAGCCAGCCTATTTCAAGATCTCTTTAGAATACTCGTTACGACCTTTGAACAAGCAAATGAGCTATTCGAAATATCTGAGACGAAAAAAATAGGCCAGAATATTCTAGATTTTCAGCAAGAGATTGAAAAGAAGACATACAAGTTTAACAGAGACGATTTCCCGAAAAAGATTAAGAAGTTCGCAGTTGAGGACAAGTTTCAGGACTATCTCGCGACTTTAGTTGCCATCAACAAAGCCAGAAATTGTTTTGAGCACAGAAACGGGATTCTAGGTATTTACGACTGCAATGTCGGAGAGAAGTTGGTTATAAAATTCAGATATCCAGCTGCAATCGACGCTGATGGGAAACCGGTCGGATTATTCGACAAGGTCAAAGGCAATCAGGACCTAAGACTTCAATTCATAGAGGGTAAAAAGACATTTCGTGTTAAGGAAAGAATACGACTAAACTTTGAAGATAGTTATAAGCTGATCTATACGATAAATTTCGCACTTAAGGGGATTGTAGACTTTCTGTACAAACTAAAAGACATGGATGAAGAAGTCACCATAATCAAAGAATTCAAGAGCTAACAAGCCGGCACTGGGCAACTCACTACCCACTCCGTGGTTGTACCGGATGATGGCGACAAACCCCAACCTGAAGCGAAGAGGTGCTCCCAATAGCGGGTTGCCAAGCCTCGACTTTGAGGTCCTGTACTAAGAGCTTCCAGCCTTCCCCATGAAATACTCACACCCCTGGAAGGCTGCAAATTTGGATCGCAGCCCCATTGTTAGATCACCCCTTCTGGTCTCAAATCTTTTGAAATACTATTTCCTAGCGCGATGCGTTAGGCTGGTATGAAATTGCACTTTTGGTGCGCTAGAGGAATCAAGTTAGCCCAGACAGTCATCGATCAAGCTCGCGGTTGAACACAGAATATCCTTTTCCCAAGAACACATCTCGCCTATCCTCCCGCCGCTATGTGGAAAGGTCGTTTTACGCAGGATACCTCAACGTTGGTGCAGCAATTTGGCGAGTCGGTCTCGTATGATTGGCGCTTGTTCCCGCATGATATTGCGGGATCGATCGCGCATGCCCGCGCGCAGAAGGTCGCGGGATTCCTCACCGAGGAAGAATTTTTTGCGATCGAAACGGGTTTGCTAGCGATCCGTGCGGACATTGAGGCGGGCAGCTTTGAGTTCAAAACATCGCTCGAAGACATCCACATGAACATCGAATCGGAGCTGACGCGCCGCATCGGCCCGGCGGGTGCGAAGCTGCATACCGCTCGTTCGCGCAATGACCAGGTGGCCACCGACACGCGGCTCTATTGCCGGGCGCAGGTCGATTCTCTGGTCGCTGCCATGCGCGATCTTCAGCGCGCGCTGGTGAACCGTGCCGATGCCTATGCTGACTCGGTCATGCCAGGCTACACGCACTTACAACGCGGTCAACCTGTCACCGCGGGCCATCATTTCCTGGCTTACGTCGAAATGCTCGAGCGCGATGTTTCGCGTTTGCTCGATGCCCGCAAGCGTCTCAATATTTCACCGTTAGGCTCGGGGGCTTTGGCGGGATCGACGATCAATCTCGACCGCTACGCCATCGCTGCGGAACTGGGCTTCGATGGTGTGACCACAAATTCGATGGATGCCATCGCGGATCGCGATTACATCGCCGAGGTCTTGTTTGCGATCGCACTCTGCGGTGTGCACTTGTCGCGCCTGAGCGAGGACTTGATTTTGTGGTGCAGCGCGGAGTTTGCCTTCGCCGCTCTCGCGGATGCGCATACGACTGGTTCATCGCTAATGCCGCAGAAAAAGAATCCTGATGTCTGCGAACTCACACGCGGCAAGACCGGTCGTCTCGTCGGCAATTTGATGTCTATCCTCACTGCGATCAAAGGACTGCCGCTCACTTACAATCGCGATTTGCAAGAGGACAAGCAGCCCTTGTTTGATTCGATCGATACCCTGCATCTGACACTGGCCGTGAACACCGAAATGATTCTCGCCCTGACCTTGCGCGAAGACGTTTGCGCCGCTGCGGCTGCCGATCCGATGCTGCTCGCCACCGACCTCGCTGATTACTTGGTGAAAAAAGGCGTGCCGTTTCGTCAAGCGCACGAGCTCGTCGGCAAGGCGGTCGCCGAAGCCATCGCGACCATGACGCCTTTGAATCAAGTCGATCTCCCCAAGATCAGCCCGCACTACGGCAACGACACTGCGGAAATTTTCCAACTCGCCCGTGCCTTGCAAGCGCGCACCAATCCGGGTTGCCCCAACCCACGCATCGTGCGCGAGCAGATTACACGTTGGCAGCAACATCTAACAATCTAACGTATGAACCTCAAGTTCGATCCTGTGGATGTGGTCGGTGCCGGGTGCTGGGATACCATCTCGCGCTTGTTTCTGTTTGCCACTTCCGTGATGGTCGGCTGCGGCATCGGCTCATGGTCGCTGCATGCGCACCACATGTTCGGTAGTCCATGGGAACCGATTCTTTACTTCATCATCGGTCCCGCCCATTTGTTGTCGGCATGGGCATTGATTTCTTTTCCGCTATTAATCGCAGGTTTGTTTATGATGATTCGCAGCGAAGAAGAACTCGCCCCTCGTTGGGCAGCTCTTGCCTGTTGCCTCGGGCTGTTGTGCGTGCTCGGTTATTTTCGTGATGATGATTCGCACTGGATGGCATGGCCCCTGTGGTTCGTGATGTCAGCGATGCTCTGCACCGCGACGTGGTTCTGGATGCAATGGCATCGCAATCGCTGGATTCAAGAAATCGAGGAACTCAAAGCGGAAAACAATCAACGCCGCCAAGAGCTCAACGATAAATTCGGCACCGTCGCCTCCAACATGTATGATATTGATGAAACCTGAATCGCTATCAAATCTTACGATAAGCGCGAACTTCGCGATCTCCGCCGATGGAAAAATTTCGTCACTCGATCATAGACCCTCGGGCTGGACCTCAAAGGCGGATCACCAACGTTTGTTAGACTTACGGCGCGATGCCGATGCAATCTTCGTTGGACGCAAGACACTACAAACCGACAACATGAGTCTCACCGTGCCGCAGCAAGAGCGTCAACCACTGCGCTGCATTGCCAGTGCGTCGGGAAAGTTGACGGGTGAGGAAAAAGTCTTCCACACACCCGGCGGCGCGATTCATCTATGGTGTCAGACATTGCCATCGATCGAACTTGCTGGGGTCACCTTCCATCAAAGATCTCTCACAGAATTTCTGGAAACCCTACATCAACAGCATGGGGTCCATCATCTCCACTGCGAGGGCGGTGGCACTTTGTTGCGCGCGCTGTTAGAAATCGATTGTGTCGATGAACTGCATCTCACTTGGGCGGCACATACGCTTTTTGGAGGTGCTACAGCGCCAACGATCTCTGGCATTCCCGGATTGGCGATGGCGCAATCGCAGCATTTTCAACTCACCCATTTCGAGCCGCTCGACGGTCTCGATGAAGTATTTTTAACCTATCGACGAATCAATACAGCGCCTTAGTGCTCGGCTTTTTTCTCGCCGTGTTCTTCAGCGTGCGCGCCGTGTTCATCGGCATGAGCACCGTGGTCGCCATGATCGGCGCCATGAGATTCATGCAGCACTTTCACGTCTTCAAACTTATGGCGTTCACAGGAAATGACGCCAAGAGAAGCCAGAGACAAGAAAAGAAGAGCAAGTTTCATCGCGGCGCTTTCTTAGACCAGCGCAGGCGGATTGGCAATACCGGAGACGGAATTTTTTCGCTCACCGCGCAGCCACTCGCCTACAATCGCCGCCGCCCGTTCGTGAGCGCCGGGTCCACCTAACAAATCTGCCGTTTCGCGCAGCGCTGTGACCATGCGCTCGCGCTCGTTTTGATCCTCTAGCAATCGACGCAACTCCGCCACGATCTGCGGCCCTTCGGCTTGCGTTTGGATCAGTTCCTTCACCACACCACGACCGGCGAGAATGTTGACGAGGCCGATAAAATCAATGCGCACCAACATCTTACCCAGCCAATAGGTCGGCCATGCCACTTTGTAAACTAACGCATACGGTAAACCAAAATTGGCCGCTTCTAGAGTCGCAGTGCCGCTCGCAATCACTCCGCAAAAGGCACGCTGCATCAGCTGATGACTGCCGCCATCGGTCACTTCCACGCAGTCCCCCAGCCCACGTTGCAGAACCAATGAGCGCATCAAAACCGCTAGTTTCGCCGAAGCCGCCGGTGCGGCAAAACGCAAGCTCGCCTGATCCGTCAGAAGCATTTCCGCCGCATCCAGCATCACCGGAAACAAGCGCGACACCTCACGTTCACGACTTCCCGGAAACAACCCTAACAGATTTGTATCGCGTGCGATCACTTGCCGCTCGGCTTCCAATTCATCGACGAGCGGATGTCCCACAAAGGTCGTGCGCAATCCTGCCGACGAAAAAATTTCCTGCTCGAAGGGAAACAGGCACATCATTTCATCGAGCATCTGCGCCATTTTCGGGATGCGCCCGCGATTCCAGGCCCAGACTTGCGGGCTGATGTAATAGACGATTTTTGTCTCCGGCAGTTTTTCTTTCACCGCTTTCGCAAAGCGCAGATTGAAGCCGGGGTAATCAATCAAAAGCAGCACCTCAGGCCGCAAAGCAACGATTTCCGCCAGCATCTGCCGGAATTGTTCCTGAAACCAACTATAGTGCTTCAGCACCTCCCAAATGCCCATCACGGCAGCATCTTCGACCCAATCGCGCAGTTTTTCTCCTGCAATTGCCTTCATCTGAGGCCCCCCGGCACCGCTAATGACGAGATCGGGCATCGATTGCCGCAGCGAGCGCAGCAAACCCGCCCCATGCGCATCTCCGCTCAATTCTCCTGAGATGACGTATAGCGAAGTAGGCATGCGCGCAGAAGCTAGCAAGCAGGCAGGCTGTAGTCCACTGCCAAACCATGCGAAAAAGCAAAATTCCGATTGATTTTCTGTGCCATACAGGGCATTTTTTCCTTCGTCACATGTCTGATCCATCTACCCATCCCCTTCCGATTGGCGAAATCGTCCAAGGCCCCAGCCCGTTTGAGCAATTTTTGGAGAACAATCAAAAATGGCTCGCCATTTCGGCTGTCGCTGCTGCTCTGGGAATCGGTGGTTTTATGGTCTATCGCACCGTCGAGAAAGACAATGCCATTGCGGCAGGCGTGGCTTTCTCCTCCGCCCAAGACATCGCTTCTCTCGAAAAAGTGAAAGTCGATTACGCAGGCACCGCTTCCGCCGTGACTGCCGCACTGGCCATCGCCGAAAAACTCTGGACCAACGGCCAAGAAGATGAAGCCATCGCGACCCTGAAGGAAATCATCGAAAAATTCCCAAAACATCCTGCTACGATTGTGGCACAAAACACTCTCGGCTACCGACTCCTCTCGCAGGGAAAAACCGGCGATGCGACACTGGCCTTTCAGGCGGTGCTTGATCGCGACGCTTCCAATTTCCTCGCACCTGCCGCCACCATTGCGTTAGGTGATATCGCCAAGAAAGCGGGCGATCTCAGCAAAGCTGCGGAGCTTTACAAAAGCGTGTCGAAAGATTTCTCGGATAGCCCCTTTGCCACGATGGCCGCCGAACGCGAAAAATTTCTTACTTTTACTCCGCCTGTTGAAATCGAGGCCCCACCCGCAGCACCTGAAACACCGTTGATCAGTCAACCGGATTCCACCCCTGGTTCGGATACGCCCACTGGCAACCCGCTTCTCGACAGCTTCAACACTCCGGGCACTACCCCACCTAGCGAAACACCTTCTCCAGAGGAGAGCCCTACTGCTCCCACGACCCCACCCCAATAATCGAAACCATTTACCACATAACAGTATGTTCCAAAAAGTTATCGGCAAAAATTCCGGCGAATCACTGCCAAACAATCCTCCTATCAACCCTGCACCCGCTCCGAATAATCAGCCAGTCATGGCAGGCGCGGTTCCTGCTCCTGCACCCGCTCCTTCGCGTCCACCAAGCGCTGCTTCACGCAACGTGTTGTCCACTGACGTCGAAGTCAAAGGCATGCTGAAATTCACCAACGACCTGATTGTTGATGGCCGCATCGAAGGAGAAATCCAATCGGATGGCAATCTCACCATCGGTGAAAACGCACGCATTAAAGCAGAAATTCGCACCGCCACGGTCATCGTTCACGGCAAAGTGCACGGCAACATCACCGCCAGTGACCGCGTCGATCTCAAAGCAGGTGCGGAAATTGTCGGTGATATTAAAGCAAAAATCCTCACCATGGAAGCCGGCGCCGTTTTTGTCGGTAAATCCACCGTCGGTGCAAGCACTCAAAGCGCTCCTTCCGCGACCGCGGCGACCGCACCCACGCCGGCTGCTGCACCAGCTCCGGTGAACCGCGCCTAACAGTTACTGACTTCAGTGCCTGCCTTCGAGGCACTGCGTTTGTAAATTACAATTTCCCTGCCGCTTTGATGTCGAGGTAGCGGTTCGCTAGACCCACGGCTAATTGATCAGCAGTGACGTCGAGTGTTTGGATTCCGTGTGCTTGCAAATGCGCCAGCACTTCCTTGCGTTCGCCCATGTATTGACGCGCGGCCACATGCTGCAATGCTGAGGAAAAATCAGTGATGGTCTCATCGACCGCATCACGCACCACACCTTCGCACAAACTCGCCAGCAAAACCAGATGTCGTGTTTGCAACGAGCGCAGCGCTGGAATGATTTCATCGGCATCTTCGCCGCGCAAGTTCGTCATTACGATCACCAATGCACGACGACGAAAGCGCATCATCAGACGCTCGGCGGCTTCGATGAAGTCACTGGGCGATTGCGTTGTTTCGGCATCATACAGGTGCTCAAGAATTGTTGCCATTGCATGATTGCCTTTCACAGCAGGCATCCATCTGTCAGCTCCTCCGAAGGATTGCACGGCCACATGATCACCTTGTCGCAGCGCCACGTACGATACCAATAGTAGCGCGTTCAAGCAGTGATCGAAATGCGGTGCATCACCATCTAAGGAACGCATGCGACGCCCACTATCTAACAAAAACACAATGTGCTGGTTGCGTTGCTCTTGGTAATCGCGACTGATCAACTGCAATCGACGTGAAGTGGCTTTCCAATCGATCTGTGACAAGCTATCTCCCTTGCGATACTCACGGAGTTGGTGGAAGTCCTTGCTATTGCCACCACGCGAGCGAAGAACGATGCCCATTTGCTCTTGGCGATGTTCCGTTGCCAAGAGCGACAAGCGCATCACCGGCGCGTAATTCGGATAGACTTTCACACTTTGATCTAACGGAAATGAAAAGCGACGGTGCAACAAGCGCAAGGGTCCTCGCAGGCGATAGCTGAGAGTAGAAAACTTTGCCTCGCCGCGCTCGGGTATGGTGACGGAATAACGCACCTGTGCCGTAGTGTTAGCGGGTATGATCCCTGACCACGGCAAAGCCGGCGCGGAAGATTCCGCAGGAATGCCATCGAAAACCTCAATGTGCATGGGTAGGCGTGAGGCATTCAAAATACTCAATTTCACATCACCCTTTTCCCCCACGGCAAATCGATACGGCAGCTCGCGCGCGATACTTGGTTTTTTTAGAACCATCAATAAAATTAGATCTAACAAAAATAGACTGAGCAACAACGCTCCCGCGTAGAGCCATGGTTGCAAAAACCACGGAACGAACGCCGCCGCCAGCGAAGCCAGCGACCATGCCATTAGCAATTGCATGCCGAGCCGTGAGGGAGTCAGCATATCAGAGACGTGGCGCGGGTACGCTATCGATGATGCCGCGCAGGATGTCATCCACCTCCTGCCCGCTGATTGCAATCTCGGGGGTTAATTGCACGCGATGACGCAGCACGGGCAAAGCCACCGCTTTGATATCATCCGGCGTGACGAAGCGTCGGCCGTTCATGACCGCTAAAGCTTTCCCAACTCGGACCAAACTGATCGCGCCGCGTGTGCCCGCGCCTAACGAAATCGCGCGTGACTCGCGCGTTGCCCGCACAATGGCAACAGCATACGCAACCAATTCATCGACCGCTCTTACCTGAGCCGTTTCCTCCTGCGCACGGATGATGTCATCAATCGAACATACAACTCGCAACGAAGCGAGCGATGACGATTGTTTCACCGCAGCTGCCATCGCCACAATGTTGGCTTCGTCTGTGTGATTCGGATAGTCGATGACGATCTTCATCAAAAAGCGGTCGAGCTGTGCTTCGGGCAAAGGATAAGTGCCTTCGTGCTCGACGGGATTCTGCGTGGCGAGAGTCATAAACGGCGCGCTCAGCGGCAGAGTCTCGCCGTCGATCGTCACCTGTTGCTCTTGCATCACTTCTAACAAGGATGCCTGTGTCTTCGCTGGTGCACGGTTGATTTCATCGGCTAGGAGTAAGTTCGTGAAGACAGGACCTTTGCGAAGTTCAAAGGATTGGCTCTTCATATCATACAAGCGAAATCCCGTAACATCGGAGGGCATGAGATCGGGAGTAAACTGGATCCGTCCGAAAGCGCCGCCGAAGGTTTTAGCGAGAGCAAGCACAAGGTGAGTTTTGCCCAGACCGGGTTTCCCCTCTAACAAAACGTGCCCCCCGGCCAGCAATGCGGCGAGCACTTGCCCCGCGACATCATCCTGACCGATGAAGATTTTTTTCAATTCAGTGCGGATCTCATGAAAAATGCGCGACGCTTCCGGTACAGTTTCCACTGGCGGGGCAACGTAATTATCTTCGATCACTATTTCTTCCATGGATGTTTCTTCGCTCATGCAAATGCCTTTCGTATGTGTTGTAAATCAGCTACCGTTCGGGTGAAAATCAAATTATCGCGCGGCTGTAGTTCCGTCATCGCTCTCTCGATGCGCTCCAAAGGCAAATCCGCCCGCGTTGCCATGACCTCAAACAAACCTTCATCAAGCCGCCCGTGTTTCGCCTGCCACTGATGGCACATCTCTTGCAGTTCCATACGCAATGGATGCAGTAATGACGAGCCGCGATCAAGTCGCCAATGGAAGTCGCCAATCATCTCGAGGTGATGGTCATAGGCGCGAATTTGATCCTCTCGCAATCCCCCTTGCAGAGGACCGAAGCGAGGCATGTGGCGAAGCAACCACGCGCCGATCAAAACAGCGAGCGCTAGCAAAACCATCCACGCCTTTTGCCACAATAAGGAAAAAAACGAAATGCCCACGCCACGCATGAATACGATTTCGCCGTCGCGACGCCACTGCAGTAGATAAGTGATTAACTCGATGTGTTGCTCTTGGTCAATCTCGCGATTCCGCATCAAGCGAGCATCGCTGACAAATGTCACCAACCCATCGCCATACTCCCGGCAAATGACAGCCTGTGGGGTATTTTTTTCATCCATCAAGCGCACACGCGAAGTGAGATCCACCTGAAACTCCTCGTCATAGATTTCAACTTTGGTGTATTTCTCTTCTGAATAATCGTCCTCAATTTTCAAATCCATCTCTACCAAAAAATCCATCAAAACCTGCGGCACTTCAGGTGAGGGATTATACTCCGCCCAATCGCTGCGATGCATGTCGGCATTATCAAACAAAAACACAGCATGCCCGCCGTCAGAGATCCACGCTTTAATTTGATCGACACTCAACTGGCTCGACAACAGATCAGCGGAAAAAATCAACATGGACTGGCTGCCATCCAGTTCCGGCCAGGTGTGTTGGATGACGACTTCTTCGCCCAAGTGCTGCTGCACGAAGCGCTCGAAGGCCAGGTACGGGTTAATGCGCGCTTTGCCGCGATAACCGACCTCGCGTTCTTTTTCCACCGTGTCATTGCAGTGCGTCAATAGCAACAAAGCCATCAAGGCTAAGAGCATTCGTTTGATCATGCTTGCCTCCTTTCCTGAAAGGGCCACCGCTGACACAATAACTCCCAACTTTCCTGCGGGGGCAGTTGCTTGGCATAGGCACCCAATAACCACGCCTGAGTGAGGTCATGAAAATACGAACCATGCGGGTGACGCAACTCCGCGACTCGACGCAGGCAATCGCCCTCGGTATCAGATTCCTGAATCGAAACCCGCGCGCTATCAATCCACCACGCCAGGGAACCGCGATACAATAAACTCATCGCCTGCAAGCACTCGCCCGCGGACCAAAGCTGTCGCGCATGATCTAACAAATTTTTCGGCAACGAGGCAGCCGTCACTTCCATGCCCATCACCACACGCGCTTTTTCCACCGTCTTGAGCGATAGATTCGCATTCGATTGCAAAAATTTTGCACGACTGATCAACCAAACAATCCCGGCCATCAAGGCTAACAAAAACACGCCTAATAACAGGTAGCCGATTCCAGTGAGGAATTGCGCGATCCCCGGTGCGGCTGAAATACTTGGCGAGCTTCTCGGCTTCACGGTCTTCGGCTCGCGATACTTTTCTTTATGAACCATGAAATCTTCGTGCCGCTTGACCTCTTCAATTGACTCACGTGGTGTGGGATCGAGTTCTTCTTCTGCCGCATGACTCCATGGTGAAAACAATAGCAACAACATACCGCACCACAAAGACGCTTGCCCGAGCAGACGGTTAGCCATGCGCTTGAAGGCCAGTTCCACATCCCAGCCCTCGATCCATGTGCGGCTGTTGATATAAAGCCCGAAGCCCGCTCCCGTAAAAAAAACATCGATCAGCGAGCTAGCTGCTGTGACGCATGCGATCATCAACCATAAATAGCCGTTGCTATCGAACATCCGCTCCGGGTCAAACGACTCCGACCATCGCGTTTGCACAGACTCGGGAAACAGCAGGAGCCCGATCATAAAAATTGCGAACGCCAACCAACACACACCCAGTGCCGACAGGAGCGTCAGTAAGATCGCAACTCCCTCACCCTTGCGATTGATCATCCCCATGCGACGGGAAAATTTATCACCACGCAATCCTTCCAGATCCTCGACCGCGGCAGAGATCGGTTTCCAGGGCGAAACACGCGCCCAAATCATCCGATAAAAAAAACGACGCACCCACGCACGCGGCAACTCACGCCATAGTGATTTCCACGAGGGATTTTCGCCAAACAATCGACGACTCAATTGATACAGCACCATGCGGCAACCCGCCCACTTCGCCCACAGGAGTATCGCTACCCACCACATGGGCCAATCACGCAAGGGATAGATCAATAAAAATACGGGCAACACGGCCAGCCACCATAACGCCCAACAACGCCAGAAGTCCCGCCGCGCCATCGCCAATCCAGAGTCCACGGCTTCCCAGTCGGTGCGTGGACGGATCTCCATGGTCACTTCTTCCAGCTTCATGCGTCAGCCTCCTTCACTCCGCGCCCCACCCACAAAAAGTACACCGCATGCAACACCCAAAAGCCAATGCCTACACCATACTTCAATCCATCCGGCAGTTCACGAGCCGACCAAAATCCTTCCACCACGGCCGCCAGTGCCGTCATCAACGAGCCGCCGAATAACAAAGGCATCGCCTTGATGGTCGATTCCCGCAAAGCGCGTTTGCGCGGCAATCGACCCGGCTTCACCAAGCCTAAGCCCATGCGCATCCCTGCCATGCCGACAACACACATGCCTAACAACTCAAACGACGAATGCCCGCTGACAAAAGTCCAGAACGATGTCGGATTGCACGCGTATTGAACATAGCCCGCCGCTGCGCCAATCATCACTCCATTTGCTAGTAGGAAAAAAATTGTGCCCAATCCTGCAAGAATGCCGCCTGCGAACAATCGAAAATCAATGCCGACATTGTTCTGAATGTAATGGGCGAACATCATGAAATTCGAGCCAAACTGCGAGCGCAAGTGGCTGATCTGCGAGGCCCCATCACCGCCATACATTTGCTCCATCGACGCCATACCATCCTGGCCCAGCACACTTTGTACCCAAGTCACATCCCACCAGACCGAAGCCATCATCCCAAAAAATGGCACCCAAAATAAGGCATTGCTCAACCAGAACAGCCGCCACTCGCGACGCACGGCTTGCGGAAAGGTAGCGACCACAAAACGCACGCAGTTCTCCAAGCCAACCGAACGCCCACGATACAAAATCTTGTAACCGCGAATGACTCGATCATTCAGCCCATGAACGACCCGTTGCCCATACATGCGATACTGCGCCAAGGCCAAATCGGCACAAGCTTGTCGAAACAATCGCGGTAACGACTTCACGTCCACCTGCGTCTGCTTCTTTTCCACAGCCGTCATCAGCACATCCATCTCGCACCAGCGCGGCGCGTTCTTTTTTTCAAAGCTCCCAGGTGTCATGACGGCATAATTTTTCTCAACGAATGAGTCACGACACTTCAGCACAAGTCGCTAGTTACGTCGATGCAAAAGAGTCAAACGATATCGTAAAATACAGTGAATCCTATCCGCCGCTAACAGTGGGACCGAAGAGGCAAGGCGTTTGCTTTACGGCCACCATCGGAAAAACCGGATGAGGCTGTGCCAAGCTTCATCCCCTACCTTAGCCGCGTAAAAGCTAATCGCGAAGGACACCGCGGCCCAGACCGCAATTCCTGTGAGTAATCCCCATGAATCAATAACTCGAACAACACCCAGCGCTGCGATGAATCCAAAGAACAGAAACGCGCAAACAAATCTAATCCAAAATTCTAATCGATCTTGGGGAGGATCGCTCATGACTCTAAAAGGGCATAGATTACGGAACTGGGAAGGCTCACGATTCATGATTCACCCGAACAGATCACGCGGCACGCTAGCAATTTCTTCCATAGTGCGCCTTACCAATCAACCACAAGCGAAAATTACTTCGCTGCAGCGGGCTTGAAGGTGATCGGGTCGACAAGAGTCGTGGGATCCATTTTATCACCGGGCAGATCTTTTTCATGACCTTTCAATTCATCCGCTGTGACGGGTGCAGCAGGATTGGGACGCTTGGCGGCAATGTCGATCGCAGCCTGCGCCATCTCGGGCGTCACAACATCTCCCACGCTATTGCCGAAGCTATTGCGAATGAACGTCATGATGAAAGCCAAGTCCTGCGCACTCATGCCGGCACCCTGAGCGGGCATAACGCCTGCACCATAGACTTTACCGGTGCTGGTAGGACCTTGCAAACCATTGAGAATCACTTGGGAAAAACGATCAGTGTGACCTGTGGACCAGGCCGACCCTACCAAAGAAGGATAATTTGCACCGTCGCCTTTGCCGTCTGCACCGTGGCAACCATTGCATTTCGCGCTGTAGAGCGATTGACCTTTTTTCACATAGACATCGAGAATCGCTTTCGGTGGCATAACCACATCATCCACCACGCCCGGAGCTTTACCACGAACGTAGTTTGGCTTGATCGAGGCATCATAATCAAACAAGGCACCCGAAGTTTTGCCGAGAACCGAGCCGCCGATGATCAGCATCACTGCGCAGAGTGCGAAAGCTGCAATCGAAAGCGGTTCTTTGTCGACACCCGGATTGCGGAATTCACGTGCGGCAGCGGCGGTAGCATTGCTGCTGTGGGCGCTCGTTACGTTCATCACGTCGTCCAGATCAGGGCGATCGGTGGGAGTGGGATAAGAGTCTTGTGACATGTCAGAGTGGGAAAATAGGTTAGAGGAACAAACAGGGCTTATTTCTCAGCTGGCTTAGGCGGTGAATAATTCATCGAGGCCGGCACGGCATCGTTTTTCTTCATCGACATCAGATAGCCAACCAAGGCGCGGGCTTCCGCCTTCGGCGCGGGAATCTCGCCCTTGATTTTGGATTTTTCAAACAAAAATCGCAGTGATGGGCAAGTGGACCAGCGCATTTCTACACGATAGCGTGGATCGTAGAGATGCTCATACAACATCTCTTCCGGCGTGACTTTCATCGCATCGTTCCAAGCATCGCCCAGCTCTTCCTTACGGGCCGTATTTTTTGCAATCGCAGCTTTTTCATAGCGCGAACCGACATTCGAGAGGTCAGGGCCAATGCGCATTACACCGATTTGCGCGAACTCCTCGCCTTGGTAGTCGAAGACATTCGATTCACGACGCGTGTCACCACGATCGGGATCTGCCTTAAAGCCAGCCCAGCCATCTCGGTGGAAATCATTGCCCGCATAGGTTGGACGCACGACTTGGGTGTGGCAAACGTAGCATCCGTTCTGTGCATAGACCTTCGCACCATTGGTGATCTGGCCGGTGCGTTTGGGGAAATAGACACCTGTTTTTCCATCGAGCGCCTCGACGTAGGGCACGGGTTCGATCGTACGCGTTTTGAAAAATGGCAGCACCACAGCGAACAGCCATGCTGAGCCGAAGGTGACCGTCATACCCAAAGTAAAGAAGCGAAGAGTCATAGCAAGTGAAAAACGAGGGTTGCAGAAATTGTTAGTGAGCGATCACAGAACCGGGACCAGCGTTGTCGATGTCCCCTTCAGGGCCGTGCGGATTTTCCAGATGCGCATGTCCGAGCAAGGTCGGGTGCGAGGAACGACGACCGAGACGCATCCACATCAACAACAGATGCACGCAGAAAAAGAAATTCGAGAACAACACGAAGCACCATGCGATCAGAGTAGCGATCAGATACGGGTAGGCGCGTGCGACAGCATTGTCCCAAGGGAATTTGAAATCCTCCTGGCCTTGACCGTGCAAGAGACCACCCAGCACAGCAAGGACCGCGATGGTGACCACGCCATACATCGAAAACAAGAAGTGCATGTTGATCAGGCGCTTCGAAAGCCACTCACGACGCGTCACGCGTGGCACGATGAAATACATCGCACCAAACATTACGAAGCTGAAGCAACCGTAGATCGCTAGGATGTCCATGCCGTAGGTAGTGATGCTGAACTGTGTGAGTTGCAGTGTGGAATCAGGCAAGTTGATGAACACGCTAGAGACGCCCAAGAGCAACATGCACACCACGCCAGTAGCGGAGAAGCGCAAGGCAGGACTCGAGGCGAATTTTTCCGGACTGCCAAACATCGTGCGCAAAGTGCTGATGGCGATGGCAACTGTTGGCACTCCAATCAACACCGCAGCAGCGGCGCCCAAATAGGGAAGGAAATAAGGAATCGGTGCCCCTGCCAACTTCTGCATGCCCGCCCAAGGGCCAACGATGGCAAGAGTCCAGAAGCCGATCAACGACAGTGAATAGCTGTGCACGGGGCGCCCCGTGATTTTCGGTGCGAGATAGTAAGCAGCGGCGGCAGCGGTCGGCAGGAAAAATAAGAAGATCAGGCCCGAGCGGAACCAAGCAGCGACCCCCGCGGACATCAGTGGATTGCCACCGACCACAAAAATCAAAGCAAAGGCCGTGGCAACGATCCAGGGAAACCAGATCATGGCGCCCACAGCGAACCACTGCGAAACGTAAACTTCACCCGGAGTGCGGACGCGGAATTGGATCATCGTCCAAATGGCAATCAACCCGTAGGCAGCCAATAAGCCCGGCCACACCATCGAGGGAAATTCCATCCATGGCACACCTGTGCCGTAGCCGAGAAGAATCGCGAGTGTGCCGACGGCCACCACTAAGTTCCATGCGTGACCCGCGGTCAGGATGATTCCCGACGCGCGGTTTTCCTGACGGGTCAAACGCGATACCAACCAAATCAAAACACCGAAAGCCGCTTGGCAGCCCCAGCCATAAACTAAAGTCGAGATATGAGCGGCAAACACCCGCCCTTGTGTCAAAAGTGGACAACCGTCGAGAAACTCCGGCGCGACCATTTTGGCCATGGCCAGAATTCCCAAAATCAGGGAAACGGCCAGCCACACGGCACCACTGGTGAAAAAGAACATGACTGGATGACGCAGCGAACGGTCGATCGCCGTGCGGAGGATCGCGTCTTGTTCTGCGGATGATTTGGAATCGGTTGACATCGTTGGGAAAGGGTTGCGAGTTGGAAAAAATTATTTCGGCGCTTTGAGGTCGCTGACCTTGAGTGCAGGCCGTCCGACTTCACCGCGATAGGCTTTGACTTGATCAGCAGTCACGGCCGATGCTTTATTGCCGAAGGAGTTGCGGACATAGGTAAGAGTGGCAGCAACTTGGTCATCCGTGAGGTGAGCCAAGGGAGCCATGGCCAGCGGTAAATTGTAGTCGACACCATTCACGCTAATCGGACCTTCCAGACCGCGAAGCACGATGCGGATCGGGTTTTCGACAGGGCCTACGACCCACTCAGAATTCGCAAGTGGCGGAGCCAAACCAGGAACGCCGGCACCTTCGGGTCCGTGGCAGGCCATGCACAGCGCGTATTGCGCTTTGCCAGCATCCATAACCGCGGGGTCGATTGGTGCATTCGGATCTGTTTCTACGATGACCACAGGAGCGGCATTCGCAGCAGCGGCTTCATTTGCTTTCGCCGTGGCAGAACCAGGAATGACTTGCTCTGGTTTTTCTACGGCAGTGGGTTTGGTAGCCGCGAGTTCTTTACCCAGATGGGCAAACACATCCTGCGGTTTCACCTGAACGGTTTTGCCAGCTTCGATTTCTTTGTAGGTCAAATTCGCGGATTGTGCGGCTTCGACTTTGGCGCGGTTTTCATAACGAATCACCGCTGCTTGGTCTTCCAAGGTTTTCGGTTCCTTCTTTTCCAGCAAAGCAATAACGCCCAAAGCAATGCCGAATAAGGCGAACAGAGCCAAGGCCCAGAAAAAGGCTTTGAAGCGAACGATAGGGTTGTCTTGTGACGGGTCCATGATGAAAAGTGTTAGAGAAAATTAGTTGGTGAGATTCGCCGATTCCAAGATGCGGGGATCGCGATGCGGATAAAGTGCGTGCTGACCGAGAGCGCGCAAGAAGAAGAACAAGAAGCCGGCTCCAATGGTGACAAAAGCAAGAATATCGCCCAACCACGCACCTTTGATCGTGACGGCGATATCGCCGAAAGTTGCATGATCGATGTTACCCAGTGAAATACCGCGCTCGGGAATGACGATGAGGTAGAGATCGAGAACGTGCACGAGCATCATGTAAATTGCTACCGCGCTGAGCAGATACGGCTTCTTCTTGAGCCATTGTTGCAACAGCACCACGAAAGGCAATACGAAGTGCAAGATCACCAAGGCGATGCTGGCGACGTTCCAGCCCTCCGTGTTACGGATGAAGAAGTATTTTGTTTCCTCGGGAATGTTCGCATACCAGATCAGGAAGTACTGCGAGAAAGTTACGTAAGCCCAGAATACCGTAAAGGCGAAGAGCAGCTTGCCCATGATGTGGAAGTGTTCTTGGCTGACGACATGTTTCAGATAGCCCGCACGACGAAGTAAGAATACGGTAACGATGATCACGGCCATCGAGTTGATCGCGCAACCAGCGAATATGTAAACGCCATACATCGTTGAGAACCAGGTGTAGTCCATGCCTTTCAACCAATCGAACGCAGCAAAGGTCACAGTCAGCGCGAGGATGGGCAGGAACGCAGCAGCACGACGACGGGCGGTAAACAAATGCACTGTGCCGGGTTTGGGATCGTTGTCTTGAGCAGTCGAGAGCTTGCGCAAACGATAGATGGCATAACCCAGGCCCACGAAGAACATGATATTGCGGAAATACCAGAACGGCAAGTTCATGTACCATAGCTTGTTATACATCAGGTGATCCTTGTGATGTAAACCTTGAGCTATGGCTTGGTCATGAGGGTTTGCATTGAATTCACCAGCGTCGGTAAAGATAGAAGTTACTGCCCATAAAATAAATTTCACTCCATTGAGGACCCAATTCCATACTCCAGCGAGCCATTCACCGACAAGAGTACCAATACCGATATTCTTCTCATTGATTACGTCGTGGTGAGTATTCATCCACTCGTAGAGGTAGTGTTGCACGTTCGGGCAAAGAAGAGGAATCGCGAAAATGCTGAGCCACGGAAATACTGAACCGAGGTTTTCCATCACACGGCGCACGCTCGTACCCCAACCGCTGTTAGAAACATTGTGCAGTAAGGTCCAGAAGCAACCACCGAGGGCGAGAGTAAAGAAATAAAACAGCGCAAAGACCCAAGAATACGCGAAGCTCCCCTGCTGTACTTTGGGCGCGAAAAACAAGAAATAGACGCTCAGCAAGCCGCCCATCACCATCACGGCCAGCGCGATCGTTTTGACTTTGCCAATCTTGGATTGATCCAAGTGCTCGCCGTTTTCAGGAATGTCGTGGGATGTGACGTGGTGTGCCATCGTGCTATAGGGAAAATGTTAGAAAATTATTTGGAGCTAGTGGCGGCTTCTTGTTGTTGCTTACCGGCTTCGAAGGCGTCTTTGACCGCATCGTACGGTGCGCTGCGTGCGACTTGGATCGCGCGAACGTAAGCGATGATCGCCCAGCGGTCGCGCACAGGGATGTTATAACCATAACCAGACATGAGCCCTTTACCTTTCGTAATGGTTTCAAACAGGCGACCATCGGGATAAGAACCCGCGGAGAATGGTGGCGCTGTGAGATTTGCGATGCCCGGCACGCCATAAAGCCCTGTGATGCCCGCACCATCGCCGGAAACACCGTGGCATGCAGAGCAATAAATATTGTAGCGCTCTTCACCGCGCTTGAGCAGTTCCAAGGAATTTTCTGGAGTGAGTTCCAATTCTTCCGGCATGCCCGTGCCGAAATAATCACCTACGTGGCCAGTGAAATAATAACCAGTGCCACCGGAAAACTCATACTCAGGAATGCCACCCAGCTTGTTCGCGCCATCAACTTGAAATCCAAGCGGTGTAGTTTGTGTCACTGGTTGACGAGCCCCCTGCCCATCGGCGAAAAAGGCGCTTTGTTTTTGTGCTTTCAACACATCCTGGTCATCCATGTCTGGAAGTAATTGAATGGGCGGCTCGCTGAAGCTGTGTCCGCGGTATTTGAAAATACCGACCACGGAAATGGCGATGATCGCGTAGAGAATAAAAAAGTATTTCATGGATGAAAAGTGTCAGAAATTACGCAGGTTCCTCCTCAATGAGTTCAATGCTAGTGCCGCCAATATCCCCAAGGAAATCCTTGGTGCCAGTTGCAGAAAACTTCGGATCACGCGCTTCGAGGGCGATGAAAAATCCATCGTCGGTCGAGCGTTCAAACTGCTTACTCGCAAAAAGTGGATGATTGAAACGGGGCAGTTTCATCAGCGCCAACAACCCGAACAGTGTCGTGAAGCCCGAAAACAAAATCGTCAACTCGAACATGATGGGGAAAAACGCCGGCAGGGTGAAAAAGTTTGTCGGTTTGCCCTGCACCACGGTTGGATACAAATACACTTGCGTCGTGTAGGCGAGCAAGAAGGCCGTGATCGTGCCCGTCATACCGCCGAAGAACACCATGTAGGGAAGGATCGAACGCTTCAATCCCATGGCTGCATCGAGACCGTGAATTGGATAGGGCGAGTAGCAATCCCACTTGGTGAAACCGGCATCGCGCACTTTTTCCGCCGCTTTATACAGCGCCGAGGCACTCTTGAACTCAGCAAGATAACCGTAAACTCTTTTCCGTGTTGTGCTCATGTTTTCAGCGTTTCAAAATTTCAGACCGTCGTTCCTTTGTCCGTGGTTTCGGGCAGTTCGTGCTGGTAAGCCGCGATTTTCACCGTGCCGTCATCAGGATGATCGTTGAGGTCATCGAAGTGCGGATCCGATTCGCGCAACGTCCACTTGACCTCGGCGATGTTGATGCAGGGAAGGAATTTCAGGAACAACAAGAACAGCATCAGGAACATGCCGATCGTGCCGACAAACAAAATAATCTCGAAAGGACTGGCGGAGTAGTATTTCCAATCACCTGGCAGCCACATCCGCGCGAGCGTGGTGCAAATAATCACAAAGCGCTCGAACCACATGCCGACGTTTACCGCCATCGATACTGCCATGATTACCCAGAGGTTTTCGCGGCATTTCTTGAACCAGAAAACCTGTGGCGAAAGAACGTTGCAGGACATCATCGCGAGATAGGCCCACCAATACGGACCAGTCATACGATACTTGAACGCTTCCATTTCATAAATGGCACCGGAGTAATACGCGACGAACAACTCCATCAAATAGGCGTAACCAACGATCGTGCCAGTCAACAAAATGATCTTCGCCATGTTCTCGATGTGCTTCATCGTGATCATGTCGTGCAGACCATAAATCGCCCGCGCCGGAATCATGATCGTGAGAACCATTGCGAAACCACCGAACACCGCACCTGCGACGAAATAAGGCGGGAAAATCGTGGTGTGCCAACCGGGAACCACGGAGGTGGCGAAGTCGAACGAAACGACTGAGTGAACCGAAAGCACCAGCGGGGTGGAAAGAGCCGCGAGCAAGAGGTATGCCATTTCATAGTGGCTCCACTGACGGTTGCCACCGCGCCAGCCGAGGGCGAAAATCCCGTAGAGCATCTTGCGCAAGCCGGGCTTCGCACGGTCGCGGATCGTGGCGAGGTCGGGCACCATGCCGAGGAACCAGAAAATCAAAGACACGGTAAAGTAAGTCGAAACCGCGAACACGTCCCACAGCAGCGGCGACTTGAAGTTTTGCCAAATGCCATTCGCATTCGGAATCGGCGCGAGGAACCAGGCCATCCACACACGACCGACGTGGAAGGCCGGGAAAATACCGGCACAGCACACCGCGAAAATCGTCATCGCCTCCGCCGCGCGGTTGATGGACGTCCGCCAATTTTGTCGAGTGAGGAAAAGAATCGCGGAAATCAACGTGCCCGCGTGACCGATACCGATCCAGAACACGAAGTTGGTGATGTCCCAACCCCAGAACACCGTATTGGTCATGCCCCACACACCGACACCCGTCGATACCAAGAGCGTCAGGCCACCGCCTACACCGAGCATGGCGATCAGCGCACTCGGGATAAACAAAATCCACCACAACAGCGGTTGTTTGTTTTCGACGATGCCGCAGATGCGCTCCGTGATCCAATGGTAGGAACGGTTATTGAGAATCAGATGCTCGCGCTCCAAGACGGGCAATTTCGGACCGTTTCGTGGTTCGTGAGCGGTGGTGCTAGCGTGTGCCATGTTCAGGGTGAAGTGTGGGTGAAAAGGGAAAAAGTGTTAGGCCATGTGGATCGTGGCGGTTCCGACATACTTGGCGTCCGGCATTTTCTCGTTCGGATTCTTGACGCGTGCCATGTAAAGCGTGCGCGGAATCGTGGCGATGTAATGAAGGAGTTCGTAGCTGCGAGCGAGCTCACGACCGCGCACCACAGTGGCGGCGCTTTCATCGAGCAAGTTGCCAAAGCTAATCGCATCGGCAGGACAGGCCTCTTGGCAAGCGACCTTGACGCTATCGACGGGAATGCGCAGCGTCTTGGTGGTGACGGCGACTTCAGGAGATGTCTTGCCGGAGGCGAGGACGTCCTGTTTCTGACCGCGCTTTTGACGGATCTTCGCGTCTTTGAGGCGCTGCACGCAATAGGTGCATTTTTCCATGACACCACGCATGCGGACGGTGACGTTCGGATTGCGCTGCAAGTGCGGAGCTTCGCCGACTTGAGTCACGCCCGCAGGGCCTTTGTAAAGGTTGTCGGCGATCAGCGGGTTGCGTTTGTTGTAATCGAAATAGTTGAAACGACGTGCTTTATAAGGGCAGTTGTTAGCGCAGTAACGAGTGCCGATGCAACGGTTGTACGCCATGGCGTTGAGGCCGTCTTCGGTGTGAATTGTGGCGTTGACGGGGCAAACCGTTTCGCAAGGCGCGCTCTCGCACTGCATACAGGCGACAGGCTGCGGCACCATCGCGGGGCTATCGGCATCGAAAGTGTTGTCTTTGTTCTGCGCGAAGTAGCGGTCCATGCGGATCCAGTGCATCGCACGACCCATCGCCACTTGCTTCTTACCGACGACAGGAATGTTATTCTCCGCTTGGCACGCTACCAAGCAAGCATTGCAACCCATGCAGGACGACAAATCGATATTCATCGCCCACTGATGCAAGTCATCGCTGAGGTGCGGTTTGGCTTTGCCCTCTTTATCGGGATCCCAAGTAGCGGAGCCTTCTTGTTTGTAGAGCGAAAGGTTGGCCGGGGCATGAGAGTCGTTGCCTTGCTTCTGCACGCCGTCGTATTGCTTGTCGAACGAACCCTTGTCGCCTTTCAGCGTGGAAATTTCGCGGGCCAATGAACGACCGTACATCGCGTGGTGCTCTTGTGTGAGAGCGACGGAGTAACGCTTCTCCGTGAGAGTTACTTTTGCGCCTTGTGCGATGTAGGTTGTCGCCGCAGTGCGGAGCGGATAGACATTCACACCGCGATTGACGCCCACCAAGCCAACGTGTGTGGCATTCACAGGACCGCGTGCGAGTTCGTCTTCATCATCGTAGCCTTGGCCGTAACCGACAGGCAGCACAATGGTATTTTCTGCTAGACCGAATGCCACCAATACGGGGATTTCAATCTCCTTGCCATTGAGCGAAAGTTTGATGATGGGTGATTTGCGATTGCCTGCTTCGCCATCGACAGGACTAGCGGCACGGGGACTTTCCAGCGCAATGACTTGATCGTAAATGCCAAGTGCCTTCGCGGTTTTCGGCGCGATCAACGCGGCATTATCCCACGTCAATTTCGAAATCGGATCCGGCGACTCTTGAAGCCAGGCATTGTCGATCCAGCGACCGTCATAGATCGAACCATCGGTGGAGAAAATCACGTCGAGGCTTTGCTCGGTCGCGGCTTGGTAGTTGACTGCGGTTGCCTCAGGTGCTGTCAAAGTGCCAGTTTGTGCCGTACCGGCGAGGAAACCTTCGCGCAAGGCTTTTTTCCATGTGACATCGTCACCGGTGAAAGTCTTGCGAACCGCTGCAAAGGCAGCGGATTCTTCGCCCGTGATGAGCTTGCCATCGAGCAAAGCGGAAAGCAGTTCCAGTTCGGAAACACACTCGTCATAAAGCGGCAAAATCATCGGCTGGATCAGCGTGTGTAGGCCCGACGCCGAGCGGGCGTCCGACCAGCTTTCAAGGTAATGCGCTGCCGGAATGTGCCAAGTGGCCGCGTGGGCAGTGGCATCGGTGCGCAGACCGAGATGGAAGCTGCCCTTTGCCTTTTGCAATGACGTAATGAAATCGAGATCGGCGGGAGCATCGAAGACAGGATTCGCGGGAGTCAGTAGAGCCACATATTCCACCGCGCCGCTCTCGATATCAGCTTTCAGAGCCGCGATGTCAGCGAAGCCAGCGTTGTCGGATTGCAAGGCAAGGAGAGTCGTTCCGACCGCGCCAAGTGTTTCATTGATCGCGTACACGATTGCTTTCAAGGCAGGAGAAGTGCGCGAACCAGCCAGCGCCAGTGCTTTGCCTTTCGAGGCCAACAAGTCATCCGCAGCGGCATCGACCCACTGTTGGATTTGGGAATCGGTAATCGCAGCGGCGGAGCTGATGAGTGGGTGCGAAACATTCAGTTTGCTAGCAACAGCAGCCGCGATGCTGATAACCTTGCTCGGCTCAATGCGCAAGCGGTGATCCGCCATGCCGCCGGTCAGACTAAAAATACTTTCCACCGCATAAAGACGATTCATCGCAGCGACATCGCGTTTGGCTTTGTAGCCTTTGCCCTCGGGCTTGCGGCGGTCGAAGAATGGTGTGACGGGACCTTGCGGGTCGAGCGATGCGAAATCGCAATCAAAGGAAATGATGCGGTCGGCCTTGGCGAAGTCTGCCACGGCGCGCGCAGCCGTTGCCGATGGGGCGAGTGGCTCGTAGGAGTAGAATTTTGCGCCAGCAAATTTGCCAACAAGCTCTTTCGATAAGCGAGTGCGGGTCGGCGACTCATCAGCTCCGAAAAGGAAGCCAATTTTGCCAGAGGTAGCCGCTTCTGCGAGTGCAGCTTCGAGGTCAGCCTTGGTGGAGGCTTTCGCGTGATGCAAAATTTTCTGCGAACGCGACGGCGAATACATATCGAGAATCGACGCCTGCACAAAAGCATCGGTGCCGTCTGAATCAGGATGCAAGGTATTCGGTCCGAGCTTGGTCGGACGGCCTTCAAACGTCGTCACTACAACAGGCGTTGCACCCGTAGCGCGTGGCATGGCCGAAGCATAATAAAGCGCTTTGCCCGGAATCACCCACTCGGGGGCTTGGGTGTAAGGAACCGTGTACTTTTCCGCACGACGGCAAGCCACCATGCTCATACCCGCGAGAGCCGAGGAGGCGCCCATCAGTTTAAGGAAAGAACGACGCGAGGTCTCAGCATCCGCTGCGTCCGCCATCGCGGCTGCGCTTGCGGGAAATTCGCGATCCATGTACTCACGGAAAACGGGGCTGCCTTCGAGCTGCCCGACGCTGCGCCAGGATACCGTGGTTTCCTCCGCTGGGATTTCTGGATGTTGCCAAATGCGTTTGCTCATGGTCGTAGGAAAATCTGTTACAAAAAATTAATGGTGGCAGCTGGTGCAGGTCTCACGCGGCTGGAGTTTGAAAACATCGGTGAGTTTTTTGCCAAACTCTTTTGGATCGCTGATGCGCTCGCCTTTATCGTTCAGCACAACTTGCTGCTTCAAGTATTCCGCAGGGTCGTATTTCAAATTATACACTTCCTCAAGCGGACGCACATGAGTCTCCGGTGCGCGGTGGCAATCGAGGCAGAAGCCCATCGAGTGCGGTTTAGCATGATAGACGACCTCCATTTGATCGACTTGACCG
The DNA here is from genome assembly GCA_945890645.1 of Akkermansia muciniphila. Taxonomy (GTDB): domain Bacteria; phylum Verrucomicrobiota; class Verrucomicrobiia; order Verrucomicrobiales; family Akkermansiaceae; genus UBA956. Next base: position 25,040 of record CAMDCV010000023.1, read on the forward strand.
TGGCAGCTGACACAAGAAATACCGCGGTTGACGTGCGCGCTGTGGCTGAATTTCACGTAGTCGGGTGCCTTGTGAACTTTCACCCACTGGATGGGCTTGCCGTCGTAGAGCGGATGCGTTTTGTCCATCGCGCGGTGCAAGGGTTCCAGTTTCGGACTGTCCCTGCGCACGTGTTGGTGGCAGTTCCAGCAAGTGTTCGCCGATGGCAAATTCGAGTGGTCGGAATTGTCCACAAACGAATGGCAATAACGGCAATCAAGGCCGAGCTGATCGACGTGGATTTTGTGCGAAAATGGGATCGGTTGGGACGGTTGATAGCCGACCACGGTCGCCTTAGGAGTAGCATAAACCGTGAAAGCGGCGACTACGCCAACGGCAGCAGTTCCAGCGCAAAATGCGATTTTCAACGGTAACAGGTTGGTCCAGCGAGGAAAAATATTGGCCATGGCGAGTTGCGGTGCGCGGAGACTGCCTCCTTGTGAAAAATTTCACAAGCAAAATCTTGTTGCAGCGAAAGTTTTTTGTGCGGGGTGCGTAACCCCTTACTTCTCCCTCGCGTTTGTTCCAAAATTCATCAAATCCGAGAATAATCCTGCCTTCAATCCGTTAAATCCGTCGTTAAAAAATTCTCCCATCTTTCATGTGAAAATTTCTCCCCCCTTCAAACGCTCATCAAAAACTGATCTTCGTTCTTGAACTCCCCCGCCAAGCTCAAGCGATACACATGCTTCGTCGCATCGATCAAACCCTCCGACAAACCCGCTTGCGAGAAAACCACCGCATTGCCTTCTGATTCCTCCCAACTCAACAAAGCTCTGCCACCACGGTTGACGCATTGCGCATACAAGTTGTGATCGAACTCTTCTTTCTCATGCACTTCCCCATCGTGAATGTGAACGGTCGGGAAATACAATCGATCCGCGAAACGACTCGGAAACTCCAACGCCATCGGATGCACCTTCTGATTCCCGGCCTTAAACTTGAACACCGCAAAGCCGAAATCCTTGTAAATTCCTACTTTTTCCAAGGCTCCCTCGGGCAAGCGAAAGCGCTCATCCAGTCGCGAAAAATCCGCCATCTTCGGCACAAATGACGCCTCAAACGAACCCACTTGAAGCACCTTCAATGGAACCGATTTCGGCGCAGACCGCGTTGGAGAACCCGCAAACGGATCCCCGCCGGCTCTCGCAGGAAACCCCTTATCCAGCGAAGAGAAGAAATGCGGAAACTTACTCAAATCGATAAACTTCACCGCATTCTCAGCCGCCCCTACGATCACCGGCAACGGCAATACCATCGCCACCTCGGTCGGTGTATCAATATTCATTGCATACACCAATCCCTGCCGACCCGGCCCCACCATCCGGGCAAAAATCCGCGTATTCGTCACCTCTTTGATTTTTCCCGAGAACATGCACATAACACCACGCAAACTATACTAAATTCATCGCCTGTCAGCTAAATATCTAGCACTATGATAATCACCTCAGTCTTACCCTGAAAGGTTTGACAATGTTCTACGTTCTTAAGCACACTAATTTTTATGAAATCCTTTCTCGCACTTGCCGCGCTGATCTTCAGCATTCTTCCCTCCACCGCTCTTGAACTGGGCGCCCCTTTTGCCGATCACGCGGTGCTGCAACGCCACCTCGCCCTTCCGATCTGGGGTTGGAGCAAGCCGGGCACGGAGGTCACCGTCGAGTTCGCCGGACAAAAACAATCCGCCAAGACCGCTGACAATGGCAAGTGGATGATATCGCTCAACCCGCTCGAAGCCAGCGCTGAACCGCGTCCGATGACCATCACGGAAAAAGGTGGCGATTCTCGCACACTGAATGACCTCCTCGTCGGCGAAGTCTGGATGGCCTCTGGTCAATCGAATATGCAGTGGCTCGCCTCCAAAAGCTCGGTGCAAAATCTCATTGATGCGCTCAAAGCAAAAGGCGAAACCCCACCAATCCGCGAATTTGAAATCACCAGCGTCTATGCCGCACTGCACCCGATCGAACGAGCTACTGGTGCTTGGAAAGTAAACGACTACGGCAACTACAGCGCCGTCGCTTTTGCCTTCGCGCTGAAACTCCATCAAGAAATCGGCGTGCCGATCGGCATCCTCAACTGCTCGTTCAGCCAAACCAGCATCGAGTCTTGGGTGCCACGCGAGGGCTTCGCCGCGGGAACCGATGACTACACGAAGTCAATCTATCAGAAAATCCTCGAAACCGATCCCACCACCCCCGAACACAAAAAAGCATGGGACGCCTTTTACCAATCGTTAGAAGATACCATCAGATCCAATGCCGAACGCGTGGCCGCCGGAAAAGAAGCGTTGCCCGTTTCCACAAAAACGCCCGGCAACATGAGCGACAACCGCGATGCCTCGTGGATGTTCAACGGTCGCATGAGCCCAGTCGTGCCCTACGCGATTCGCGGGGCAATCTGGAACCAAGGCTACGCCAACATCAACGGAGGACTCCAGTATTACCAAAACCTCCACAGCCTCATCCGCGGCTGGCGTCTGAAATGGAACAACCCCACCTTGCCCGTCTATTTCCACCAATTTTATTGCCCCAACCCCGCCGAGGCGGGCAACGGAAAAAATATCCCCAGCATCGAAGCCATGGCAGAAATGCGACTCGGCACCTGGCTAGCCCGCGACATTCCCCACACCGGTATGGCCAGCCAAATCGACATCTCCGGCGCCATTCACTACGGTCAAAAAGCCCTACCAGGCCAACGCCTCGCACTCCACGCTCTAAAAAATCATTACGACAAAAAAGAACTCGTCACCGATGGTCCGATGTTCAAAAGCTACACGGTCAAAGGCGATCTGCTACAAGTATTATTCGACCACGCCGAAGGCGGCCTCGTGGTAGCGGAAACAAACACGAATTCCAATACCAAACCCACCGAAACCTGCGACGGTCTCGCCACGCCAAAAATCGTTCCCGAAGGAGCCGCTGCCGTGAATCTTTTCTGGCTCGCCGGAGAAGATCGCGTCTGGCACCCCGCCACGTTTAAGATCGATGGCTCCACGGTTCATGTTAGATCTCCCGCCGTGAAAAACCCACGCGGGGTTTCCTACGGCACCGGTGGTATTGGTTTCCAGGCCAACCTTTACAACAAGGCGATGCTGCCAACGACCCCATTCATCTACTACGACAACAAACTCGTCACCAGTGAGACATGGCCTGATAAGCCGATGAAAATTGCCGGTGTCGTGATCGATCCAAGCTCAGTCGGTAATGTTTATGAGTATCGTAAGTTGCCCATCTTACGCACCCAATTCCGCGACAACGCCATCTTGCAAGCCGACATGCCCCTCACAATATCCGGCTCCACTGTGCTGGAATGGGGCACGGAAGCACCAGGCGAGAAAGTGATCCAATTCAAATTTGCCCGTATCGAAAAATCGATTGTCGTCACTCCGGACATGAAGGAATGGAGCGTGACATTGCCCGCCATGCCTGCAAGCAAGGAACCCAAAACCCTGCAAGTCACGATGACCATCAACGGTGAAGTCGTACTCGACCGCGTGTGCAAAAACATCCTCATGGGCGATGTCTGGTATGTGGCCAGCCCGAACCCTGGCAAAAAACCACCGGTTTTGACGATCGAAAATTCCGGCCAGCCTGTGCGCGTCATGGATCGCAAAGCCAAGCGCTCCTCCGCGCCAGTTCCAGCGCGATACATGGTGTCGACATCCACCGAACCGAACAACCGCTTTGCCTCCCTTTGGGAAGATGCCGGCACCGACATCGCCTCCGCGATTGGCCATAAACTCGCGAAACAATCCAGTCGTCCCACCGGCGTGATCCATATGACAAGCGATGAGGTCCCGCTCAAAAGTTGGATGCGTCTCGAAGCCCTCAAGAACGCGCCGAGCCTCATGGCCGACTACAAAAACCTCGCGCAAATCCAACCCGGCAATGAAATTTACGATGCCAATATCCGCCGCTACATGGGTGCATGGAAAAGCTATTGGAGTGATTTCATTCCCCAAATGATTGCCACCCGCGGCGTTCCGAATGGTGAAACATGGGGCACCTATCCTCAACTCGCGGGCGAAGTCACCAGCACAGCGACCCAAACACACAACGTGCTTGCCTACTCTTTTGCACCCGGCAGCTTCAAGGGCATCATCTTTATCAGCGGACCAGCGATGGTCGCGCACGATCAAGGCCAAAATTTCGGACCAGAACTTTCCGCCCTCGCCAACAGCTACATCAGCGACTTCGGCGGCAAAGCGAAATTTTTCTATACCATGCCCGATGCCACTCTCGCCCCGAAAATTAGCGCTCCAACCGCTATCAAAGGAGAGAGCCAAGCCATCAACATTTCCGACTGGACTAACTTTGCTCCGATTCTGGATGCAATTAAGCCATAAAAATCCGGTGTTCGTTACTTCGAATGGTGTGAAATCGACAACTTAAAAAAATGTGAGAATACTCTCTAAGATTTTTTTACGTGGTGCGTTTATTTAAGTACTTACTTTGTTGCGTCATCGTGAGTACGAACCAGAACGCGTCTTCTCCATCCTCCTATTCCCCCCGCCCCCCAAATTTTCTTGCATTGGTACGTCAAAAGCTTATTACTCGTCTGTGCTGAAGTCTGTACCATCCCTCAATAAGTGCCATTCCCTAGCAATACAGAAGCTAATTCTTTTATTTTCTCTCGCCACTTCTGCGATTCACGCCGCTCCACCCGACCTCACCGCCGAAGGCGTGATTGCAGGATTATCTCCCAGCGTGCTCAGCGAGACGTATAATCTCGGTCCCACGGGACTGCGCGGCTGGATTTACATTAGTCGCGGTAGCGGCGCAAGCTATGGCCCCGATGGAACCATGACTGATGAGAGTCGTCAGATTATCGTGACTGTGGCGAGCACACCTGCTAGCGCGGTGTTACAGGTCAATGATGTCATTCTTGGAGCCATGCCGGGCAGCAGTGGCACTGTGCCGTACTTCTCTAGCGATGCTCGAAAAGCTTTCGGAGTCGCGATTGGCGATGCAGAAAAAACGGGAGCAGGCATCCTGCGTGTCAAACGCTGGCGCGGAGGGACAATCACTGATGTGAACATCCCCATAACCATCATGGGCGATTACTCGGCCACTGCCCCCTACTCTTGTCCAAGGTCTTCGTTGATTCTCGCCAACGCACGCAATAAACTTGTCGCGGACCTTCTTGCCAACCCGAACTATTTCCAAAATTACAATTACGCGAGCGCCATCAGCGGACTCGCCTTGCTGGCTAGTGTGCAACCAGGGGACCCCAACTACGCAGCCGTGCAGACCCGACTGCAAACCTACGCACGAAGCCTGTCGACAGAAGGCCTCCGAAATGACGGCCTCGACATTTGGAACTGGGCCTATGTTGGAATCTTTCTCTCTGAATACTACCTCAGCACTGGTGATACCCAGGTGTTGTCGGGCATCAATCAATTCGCTCTCAAGCTCTCTCAGTCACAGAGCATGTATGGCACCTTTGGGCATAACCCCGCAATACCACGATTAGCACCAGCGATACACCGCAATTCCGTGCAGTATTTGCCCGACGGAAAAATTATATCAGCGCAGGGCTACTCTACACAGTTCAATTTTCTGCTGACATGCAAACATGGACCAATAATGCCATCGCACCACTCGTGCTTACCGGCACAGGAAACACCGCCGATGTCGATGCCGTATCGATGCCATTCCCCGCTCTGGTTCCTGCTGTCGGAGGCGAGACAAAACCTCACTTTTTCCGCGTGGTGGTCTCGGCACCGTGACGACTTCCCTAAGACACTTCTTTCATGACTCTGCCAAATAATACCTTCAAAGTCACCTTCCGATTTATGCGGCAAGTTGACTAAATCCATTTGCGGAATGGGACTAAATGGTTTTTACTATGTAACTACTTCAAAATGTTCCAATCGCCTATGAAATACCAAAGTTTACTGATCATCCTCCTCCTTTGATTCCTCTGCCTTGTATTCCAAAACCCATCCATCGTGAACGCTAAACGCACCATCGCTCTGATCCTCTCTATTTTGCTATTGCCTCTTGCCGCCTATGGTCAAGGTAGCCCGCGCAAAAAATTGTTCGGTAAAGGCAGCCCCTTCAGTCTCGAAGAACTACCCGCAGGGGAACTCAAAGCCAAACTGGGCAAACTCAATCCTCAGGCCAGAGCCAAGGCAATGCAATGGCTTCACAAATTTCAATTCCCCGAGTCTGATGCCGCCAAGCACCTGCGCGTCGACCCCGATGGCGGCATCTACATTGTTTGCCCCGGCATTGGTTGCGATTGCGGCCATGAACATGACACGGAGCAACACGCGAGTGATCAGTCATATCCCACTGCTGTGGAAAATGCCCCCGAGGCACCACAGGATTCCGTTCCACCCCTCGGTTATGCGACCGCTCCGATTAGCTCGCCACCCACTTTTAACTCTCGACCCAATGCGCCCTATCATATCTACCTCGATTTCAATGGCGGCATCGTCACGGGCACCGCATGGAATTCATCGAATGGAATCGCTTCGTATAGTGTGAAAGCATGGTCACAAGATGCCGACCTTGCCAATTTCAGCGACTCCGAGCAAACGTCCATCCGTCGCATGTGGGAGCGGATCAGTGAGGACTTTGCTCCTTTCAATGTCAACGTTACGACTGACACCACATACGATCCTGTAAATTACACCGGCAATAAGAACAACGTGGGTTGGCTCATGATTGCACCTACTGTTGACAACAATAACAACAACCTGCCTCATGCGGGCTCAGGTGGTATTGCCTACGTCGGAGTTTACGGAGAATTCAACTACCACACCAGCTACCAACCTGCTTGGGTCACGGCAAATACCTCATCGAATATTGCCAATATTTGCGAAGCTGCCAGTCACGAAATGGGCCACAACATGGGGCTGAGTCATGATGGCACAAGCACACTCGAATATTATGGCGGCCACACATCTACCTCCTCCGCACCTTCCTGGGGGCCTATCATGGGCACGGGCTATAACCGCGACGTGAGCCAATGGTCAAAAGGTGAATATTACACATCCAATCAAACGCAAGACGACCTCACCATTATTGCGAATCGCATCGGATACCGCGCCAACGACTACGGCGGCACCTATGGCACTGCCAGCATTCTGCCCCTCCCCCCTGTCTCCTTAAATGGTGTGATCGAAAACACCAACGAGGCTGACTATTTCACCTTCACCACACAAGGAGGCACTGCCACTTTTAATGCCAATGCCTTCAAAAGTGATTCAGGCACATGGGGTTCCAACCTCGATATCCATCTCGCCATTTACAATTCCTCTTTGGCCCTTGTCGCAGAAAATAATCCGCTCACCGATGTGAATGCGACTCTATCCACCAACTTGCCAGCTGGCACCTACTACCTCGTAGTCCGCCCTGCCGCTACGGGCACACCTACAGTCGCTTCTCCCTCTGGTTACAGCATCTACGGCAGCCTTGGCCAGTACACAATAACCGGGACTTACAATCCGAACGTGAACACCCTCATCGTCTTAGAGCCAAATGGGGGCGAGGTTTTCGATTTCAATTCTACGACCGAAATCCAATGGCTATCCAATACGCCGGGCAATGTGAAAATTGAACTTCTCAAAGGAGGCAACCTTCAATCCGTCATAGCGGCCAATGAGACAAACGATGGCAGTTACAATTGGCTCGTATCCCCTGCACTGCCCGCCGGCAATGACTACAGCATCAAAATCAGTAGCATCGCGGATGCCGCCTTCTCCGATACCAGCAACGCGAACTTTTCCCTTCAAGCCCTGCCCACTCTTGCCACTGCAGTCGATAGCAACGGACTCACTTGGACCAATAGTGGTAACTTACCGTGGTTTCCCCAAACAACCACCACCAAAGATGGGTTTGATGCGGCTCAAAGCGGTGCGATCAATCACAATCAAAACAGCTCCATGGAAACGACAGTTGCCGGACCAGGCACTCTGACATTTTGGTGGAAGATTTCTTCGGAGACCAGCTATGACTATCTTCGCTTTTATGTCGATGGCGTCGAACAGACTGGCATTCTCGCGAGAATCTCTGGCACCGTTGATTGGGTGCAAAAAACCGTCTCCATTCCCTCTGGCAATCATGTCGTAAAATGGAGCTACACGAAAGATGGAAGTGTCGTGAGCGGTTCCGATGCCGCATGGGTTGATCAAGTGACGTACACCGCAGCATCCGCACCAGAAGTCGCCGTTGAATACCCCGCGAACACCAATCTAACGGATAATACTGCAACCATCAATTGCGGCACAGCAACTGTTTCAAATTCAATCACGCCAGTCACCTTCACCGTCAAAAACCTCGGTATCGCCAACCTTACCGGACTCGCCTTGACCAAAGACGGCTCACACAACGCAGATTTTTCCGTCAGCAGTCTCGGTGCTACGACTCTCGCTCCCGGTGCCAGCACCACCTTTACTGTTACCTTTACCCCCGGTGCCACTGGCACGAGGAACGCCGCTATTCATCTCAGCAGTAACGATGCCGATGAGAATCCGTTCGACATCGCGCTCACGGGAACAGGCGTTACCGTGGGTACTCTTGCCGTAACCCCCTCCGAAAATCTCTCTGCCACGGGAAGTACTGGGGGCCCATTCAGCCCTAGCTCGCTACAATACACGCTCAGCAATCCAGGAAATTCCAGCATCAATTGGACAGCATCGAGCTCCGCAAACTGGATCACTCTCAGTGCGACCAGTGGCACACTCGCAGCAGGGGCCAATACGACTGTAACAGTCTCCATCAACAGCAACGCCAACACACTTGGCATCAATAGCTATAGCGACACCGTCAGTTTTACCAATACAACAAATGGTAACGGCAACACCACTCGCGCCGTCTCGCTCACCGTCAATCCATTGCCGGCGACCGTCACTATCAATAGCCTCAGTCAGACCTACAATGGCTCGCCGAAACCTGTCACCGTCACCACCACTCCTTCAGGCCTATCTCACACCATCACCTACAATGGGTCAGCAACCGCTCCCTCGAACGCAGGTACTTATTCAGTAGTCGCGACAATCACTCAACCGGGCTACGTCGGCAGCGACACGAAAGATCTCGTGATCGGTAAGGCGTCCCAAAGCATCACTTTTAACCCATTGGGTACTGTTGGCGACACCACTAGCGACTTTCCTCTCACCGCCACATCATCTTCTGGACTTCCTGTTTCACTTGCGAGTTCGGATGATGCGGTTGCCTCTCTCTCCGGCAACATTCTCAGCATCAACGCGATCGGCACGGCAACGATCACGGCCTCTCAAGCCGGCAACTCCAACTACCAAACAGCACCTGCCGTTTCCCAAGTAATCACTGTAGTAAGGGACAATCCTTCAGCCATTACCACGGGACCTTACAAAGTACTGATCGACCAATTTCTCTCACTGAATGGTCAATCCTCTCAACCCTCTCATGGAGCCACCATCACCTCATACGAGTGGGACCTCAATGGTGATGACAACTTCACGGATGCGACTGGTCCTCAGCCCAGCCAAATTAGTGTAGCGACACTCACGAGCACCTGGCAAATGAATCAAGGAGTCAATTCGATCCGACTCCGTGTCACAGACTCAGCGAGCAAAACCTCTATCGTCACCACCACAGTGGAACTCATTCTCGCACTCACCTGGGATGCGAACAGCACTTCCTCGGGTCTCACAGACGCTGGTGGTGCTTGGCTGGATGTAGTTAACAACCGTTGGTGGGATGGCTCGGACAACATCCCATGGACATCGGGTTCGTCAGCCTCTTTTGGCAACGGCGGCGGTAGCGGTACGATGAATGTCACACTCGCCAGTCCAACCGATGTAAATTCATTTGCCTTCCATAATTTTTCCGGAACTTACCAAATCGGCTCCACTGGCCAGGCCATCACGCTCGCAGGAGGCATCACAAAAAATTCTGGCTCGGGTTCGGTCATATTTGTAAGCCCCATCACACTTGGCAGTGCACAAACATGGACGAACAACTCTACTGCCACACTAGCTACATCGCACAGTGCAAACTTAGTCAACAATGGTGGTTACAATTTAACGATTGATGGCATAGGAAGCACTCTCTTTGGAGTCATCAATACGACAAGCTTGGCACTCACCGGCTCCGGAGCATTGATCAAAAACGGCAGCGGCGTTCTCTCTCTCGGAGGTGCGAACACAGATTTTACCAGCAGCGTCACCGTCAATGGCGGTGTCGTGCGTGTCAATTCTCCCCTCTCTGTGAATGGTAACATTAACCTCACCAATGGTGTGTTTGAACACTATTGGAACTCTCCTCTCACTCGCACCCTGGGCACGGGATATGGACAAATTCAAATCACCGGTGGCGCAAGCGGATTCAGTCAAAATGGCAATACCAGCATGACGGTCACCTTGAATAATAACGCTGCCTTCGAACTCGTATGGGGCACTTCCCTTTTCAATCCTTCTTCATTCATCTTACAAGCCGATACGGCTCAACAATCGTCAAGCCTCACTTTGGCGAATAAGATTGATCTCAATGGTTCCACTCGCACCATTCATGTTTCCGGTGGTACTACGGGAGCGGCGCGCGCCAGCATTACAGGGCAGATACGCAACTCCACTGGTACAGCCGGACTGATCAAAACGGGCGCTGGCATACTTACTCTCTCCAATAATGCCACCACTTGGAATGGCGCCACTGCCGTCAATAGTGGCATCCTCGACTTTAATAGCATTAGCATGAATTCCAACATCGGCGGAGGCACAGGGCGCAATATTTCTGTCGCTGCCGGTGCCGGCGTACGCTTCAACGCGCTCACCAACGCCTTACTCAACCGCATTGTCGAGACCTCCGCTGAAATTTCCGTCATGACCAATACCACCACGGCCAATTTCGACTTCAGCAGCAGCACCGGTGCCAACTTGCCCAATGCCTTTCTCGGGAATTGGGCCAGCAACGGCGCCAAGATGGAACTCGGCACCGCCGCCGCAGGAACCGGAGTCATTACCCCCGCAGCCGACAACTACCGCCTCGGAGCGAAAGGGAGTAGTGGTTTGCTCGCAATCATCGGCACGAACAAACTTACCGGCACGCAAGGATTGCTCGTCGGTGGCACAGGTGCTTCCGGCATTCGTGTCATGCTCGCAGGGCCTAATAATTTCTCGGGCGATACTGTCATCAATAGCGGTGCCAAGCTCACCATCGCCCACAATCTCGCACTGCAAAACAGCCCGCTAAACGTCGGCTCTGCCGGTGGAAACTTTGCCCTCAACAGCGCGGGCACCGTCACCAATGCCGCCGTAGCTAACAGCCCTACATTGGGTGGACTGATCGGAAGTCGCCATTTGGTGTCGGTGTTCACCAACGCCGTTGGTAATAATGAAACCAATCTTGCCGCCACCGCTGTCGAAGGATTCACTCTCAATCTCGCTGCGGATAAATCACTCACCTATTCTGGTAACATCGTCGACTTTGCCGTGGGCACTACGCTCACCAAAGCCGGCCCCGGAACACAGACTCTCAGTGGCTCTCACAGCTTCACTGGCAAGACCTCCATCAATGCTGGTAAACTGCTATTCAACGGCAGCCTCAGCAATGTCGATGCAGCCCTTAATGTCGCCAACGCTGCTAGCCTAGGCGGTACGGGATCCATCGGTCGCAATGTAACCATCGAGGACGGTGGTATGCTGGAGTTCTCTATCAGTTCGAACGCCGACAACCATGACCGACTCGACATTTCCCCCGGTCGATCCTTTCATTTTGCTGGCGCCTCAGCACTCAACATCACCTCATCCGGTGGAGCGAGCCCCGGCATTTACACGCTCATCTCAGGAGGAAATGCCATCAGCGGTGTGGCACCTTCCACACTCACCCTGCCCACCAATTGGATTGCGACCGTTTCTATCTCAGGAAACAGTTTGCTACTGAACCTCATTTCCACAACTGGTTCCGGCCCCGTCGATCATTTTGTGATTTCACCGATTAGCACCACGCAAACCATTGGCGTCCCCATCACAGGCATCACGATCACCGCAGAAGATGCCTTAAACATCACCGCAATCAACTTCAATGGCACAGTGAATTTTGGTGGTAGTGGTGGTTTTAGTGGAACGTCCGGCACCTTTGTAAACGGTGTGCTCACAAACGTCAGCGTTACACCCACCATCGCCGGAACCAATCGAACACTCACCGTGGACGATGGATCTGGTCACACGGGATCCACGACCATCGCCTCCATTCAAACGGCATTTCAATCATGGACCACCACCAGCGGTCTCGCCGGTAGCGACGCCCTCACTACCGCGAATCCTGACGGCGATGCGTTGAACAATTTGCAAGAATTTGCTTTCGGTACTAATCCTTCCCAAGGAGGCATGGGACCCATCGCCTACCAGCCCAATGGTGCTCTGATCAATCCAGGGGCTCCTCTCGCCGTGAACTTCTCCACCAGTCCCGTCGCCGATTTCCGTGCTGTCTTCACGCGTCGCAAGAACTTCCTCTCAGCGAGAGTAACCTACACCGTGCAATTTAGTGCCGATCTCAGTACTTGGACCAATAGTGCTGTCGAACCCACCATCCTCACCGGACCAGCGAATCCCGCCGAAGTCGAAGCGGTATCTGTGCCATTTCCCGAGTTGGTGCCCGCGATCGGCGGCAACAAAAAACCCACTTATTTCCGGGTGAGTGTGAGCTTACCGTAATCGACAGCCCATCACCTTCCTCTCAGAACAAGGGGAGGAAATATTGAACTGTGCAACAATATTCACTTAAAGGAAAATTGTAATCCAAATGTGACGACCTAGTCGCTTCCAAACGGTCTGGCACGTCGATTGCATATGTTCAATCGTCGATATGAAACAAGCGATCACATATCATGAATTCCGAGCATACAAGCCGATGCAATGAATGCGTCCATCATGGTCGCACTATGATTGTAATGCATGTGACGCAATCGTTTCGATAGCACCGTTGCTTCGTCATGGAAAACCATCAAATTGCTCTCGGCTTTATTAATTCTAATCCGCCCACCTAATTTATCTTTTTAATATCTAATAATTCTCACAATCATGAAACTTAAAATTGCCCTCCTATCACTCGGTTCACTTTACCTTACTTCAGTCAGCGCCACAGCAGCGCAAAGTTACCTCGATGCAGGCGATATCGTCTTCCTCGCCGCTAACTCTGATGCGCCTGACACATTTGCGTTCGCTCCGCTGGTGAACATCGCCGCTGGCACTGTGATTCACTTTTCTGACAACAGCCGCACTTCCACTGCAACGGACTACGCAGCATGGAGACTTAACAATGGGGCCTTTTCAGAAACTCCATATTACACTTGGGTAGCCTCAACTGCTGTCACTGCAGGCACCAGAATTTCGATCCCCGATACTGTTCATGGAGGAATCGGATTAGCAACAGCTGGTGATAACCTCTTCGCCTTTCAAGGTGATATATACAACCCGCGTTTTGTAAGCGCTATTGGCTGGACATCCGCCAGTCCGTTCATCACGACAGGAACTGCAAGTGCAAACAATTCTTACCTACCTTCATCGCTCACTCTGGGCACCAATGCAGTCTCCATAACAGCCAACCAAGACAATACCGGCTACAACGGTATTACTACTTCTGGCACGACTGCTGCGCTACGCACCGCTGTTAACACAGCTGGCAACTGGACAAGCAGCGAAACAGTTGTGCAATCAGGACCCGCTTTGCTTACCATCTCTGATGCCGCTACCGCTACGGATGCTACCAAACAACTCATGGGGTATTCGTTTGGTCCGAATGCGACGAACTACACCAATGCTGCAACGGTTGTCGCAGGCAACACCACTCTCTCAGGTTTTGACTTCACTGGCACCGGAACCTTGGATACCAATGGGTCCAACGCATTGACAGGACAAGCATATGCAGTCGCAGGAGGTTGGGATATCGATGGCTTCGATGTCGGAGACCAATATCTTGAATTCACCATGACCATCGATTCGGGATTCGCATTTCAACTGGAAGATTTTGGATTCGGTTATCAATCATCTGAAAATATCACAATTGGTGCTTATTACAGCACCGACGGATTTGCCACTTATAATCAACTCGGCACCGATACGGCGATCACCAATACCAACGTCGGCGCAGCATTCCTCACCAATTTGGGTATTTCAGGACTTGACGGTACGATTGATTTTCGTTTTTACGGTTACGATGCGGCTACAGGAAATGGTAACTTAGAAATCGACGAAGTATGGATGCAGGGTTCACTCACCGCCATCCCTGAACCGTCCGCTGCCCTACTTAGCAGTCTCGGAGTATTAGCTCTCTTGCGCCGTCGCAAGCGCTAATCACGGTTTCCACTCGACAATCAAATCATCGAACAGCGCATCGCCACCAGCCCGACCACTGCGGTCGAGGCTGATGCGATCGATTTTGCCGATTACTTCCGCAACAAATACTTCGGTGCTGGTGAACTCTTTTTTGCCATCATTCACCACGACTACCATTTTCACTTTGCCGCCGGCTAGTCGCTCGACGTCGACGCACATGCGCTGCATTTTACCGACAGGTGGATCAAAACCCATCATAACGTTGTGGGTAATGAAACGCTCCGTATCCACTAATTGAAAGCGGAAGGCTCCCGTCTCATACCCGGGATGATACAAGGCGCGCACGTTTCCCACAGCTACGCCGATGTGATAGGCCCCTTCCCCTCCTGCTTCGCCACCGAGTTTGACATCGATGCGAAATTTGTCAGGAAATGTTGCTTTACCCACGATGTCTTTCGCATCTAGGTATAAGTGTTGATCCCCTTCGTCATTTTTTCGCTCTCCCGAAAGCCGTAACACGCCCTGCTCTACGCGACCTTTTAGATCGGGAGCGCCTTTATAGTGCATGCGACGATATCCCTTCTCTAACGAATCCGCTGGATCGCGGAAGAGTTCCACAAACATCCGCTGCGAAGCATGAACCTCACCTGGGTTTTCCCGTTCATGGAGAAGACCTGTCACCGCCAATCGCAACAACTCTCCTTGGCTCCATCGCTCATTCTCCGATAGAATTTTTTCGATCTGCCGCATACGCAAACACACTTCCGGATCGGTGGAAGCGGGCATCTTACGAATCATCGGTAACATGTCTTTGCCCATCAATATGATCTCATTTTGCGCCTGCAAGCGCACCGATAACTTTTCAGCGCCCAAGCGCACCACCGCGCGCTCTAGCTCGACCGAGGACAACTGATATTTCTTGCTCATCGCACGCAACGCTTCGGTATCAGATGATAATTTTTCCGCTGCCAAAAATTCGAGCCGCCAATCCTTTGGCGCATCCGCACCAGACACGACACTGCAGGCAAAGCCCATGCATGCGCTAGCAAACCACCATTTTCCCATGCCCGCTTTGATCATGGCAAAATTCTAGCACTCCCCCTTCGGTGCGTCCATCATACAAATCTTGCTTTCCATTCCACAAAGGGATCATCTGGCCCATTTCACTTGTGATTCACCACGCGATGCCCTATCGCAGAACGCATGAACCGCCCGGAACCATCTTCTCCCTTAACGCCGGGCATCTGGGCGGCATTGGGGGCGTTTTTTCTTTGGGGTGTGCTGCCTCTTTATTGGAAAGCCCTGCAAGAGACTCCCGCACCGACCATCATCGCACACCGCACCGTATGGTCGCTATTGATTCTGTGGTGCATTCTCGCATGGCAAGGAAAGGCCCGCACGACACTACAATCGCTTCGACAGCCACGCATTGCCATCTGGCATCTACTTTCCGGTTCCCTACTCGCAGGCAACTGGCTTCTGTATGTGTGGGCCACCTTGCACGGGCGAATCATCGAAGCCGCCTTCGGTTACTACCTGAATCCCTTCTTCAACATGCTGTTCGGCTACTGGCTCTTCGCCGAACGACAAACGCGATTGCAAAAAATTTCCATCGCCATCGCACTCGCTGGTGTCGCGTGCCAATTCCGCGGCGTGCATGGATTTCCATGGATCGCTGTGACCTTGGCGTTGAGCTTTTCCCTTTACGCCGTGGTGAAAAAAAAATCGCCACTCGGTTCCTTGCCCGGTCTCAGCTTGGAAACTTTGCTGCTCGCGCCCATCGCGCTGCTCTGGCTGACCACCACCACGCCATCGTTCGCACAAACCATGAGCACTTTCAACAACCAAACGCTACTCTTAATCGGCACTGGTTTTGCTACGGCAACACCACTTCTCCTCTTCGGCTACGCGACGCGAAAAATTTCCCTCACCACCCTCGGCATGTTGCAATTCCTCGGCCCAACTTTGCAATTTTTCATCGGCTGGAAAGTGTATCACGAAACCATGACTCTCGAACGCAGTCTCTCCTTCGTCCTGATCTGGCTTGCCATTGCGCTTTATGGATATTCGTTGCGAATCAAATCGAGGGAGTCTGCAGAGAAAGGAACCATTACTTCATGACCTTGCGGATCATCGCGAAATGGCGATCTCGCTCTAACAATTCCACACCATAGCGTGTCGAACACGCGCAAACCAGCACATCGCCGAAAGGCACGTTCACACCCGCTCGCTGACATAAGCGCGCCGTCTTGGCAGCTTCTTTCCAGCATGCTTCATCAAATGCAAGCCAAGTGCTAACTTGTCTCCATCCCAATAGGCTGGCCTCCTCTCGCGCTCCTCTCGCTCCTTGATAGAGTTCCACCCATATAGGCCATGACATCGCGGTTCGCCCCTTACGCAATAATTCGGCAACGCGCTCTTTCAATTCGGCATCCCCCGTCTTGCGTGAAACTTCGACCCATACCGAACTATCGATGAGAACGATGTTCTTCATAATTTGCTGGTTTTACGTGACTTACGCGACTTTGATTCCTTCAATGCAATTTCTTGCATGTCCCCCGCCTCAATCTCATCGTTGCTTGCAAAATCCAACGTTCCAAAGCTCGCAATCAAATCTTTTACCAAGTGCTGTCGGTTAAACTCCTCTAACGCCTTCACCACGGCCTCACGTTTGGTTTTTGCTCCGGTAAATCGCATCGCATCCGCCAACGTCTTTTCAGGAATATCAATCGTTGTTTTCATAGAATCTAAATACTCCTAAAATTGGATTCTTTCAAGCTCAAACATCAGCATCCATTCTGCTGCGAATCATCAGTGCGTTCAGTGGCTATTTATGGGGCACTTACTGTTAGGAGTGCGGTGGCGATGGTGGACGGATCGGCTCGCTCGGCGAGGGATTGTTCGATGGCTTTTGTATTACGATTCACTTTTCCGGCGAAGACTTGTTTGTCATTCCATAAGACTTTGATTTCCTGATCAAGGTCGAGCAAGGCATCGGACAAGCGCAGGGTGACTTTGGGCACATCAACGCTCTTGATCGCGATGGTTTGGCCTTCGCAGCGGGCTTCGATGGTTTGGTTGACCTTGGCTTCAGCGGCATCGACCGAAAGCCAATAGAATCTTGTGCTGAGGACATCATCCTGTCGCCATGTCACGCCCTTAGGCCAGGTTTTGCGTTTATAGGCGAGCATCCATGGCACGGCGACCGCGTCTTCGCGATTCATCCAGTGACCGAGTTCTGGATACGACTTGAAGAAGTGCGGATAGGAGCCGGGATTTGCTTGTGCGAGCAGTTGCAATTTGTCTGCCCAAATTTTGCAAGCTTCATTGCGTTTGACTCCAAAATCTTTGCCACCGACTTGGATGGAAAACGGCAAATTGCGTAAGTTCACTGGCTGCACTTCGTTCGGGTGTCCCGCCATCATCGCAGCAGCGGCCCAGCGGTCGGCCATGCGGGGACCAACTTGATAAACGCCATCTCCCCCAGCGGAGTAGCCCATGATGTAAACGCGGTCAGGATTGATCTTGTGAATGGCAATGCAGTTGGCGATGAGTCGATCATAGAACGCATCCATGTGCTCTTGATGCCAAAGATTCCATTTGTCAGTCGGCGCACGTGGCGCGACGTAAAGCGATCCCTCGGGCTCGTAGAGGCGGATTTGATTTTGCCATTGCTGGTCGTTTACCTGAGCGGGAGCTTCACCGCCACCGTGGAGTGAGATGACTAACGGGCGCCCTCCCTCCGGCACTGGACCGATTTCTCGTTGCAGAAATCGCATGCTTTTATCACCGATAACGATCTCTTTTTTCTCCATCTCCGGAGCACGTTCTTTACTCAGCGTTTCTAACGTTTTTTCCCACTGTTGTTTCACTAAAGCCTCAGCTTCGGCACGAGTGAGAGAAGTTTCCTCTGCGCGGCAGGTGAGGCAAGCAATGAGAATCAGGGCAATGCGTTTCATGGTGTGGGAGTTGGTTTCGGGACGAAGGAATCAAACCATTTGGCCTGTTCCGGGAAGTTTTCTTGCATGATCTCACGAGTGATCGGTTCGAGAATCAGTCCGGTCACTTGCATGATGAAAAGTGCCGCCATGGCATACAGCACCCAACGCCATGGCTTGATCGCATTCATGGTCACACGAATGCCCGAGGCTCCATCCCACAGTGTGGCACCGTGCTTGCGCACAAACCACCACGAAAATCCATGGCACAGTGGCAAGAGAATCGGATGAGTCATTCCCATGCCCATCAGATAGACGCGAATGGCCCGGAGCACGCTGAGTCCAATTGTCACCGGCTCTCCATCGGCACGTTTCACTCGCAGTCCTAGCAAAGCTTTGCCTGGAGTGGTGCCCCACACGTGAATCATCGCCGCCTCAATCAGGATCCATACGATCATCATCAGGTAGTTGAACCAGAAATTTAAGATCAGTGATTTCAAATCCGATCCCGCGAGATAAAAGGCGCACCAATAGATGCCGGACCACATGAAAAAATCGAACCACCGTGCAAAAAAACGACGGATCAGCAACTGCGTTTTTTCTCCCATGGTGCTGGCGGGGATTTGCCAGTGAGCCGTGCGCGCAGGCGCAGCGGGATCAACCACTACCGTGGGCAAAGGAGGAGCCACAGGCTTCCGACTTATCCCACACGCTTCGGCGAATTGGGGCATTGTTGAAAGTGGCTGCCATTCTTTCATGCCCTCGATCCAGCCATAGGTTTCTGGTTTCAGTTCACCAGACTCGATGCGACGCGCTACTTGCGCAATGTCGAAGGGGCCGGTCTTTTCACCGTCGATGATGATCCAAGTTCTCATACGTTAGAGATTGCGCAACGATTTAGCGGCATCGCTGCGAGATGCGAAGTAAGCGGGCACAAACGATGCGATCATACAAAGCACCAACCCCATGCAACCGATCAGCACTTGCTCGCGCCAATCCATATACGCTGGCAATACTTTAAATCCAGTGAGTCTTGCGGAAAAAGGATCGAAGCCGAGATGACGCAGCACTTCTTGTAGAGAGCCACGTCCGTAAATCACAACACGACCGAGAACAACGCCGAGCAACGAACCCGCAACACCGAGAATAGTACCTTGATAGAGAAAAACTCGCATGATTTGCCCCGGAGTGGAACCGAGCGCCTTCATCACACCGATTTCTTTTTTCTTTTGAATTGTTACCGTGAACATCACCGCCATCATCGAGAAGGCGGAAATTAAGACGATGAAGCTCAGCACGAAATACATCATCACACGCTGTTGGCTGATGAGTGAGAAAAACTGCGCGTATTGATCGGCCCAAGTAAAGACCATCCAGCCCGGTTCTAGCTCCGGCAGGATTTTCGCAATAAAGGCATCGGCTTGATAAGCATCTTCAATGCGAAGCGCGACACCCTGCACACCATCGCCCAAACCAGACAGCCCTTGCGCCAAAGTGAGCGGTACAAACATGTCGGGCATCTTGACCATTTGCGATGCCTGAAACACACCAACAATTTCCACTTCTCGCGGTAGGATGATGCCTTTGAGATTTTTCAACACATCCGCATCGAGCTTGTCCTTTTCATTGCTCCATAATTCATTCAAATGCCGCGCAAATTCGTCCTTTGATCCGGCACTGAAATGAAAGGTATCTGCAGCCACATCGTGCGTGGCTTTATCGTACACTTGCAACATGCCGAGAATCGAAGTGCGTTCTAGCTCACGCAAGTCGTCTGTCTCATAAACTGTGTAGAGTTCATTGAGAACGTTCGCTTGCGCGCGGCTCATCGTATAACCTTCCGCCGTTTCCTTCCATTGCTCATCGACGAGTTTTTTAACGGGCGTCAAGGTGTCGGCAAAACGTAAGCGCACAAGGTCCTGCTCGGTACTTTTATAAGCCTTGAGGACTTCTTGGAAATTGCGCGTTGAGTAAAGATTGATCTTATCGCCAAGCTGCCAACCGAATTGCTCAGCCATCAGTGAAGAAACAACAACCCGCGCATCCAGTCCCATGTCGGCCGTCGAGCCAGGATAATTTTCGAGGTCGAGAATTTCTTCTACACCCTTGAGCTGCACAGCATCGTTCGAATCCACCGCTTGGTATTGCACCGGCCGTTGTAGGTCTGCAGAATCGAGCACGGCATTGTCTTCGATGTGCGCGTAACAAGCGACCACGCCGGGGATTTTCTGCATGCGTTCCACCACACTACCCCAGTCCTGAATTTCGGTCATCCGTTCGCCGGTCTCGCTGTATTGAAGTAACAGATGCGGAGAAAAGCCGAGCAAGCGCTTCTTTTGCTCGCGCTCCAGACCAGCATACACCGCCATCACCACCACCAGCACCAACACGCCTAACAGAACACCCATCACCGAAATCATCGTGATCGAGGATATCCAAGCACGGCGCGGATTGAGGTAGCGCCACGCGAGCATCAGGCTGAAGGACTTTTTCATGCGTCTTTCGGTGCGGCGGGAACGATGCGAGGGAATACCGGTTGCGGCTGTTCAATGACGTGGCCATTTTTCAACAGACCCCACGACAAATCATCAAGCCTGCGACTGAGTAGATCAGGTAAGTTCAATTGGGCGGCCAGCTTGGCAGCGGCATCGGGCAATACGGGCGAGAGCATCACCGCGCAATGGGCGACGCTTTCCGCGAGATGATACAGCACCGTGGCGACGCGCGATTTTTTCTCAAGGTTCTTGTTCATCTCCCACGGCTTCATGCGCTCGGCGTAGATGTTACAATTGACGACATGGCGGTTCAGCGCCTCAAGGCCCTTGGCAACATCGTATTGGTCCATCGCGTCGCGATAGAGCGCGAGCGAATCCACAAGACTTTGCTGCAGGACGAGATCTTCTGCCTCCAAGGGCTCATGGCAGTTCAAAACACCGTCGGTGAAACGCTGACTCATGTTCAGCGCGCGGTTGCACAAGTTGCCGAGTTCATTGGCGAGCTCGGTATTAAACAACATCACCAAACGCTCGACATCGAAATCACTGTCCTTGCCCGTGGTAATGTCACGCGTGAGATAGTAACGCAGAGCATCCACACCAAACGTATCCGCGAGTTGATCGGGATCGACTACGTTACCGAGAGTCTTCGACATTTTTTCGCCACGGATGTTCCACCAACCGTGCACCAGCAAGGTCGGCATCTGCGCATCAGAGAAGCCCATTGCATGCAGCATGCAATACCAATAAATGCCGTGAGCCGGCACCATGATATCCTTGCCGATGATGTGTACCACGTCATTCCAGGTTTCGGAAAAATTGGGCAGCGTGAGATCGCTGTCACCATAACCGGCGAAGCTGATGTAGTTGATAAGAGCATCAAACCATACGTAAGTTACGTAGTCGGGATCAAAGGGAAATTCGATGCCCCAACGCAAACGTTCTTTCGGACGCGAAATGCACAGATCGATGCCGCCATTGCGAGTCAAGGCATTCATCAACTCGGCTTTGCGGAACTGTGGTAAGATGACGTCGTTTTTCTCCAAAAATGCTTGCAACCACGCGGTGTGCTCGCTGAGTTTGAAGTACCAGTTTTCCTCTTGGATTTCTACCACCTCGCCCCACTCAGGACCAAAGTTCCCTTCCGCATCGCGATCGCGATCGGTGAGGAATTGCTCTTGCCGCACCGAATAAAATCCGTTGTAGGCTTTTTTGTAGAGCTGCCCTTTTTCCTTTAGGTCGGTCAGGATCGCTTGAACGCAACTTTTGTGTCGTTGATCGGTAGTCGCCGCCCATCCATCGTAATGCACGCCGATTTTTTCCCACAAGGCCGTGAAGCGCGTGGTCACTTTCTCAACGTATTCCTCGGGGCTTACGCCTTCTTTCGCGGCAGTCTGCTCGACCTTTTGGCCGTGCTGATCAACGCCGGTGAGGAAATACACCGGACGTCCACGTAGTCGCTGGTAGCGCGCGATCACATCGGCGAGCACTTTTTCGTACGCGTGACCGATGTGCGGCGAGCCGTTGGTGTAGTCGATGGCTGTGGTAAGAAGCATGGCGAAGAATGCGAGCGATTACTTTTTATCGAGAATGGAGTTCCAATGCTCGAGGTTGTCTTTTTGCGACTCAAACAAGGCGGTGGTGTCGTCGTGAATGGTGATTGAAGTGATCTTATCGCCCACGCCGTTGTGCTTGCAGCCTTGCTCGCCGGTGTTGTTTTTACCGGTGACATTTTTCACCACATCGAGCGGAGAGGTTACTTCACCAAACACCGAGTGGCGGTTGTCGAGAAACGGGGTCGGCACGGTGGTGATGAAAAACTGCGAGCCATTCGTTCCGGGACCGGCATTTGCCATGGAAAAGATGCCTGGCTTGTTGTGGCGGAGTTCGGGGTGAAATTCATCGGCAAATTTGTAGCCAGGACCGCCGCGACCGGTTTCGGTTGGGTCGCCGCCTTGCAGCATAAAACGGTCGATCACGCGGTGGAAAGCGACGTTATTGTAATAACCGCGACGTGCCAAATTGAGGAAATTCGCGCAAGTGATGGGTGCTTTCGAAGCAAACAGAGTGGCGCGGATATCGCCAGCGGTGGTGTGGATAGTGATCGTAATATCGGACATGACGCGCATCCATAGCGCGGAAAAGCCGTTTGGACAATGGCGGATTTGCTTTTTTCCGTGGCGCGGGCGTCTCGCCCGCATACCTGATTTTGTGATTTCTAAATGAAATCACACTCGAAACGGTCTAGTCTTCCCCTTAGCTAGGGCGCGACGCAAGCAAACGCATAGCCCTGCTTCGTCTCAAGAAAAGCACGAGAAATACAATGAATGGAATCAAACAGACAATCGATAATGCCATCGCCCAAAAAACAGTTAGCATCGAATGCGAAATATTTCCCGCCAGCTCTGCGGGATCGGCCGACCCCGTGTGTTCGAGTTTCTGAAATGTGCTCCTCATACCGATCACCATCCTAAAAATCCCGAGTAGAGGCGGTAGAATAACACCTATCCCAAAAACAAATGCAGCCCAACCAAATCGCTTCTTAGAACGAGCCACCTGCGCGGCATCGTGCTCTAGTGCAACCGGCGTTGTGTAGGGACTTTCCATACCATGCAAGTCGAGGCCGAGTCACTGATCATCGAATAAAGCTCAGTCCAATGAACAAGCCAATCCCGACGATCAACACCACCCACCATAAACCTTCTCCTTCCGTTCGCTTGAGCAGCCAGAAAAACAAAAAGCCAAGGCCCAAGTTAATCATCGCACCAATCGCCACGACAAGAAAGGGCTGCTCGAACAATAATCCAAACACAAAGGCAATCAGAGCAAAGAGTATTGCAGGAATGATCGGCTTTTCGATCACGGCATTCAATTTAACCAAAGCGGCAAGGATAAGGGCGGATAGCATGTTATTTCGGCGGTTGTGTTGGAGCGAATTTTTTGAAGAACTAACGCATCGAATGCAACATGTCGATGCCATTTATTCTCTCAGTGCTCCCGTTTCGTTACGAGTAGTTGCCACTTACGATTTCGCTCCAGATAGATTTTTTCAGAAATAACTTCTTCGCCCTCGCGCTCGTTGTATTCAATCCACACCGTGACACTCACGGCGGTGCTACTCATTTTTTTGATACGGAAAATAGGAGCCCTTTTGCTGCGAATAAAGCAATGCAGTGGGACATGAAAGTGTGCGGCATTCCACAACAAAGTAGCCGGAGGAAAATCATCCAACTCGCCGAGCGCATGGAGCACTTCACGCACGCGACGCTCGCCATGCTTAGCCATGAGTCGCGCGGCGTGATGACGATTGCGCCATTGCTCCCACAGTGACTCCAGTGGTTGCTCGTGCTCGATTTCCATTTCCGCAATCAATACCCGCGCGTGCAGTGCCATCTGCGCATGCAATTCGTCACGATCAATCACGCCGTTTTCAAATTGTTGCATCAGCTTTGGTGGTGTCGGCAGTCGCGGCATCGCTGATTACTATCGACGAAGTTTTTCCCGCTGCAAATCAAAAGCATTGCGCTAAGGAGTATCGGCTTTCCGGATTGTGTAGTCCGCTAGATTCATAATCGCTGCTTGGTTCGACCACATTCGCATATCGCGCATTTCGTCCTCCGTCATCAATGCCGCGGAGCCATCGAACTTGGCCACTACGGCTTTTCCTCCATGGCGAAAATCCACAAAGCCATGCTCCTTCGCGGGGTGATCTTCGTCAAACTCCTCCGAGGACCACAGCGTCTGCGTCAATTTGGGCGGGCGCACCTCGAAGTAGCCTCTCTCGTTTTCGCTTTGTCTTGCCGAGGCGAAGACAATGAGATTTGAGGGGTCATGCACTTCGTGCGCGTGCGAGACGTAAAATTTTCCATACGCATCAGTAAAGCGCTTCGTGGGCGGCAAGGGACTGGCAGAACCATAGTGGCCACCGACGAGTACCGCATTGATCCCCAAATTGGGCATCACGGACACTTGATAGATCGGATCGGCGGCATCCCAAGCGTTACGGTTGCCATTCACGGTCAAGGTTTCACGCGGGTCACCCAAGTAGGGCATCAACCGCCAGGGGTAGCGCGCATTCATCGGGAAATGCAGATACTCGCCATCCGGGCCAGTCGTTTCCTGATCGGTCTTGTAGCCTTCTAACAACTTGCCGCTGTGATCACCGGCGTATTGGTGATAGGCGATCATGAGATTTCTTGCCGCGCTTAGTTCATTTACGCTCGCCAGTCTGCGCTTTGCAAAACTGGTAGCGCCTACGATCAATCCGGCGAGGATCACGAGGATCGTGATCGTCACCAATAATTCCATCAGGGTAAATCCTCGTTGTTTTTTCATGGTCTTGTGCGTATGATTCGGAAAAATGCTTTGTTTTCGTGACTGACTCCCTGCCACTGCTGCGGCGCGGTGGAAACGCTGGTCACCGTATGTATGGTCTGCCACGACTGCGACAGTAGCGTGGTACTTTTTTGCAACTGATAGGTAAAGCCCGGCAATGCGGGCCACTGCAGCGTGACGACTCCCGTGAGTGGATTCCGCGTCAGGGTGGGCTGCGGCAGGACGATCTCGTATTCGATTTCTAACGACGGCGCGGCATTGCCATCCAGATCGTGCAGCGGGCTTTCTTTGGTATGAAAATCCGCGTATTCCCCACCCTGCTGAATCGCAGGGTGGAGCGAGCTGAGGCTGAGCCATAACACACCATCCTGCAGGGCCTGTGCGATGTATTGCCGCACGCCCGGCACGTGGAGATTCACTGTGAATTCCATCGTCGTATCAGCGTTCACCCACGCGCCCGGTGCATGCCCCGCACAGGTGCCCACCGCCCAGGGCAGTGGATCGAATTTCTGCGTGACATTGTCACTCACGTCGCGCGCTTGCCCAGCTGGAGTAAAACCTAACGCAAACGCATTTTGTCCACCCGGAGCACTTCCGCCATAGGGGCTGGTCTCTTGGAAAGTGAGTGCCGTAAAGCCATTGCGGAATCCTAACCCGAATAACTCGACCGGACGCCCGACATCTGCATCGGCCATCGTCGCCACAGCATAGGACTGCCACGGATCAGGCGTTGGGTCATAGCGGAAGCTCTGTTCGGAAAATGTCGTGGCTCGCAGAACAACCTTGCTGATGCGGTAATTCGCCGCACCGAGCCCCGCAGGAATCCCTGCGGTAGCCGTGTGAAAACGCATCAGCATTTGACCGAATCGATCCGATACTCCACCCAGCGAAGGCAGTGCGCTGAATGTCGATGCGACAGGGCGGCTGCCCGGCGAACTATTGTAGGGATACATCCAGCGATCCGCCGATGGCTGAGGAATGAAGACCGATTGCCCCGACGTAAACATCTGCGACAACGCCCAAAAGAAAAATAGTTTCGTCTTCATGAGCGGCTACGGCGAAGGAATAGACAGGCACTGAGCAAGGAGAGCAGGCACGCTGACGGTTCAGGAATGACTTGCGCGAACTGCGTGGAAGAATCCACGTCCACGCGCTTGATGGCCGTATGCGGATCAGTGCCCCAGCGCACTTCGTAGCTGGCAATGCTGCCCACCGACTGCAAATCCCATTGATAGAGAAAATTCGGATAGGTGCCGCCCATCTCCCCGCGTGTGAAATCGGCGATCAATCCCGTGCTGCCGCCATTCAGAAACAGCAACGGTGTGATGCCCGGTCCCTGCCCCATCTCCAACTGCAAGACCAAGGTCTGCATGCCGCTGATCGGTGTGAGATCGCGCAAGTAATACTGACCCGGATCATTGAAATTATAAATGTAGCCCGCAGCAGAAAAGTAGCCACCTGTGCCATCCTCCTTACCAAACACCGCGCTGCCTCCGCCACTCTGAGCAACGAGTGGAGCAGGCCAATGTTGCAAGGTCGTCATGAATGATGTCGGATAACCCGATGACGATGGGTAAGCGGCGCTGCTCAAGTTGGTCCAAGAATTCGATTCCTGCGTTCCCGGAAGAGTGATGGAAGTAGCAGCCCATGCGCCATGCATGAAGAAGCATGCAGCAGTAAAAAAAGAGTAGATTGATTTCATAGTAGTAAAAATGGAAGGTTTAGGGTTGGCGTGATAGGAAGCTCATCAGGTCATGCGCTGCCGCATCGGTGGACTCGGGTTGTTTTTCCCATTCTCTGAATTTTTCGCTGAGCGTGTGCCCCTCCACCACCGTATGATAGGCAAAGGATTTTCCGGGCTTGTTCATTTCCTGAAGCCAGACATTTCGCATCGCGTTCCAGAAATTTCCTTTTTCCTGCCACCACGATTCCGCAATCGCCGTCGCTGGCGATTCCACCCGCGTGTATTGATTCAAGCCTGCTTCATGGCAGAGCACCTTGCGCTCATCACCACGATCCACGACTTTGTGGTTGTCCTGATAATGCACCCATCCTGTCGGGGTGATCACATGCCGATTTGTCACCAGCAAGTAGTCGTAGTCATCGCGCTTCGAGTATTCGCGGCGTGGCAGAGGTCGGCGCGTCGCTTGGCTCGTCCAGGTGGAAACGCCGTTTTCATGAATCCAGAAGCCACGCGATTCATAGCGCGGAGAATCATCCACATTCGTCACGAGCTGCGTCCATGTGCCGCTCATCGACGCGGCATCCGCCTGCACAATGTTCCAGCGATGGTCGTCTTCTTGGCCACAGTAGTCTAACACAAAGGGATCCCCCCAGGTCCACACTTGCGACCAGTGCTTGATCACTTGCGGCTTGTCGCCATCATTCACCACCAGCAAGTGCTGCAAGGTGATGCGCGTGGGAGTATCCTCCACCACCTTCACGACCTCCGTCGCGTGTTCCTCGTAGGCCTTCGCGCGGATCTTGTAATCAGGCGAAAGGCTATACGTTTCGTGAAAGCGGAAATCCACGGCGAAGGTTCCTGCCATCGCACGAATGGCCACGGCATCACACTGCGGCGGTGCGGAGGTTTCATCAGCAGGAAGCAGAGCGGCGGAACAACTGAGACAAACAAAGAAGTGTGTTAGATTCATAACGCCGCCAGCATAGCCCGCCGCAGCACCGATTCGCTAACGGTGGCTTGCGTTTGTTCAACGGTGCATTGCAGGCACATAGCCCATCATTTTTATTGATAATGAGTCTCAATATCGATAATATACCCCAAGAGAGCGCAAGGAATGAAGTGGTGGCATGTAACGGATGAGCTGAGCCTTGGGCACTTGGCGGGACAAATGACAAGCGCAGGGCTCGCGTGGGAAACACCTGATCGCGAGGTGGTGTGGCTGTGGCTGAATTTGCAGGGAGTCGGCCTGCTGTGGGGGCAAAAGGAACGCTATCCCCTGCATCCCGGGATGTATGCGGTCACCGGTGGCATGCCGGGCAAAACCTGGCAATGCATGCGCCAGGCCGGAGCCTATCAAGTGGACGTGGTGGCGATGCCGAAACGCTGGCTGGCACAGCGCTTGGGGAAAAATCCGCACGCTCTGCATCCTGAATTCCGCAATTGGCTGGAGGGCAAACAAGAGGTGACGTTTTGCGGTCTGATGGGTGAATGGGAAAAGCAACTCGCTGGATTTCTGTTAGAAGCGCGCAGTGGGGATTGCGTGGCATTACTCATGGCAGAGGCGCGTCTGTTAGAGTGGGCCGCACTGCGATTGTTTCGCCCACGCACTCAGACTGGCGAAACATTTTGCGCCCAGTTCAAAAAAATCGGCACTGTCGGCAAGGCTCTGATGCAATTGCAATCACGACTCGATCAGCCACTGGACCTAGCCCAACTCGCGCGCAGCGTCGGCATGGCACCGCACCAGCTCTCGCGCAAAGTGAAAGAGGAGACAGGCATCACGCTGCAACTGCACCTGCGCCGCTACCGCATCAGTCGCGCCTGCGAAGAACTGACCGTTGCAGGAAAATCCATCACCGAGGTGGCGCTCGATGTCGGCTATCTAAGTCTCCCCCATTTCGCCCAGGCCTTCCGCGCTGAAATGGGCTGCAACCCCAGTGAATGGCTCAAGCAACGGCACTGAGGCGCTTGCCAAGAGAGCGATGAACTGCCAGTGTCTGCGCGTCGATGAAACATGCTCAGCACAACCGCGCCCTCCTTTGGCTGTTGACCGCCACTTTGTTGTGGGCGGTAAGTTTCCCATTCGTGCAGATTCTCTACATCGAGCAACGCGCTTTAGTGCCCGGTGCCACGACATTATTTCTCTCAATCTTATTGATGGCTTCGCGATTCGGCATGGCGACTTTGCTGCTGCTGCCTTGGGTGCTGCCCCATATAAAAACTTACACCGTTCGCGAATGGCAACAAGGCCTGTGGCTCGCGCTATTCGGCGGCGTGGGCATGTGGTTGCAAGCAGATGCTCTGGCCTACACGAAAGCATCGACCTGCGCCTTTATCACGCAAGGCTATTGCGTATTTTTGCCGATCTATCATGCCCTGCGCAGCCGCCGTAGCCCCGGTTGGCACACGATAGTCGCCGTCGTATTGGTCGTCATCGGAGTTGGTTGGCTTTCTGGCGTGAAGCCCGACGACATACGCTTGGGACGCGGCGAATGGGAGACCTTACTCGCGGCGCTCATTTTCACCATGCAGATTCTCTGTCTGGAAAATCCCCGCTACCAGGGCAACCGCAGCATGCCGATCACCTGGGTCATGTTTCTCGGCATCACGCTCTTTGCCACACCCTGCACATTTGTTATTGCGGAAAAATCTAACGATATCTTTACCGCACTTGCCTCCCCTGCCGCTTTGGGATTGATCGCAACGATGGCCATTCTGTGCAGCATCGGCGCCTACGGGCTGATGAACCGATGGCAGGGTTTTGTCAGTTCGGTAGAAGCGGGGCTGATCTATTGCGCGGAACCGGTTTTCACGAGTATCATCGCGCTTTTCTTGCCCGCGATCGTCGGTATCTGGATGGGACGTTCCATCGCGAATGAATCACTGACTATCGCATTGATCGGCGGTGGCATCTTGATCACCATCGCCAATGTGATTGTGCAATGCAAACCATCCACCGCCCACTCGTTACATCCCACGGAGTAATGACAAACCTCGATTGAGGCTTGCCAGCACGACGTTTTTTTCTACTCTCTGTCATGGCATCTTCCGATCACCTCCGCGCCGCCGTTCGAGACATTCCTGATTTCCCGAAAGAAGGCATTCTCTTCAAAGACATCACTCCCGTGCTCGCCGATGGCAAACTATTTCACGATTGCATCACACTACTCTGTGCCACCGCAGGCGATCAGGTAATCGATAAAGTGGTTGGCATTGATGCCCGTGGTTTCATCTTTGCCGCTGCTGTTGCCGATCGAATGGGCGTTGGTTTTGTTCCCGTACGCAAGGCTGGGAAACTGCCCTGGAAAACGCGTGGTCTCGCGTATTCGTTAGAGTATGGCGAAAATGTCATCGAACTTCATGAGGACGCTGTTCATCCGGGTGAGAACATTTTATTAGTCGATGACCTACTCGCCACCGGCGGCACCGCAGCCGCAGCCGCCGAGCTCATCACCTCGCTCGGTGCGAATCTCATCGGTGCCTCGTTTTTCATCGAGCTCAACGATCTCAACGGTCGTGAAAAAATGCCCGATATCCCGATCCACGCAATCTTGCGGTATTGATCAATTATTAGCGCTCGATGCTTTCATTGGTATGAGGATTCCGCTGATTTTTTCACACATCCCGCAGAAAAACTCTTACCGATACGCGTAGCCAGTCGCCCTGCCATTCCTTGGATTCAAGACTGGCGATTAAAAATTTGCCTGCGTCCATGAGGCGGGCGAGGATTTCATTTCGATCACGCGGGACGTAACCGAGCTTTTTGCCATTTTCCGTCAGGATCAAGATGGCGAGTGGGTCATGGGCATTGTCAGTTTCACGCCGCAGAACTAGCGAGTCCCCCCCTTTTATCGTTGCTTCTATTTCACGGATGGGAACGTGAGATGTTCCGGCGACATGCGTTTCTATAAGGAAAATCTCTTTTGCAAATGGCGCAGTCAGTGCCCCGCCAGACATGAGGTGGCTGTGAAGTAGGGCAAGTTGATGCTGTTCCGTAGGCGTTAAACTGAAATCATTCATGTTACTTAGTGTGCCAATAATTGGTTGAGGTGAACTCTGCGTTGATCGCGTAGCGTGGTCAATACAGCGATGCGTTCCTCAAGTTCTTTTTGCTTAGCAGCAGTTGCCTCAGGATCATCGAGTAACGGTAACTGATCGAGTGGCCAGGCCTTACGCCGTCTGGACAAATTCGTCAGCAATGTATTCAGCTTCATTTCCAAACGCTGCAAGATTTCATACATGGCATCCAATGAACTCGGGAGAACATCATAATTCTGCTCTCTCGTAATAATTTCTATGGCATCAAGCTCTTCAAGATTTTGACTCTCGTATGCGCATGCCACGCGGTGCCAAAGTTCTTCTTCCGCTGGCGTTTGTGTGGGATGCAAATCGGGGTGAAGCCTCCGTGCCAGCAAACGAAATTTGTCGCGAAGCAATTTAGTCGTTCCTGGGTCAAGAAGATGATTAAGAATACCCTGTTGCCGTTTGAAATTTTCCGCTTCGATCTCAAGTTTTTTCTGCCATTCGCTGAATTCCGCATCCAGTGTTTCTTGAATGCTCGCATAATCCCACTGCTCTCCTTTGTTGATAGAGGCTTGGAGCAATGCAATTTCCCGCTTGCAACGGGAAGCATCAATTTCAATCGCTTGTAATCTAACCAAACGATCGCCAAACGCCGTTGCGTAGCGACCTAACACTAAGGGTATTGTATCGGCAAGAGCATGCGCATCAGTGATAACAGCAGTGATCTGAGTAGTGATCGCTTGATGCTTTTGCGTTAGCCTACTCCATTCGGGATGAGGACTGGGAAGGCTTGAGGACATGGCTATACTTTAACTTCGCATGATTACCATGCAAGCAATTTAGTGGTGTCTTTCCACAAAGCGAAAACGTTTGTCATAGTGCCCACCGTTGTGGCTTCTGCAACAGGCGAGACAAGCCATCGCTCCCTTGATTTTTCGCACGCGTTTGATTTCGATACGGCACTGCGGGCAATAGTAAAGAAACCGTTTGGCATGGGTGCGCCGCGGTAACGGCAATTGATGACAGACAGATTCTCCCCCGATGCCCAATTCGGCACAGGCATGCCGCCATTCGATACCATGCGGCGCGATTTTCCGCCGACCAGCCCGTTCGTAAGCAATCAAATGGGCGAGCTCATGCCGCAGTGTGCGCGCACTTTGTTCCGGATCGTGCTCTTTGACTTTGGGATTGAGTTCGATCAATCGCTGCGGCCACCACGCGCGTCCTGCGGTCGAGCGCATGCGAGAGTTCCATACGACTTCCACAGTCTTCGCTAGTTCTGTTAGACCCAGTGAGGTAGCGGTATCGCGGCACCATTGTGTAAGGTCCAAATCGATGTGCTTCACAGCCTTGCGTTTCACGACAGGAACGACCGATGGCACAGGCATGACCGGCTCGGTGAGCCAAGAAAACGCCATCTGCCATAAGCCCTTTTGCATGCGCAAAACCCATAGCACAATGCTGATCAAGTGACAACCGTGACTTAGTATGCTTTGTAAGCATGAGTCCTAGTGGCATGACCAAAATCTTTTACAAAAATCAGTGGCTTCAGTGGTCCTCAGTGCAATCAGTGGTCAAAAATGCAACTTTGGCCTGACAAGCCCGTTTTAACAGAATTTCAGAATTTTCAGAATTGCTTCTAACGATCCGTGGTTTTGACATGGCGGGCCGCAGCAACGACTCACAGCCTTTACATTCCAGACCTTGGACATTCAGACTTTCTCGACCAAATTGATACCGTGTTGCTAGCACTTTCCCCTCGCCAGCGGCCCCTTGCTGTTATAGTGCTACCCCATGCCAAGTTTTGCCAATCTCGCTGGTCTGTGGGCCCTTTTAGGGATTCCCGCCGTGATCCTCATCCACTTTTTGCAACGCAAGGCGAAACTGATTCCTGTGTCGACCCTTTTTCTGTTAGACAAAACCCAGCGCGAAGCCAGCAGTGGACGACACTTCGACCGCCTCACGCAATCAATCCCCCTGTGGATGCAAATTCTCGGCGTTCTCCTACTCACTTGGTTGTTGCTCGAACCACGCTACCCTCTCGCTCGCAGCACGCAGCGCATTGCATTGGTGCTCGACTCTTCCGCCTCGATGACCGTTAGCAAAGATCGACTGCTGGAACAACTTGCCAAAGACTTACCCGCGCTGAAAGGTTTCGCCACCGATGTCGAATACACCGTCTTGGAATCGACACCCGGCAAGCCGCGCCTGTATGCCGGTAAATCCACCGAAGAATTGCTCAACGCGCTCAAGGATTGGCAACCACTCGCCGGCGTCACGGATCCCACGCAGGCGCTGCGCCTCGCGCGCTCGCTGGTTTCACGCGAGGGCATCATCATCTATGCCAGCGACACACCAAGCGAAGGTCTGCCTTTTGAAGCCATCCAGCTTTCCGTTGGCAAGGCGATTGAGAATGTCGGCTTCACCGGAGTCGCCTTCGAAAATAAAGAGGGCACTATGTTGTGGCGGGCAACGCTGCAAAACTACTCCGATCAGGACGTGACCCGCACTTGGTATGTGGACAGCGGCAAAGGTGCACCCGCCGAACCGAAAACAGTCTCTCTTCCCGCCCGTAGCTTGGTGACTTTGCAATCGAATTTCCCCGCGCAAGCACAGCGCATCCAACTGAAATTGTCAGGAGATGAATTCGCCACCGATGACACCCTACGCATCGTGCGGCCCGTACCGAAAAAACTCACCATCGAAGCCGCACCCGCACTAGCTACGCTGAACACAAAATTACTTCGCGCCATCGAGCAACTCACACCGGGAACTGCGGCCGATGCCGACATCACATTGGCGTCCTACGATCCACTGGACCCCACTCCTGTGCAAGGCAATGCCGTGATTTTCGTCGATGACGCCACGCAAGGTGGTCAGTATCTCGCAGGCGGTATCATCGCGGAAAAACATCCCCTGCTTGATGGTCTAAACTGGCAATCGCTGCTGGTGCGCGAGACAATCGCACTGGAACTTCGTCCCAATGATCAAACGCTCCTTTATCAGGACAAGCGGCCACTCATATTGCTGCGCAGCTTGCCCGCTACTGCCGAACGTCCCGCGTGCCAGCAATTGCTTTTTAATTTCGATCCCCGCCTTTCCAACATCGAAAACCAGCCGGCCTTGATCGTGATTCTGCTTCGATTCATCGAGCAAGTGCGCGCCGTTAAAGTGGCACCTTCACAGGAAAATCTTGAGACTTCTCAACCCATTACGTTAGCCAGCAACAGCACAACTCCACCTGTGCCCGTGCGCCTCATGGAACTTTCTTCAAGCGGAGAAGTGCTGCGCACGAAAGAAGTCGATCCCAACATTCCCCTCACCGCACCCGAGTTGCCAGGTTATTTCCGCTTCCAACAAGGCGAGAGCACTTTGTTGGAAGCAGCCACCTATTTCGCCGACACCCGCGAAGCGGATTTCCGTGAATGTGCCGAAGTCAATCAACTCGGCGATGCCCAAGCCGCCGCCATCCAAGCCCACAGCAAAGGCGACCCCTACTGGCATCTCTGGCTACTCGCCTTGATCGGCGTTCTGCTCATCTCTTGGTATTATACTCGCGAGCGGGATTCAGCCGTAAACACGATGCCAGCGACCGCATAAGCACGAAGTACGGTCTTAGCAGTGAAAATCCCAACTCGGCTCGACTCCACCTTTCCGATTGACGCCGCAAGCTCATAAATCGCATGCTTTCCCCATGACCCAACTCACTGAGCCATCGGCTTGCCAAAATCCACCCACGACCGTACGCGGTATCATCCGACAACTCGGACCAGGTCTCATCATTGCTGGATCCATCGTTGGATCGGGGGAACTCATCGCCACCACAGCGGTTGGCGCTGAGGCAGGTTTCGTGCTTTTGTGGCTGATCATCATCGGGTGTTTAATCAAGGTCTTTGTGCAGATCGAGTTCGGGCGCTACACCATCACCAGCGGCAAGACCACGCTCGAAGGCCTCAACGAAGTCCCCGGACCCAAAATACGGGTGAACTGGCTTTGCTGGTTCTGGCTGATTTTCACCGTGGTCGCTTTGATCCAACTCGGCGGCATCATCGGCGGTGTCGGCCAAGCATTGACCATTACCCAACCACTGACCGCCGCCGGAAAAGAAGCGAACCTGCGCCAAGATGCAGAGATCCGTTTGCAAGTCGCGGAAAGCATCAGCGCCCGCTTCGCCAACGATCCGGCGATGACAGCAAAAATGGAAGCTCTGGCGGAAACGAAAAATTCGACGGCTGCAGAACTGAAAAAATGGGAAGACAGCCCAGCAGCCACATCGAACGATCCCATGATTTGGGCGACCATCATTACGCTGATCTCGATCGTTTTATTAGTCGTCGGTCGCTACCGGATGATTCAAAATGTTTCCACCGCCTTAGTTGCGACCTTTACCTTAGTCACCGTCTTCAACTTACTCTATCTGCAAATGCTGCCCGAGTGGAGAGTGTCATGGACCGATCTCAAGAGCGGTCTCAGTTTTCAGATCCCCGAAGGCAAGGGCATGGCCATCGCGTTGGCAGCCTTTGGCATCATCGGCGTCGGCGCTACCGAATTGATTCAGTATCCCTACTGGTGCATCGAAAAAGGCTACGCCAAATGGACCGGACCACGCGATGATTCCCCCGAATGGGAAGAACGCGCGCGCGGATGGGTGCGCGTGCTGCGCTGGGATGCGTGGTGCTCGATGATCGTCTATACGTTTGCTACGATTGCTTTTTACCTGCTTGGCGCCGCAATTCTCGGTCGCACCGGACTTGATCCCGATGGCGAACAAATGATCCGCACACTCGGCCAAATGTATGTGCCAGTCTTCGGCAAAGCGGCAGAACTGATATTTCTGTTAGGCGCCTTCGCCGTTCTCTACTCGACATTTTTCGTCGCCACTGCCAGTCACTCGTTAGTCTGTGCCGATGCCTTGAGGGTCTTCGGTCTCGCCGATGACAAAGAGAGCACGAAGCGTTTTTGGATTCGCATCTTCAGCATAGGCCTGCCATTGTTGTTCCTTGGCAGCTTCGCCTATTTCAAAGCACCAAAACAACTCGTTCTCGCGGGTGGATTCATGGGTGCACTGATGTTGCCCCTGCTCGGAGTCGCCGCGCTCTACTTCCGCTATCGCCGCTGCGATACCCGACTCGTCCCCAGTCGACTCTGGGACTTCGGTCTATGGCTCAGCATCGTAGGACTATTCGTCGCCGGCGGCTACGCGCTTTACGACAAAGTCATTCGCGAGTTCCTAGAAAAATAGCAGCTTATTTCACCGCTGGAATCGCATAAAATTTTTCAGCATTGCGGTAAAACAATTTCTCGCTGACATCCTTGCCTTTTTTGTCAACATACGCGCGCGTCAGAGCCAGCACCGATGCATAGTCGCCCGTCGCTTCCGTCACGGGCCAGTCACTGCCATACACCAAGCGATCCTCGCCAAAGCACTCGAAGGCCAAATCGAGAACTGGTTCATAGGCTGACAACTCTTTCGGCGCGGGTTGTTTTTCGAATCGACCATACAAGGCCGAGACTTTGCAATAGACATTCGGCTGCTGAGCGACCGCACGAAAGTCCTTCACCCACGCCGCATCCAGCGCTTGGCCATTCAGTCGTACACTGCCAAAATGATTCACGATGATGCGCAAGTCCGGCACCTGCTTGGCGATGGTAGCGATCTCGCTCAACGAAAAACCACCGGCAAGAAAATCCACGCTTTTGCCTGCCGCAGCCGTGCGTTTCAAATCCCGATACAACGCATCGCTGAGTCCTTCCTGATAACGTCCGGAAATTCGATAGCCCAAATAACGCGGGTCCTTGCTGAGCTTATCGAACAGCGGCGCAAAGGCATCGGTGCCAATCACTTCCGAAAGATTCCCCACCAATCCCCGAAACAATTGGGGATTGTGCGCGGTGATATCGAGATTCCACTGATTGTCCGGCAAGCTCTGCCCCGCCTGCACTAGCACGACTCCTGTGACGCCATTGGCTTTGGCAACTTTCTCAAAATCCGCCGGCAGCATATTCCGATAGAGCACCGAGTCATCCTTCTTGATCCAACTCAATCCCGCCGGACGCGACAAGTCCCACAAATGCACATGGCAATCAATCACTTGCGGTTCCACTGCTGACGCGGCACCAACAAACAATCCAACAATCAGCGCACGGCACATTTTTAAAAGCAATTTCATGAATTCATCATGGCGGGAAATTCACCGCAAGCAATACCATACTCCGCATTACTCCTCTTCATGAATCTGAGAAATCTGCGTAATCTGTGGTTCGAATCTCCGGAATTTAAATTAATTTCAAAAAAATCTCACGCAAATTTCATAAACCTATAAAATCTGCAAAACCTGAAAATCAATACAAATCAATGGTTTTCCAAATATTCAACCCGATAATCCACCTTTGGCGGGTATCATCAACATTGAGCTAATAAGATAATTTTAAAATTTAGACTTGATTACTATCCACCTTTTCGATTTAGTTCCTTCCGTCCCGATAAAACCGCCTACGTCCCAACCCGGTGGTTTTGTCTTTAAACCATATACCAGCCATGAAAAATGTTCACTCGATGAATACGGGCCCTGCTGTACAGGCAGAGGCCGACCGCCTTGCAGATTTCGTGTTGTTCACACAACGCAGCTGCATCCTCAACCTCTCCGGAGAGCTCAGCAAAGGAAATGTTTCGTTTCCCCAGTTCTTCTTGATGGCTTATCTATCAAGCGAGGAATACCTGACGATGTCCGACATCGCCAAAAAAATGGGTCATTCGACCGCTGCCGCCACCGGATTGGTGGATCGCTTGGAAAAACTCGCCTACGTCGAGCGCATCCATGCCGCTGAAGACCGCCGCAAGATCATGGTGCGCATCACGCAAAAAGGCGTCGAGCTCGTCTCGCGCATGCGTCGTGAAATCGCCGCCGATCTCGCTGATATGCTTTCCAACATGGACCAGGAAGAGGCCGACACCGTCGATGCCACTCGCCGCGCCATGTCCGCATTACCCCAAGGCTGATTGGAGTTCCCTGCTCCGAGTGTCGCGCTAGCGTTTGACAATCGACTGGGAAAACGACACAACATCCTCCGTCGCACATCTGCTGCTACGAAGGATTTTTTTGCTCTGCCGCCTCTCCTTTTTAACGTCATGTCTCAAGATTTTCTAGCTCCTCTGCGTGCTTTGCCCCATCTGCGGGTCGATTTTATCGAACGCGTGCCGGAAATGCCCATGGATGCCGATCGCGATGAAGCGATGCGTCGTCTGCGCGCTCACCACACGGCGGCCGTGGAAACTCTCGGCTTTTCTCCGCAACATTGGTGGCGCGCCGAGCAAGTTCATGGCGCTGAGGTCGCCATCGCTGGTGAGTCGCCGACTATTCTCGCGCCCGATGGATTACCGGTCGTCGCCGGGGTGGACGGGCTGATCACGGCACAACCGGGCCTCGCGCTGGCGATTTACGTCGCCGATTGCGGCGCAGTATGGCTCGCCGACCGCGTCAATGGAGCGCATGGCTTATTGCATTCGGGGAAAAAGGGAACGGAGGGAAACATCCTCGGTCGCGCTGTAGCGCTGATGCAGGAGCGCTTCGGCTCACGCCCGCAAGACCTCGTGGGCGTGCTCGGTCCCTGCATTCGACCGCCGCACTACGAAGTCGATTTTGCCGCAGAAATCGTACGCCAAGCCGCCGCCGCGGGGGTTGGTGATTTTCACGACTGCAAAACTTGTACCGCATCGGACTTGCACCGCTTCTACAGTTACCGTAAAGAACTGGGGCGCACCGGCCGTATGATGGCATTAATCGGATCCCTACCACACTCATGAGCGAAAAAAGCATCACCGTCACAGCCCCGGCCAAACTCAATCTTTCCCTGCGCGTGATCGGCAAACGCAGCGATGGCTTTCACGAGGTCGATACCCTCATGACCCCGGTGCCGGAACTATTCGACACCCTGACTTTTACCGCCGCCGAAGCCTACGCCCTGACTTGCGATGTCGCGGAAATACCCGTGGACGAGAGCAATCTCATCACGAAGGCAACGCTGCTATTCGAAAAACTCAGCAAGAAACCTTGCCTCGCTCACATTCACTTGGAAAAACGCATTCCCCACGGAGCCGGACTAGGCGGAGGCAGCAGCGATGCCGCCGCGACCTTGCGCGCTTGGAACGAGTGGCACGGTAGCCCGCTCGATGACGCAGAATTACACAAAGCCGCCGCCACTCTCGGCAGCGACGTGCCCTTTTTCCTCAATGCCACCACCGCCCGAGCCAGCGGTCGCGGCGAAATCCTCACGCCGGCCGATGCCCCACCGCGTCAAACGATTGTGATTTTCAAGCCCTCCTTCGCCGTTTCCACCCCCGACGCCTATGCGCGTTGGAAAGGAGCCGTCGCACTGCCCGGAGTCAGTTATGACGCGGTCGAATTCCCTTGGGGCTCGCTGGTGAATGACCTCGAAAAGCCTGTATTCGGAAAATTCCTTTTCCTCGCGGAGCTGAAAAATTGGCTCAATTCACGCCCCGAAGTGCGCACCGCACTGATGAGCGGCTCCGGCTCCGCGATGTTCGCAATACTGTCCGATCCCAGCCAAGCTGAAACGCTGATCCAAACCGTGCGCGACCGCCTCGACCCCGTCATCTGGGCGTGGTCAGGAGAAATTGGTTGCTGAATTAGGGCATATGGTGATGAAAATTGCGGTCACATTGATCATAGCATTTTTCGGATTATCGATTTTTCTGCTGCTTTCGGCACCGTATGGATCACAAACATTGAAGCATTTTGAATTCTTCCCGCTTAGTGTTTTTCTGGTGCTCGCGATTGCGAATTGGCCGAAGCAAAATCCGGTTCATCGAAAAATTCTTACCGCTCTTTGTATCGTCGGTTGGTTTTGCGCTTACTTCCTAGCTGTATTAGTAACCCATAGAAATGAGCGATTCACACTGGAACTTCAGGGAGTGGTGAGTGACATCTACCGTGGTGGACATAATGCTCCATCCATTCGAGTGACAACCGATTCAGCCACCGAGGTTCCCGTAGTAGGTTTGGCAGAGTCCGAGTGGAAATTAATCCAGACTGGTGAGCCATTTACAAAAAGCAGCGGAACTTTCGAATCTCGATGCGCAGATCGAGTCATTTCCCTCGAGAGCACTAGTCGATTGGATGTATATCGGCGAAAATGAATGAATTCAGATTATTTTTCCGAACCATCTCACTTCTTCCCACTCTTCTTCGCCGCCTTTTTGGCAACTTTCTTAGCCGCCTTCACTGCTTTTTTCGCCACTGGTGCGGCCTTTTTCGGAGATTTCTTACTCACCAAGGTCTTACTGTTCTTCAAATGTTTGGAGATTTCCGCTTTTTCATCGGCGTTCAGCGTTCCGAATGACAGCAATGCAAGAATCGCTTCGCCCAATCGCCCACCAAACGTATTGGTAAGAAAATCCTCCACCGCCTCTGATACCACGGATTTCTGCGGATGAGCGGCCTGATACACGTGCGCTCGACCAAGTTTCACGCGGCGAACGTGGCCCTTTTTTTCCAAATTTTGCATCACCGTGAGCACTGTGGTGTAGGCTCGTTCTTTACCGTCGGGAAGCTCCTCAAGCACCGTAGCCACGGTCGATGGCCCTAAATGCCAGAGCACCGTGAGAGCCTGCAATTCCAAATTGGATGGTTGTGAGATGCGTATCATGGCGTTAGTTTTGGTGCTGTTAACAATTAAGACTTATGAAATTTCTTACCGATTGTCAACAGCCAATTACTACGGATGTAGAAATTAAGGTCAATCGGGAATTTTAAAAAAATGTGTCAGTAAAGGACAATTGCTACGATAGCCCTCGTAGCAGAATGCCGATTGGTCAAGCCAACTGACACGGAAAAAAGCAGAAAAACGCACAACTGACGCATTGACACTGAAGGAAAGGTAGCTATTCTCCGCGCGCGCAAGGGGGGTTGGCACAGTGCCAAGTTCTTTTGCCAACCACCCAAATTATCAATACGTCGAATTATGGCAGCAGCAAAAAAGGCCACCAAGGCCGCGAAAAAGTCAGCCCCCGCCAAGGGAGCAAAGTCCGTCAAATATGTGTACACCTGGGGTGCCGGTAAGGCCGACGGTGATGGCAGCCAAAAAGCCCTTCTCGGTGGCAAAGGTGCCAACCTCGCAGAAATGACCCGCATCGGTCTCCCCGTGCCTCCAGGATTCACCATCAGCACGGAAGTTTGCACCTATTTCTACGCCAACAAGAAATCCTACCCCGTTTCCCTCCAAGCAGAGATGGAAGCCGGCGTGGTCAACATGGAAAAAATCATGGGCGCCAAGTTCGGCGGCACCACCGGTATGCCTCTTCTCGTCGCTGTGCGCTCCGGTGCGCGTGACTCCATGCCCGGCATGATGGACACCGTTCTCAACCTCGGCCTCAACGACCAAACCGTGGAGGCCCTCGTCGCCGCCACCAAAAACGAGCGTTTCGCCTGGGACTGCTACCGCCGTTTCATCCAGATGTATGGCGACGTCGTTCTCGGTGTGCAGAAACGCGAAGGCGAAGACCATGAGCCATTCGAAGTCGTGATCGAAGGCTTCAAACACGAAAAATACGGCAAAGACATCATCGACTCCGATCTCACTGCAGATGACCAAAAAGAACTGGTCAAGCGCTTC